>JAQBQD010000175.1 GCA_028287185.1 Gemmatimonadota bacterium | reverse complement strand
CGCCCGGCCGGAGCCGCACCCGCTCCCGCTCCTGCGGGGAACGCGCCCGCGGCGAATCCGCCCGCCGGGAACGCGCCTGCGGCGAATCCCCCTGCCGCCAATCCACCGGCGGCGAATCCTCCGGCCGCCAATCCACCCGCCGCGCATTAGCAGCGATTCCCGACGGCTCTGCGCGCGGGGTAGAATGGCGGGGGCGGGACGGGCGGGCGGTGGTCCGAGGCGCACGGGCAGGGAATTCGTGCTTGCGCCCGGCCATGCCGGTGCGCAGTGTTCCTCCAGATGCGTCCCAGGAGGGCAGGCTACGATCCTAGCGTCTCCCGACCGCCCGCGGACGGCTTTTTCCCGTGCAGGAGACCTGGATGCCGAGCGCCGCGGCGGACGTGTGGGCCAGCGGGGACGCGTACGAGCCGTACATCGGGCGCTGGAGCCGGCTGGTCGCGCGCGAGTTCCTGGCCTGGCTGGGGGCCCCGCCCGGCGCCCGATGGCTGGACGTGGGATGCGGCACGGGCGCGCTCACCGAGGCGATCATGGGGGCCGGCAGCCCTGCGCGGGTTCAGGCGGTCGATCCCTCGCTGGAGTACGTGCGGTTCGCACGCAGGCGGGTGCGCGATGGCCGGGCCGCGTTCATCGTCGCGGACGCGCAGGCGCTTCCGCAGCCGCCGCGGAGCATCGACGTTGCCGTCTCCGGCCTTGCGCTCAACTTCGTCGCGCGGCCGCACCTCGCGCTCGCCGAGCTGGCCCGGGTCGCGCGGCCCGGCGGGATCGTGGCGGCGTACGTTTGGGACTATGCGGGGCGGATGGAGCTCATCCGGTACTTCTGGGACGCGGCGGCCTCGCTCGACCCTCGGGCAGCCGAGCTCGACGAGGCGCCCCGGTTTCCCATCTGCCACCCCGACGCGCTGGCGGCGCTCTTCCGCGACGCGCGGCTTCGGGACGTGGAGACCCTCCCGATCGACGTCCCGACGCGGTTCCGCGACTTCGATGACTACTGGCGGCCATTCCTGGGCGGACAGGGACCGGCGCCGGGCTACGCGGTGAGCCTGAGCGACGAGTGCCGCACCGCGTTGCGCGAGCGGATCCGAGCGGCCCTTCCGGTCGCCGCCGACGGCTCCATCCACCTCGTCGCACGTGCCTGGGCCGTCCGCGGAACCCCCGCCTGACGGCCCGCTCCGCGCCGCCGGCGACCCGGTGCGTTCCGACGGCGGCGATGAAGGCGGCGAGCAGGGCCGCGGGTCGGTTCCGCGGCCCTGCTCTCGTAGATCTACAGGTTCGCATTCTCCGCGTGGCAGGCGCCGGCCGTGCGGCTGCGAAGGCCTCGCCGCCCGCGGGAAGCCGCGGCGTTCAACGTGCCGGGAGCTGTCGCTTTCCGCCACGATCCATAGTTTCCGCCCGGTGGGATGCGTCGACGGGCTCGGCCGTGGCGGCAGGGCGCGGTGAGCCCATCGGCCGAAATCGCGAGCGTGAACGGGGGAGGCGCGCGTGCCCGAGCTGCCCGACGTGCTGGTGTACCTGGAGCGCCTGTCCGCCTACACGCTGGGCAAGCCCATCGAGCGCGCCGAGGTGCTGAACCCGTTCGTGCTGCGAACCGTGACGCCGCCGCTGAAGGAGGCGGAGGGTCGGCGCGTGATCTCGCTGCGGCGCATGGGCAAGCGGCTGGTGATGGGGCTGGAGGGCGAGCGGTTCATCGTCATCCACCTGATGATCGCCGGCCGCCTGCGCTGGCGGCCGCCGGGCAAGACGATCGGCGGGAAGCTTGCGCTGGCGCGCTTCACCTTCCCCGACGGCGCGCTGTACCTGACGGAAGCCGGGACGAAGCGGCGCGCGATGCTCCATGTCGTGGCGGGGGAGGAGGGCCTGGCGCAGTTCGAGCGCGGCGGGCTGGAGGTGATGGATGCAGACCTGAACGCCTTCGCCGAACGCCTGCGTTCCGAGAGCCACACGCTGAAGCGCGCGCTGACCGATCCCCGCCTGTTCAGCGGCATCGGCAACGCGTACAGCGACGAGATCCTGCACCGCGCCCGCCTGTCCCCGTTGAGGTTGACGCGGAAGCTGACGGACGGGCAGATCGCAACGATGCTCGACGCGGTGAAGGCGACGCTGGCGGAGTGGACGGAGCGGCTGCGCGCGGAGGCGGGCGCCGGATTTCCCGAGAAGGTGACGGCGTTCCACGCGGAGATGGCGGTGCACGGGCGCTTCGGGATGCCGTGCCCGGTGTGCGGAACGGCCGTGCAGCGCATCCGCTACGCCGACAACGAGACGAACTACTGCCCCCGCTGCCAGACCGGCGGCCGCCTGCTCGCCGACCGCGCCATGTCGCGGCTGCTGAAGGAGGACTGGCCGCGGAGCATCGACGAGATCGAGTGAAGGCGCGGCGGCGGGGAATCTTCTCCGGCGCCTGAATCCACCGGACCGGGCGGATAGACCCGCCGCAACGACCACGCGCAGCCTCCCCGCGGAGGGTGGTCCCGCGCGGAGGTGGGCTCCTCGTCGCTTGCACGTGGTGCTTGCGCGACGCGGGCATTCGTGACGGGAGGATCACCGCCTCCGCTCTCGCTGGCAAACCGCCGTCGCCGGAGCGTCGCGCCGCGCGGAGCGAACCCACGAAGGTGGGCGGATGTGTCGTTGCAGCCCCGGGTCTCCAACCGGTGGGCGATGGTGGCCGCCAGCGCCGAGTCTTCGGTGCGCGGCAGCCGGGGAGCATCGGCGGCATCCGCGGTGTACCGAGGCCTGCATCCAATCGACCGCGCGGCCTTCCTGGCGACAACGCGCCAAACCATTTATCCGCTGCGACTTGCCTGCACACGTCCTCGCTCCGCCCACGTCCGCTCGGCCCCGGCGCCTTCGGGCCGCGGGCGCGGTCGGCGTGTGCGCGTTGGCGGCGGCGTGCCTGGGCAGCCGCATGGAGGCCGCGGGACCGTCGCCCGCCGCTTCCTGCCGCACGGCGGTCCGCGCGGACGGAACGCCCGACGCGGCCGCCGTCGCGTGGACGGTGTCCGCGGGGGACCGGGCGGCGCTGGACCGCTGGTGCGCCGCGGTGGGGCCGGCCGTGGTCCAGGCGCGGCCCGCCGCTTCGGCGTCGTCGACGGATAGGATGGACGGTGACTCGATCCCGGTCGTCACCTGGAACGTGCACGTGGGCGGCGGGGACCTGCCGGCGTTCGTGGACTCCTTGCGGGCGGGGCGGCTGACGGACGGCGTGCCCGTGCGCGACTTCGTGCTGCTTGTGCAGGAGGCGTGGCGGCGAGACACGCTTCGCATCCCTACCGCGCCCGCGGACTCGCGCTCGGCACACCGCATCCACGAGACGGCGCCCGGTGGCGAGACGGTGGAGATCGTCGATGCCGCGCGGCGCCTGGGGCTTTCGCTGGCGTACGTTCCGTCGATGCGCAACGGCGCGGGTGTGGCGGAGGACCGGGGGAACGCGATCCTGTCCACGCTTCCGCCGGCGGACGTCCGCGCGGTGGAGCTGCCGTTCGAGAACCAGCGCCGTGTCACGGTGTCCGCAACGTTCGGAGGTGCGGCGGATGCGGATGGATGCCGCGCCGCGGTGCGGCTCACCAGCGCTCACCTGGACAACCAGTCCCGCCTGTCGCGCATCCTCGCCTCACTCGGCCCCGCCCGCACCCGGCAGGCCAAGGGGCTGGTGCGCGCGCTGGCGACCGGTTCCCGTGCCTCGTTCGACCCGGCGATGCTCATCGAGGCTGGGAGTGCATCCGCGTCGACCGGGTCGGTCGGATCGGCGGCGCCTGCCGTGTCCTTCGGGCGCGCCGAATCCTCCGAATCCGGCGCATCCACCGTCACGACCGGATCGCCCGGATCGACCGGATCGACCGCATCTCCCTTCGCCGTCGATCTCGTGGGCGGCGACTTCAACACGTGGTTCGGGGGATGGGAGGGCGCAGTGCGGGCCATGCGCCGCGCCTTCCCGCAGTCGCCGCGGCAGACGCCGGGGGCGACGCACACCACCGGCGCGCACCTGGACTACTTCTTCGTGCGCGATGCGTCCGGGCGCGTTCCCACGAACCGGCGGATCGCGAGCCGCTTCGGGTCCGATCATCATCCCCTGCTCACCTGGCTGCGCCTGCCCCCGCGGGGCGCCTGCCCCGGCACGCCGACGCCTGTTCCGGCCAGCGGGGCCGTGCGCGCCGTTCCCGCGGCGTGACCGGGGCGTCGCCGACACTTGACGGTTCCTCATGCGGGGTGCAGGTTAAGCGGCCATTCCGCAGGCCCCGCGCGTATGGGCCCCACCGCGCCACGGGACCCCAGCAGAGCGCCCCGGCGCCGCCGCGGGCCATCGTGCGTCCAGCCGGGTGCTCCGCCCGTGAACGATCAACCGGAAACCGATGAAACGGCTGTTCATCCTGGTGGGCGTGCTGCTCGCCGCGCACCTGGGGCTGCTGCTGGCGCACCGCGGCGGCGCGGCGGCCGAGACGGGCACCGGCCCCAGCGTGGGCGTGGTGTTCGACGTGGGCGGCCGCGGCGACAAGTCGTTCAACGACGGCGCCTACCTGGGCGGCACCCGCGCGGCCCGCACCCTGGGCGCCCGGGTGCGCTTCATCGAGCCGGGGGAAGGGTCGGACCGCGAGGCCGGCCTGCGCCTGCTGGCGGCCGAGGGCTCGGACCTGGTGCTGGGCGTGGGCTTCATCTTCACCGACGACCTCACGGGGCTGGCCAGGGAGTACCCGAAGGTGCACTTCGCCGGCGTGGACTACGCGCTGCAGACGGACGCCGCGGGCAACGTGGTGCCGCCGCCCAGCAACCTCTCCGCGCTGAAGTTCCGCGAGGAGGAGGGCTCGTTCCTGGTGGGCGCCATCGCGGCGCTGGCGGGGGGGAGCAAGAAGGTGGGCTTCGTGGGCGGCATGGACATCCCCCTCATCCACAAGTTCGAGGCGGGGTACCGGGCGGGCGTGATGCACGTCTGCCCCGACTGCGAGGTGCTGGTGGGCTACGCGGGCGTGACCCCGGAGGCGTTCCGCAACCCGGGCAAGGGCAAGGAGATCGCCCTCAGCCAGTACCAGGCGGGTGTGCACGTCATCTTCCACGCCTCCGGCTCCACCGGCCTGGGCGTGTTCGAAGCCGCGCGCCAGACGGGGCACTACGCCATCGGCGTGGACGCCGACCAGTGGGCCGAGGCGCCGGGGCACGTGATGACCAGCATGGTGAAGGGCGTGGACCCTGCCGTCTTCGACGCCATCAAGCGGGTGAAGGACGGCGACTTCACCGGCGGCGTGCGCTCGTTCGGGCTGGCCGAGGACGGGGTGGGCTACGTGTACGACGAGCACAACCGCGCGCTGATCCCCGACGCTGTGCGCGCCCGCGTGGAGCAGCTCCGGCGCGAGATCATCGCCGGCCGCATCAAGGTTCCGAGCACCCGATGAGCGACCTGAGCAACGCCACCCCCGCCCCCCTCGGCGGCGCCGCTTCGGGCACGCCCGCGGTGGAGATGGACGGGATCGTGAAGACGTTCGGCCCCGTCACCGCCAACGCCGGCGCCACGCTGTCCGTGGGCGCGGGCGAGATCCACGCGCTGGTGGGCGAGAACGGCGCCGGCAAGAGCACCCTCATGCGGGTGCTGGGCGGCGGCTTCGCACCCGACGCGGGCACGGTGCGGGTGCTGGGGCGCGACGTGACGGGGTGGAGCACGCAGGACGCCATCCGCGCCGGCGTCGGCATCGTGCACCAGCACTTCATGCTGGTGCCCACGCTGACCGTGGCCGAGAACGTGGTGCTGGGCAGCGAGCCCCGCCGCGGCCTGCAACTGGACGGAAGGCGCGCGCTGGACGAGGTGCGGGCGCTCAGCGAGCGATCCGGCCTGCGCGTGCCCGCCGATCGCACGGTGGCCGAGCTGTCCGTGGGCGAGGCGCAGCGGGTGGAGATCCTGAAGACGCTCTACCGGGGCGCCCGCATCCTGGTGCTGGACGAGCCCACCGCGGTGCTCTCGCCGCCCGAGGTGGAGGAGCTGTGGACGGTGCTGCGGCGCATGCGCGGCGAGGGCGCCACCATCGTGATCATCACCCACAAGCTGGACGAGGTGATGGCCATCTCCGACCGCATCACGGTGATGCGGCACGGGCGCACGGTGGAGCGGCTGGCGACGGCCGACACCACGCCCACGGAGATCGCCCGCGCCATGGTGGGCCGCGACGTGGTCCTGCCGTCCTTCACCTCAGACGCCGTGAAGGCCGCCGGCGAGGGCGCGCTGCAGGTGCGCGACCTGACCGTGCGCGACGCGCGCGGGGTGACGGTGGTGGACTCGGTGAGCTTCGACGTGGCGCCGGGCGAGATCCTGGGCATCGCCGGCGTGGAGGGCAACGGCCAGACCGAGCTGCTGGAGGCGCTGGCCGGCCTGCGCGCGGCCGTGGGCGGGGTGGTGCGCATCGACGGGCGCGACGTGGGGGGCACCAGCGTGCGCCGGCGCGCGGACGCCGGCCTGTCGCACATCCCCGAGGACCGCCACCGGCGCGGGCTGATCCTGGACTACAGCGTGGCCGACAACCTGGTCCTGGGCCAGCAGCACCACTTCGCCCGGCGCGGGGTGATGGACCGCGCGGCGGTGGCGCGCAACGCGGCCGAGAAGGTGGCGGCGTTCGACATCCGCCCGCCCAGCGCGGCGCTGCCGGCCCGCGCGCTCTCCGGCGGCAACCAGCAGAAGATCGTGATCGCCCGCGAGATGGGGCGCGACTTCCGCGTGCTGCTGGCGGCGCAGCCCACCCGCGGCGTGGACGTGGGCGCCATCGAGTTCATCCACGGCCAGCTTCGCGAGGCGCGCGCGGCGGGCAAGGCCGTGCTGCTGGTCTCGGCCGACCTCCAGGAGGTGCTGGCCCTCGCCGACCGCGTCGCGGTGATGTACGGCGGGCGCTTCGTGGCCGTCCTTCCCCGCGCCGCCGCCTCCGAGGAGGTCCTCGGCCGCTACATGACCGGCGCCCAACCCCGGAACGACGCATGACCACGACCGCGCTCCCCGCGAGCGAACCCCGCCCGCGCGGCGCCGTGCGCGCCGCGCTGGAGGAGACCCTGCTGCCGCCCGTGGTGGCCCTGCTCATCGCGCTGGTGATCGGCGACCTGCTGATCCTGGCCTTCGGGCAGTCGCCGGCCGCCGTGTACCGCCTGCTGCTGGAGGGCACCTGGGGCAACGCCTACGGGCTGGGCCAGGTGCTGTACAAGACGACGACGCTCACCTTCACGGGCCTGGCCGTCGCCATCGGCCTGCGCGCGGGGGTGTTCAACATCGGCGCCGAGAGCCAGCTCGCCGCGGGCGGGTGCGCGGCGGCCCTGGTCGGCCTGGCGCTTCCGGCGGGGGTGCCCGGTCTTCTCGCCGTGCCGCTCTGCATCGCCGCCGCGGCCCTGGGCGGCGGGGCGGTGGGCGCGGTGCCCGGCGTGCTGAAGGCGAAGTTCGGGGCGCACGAGGTGATCGTCACCATCATGCTCAACTTCGTGGTGCTGGCGCTGCTCAACTGGTTCGTCGCCAGCAAGCTGCACGTGCCCGAGACGCTGCACACGCCGGAGATCCACACGGGCGCGGTGCCGCGCCTGTCCGACGCGGCGGCGGCCTTCCACGGCTCGGCCGCCAACGCCACGCTGGCGGTGGCGCTGCTGGCGGCGGTGGCCATGGGCTTCTACCTGTTCCGCACGCGCCGCGGCTACGAGCTGCGCGCCGTGGGCCTGCAGCCGGACGCGGCCGAGTACGGCGGCGTGAGCGCGGGCGGGGTGTGGATCCGCGCGCTCATGCTCTCCGGCGCCATCGCGGGGGTGGGGGGCATCAACTACGTGCTGGGCTACAAGCACTACTACGAGGAAGGCTTCGCGGGCGGCGCGGGCTTCCTGGGGATCGCGGTGGCGCTGGTGGGCCGCAACCATCCCGGGGGCGTGGTGCTGGCGGCGCTGCTCTTCGCCACGCTGTCGCAGGGCGGCCTGGCCATCCACGCGCTGGTGCCCAAGCAGATGGTGGAGGTGTTCCAGGCCGTCGTCATCCTCGCCGTCGCCGTCTCGGTGCCCGAGGTGCGGCGGGTGCTGCTCTCGGCGCGGAGGGTCCAGGCATGAGCGTGATCGCGCTTCTCGCGCAGGTCCTGCGCATCGCCGTGCCCTACCTGTTCGCGGCCGGCGGCGGCGTGCTTGCCGAGCGCTCGGGCATCGTGTCGCTGGGGCTGGAAGGGTTCATGCTGTCGGGCGCGTTCTGCGCGGCGGTGGGCGACTACTACAGCGGCAGCGCCTGGGTGGGGCTGCTCTGCGGCATCCTGGGCGGGCTGCTCTTCGGGCTGCTGCACGCGGTCGCGACGATCCGCTACAGGGCCGACCAGGTGGTGGTGGGCATCGCCATCAACCTGCTGGTGATCGGCCTCACGCGCTTCTTCCTGCGGCTGGCGTTCGACTCGTCGTCCAACTCTCCGCGCATCGCGGGGTTCGAGGGGGGAGGGCCCCTGTCCGGGTGGCTGGCGGGGGCGGGGCCCATGATCCCGCTGGGGCTGCTGGTGATCCCCGCCGTCGCCTGGCTCGTGTACCGCACGCCGTTCGGCCTGCGCCTGCGCGCCGTGGGCGAGCACCCGGCGGCGGCGGACTCGCTCGGCGTTCCGGTGGCCCGCGTGCGCTACGTGGCGGTCGCGCTGTCCGGTGCGCTGGCGGCCATGGGCGGCGTGTACCTGGCGCTCGACCAGCACCAGTTCACCGACCAGATGACGGCGGGCCGCGGATACATCGCCCTGGCCGCCATCATCTTCGGCCGCTGGAACCCGTTGCGCGCCGGCGTCGCCTGCCTGCTCTTCGCCGGCGCCGAGACGCTGCAGATCCAGATGCAGGGCACGCAGGCCATCCCCTCGCAGTTCGTCAGCATGATCCCGTACCTGCTCACCATCGTCGCCCTCGCCGGCGTGGTGGGCCGCGCGAATCCCCCGGCGGCGCTGGGGAAGGCGGAGTAAGGCGCAAACGCGGGTTTCGACGGATCGAACGGAGGGCGTCCGTTGCTGATCGAACGACGGTCAGCGGAAGAGGATCGAGGGAGGCGCACGGCGGCGCCTGACCGATTCGCTTCTACGATGCGGTCGAAGGGAAGCTTAGGAAGCCGGGGGTTTCCGTCCGAGGGAGAGATCCCTCTCGCCGGTGCGCGCACGCGAGAGGGAAGGGGACGGCATCACCTGATGACCGGGGAGGTCGATCGAGAGCGCATGCTTTCGGAGCCTGGATCGTTCGGAGTGGACGCCGTTCGATGGACGCGGGGTGGTACGAGGAGTTGGGGAGAGGGCGTCATTTACGGCCGGCGCACGAGGCGCGGACGCAAGAGCACGGCCCTTGCATCGGGGGCCGGCACAGGGAAGGCCGCATCAACACTGCATCGAGGGATGGACGAAATGGCACGCGAAACCGGCACGGTTGAGCGCTTTATGGACGAGAAGGGCTTCGGCTTCATCAAGCCCGACAGCGGTGGCAAGGACGTCTTCGTCCACCACTCCGCGATCCAGGGAACGGGCTTCAAGTCGCTGGCGCAGGGCCAGCGCGTGGAGTTCGACCTGGTGCAGGACCCCAAGGGCCCGCGCGCCGAGAACATCTCCACGCTGGAAGAGTAGGTCCCGGCACGCAGCAGGGCCGACGCCGGGTGGACGCAGGTCCGCCCGGCAGCGCGAAGGGGGCCGTTCCACCGGGAGCGGCCCCTTCCGTGGCGTGTGCCCGTCAGGCCTCGGACGGCCGATCGAGGACCTCCCGGACCTTCCGCGCGAGCGCATCGGGCGAGAACGGCTTGGCGAGGAACGAGATGCCCGGCTCCAGCACGCCGTGCCGCATGATCGCGGCGTCGGTGCAGCCGGACGTGTACAGCACCCGCAGCCCGGGCCGCGACGCCGTCAGCACCTCGGCCAGCTCGCGCCCGCTCATCCCCGGCATCACGACGTCGGTGAGGAGGAGGTGGATGGGCTCGCCGGCGCATGCCGCCGCGGCGATCGCGGCCTCCGCGCCCGCGGCCTCGATGACCCGGTAGCCGGTCCGCTTCAGGAGCCTGCACACCGTCTTGCGCACGTGCGGGTTGTCCTCCACGAGCAGGACCGTCTCGCTTCCCCTCGGCGGCTCCGCCGGCGCGCTCGTCTCGGGTGCCGGCTCCGCGGCCGTGCCGGCGAGCGGCAGGTGAACGGCGATCGTCGTGCCCCTGCCCGGCTCGCTCTCCACCGTCACGAAGCCGCCGTTCCGCTTCACGATCCCGTACACCGTCGACAGTCCGAGCCCCGTGCCCTTTCCCACCTCCTTGGTGGTGAAGTAGGGCTCGAAGATGCGGGCGCGCGTCCCTTCGTCCATGCCCATCCCGCCGTCGCGCACCGACAGCACCGCGAAGCGCCCGCCGCCGGCAAGCCCGTGGGCGGCGGCCTGCTCGGGGTGCACCTCGGCCGCGTGCGTCTCGATGGCGAGCTCGCCGCCCGTGGGCATGGCGTCGCGCGCGTTCACGGCCAGGTTCAGGACCACCTGCTCGAGCTGCCCCGGGTCGATCTGCACCGTGGAGGGCGGGGAGCCGGGGAGGATGACGAGGAGCACGTCGTCGCCGATCAGGCGCCGCAGCAGTGCCTCGGCGGCGGTCAGCGCGTCCTCGAGCACCACCCGCCGCGGCTGGACCACCTCGCGGCGGCTGAACGCCAGGAGCTGCCGGGTGAGCCGTTCGGCCGAGGCGGCGGCCTGCAGCACCTCGGCCAGCTCGCAGTGCCGCGGATCGGAGGGGGCGAGGTCCAGCAGCAGGAGGTTCGTGTTGCCGATGATGACCGTCAGCAGGTTGTTGAAGTCGTGCGCGACCCCGCCGGCCAGCCGCCCCACCGCCTCCATCTTCTGCGCCTGGAGGAACTGCTCCTCGAGCGCGACGCGCTCGGTGATGTCCTGCGCGGCCCCGAAGGCCCGCAGCGGCCGCCCGTGCTCGTCGCGCACGACCTCGCCGATGCTGTGGACGATCCGCACCTCGCCGCTGGGCCGCACCACCCGGTAGCGCGCCTCGTAGCGCGCTTCGCCGTCGAAGGCCCGCTGGGTGGCGTGCGCCTGGATCTCGCGGTCCTCGGGGTGGATGTGCTCCCGGAACTCGGCCACCGTCAGCGTGTTCCCGGGCACCAGGCCCAGGATGCGGTACGTCTCGTCCGACCAGAAGATGCGGTCGGCGGCCAGGTCGTTCTCCCACGAGCCCACGTGCGCCAGCCGCTCGGCGTTGCTCAGCCGGCGCTCGCTGTCGCGCAGGTCCTCCTCCACCCGCTTGCGCCCGGTGATGTCGCGCGAGATGCCGATGACGGCGGCGATGCCGCCGCCCGGGTCGTGAAAGGGCGTCTTGGTGACCAGGTAGCAGCGGGCGCGGCCGTCCACCGTGACCCACTCCTCCGCGGTGTCGGGCACCCCGGTCGCCAGCACGCGCGCGTCGGACCCCGCGTGGCTCTGCGCCGTCGCCTCGTCGAAGATCTCGGCGTCGGTGCGGCCGAGCACCTCGGCGGCCGTCCTGCCGATCGAATCCGCCGCGGCCTGGTTGTAGAACAGGTATCGGCCGTCGCGGTCCTTGACGAACACCGGGTCGATGGTCGTCTCCAGGACGGCGCGCAGCAGGTCGCCCTGTGCGGCGGCGTCCTCGCCACGGCGCTGCTCCGTGGCCGTTCTCAATTCGGGCATGGCCATCTTTCCTCCGCGGATGGGACTCGGATCCACCGCGCCCGACGAAGCCCCCCACGGCAGCGGCCGTCAGCGGGGCGTGCGGGAGCGGGGGATGGGTTCCGCCCGCTCCCGCGAGCGTGCCGATTCAGGCTGTGCGTCCAGGCTAGCGGAAGGCCGATGGGGGCGGTATTGGACGTTGGTGCATCGCACCCTGGTGCCATGCGGCGAAGGCGTGCGATGGACGACGGCGGGGCCTGCCTGGCGGCCGGGCTCCGGAGGCGGGGGACGTGGGTCCGGCATGCCCGAAACGGCTCGTTCACGGAGCGCCGTTCCGATGGTGGCCGTGACTTGCAGGGCGGCTCGATCCGCCGATCCGGCGCGGGACGCCGGCTCAGTCGCTGGACCCCCCGGCCGAGCGGCCGCGTGGGTAGGAAGGCCCCGGACCGGCGTCGTCGGGGCCGGCGAGCGAGCGCCCCTCGGCGCGGCGGGGAGCGTCGGCCGCCCAGGGCTGTCCCGCGATCCTCTCCACCAGGCGCACCAGGTCGGGAACGGACCGCGCCTCCAGCTTCCGCATCACCCGGCCGCGGTGCACCTTGATCGTCTGCTCCGCGGCGCCCAGCTCGCTCGCGATCTGCTTGTTCATCCGGCCGGCCACCACCAGCGCCAGCACCTGACGCTCGCGCGGCGTCAGCCGCTCCCAGCGCTGCCGCACCTCGGCCAGCTCGGCCCGCTCGCCCCGGGCCGCCCGGTCGCGCTGCAGCGCCTGGCGGACCGCCCCGATCAGCTCCGCGTCCCCGAACGGCTTGGTCAGGAACTCCACCGCGCCTTCCTTCATCGCGCGGACACCCATGGGGATGGTGCCGTGGCCGGTGATGAAGATGATGGGGATGGGCGCCTCGGAGGCGCTCAGCTCGCCGGGAAGGTCCATGCCGCTGGACCCGGGGAGCTGCACGTCGAGCACCAGGCACGCGGGCGCATCGGCCCGCGGGTGCGCCCGGAACCCTTCCGCCGACGCGAAGGTCTCCACGTGCAGCCCCTCCGAGCGGATCAGGCTGCTCAGCGCCTCGCGCACCGAGGCGTCGTCGTCCACCACGTAGACGACCGGCTCCTCCGGGGTCATGCGCCACCTCCGGGTTCGGCGGGCAGCGACACGCGCAGGGTCGTGCCGGCGCCCTCGTTCGGCGCCGCGCGCAGGCGGCCGCCGTGCGTCTCCACGATCGAGCGGCTGATCGCCAGCCCCATCCCGAGCCCGCCGGGCCGGGTGGAGAAGAACGCCTCGAAGATGCGGTCGCGGTCCTCCGGGCGCACGCCCCGGCCGGCGTCCTCCACCTCGACCACGACGCCGCCGGCCTCCCCGGCGAGGGTGCGGATCGCCATCCACCTGCGCTCGTCGTCCGATTCGCTCATCGCGTCGATGCCGTTCAGCATCAGGTTCACGAGCACCTGCTGAAGTCCCACGCGGTCTCCCGCCACCGGCGGAAGCCCCTCCCGCAGCTCGGTGCGGACCGCGACGTGGTGGCGCGCCAGCTCGCCGTGCATGAGCGCCACCGTGTCGCGCACCAGCTCGCCGACGTCGATGCTCGTCCTCTCCGCCACCTGCCGGTGCATGAGCGAGCGGACGCGCCGCACCACCTGGCTGGCGCGGTTGGCATCCTCCACGATGCGCTCCGCTGCCGCGCGGGCCTCGGCGAGGTTGGGCGGGTCGGCGTCCAGCCAGCGCCGGCACGCGCCGCCGTTGATGACCACGGCGGCCAGCGGCTGGCTGACGTCGTGGGCGATGGATGCGGTGATCTCGCCCAGCATCGTGACCCGGGTGACGTGCGCCAGGTCGGCCTGCGCCTCGCGCAGCGCGTCCGCGGCCTGCTCGCGCCCCATCATCTCGCCGTGCAGGCGCTCGTTGGCCCGGGCCAGGTCGCTCACCCGCTGCGACAGCTCGCCGTGGGCCCGCCGCAGCGCGACCTCGGTGCGGCGCTGCGTGGCCGTCAGCCAGGCGACGAACAGGGCGGTAAGCGAGAAGACGAGCAGGTAGGCGGCGTGGTCCAGCGTGGCGATGCGCAGGGTGTAGCTGGGCTGGGCGAGCACGATCTGGCTCCCCACGATGGACAGGACTGCGGCGAGCATGCCGGGCCCCATGCCGCCGTACCAGGCGCTCACCACGATGGCCGGGATCAGCAGGGGAGGGATCTCCAGCGTCAGGCTCAGCAGCAGCCCGAAGGCGACGCCGGCGACCGCTACCCCGTAGCTCCGCACGATGCCGGACCGCCGCGGGTCCGAGGCGGGGCCCGCCGGCGCGGCGGTGTCCGCGCCGTCCGGTTCGGGGACGGGGCGCGCGCGGTCCGAGCCGCCGCGCCCGCCGAGGGCACGTGATGCCGCCACGATGGACCCTCCTGTGGGTGGCGCGACCGCGGGCTGCGCCCGGCCGAACGGGATCCGGCCGCGGACCGCGTGGGGAGGTCCACGCATCCGCCGGGGGCGGCGCAGCGGACGCGGGCCGGTGCCGGAGGGTACGCGGAAGCTACTCATCCAAGTTGCGTCCCGGCGGTGGGATGGGCAAGGCTCAAGTGTTCCGGGCAACCCGCCGATCCTCCGGCGGCGCGGGGTCGGCCATACGTTCGGGCCGCCCTGTACGGCGCGGCCCGATGTCGGCGCCCCGGCCGCTGGACGAAGGGATCGGAATGGGTCCGCGCCAGGCGGAAACGGACGCCGCGCGGCTGGCGGTTCCGCCTACGGGGACACGGCCGTCGTCGCGGGTGGGAAGAGGCTGCGGAGGACGGGGTTCTCTTCGGCGTGGTAGATGGTGTTGTGGTGCTCGTCGGGGCGCGGATGGTACCGCCAGTGCAGCCCGGGCGGCGCGTGGGCGCGGAGGATCTCCGCCAGGTGCGTGGCCTCGCGGACGATGTCCTCCTCGTCCGCGGACGACATGTACAGCGTGTTGCGCAGGTTCGGATGAGACCGGAGCCGTGCCTCCGCCTTCTGCACCAGCTCCCCGCCGTTCCACCATAGGCTGGGGCTGAACGCGACGTACGTGTCGAAGAGCCTGGGCTGCAGGAAGAACGTCTCCACGATGAAGAGCCCGGCCAGCGACTCGCCGACGATGGCCGTTTCGCGCGTCACGCGGTAGCGCCGGCGCACCTGCGGCATCAGCTCGCGCGCGATGAAGCGGCGGAACGCGGCCGATCCACCCACGTGCGGCGCGATCTTGCGGTCGTTCGCCACCTGCGTGGGCCCCGTCATGTCGCGCCGCCGCTCGGTGTTCTCGATCCCCACCACCAGCATCGGCCGCATCTCGCCGGCGCGGATGGCCGCGTCCACCGTGGCGGCCACGTGCGGAAAGTCCTCCTCCACGCCGCCGTCCGGCATGTAGAGCACCGGGAAGCGCGTGGCACCGGCCGGGTCGTACCCGGGCGGCGTATACACGTTGATGCGCCGAGTCTCGGCGAGCGCGTGCGACTCGATGGTGAATGTCTGGTGCGGCGGCATCGTCTCCTGCGCGGCGGCGGTCCCATCCATCGCCGCGACGGCGGCCGCGGCGGACATCAGCAGCCCGGCCATCTTCTTCAAGCCCATCGAAGGTCCTTCTCCTTGCCGGATCGGCGGAGCACGGCGCCGGAACGATCGGCGGCCGGTGAACAAACGTCCATCCCCCGATCAACATACCCTCACCCGCCCCGCCGCGCGAAGCCGGGCACGCGCTCGCACGACCTCGACTCGGACGTTTGTCGACCGCCTCAGTCCGCGAGATCGACGACGAGCGGGCGGTGGTCGCTCCACGCCGCCCACTCCGCGTAGCCGCCGACGCTCACCGACGTCAGGCTCGCCGCCCACGCCTCCGGGATGTAGCAGTAGTCGATGTGATACGGCTTCCTTTCGTTGCGCAGCAGGTAGAGCGTGGGCTGCGTCTCGCGCCCGAACTCCTCGTCCGTGAACCGGTGGTAGCTGCTGACCAGCCCCAACTCGCCCAGCAGGCGGACGAGGTAGGCGTGGTCGCGCGCGCCGGGACGGCTGCGGTTCCAGATGGCGTTCGCGTTGAAGTCGCCCATCACGACCGTGGGCTGCGCCTCGATCCAGGGCCGATACAGCTCCAGGGCCCGGATGAGCGCGCGGACGTAGGGATGCTCCGGCTCGTTCATCGCCCACACGGCGATCAGCAGGAACGGGTGCGGCCCGGAGACCTGCACGGGGATGGCATAGCGCGGCACGCCCGGCAGCGGCGGCAGCGCTTCCATCCGGTACTCCGGGCGCGCCCACACGCCGATGCCGTGGTTGGGGTTCTCGCCGGCCCAGACCCAGCGGCCGTCCGCGTCGCCGGGGCGCGCGCACTCCTGCATCACCAGCACGTCCGGCGCGAGCGCCAGCACCGGCGGCGACTTGGCGGCCACCTTGCCGTGGCAGCAGTTCCAGGTAACCAGACGCATCCGCGACTGCCTTTCTACGGGGTGGGTGGCCGCGCCCGCGTGCCGGCGACGGGAGCGGCCGGGGATGCGCGGGGGCGATGACGTGGCGCGGGAGCGGACGCCCTCGGATTGAGATCCGCGGCTGCCGTACGAGAAAAACCCGCCTCCGCAGGGCTCCGCGCGGGGATGGGCGGTCGTGCGGACCTGCGCCCGTTCCGAGGGAATCTATCGCGCCCGGCGCGTCGCTCCACGTCCTGGGACGGCGAGCCGGCGAGCGGAGCCGGCTGCTCTGGTTGCGGACGCCGCGCGGGCATCCGAAGTTGCGCCTGTTCGCCGCCTCGTCGACGCGTCTCCCCACACGCCCGCCTGCGCCATGATCCGCACTCCGCGCCCGATCGTCCTTCCCGCGCTGCTCTGCCTGTCGATCGCCTCGTCCGCGTCCTCGCAGTCCGGCGCCGCCGCGTCCACCGGCAGCCCGACGGACGAGCGGCGGATCGCGGCACCCGCGCCAGGATCGGCCACGGCGCGGTTCCGGGCGCTGGTGGCGGACGACTGGCAGCGGCGGCTGCGGGAGGATCCGCTGATGGCGACGGAGTTCGGGGACCGGCGCTACAACGGCCGGCTGCCGTCGGTGGGCCTGGCGGACCAGCGGCGCATGCTGGAGGCCGACCGGGCCGAGATGGCGGTGCTGCGCTCCATCGGCCGCGACTCGCTGGCGGGCGGGGACCTCATCGACTACGACGTGTTCCGCCGGCTGCGCGAGGATGAGGTGGCGGAGGGGGAATTCCACGGGTACCTCATCCCGATCACCAACCGCGAGGGCTTCCACACCTTCTTTCCCGAGCTGCCCGAGCGCGTTCCGCTGGCGACGGTGCGCGACTACGAGGACTACACGGCGCGCCTTGCGGCCTTCCTGGGATACGTGGCGCAGCACGGTGGAGCGTGTGCCCGAGTGGCCGTTCGACGTGGCGACGGCGACGAGCGTGGCGCTCTACTCCGTGATCCCCCTCGGATCGTGGGTCGCGAGCAGCGTGGTGCAGCACGTCCTCGAAAGCTTCGTCTTCAGGCGCTGAACACGATCAACCAACCACATCCGCCAACGGATCTCCGTACGGCGGTGTCATACGATCGATGGACCGCTGGCATCCCGAATCCGCGCCCAAGGGCGCGAACGGAATTCGATCCGGTGATGCGTGGGTATCGATCCATCCGCCGTGGATGCTTGCATTGGATGAAGGAGGGCGAGGCGATCGACGGAGGACGCGCCTGCATCTGCAATCCGTAGCAGTCGTTTGCGGCCGCGACGATGCCTCTCGCGGCGCCGGAGGGGCGGGTATATGTTGTGCGAACGGGGGCGGAGGGTGCGCGGTTGACGGGTGTTTGGAGAGGAGCTGCCGCCGAGGAAACACATGGATCGCGGAACTGCGTGGGTGGCCCGCATGGCATTGGCGGTGGCGACCGTTTCGCTGGCGCTGAACGGGTGGCTGCTCTGGAAGCTGCGCCACCCGGAGAGCCTGCTGATGCCGCTGCTGGACCGCGCGTCGGCGCTGGCGACGGGCGACGAAACCCTGCGCTACCGCGTGCGTATTCCCGCGGGCACGCCGCTGCACTTCGACGTGCCGTTCGACCAGACCTACCGCGTACGGGTGGATACGCACCTGCCCATCGACACCCACGTGACGCTGCCGGTGCGGACGCCGGTGGGAAGCTGGAGCGTGGCGGTGCCGGTGCGGACCGACGTGCCCATCCACCTGGACCTGCCCGTGCATCTGAAGGACACGTTCCGCCTGCGCACCGCCACGCAGACGGAGCTGACCATCCCGCTGGAGGTTCGCCTGCGCGACCTTCCGCTCGGCGCGCTGCGCCGCTCGCTCAACCCCTGACTGGACGCATGCGAAGGAAGCCGTCCCTACCGTTCCTGGCCTTTCTGCTGGCGTCGCTGGCCGCGTGCAGCACGACGGACGCGCGGCAGGCGCCCGCTTCCGGCGCCGCCGCCGCGCCGCCCGCGGCGGTCACGGTATGGCGTTTCAACCCCAACGAGGAAGTGCAGGTGCGCGGCGGCGACCCGCTGTACGTGGAGACGGGGCCGCACGTGGTGGTGTGGCCCGCGGGCGGGCCCGTGCTGTCGCCCCCGTACACCGTGCGCGCCACGCTGCAGAAGCACACGGGCCGGGTGCACGAGGGCACGGGCCTTCTCTTCGGCGGCAGCGACCTCGACAAGACGGAGGACCACCAGTCGTACAGCTACTTCCTGACGCGGGGCGAC
This sequence comes from Gemmatimonadota bacterium, assembly GCA_028287185.1. Taxonomy (GTDB): domain Bacteria; phylum Gemmatimonadota; class Gemmatimonadetes; order Longimicrobiales; family Longimicrobiaceae; genus JAQBQD01. Next base: position 6,760 of record JAQBQD010000175.1, on the reverse strand, counting down.
GGCAGCTTCCTGATCAAGCTCCGGCGCGGGGCGCAGCTTCCCATCATCCAGGACTGGACCACGCACCCCGCCATCCACCGCGACGGCGAGGACGGCGGCCGGCCCAACGAGCTGGAGGTGCGGGTGACGCCGGCGGACGTGGCGTTCCTGGTGAACGGGACGGAGGTGGCGCACTATCCCACCTCGCGCTTCATGGTGCGAGGCATCGCCGGCCTGCGCGTGTCGCACGAGCTGTCGCTGGAGGTGACGGGCTTCCAGGCCCGCGCCGGCGTGCCCGCACCCCCGGCGCGCCCATGAGCGCCGGCGAGCTGGACGCCGGCCCCGGCGAGGCGCAGGGCATCGCGCCCGGGCTGCGCGTGCTGATCGTGGACGACGACTCGGGCGTGCGGCGGGTGCTGCGCGACACGCTGCGGCCCCTGGAGCCCGAGATGCGCGAGGCGGGCGACGGCGTGGCGGCGATGGCCGAGTTCGACCGCTGGCACCCGGACGTGGTGCTCTGCGACCTGCAGATGCCGCGGATGGACGGGCTGGAGGTGCTGCGCCGGGTGCGCGCCGCGGACGACACGGTGGCGTTCCTGATCCTCACGGGCGCCGGCACCACTGAGGACGCCATCGAGGCGCTGCGGCTGCAGGCCGACGACTACCTGGTGAAGCCGTTCCACATCGACGAGGTGACGCTGGCGGTGGAGCGGGCCGTGATGCACCGGCGGCTGATCCGCGAGAACCGGGAGCACCGCGAGCACCTGGCCCGCCGCGTGGCCGAGCAGGCGCGCCAGATCGAGAGCCTGCTGGTGGAGGCGCTGCACGCGCTGGCCACGGCTATCGAGATGCGCGACGACTACACCGGCGGCCACGTGGAGCGGGTGGCCCGCTACGCCGTGGCGACGGGGCGCGAGCTGGGGATGGGGACGGAGGACCTGCGGCACCTGTGGGTGGGCGCCCTGCTGCACGACGTGGGAAAGATCGGCGTGCCCGACCACATCCTGAAGAAGCCGGGCAAGCTGAGCGCGGAGGAGTACGCGGAGATGAAGCGGCACCCCGAGGTGGGCGCCGGGATCATGGCCCGGAGTTCGTTCCTGCGCCCCGGCATCCCCGCCGTGCTCCACCACCAGGAGCGATGGGACGGCGCCGGCTACCCCGCCGGCCTGAGCGGCGAGGCGATCTCGCTGCACGGCCGCATCATCGCCGTGGTGGACACCTTCGACGCCATCAGCACCACGCGCCCCTATCGCGGCGCCAGCCCCGCCGAGCAGGCGTTCGAGGAGATCCGCCGCTGCGCCGGCACGCAGTTCGACCCCGGCGTGGTGGAGGCCTTCATCCGCGCCGCCCGCAAGGACTTCCCCGTGGATCCCGAGATGCCCCGCCTGCCCCGCGTGGACGCCGCCGTGGACGCGGCGGCGAGGATCGCGGCGAAGGACGTGCACGCTGGCGGGTAGCGGTCGGCCCTCCATTCCCATTCCGGAAGGCGGGACGGGTCTGTGATCGAGTCCGTTCGGGCGTCGCATGGTGTCGCTGATGCGAGCGTCGGGCAGAACGGAGGGGCTTCGGGGGTGTCTGCGCTTCGTCGGGAGATTTGGGCGATCAGACCCGTTGACATGGGAATTGCGCTTGTGCATAGTTTTGCGAGGGTGATCGGTGCGGGCAGATCCCATCCGGTGAGACGAGCGATATGACGGCAACTCGGCACCTGCGGCAGTCGTTCGCGCGCGGCTTTGGGCGCGCGCTGGACATGGGGGGAGCGACGCGGCTCCACGGGCATCGCATCGGGCGGTTCATCCGGAGCGATGAGGCTGCGCTCCAGGCGGACTGGGACGCGGTGGCCGGCGACCTCGCGTCGGCGGTGCGGGAGGTGAGCGGGCGGATCGTGGCGACGGGGTCTGCCGCACCGCATGGCTGAACGGCGGAAGAAGCTGATTCGGGCGGAAGCGATCCTCCCGATGAGCCCGGATGATGTGCCCGTGACGTTCTCCGGACCCTCGCCCGAGCGGGGTGATGCGGGGAACGTCGCTCGTATGACCCTGGCGATGGAGGCGCGCCGCGGCCCGATGCCCGAGGCGGCCGAGATGGCACGCTACAAGGAGGTGGACCCGGAGGCGCCGCGGGTGATCCTGGCCGAGTTCCAGCGGCAGGCGGAGCACCGCCGGGCCATGGAGGTTCGCGCGCTGGCGATCGACGAGACGTTCGCGGCCGCCAGCATCGCTGCCGACCGCCGGGGGACGTTCTGCGCGCTCGCCGTCGTGCTGACCTTTCTCGCCGCCTCCGTTTCCCTGATCGCCACGAGCCACGACGTCGCCGGGACGGTGCTGGGCACCGTGGACCTGGTGGCGCTCGCGACGGTGTTCGTGTTCGGGCGCGTGCGGGGCGACGACACCGAGGGCGACGCGAAGTAGCGGCGGCGGTTTCGATGGACCAGCGGGGCCCGGCGTCGTCTCGGCGCGCGGGCCTCGTTCGCGCTGGCGCCGGGTCCGGGGTCGATGTTCGTCCCGGATGCCTCGGTCGGGAGGTCGAGCGGGGTTCGCGTGAATGTCCGCGGAGGGTAGCAGTATCCAGAGGAGGATGTGCGGGAGACTCGCGCGGGGGGTTGCGCGAGGCTCACGCCGGGGCGGGGAGACCCCGGACGGAGGGCGCAGGGGGTATCGCGCCCGGAGGAGGAGGCTCCCCGGCCCCGCGGAGGAGACCGGCAGCCGTACCGCCGGGCTCCGGAGCGGTCCCCCGCGACAACCCGTCCCCTCCGTATACCGGTCCGGAGCCAGCCTGCGAAAATGCACCGTTCGCTTGACCTTGCCGCCCGCCGCCCGTAAACTTTGCGGTCTGAGACCTAGCACGCACACGGGGCGCCGGCGGCCCCGTTTTTCGCAGCCGGACAGGAGACCCGCCGGGATGGCCGAGCCGCTTCCGCCGCAGTACAGCCCCCAGGAAACCGAACCCGACCTCTACCGCTGGTGGGAGGAGCGGGGGTTCTTCCGCGCGGACGCGAGCTCCGACCGTGACCCGTACGTGATCGTGATCCCGCCGCCCAACGTGACGGCGGTGCTGCACATGGGCCACGGCCTGAACAACACCATGCAGGACGTGCTGGTGCGCTGGCGCCGCATGCAGGGCCGAGAGGCGCTGTGGGTGCCGGGCACGGACCACGCCGGCATCGCCACGCAGAACGTCGTGGAGCGCCTGCTGGCCAAGGAGGGCCTCACGCGTTACGACGTGGGCCGCGAGGCGTTCGTGGACCGGGTGTGGCAGTTCGTGAACGAGACGGGCGGGGTGATCCTGCAGCAGCTTCGCGCCATCGGCTCGTCGTGCGACTGGTCGCGCACGCGCTTCACGCTCGATGCGGGCCTCTCCCGCGCCGTGCGCGAGGTGTTCGTCCGTCTCCACGACAAGGGCCTGGTCTACCGCGGCAACTACATCATCAACTGGTGCCCCCGCTGCCTCACCGCGCTCTCCGACGAGGAGGCCGAGCCCGAGGAGACGCAGGGCAAGCTGTACAACCTGCGCTACCCCCTCGCGGACGCGACTGCCGGCGAGGCGCTTGGCCTGCCCACGCTGCCCGACGGCCGGCCCTATCTGGTCGTCGCCACCACGCGTCCCGAGACGATGCTGGGCGACACGGCCGTGGCGGTGCACCCCGAGGACGAGCGCTACCGGCACCTGGTGGGCCGCGAGCTGGAGCTGCCGCTCACCGGCCGCCGCATCCCGATCGTGGCGGACACGTACGTGGACCCGGAGTTCGGCACGGGCGCGGTGAAGATCACGCCGGCGCACGACCCCAACGACTTCGAGATGGGCCGGCGGCTGAACCTGCCCTCCATCAACGTGATGACGCCCGAGGCCGCGATGAACGACGCGGTGCCGGGGCCGTTCCGCGGGATGGACCGCACGGAGGCCCGCCGCGCGGTGGTGCGCGCCTTCGAGGAGGAGGGGCTGCTGGACGGGGTGAAGGACCACATGCACGCGGTGCCGCACTGCTATCGCTGCGGGACGGTGGTGGAGCCGCGCCTGTCCGACCAGTGGTTCGTGCGCATGAAGCCGCTGGCCGAGCCGGCGCTGAAGGCGTACCACGACGGCGAGCTGCGCTTCACTCCCGAGCGCTTCGGCAAGATCTACGAGCACTGGATCGGCAACATCCGGGACTGGTGCATCTCGCGCCAGCTCTGGTGGGGCCACCGCATCCCGGTGTGGTACTGCCAGGATGCGGCCTGCGGCGAGAAGGTCGTCGCCCTCGACGATCCCACGGCGTGCCCGAAGTGCGGGGGAACGGCGCTGGAGCAGGACCCGGACGTGCTGGACACCTGGTTCTCGTCGTGGCTGTGGCCCATCTCCACCCTGGGCTGGCCGGAGGAGACGGCGGACCTGCGCAAGTTCTACCCCACGGACACGCTGGTGACGGCGCCCGAGATCCTGTTCTTCTGGGTGGCGCGGATGGTGATGTCGGGCATCGAGTTCCGCGGCGGCATCCCGTTCACGGACGTGCTGCTGAACGGCACGGTGCGCGACCACCTGGGCCGCAAGATGAGCAAGTCGCTGGGCAACGGCATCGACCCCATCGACGTGGTGAACCGCTTCGGCGCGGACGCCCTGCGCTACACGGTCATCACCGGCTCGGCCGCCGGCACGGACCAGTACCTGAACTACGAGGACCTGGAGGAGGCGTTCGGGCCCGGGCGCAACTTCGCCAACAAGATGTGGAACGCGGGCCGCTTCGCCCTGATGAACCTGGGCGACGGGCCGCGGATTCCGCTCGACGACGTGCGCGGCGACCTGGAGCTGGCGGACCGCTGGATCCTGTCGCGCCTGGCCCACGCGGCGCGCGAGACGACGCAGGCGCTGGAGCGCTTCCGCCTGCAGGACGCGGGGCTGCGCGGCTACGAGTTCTTCTGGGGCGAGCTGGCGGACTGGTACCTGGAGACGGCCAAGCCGCGCCTGTACGGAGACGCGGGCGAGGCCAGCCAGCGCGCCGCCCGGGCGACCCTCGCGGCCGTGCTGGACGGCGGGATGCGCCTGCTGCACCCGGTGATGCCGTTCATCACCGAGGCCGTGTGGCAGCGCCTGCCCCGCGCGGAGGGCGATCCCGAGTCCCTCATGCTGGCGCCGTGGATCGACGCGCTCCCGGAGTGGGAGGACGCGGCGGCCGAGGCGGCGATGGACGAGGTGCAGGCCGTGATCTCGGCCGTGCGCAACATCCGCGCGGAGTATGGCGTCCAGCCCGGGAAGCGCGTGCCGCTGCGCATCGCGGCCGCCGGCGAGGAGTCGCGCCGCATGCTGGAGGCGAACGCCCGTGCCCTGCGGGATCTGGGCAGGGTGGAGGAGCTGACGTTCGGCGGCGCGGACGGGCAGGTGGGTGCCAGCGCGGTGCTGCGCTCCGGCACGGAGGTGTTCGTCCCCCTCGCCGGCGTGATCGACCTGGACCGCGAGCGCGGGCGGCTGAGGGACGAGCTGACGCGCATCGAAGGCTTGATCGGTGGGACGGAGAGGAAGCTGGGCAACGAGAGCTTCGTGAGCCGCGCTCCGGAAGAGGTCGTGGGCAAGGAGCGCGAGAAGCTGGCGGGGTACCGCGAGCAGCGGGGCAAGCTGGCCGGGAAGCTGGCCGCCCTGGAGGGCGCCGCGTGAGGCGCACCCTCGCGGTCGCCGCCGCCGTCGCCCTCGCCGCCTGCTCCAAGTACGAGGCGCCTCCGGGGGGCCCGGCCATCAAGGGTTCGCCGCGGGTGCTGGCGACGCGGCCGGACACGCTGGCCAAGGTGCCGGGATACCGCGGGCCGGCGGTGTTCGTGTTCAACGTCGCCATCTCGGAGCAGGGACTGAACGACGCGGTGAACGTGTCGCCGCGCACCAGCGCCGTGCAGGTGGTCCACCACGGGGACGAGGTGCGCGTGAGCCTGGCGCGCGGGTGGCAGCCGAACCGCGTGTATCAGGTGTCGATGGACCGCTCCGTGAAGGACCGGTTCGGCAACGGCCTGGCCGCGCCGCTCGCGCTGGTCTTCTCCACCGGCCCCGACATCACCGAAACGCGGGTGGAGGGCACGGCGACCGACCGCATCACGGGCAAGCCGATGATCGCCGGCCGCGTGGAAGCCGTGGCCGGTCCCGACTCCCTGGTCTACTCCGCCCGCAGCGACAGCTCGGGCGTGTTCGTGTTCCGCTACCTTCCCGCGGGCACGTACCGCGTCCGCGCGTACAACGACACCAACAAGGACCGCGCCCTGCAGTCGTACGAGGCGCGCGACACCGCCACGGTGGCCGTGACCGTGGCGAAGGCGCCCGCGCCTCTCCGTCTGAGCCTGCTGGCGCCGGACACGTCGGCGCCCAAGGCGGGCGGCGCGAAGGCGACGGACGATGTCGTGTCCGTGAGCTTCGACGACTACCTGGACCCCGCGCAGCGGCTGACGCCCGCCCAGGTCCGCATTGTGGGCCCCGACAGCGCCGCCGTGCCGGTCCGCGAAGTGCGCGTGGGCACCATCGACACCGCGGCGACCACGCGCGGCGCCGACAGCGCGGCGGCTCGCCCTCCGGCGGACTCCGCGCGGCGGACGGTGCGGACGGATTCGGCCGCGGCGCGCGACACGGTGCACCTGCCCTCGCAGACGCTGTCGATCCGCGTCGGGGTCGTGCTCCGGCCGTCGACGGACTACATGGTGACCGTGCGCGGCGTGCGCAACCTGAACGGGCTGGTGGGCGGCGGCGAGACGCGTCTCCGCACGCCGGCGCCCATACGCCCCCGCGTGGCGCCCGCGGACAGCGCGCGCGGCACGCGGCCGGCCGGCACGGC
>JAQBQD010000141.1 GCA_028287185.1 Gemmatimonadota bacterium | reverse complement strand
TGCGCGGCGCGGCGCGGGGTGCGCCGCGCCAGGTCCCACAGCGCGCGCGCCGTGGGCCAGGGCTTGAAGCGCGTGGGGCGCTCGCGGCGGTCGTAGCGCACGGACACTTCGGCCTCGTCGGCGCGGCGGGCGTGCGGGAGCACGGCCAGCAGCAGCTCCACGTTGGCCACCCAGCCCTCGCTGTGCAGCAGCGGCGCGCCCTCGCGCTCGGCCAGCGCGCGCCGCAGGGCCTGCACGCGGTACGCGCGGAAGCCGGAGAGCGGGTCGCGGATCTCCTTCGGCAGGGCCGAGCGGGGCAGCAGGAAGGGCAGGCCCCGCCGCGACCAGCGCAGCGCCCGCGCCGGCTCCTCGGTGCCGCGGTGCACCGCCACGCTGCCCACCACGTCCGCGCCGCCCTCGATCTTCTTGAGCAGCGCGGGGATGTCCTCGGGCGACTCGGTGAAGTCGCCCTGGAGCGTGACCACCACGTCGCGCTTGGGGTGCGTGGAGCGCTGCACGGCCTCGCGCACCAGGCGCTCCAGCGCGGCGGCGTACCCCACGCTGTGCTCGGAGCGCAGCACGGTGAGCGGCAGCACCTTGCGGTACGGCTCCAGCACCTCCTGCGTGGCGTCCGCGGAGGCGTCGTCCAGCACCAGGATCTGGTAGTCGCGCGGAAACTCCGCCATCACCCGGCGGATCTTCCACAGCAGCAGGCCGATGGTGGGCGCTTCGTCCAGCGCGGGAATGCAGATGTAGATCAAGCCTGGCCGTCCTCGGAAGCGGAATCCGAACCCTCTCCGTCACCCCGCGGAATACCCCCCGCGGCGGCCTCCAGTTCCCGCGGCGGCTTGGTTTTCCAGCGCCGGTGGAACCAGAAGTACTGCTCCGGCGCCACCCGCACCTGCGCCTCCAGCCGGGCGGCCAGCTCGGCCGTCAGCGTGCGCACGTCGGCGTCCAGGTCGTCCGTGCGCGCCACGGGCACCCGCTCGCCGATCACGTCGTAGCGCACGTCCGCGCCCGCCTGCCGGCGCGCGACGCAGCTGAACACCGCCGCCCCCAGCTTCAGCGCGAACAGCGCCGGCCCTCGGTGCGTGGACGCCGGCCGCCCGAAGAAGGGCACGAACACGCCCGCCCGGCGCGCATCCTGGTCGCCCACGATGCCCACCACGCCGTTCCTGCGCAGCAGGCGGGGCACGCGGCTGGGCGCCTCGCTCTGGTAGATGGTCTCCACGCCCAGGCGGCGGCGCAGGTCGTTCAGGCGCGCGTCCACCAGGCGGTTGCCCTGCCGCCGCACGATGGCGCCGATGGGCACCCCGCGCGACGCGACGGTGGCGGCGGCGATCTCCCAGTTGCCGTAGTGGCCGGTGACCAGGATCACGCCGCGCCCCCCCTCCAGCGCCTCGTTCATCTCGTCCCAGCCGTGCGTCACCGTGCGCTCCACCACCGCCTGCGGGTCCAGCTTGGACAGGCGAAGCATGGCCGTGGCCTCGCGCCCCAGGTGGGCGTAGCACCCGTCGGCCGTGCGCTCGATCCACGCGGGCGACGCGTCCGGGAACGCCAGGCGCAGGTTCTCCTCCACCACGCCCCGGCGGATCTTGAGCGGCGAGTGGATCAGGTGGCCCAGCCCCGCCCCCAGCCGGTCGGCCGCGCGCTCGGGCAGCATGGACACCGCCGTCTCCATGCCCCGCGCCAGCGCGTACTCCACGCGGTGCGCCAGGGTGTGCTTCCGCTCCGGCTTCTGCTGCTTCTCCGCCACGCTTGCGTCCTCGCAAGCGCCCCCGTAGGGGCGCCGATTCTCTGCCGTCGGATGGTTTGCCGATGCCGAAAGATCGACGGACAGGTGCGGAAAACCGCGGCCCGCCAAACGTCCCGGCGCGCGGGCAAGATACCGGATCGGCCGTGGGATGGGAACCGGGATGGGGGATGGATCCGGAGGAGGAGGCGGGTGCACGTCGCTCGCCCCCAGCCCCGTCGCTCCGTGGAACCTCGGTGCGACGCCCTCGGCCGGCCCCTCGACGCCTTCGCCATCCGCCGGCCCTACACGCGGACCACCGCCTGCGCCCCGGCCTCCGCGACCGACCGGCACCCCGCCAGCCCCAGGGTGAGATCGAGCTCCGCGAGGACGTTCTGCACCACCTCGCGCACGCCGGCCTCGCCCGCCAGCGCCAGGCCGTACACGTACGGGCGGCCGAGGCACACGGCCGTCGCCCCCAGCGCCAGCGCCTTGAACACGTCCGCGCCGCCGCGCACGCCGCTGTCGAACAGCACGGGCACGCGCCCGCCGACGGCGTCCACCACCGCGGGCAGCGCGTCCAGCGACCCGATGGCGCCGTCCACCTGGCGCCCGCCGTGGTTGGAGACCACCACGCCGTCCATCCCCCGCTCGACCGCCATGTGCGCGTCGTCGGGGTGCTGGATGCCCTTGAGCACGATGGGCAGCGTAGTCAGGCCGCGCAGGAAGGACAGGTCGTCCCAGGTGAGCGACGGGCGCGAGTAGGTGGCGACGAAGCGCTGCACGGCCTTCCGCGCGACGCCGGAACGCAGGTTGGCGGCGAAGCGCCCGGGATGCCGCCTCACCATCTGCGCCAGGGCGCGCAGCGAGTGCAGGTTCACGCGCGCCGCGCCGGCGGGGGCGCCGGGCAGCGGGTCGTCCAGGCTGGCGAGGAAGACGGGGTCGCTGGTGTACTGCGCGATGCCCCGGCCGCGCAGGAACGGCAGGTACGCCAGGTCCAGGTCGCGGGCGCGCCAGCCCAGCATGGTGGTGTCCAGCGTCAGCACGATCGCCTCACACCCGCACGCCTCCGCGCGGCGCACCAGGCTGCGGACCAGCGCGTCGTCGCGGCTCCAGTAGAGCTGGAACCAGCGGGGCGAACCGCCCATCGCGGCGGCGCACGCCTCCATGGGAACGGACCCCTGGTTGCTGAAGACCATCGGAACGCCCAGCGACGCGGCCGCCCGCGCCACCGCCAGGTCCGCCTGCGCGTGCGCCATCTCCAGCACCCCGATGGGCGCCAGAAGGAGAGGCGCGGGCAGGCGCCGGCCGAACAGCTCCACCGACGTGTCGCGCACCTCCACGTCGCGCAGCACGCGCGGCACGATGCGCCACCGCTCGAACGCCGCGCGGTTCGCCGCCATGGTGCTCTCCGCCCCCGCACCGCCCGCGACGTACGCGAACGCCTCCGCCGTCATCGCCTTCCGCGCCGCCGCCTCCAGACGCGAGAGATCGACGGGCACGAGCGGCTTCCGCCCCGCCACGCCGCCCAGGTAGACGGCGCGCTGCCGCTCGCGGCCGATGTCGGAAGTCGCCGTCATGGATGCGGCCCCAGGCGGTTCTCTCCGGTGCGGAGATACCGTTGGATGTTCTTCAATACCATGGGCGTGAGCCTGTAGTTGATCTCGGGAGTCCCCAGGCAGAAGATCGCCTCCGCCAGGCGCACTCCCTCTGCGGTGTCGGAATCCCAGCGCTATCGGTCGAAGTCCTCCGTCACAAAGCAGATCGTGCCGAGGTCTGCATCGCTCAGCGTCCGATCAAACGCTCCTCCACGAGGCGCGCGACGTGGCGGGCCTGACGTCGAATGCATGAGCCCTGGGAACGACGCTGTACGCCGCAGTGGAGCGGATTCCCACACACTCGGGAACCCGGCAGCCGACAAGATAGCCGGCCAGCTCCGGGCGGAGGCAGGCCCCTCGAAGAAGTCGCGCAGCACGCTCTCCTTCACGGCCTCGGACCCCATCTTTGACGGGCCGACACCCGAAGCGGACCCCGGGAATGAGCGATCCGGCACCAGCGGCCTCTGCGCCGCCACGTCGCCGCTCTCGTTCCCCGCGTCTCCGCTGGCGTCCCGATCTCACCTTGAACGTCGTCAATCCGAGGGATCGAGACGGGGATCGGAGGCGCCGGGAGCCACGGCGTCGAAGGATGTCGTGGCCGCGGAGCTGGCGACAGCCTTCACCGCGGATGCAAGCTCCTCGTATCGCACCGTGGTTGCGCCGAGCGCCAGGACGCCGACCAGGGAGATGCTCCGTTGAGCGGGAGCCCGCTCGCGTAGAACGTTCGCGTGCAGGACGTGGAACTCCCACTGACGCAGATCCAGGGGATTGACGCTCGCCTTCTCCTGGTGTTTCAGGACGCAGAAGACGTAGACGTCCGCTTGGATGCGCGCCACGTCGTCGAGCAGGTTCGTCGCGGCGTCCCAGGCGCGGGTGGGGCGAATCCCGAACCGGATCTTCGACAGCTCCCGGTGATACCACGTCTGTAGATAGGCGGCGGACTTGACCTCCACCTTCGTCTTCTCCCGCGTCCGCAGGTCGTATGCGTCCCATTCCGCGCGGACGCCGTCCGCCAGGCCCAGCGCAGCCGCCACGAGGTATTCCGCAAGGATGCCGCGCGTGGCATTGCTCAGCAGGTCCGACGCGGACCACGCCCAGAAGTCCGCCAGGCGCAGGCCCGCAGCCGCGCCGTCGCCCGCGATGATGGGCTCCTCCCCCGTCTTGCGCGTGGCGGTGATGGCGGGATACCCCGGGGAAGCCGGGGGTGGCGAGCGTCCGTCCATCAGCCCGAGCCCGGTGGGAAGGGAATGGCGATCGCACCACCGCCGGGACGGTGCCGTCGATCGCGCACGTCGCGAACAAGCCCGGCAGCGGCCTCCTCTGCCAGGATTGCGGGGCCGGCGACCCGGTTGCCGAGCTCCGTCCGAACGCCCAGGCGCGCGCGTAGCGACACCGACACGAACAGATGCGCCAGCAACGCGCTCCACCGACGGGCGCCACATCCGCCGAAGCTCCGAAACGCAGCCATCCCCCACATGGCGATAAGCTTGGCTTCTTCGTCGATCACTTCGAGCGGGATCACTGGTCTCTGAATCCTGAATCGGGCGTCGGCGCGAAGGGCTGCGCGGCAGGCGCTGCGTCGGATGCATCGCTGGAGCGGGGCAGGTCCGGAGCGCGAGCCGGCGGAGATGGCGCCCGGTGGCTGGTCACGTGAACGGTGTGCCGCACCGGGAGCATTGTCAAACGATTTGCGCATCCCTCCCGCCAGCGACCCGGCTATCGCGTGTTCGGCTCCGCGGCTAGCGCGTCCAGCACGCGCTCCATGCGCAGGCGGGTGTCGCGCATCAGCCCTCCGACATCCGCCTCGCCCATCCCCGACGTCGCCACCGGCGCGAGCACGCGGACGTGGATGGTGGAGGGCAGCACGCGGCCGCCCTCCAGGTCCACCCGCGGCTTGAGCGGCGCCACCACCACGGGCACCACGGGCGCGCCGGTGGCGATGGCGAGGCGGAACGCGCCCGTCTTGAACGGCAGCATGCGCCCGGACTCGGTGCCCCAGGTGCCCTCGGGAAAGATCCAGATGCTGCTGCCCGCGCGGACCGCCGCCTCGGCCGCCTGCATCGTCCGATGCGCGCTGCGGGGCCGCGAGCGGTCCACGTACAGGTTGCCCGTGGCGGCGTAGACGCGCCCCACGATGGGCAGGCCCCGGATCTCGTCCTTGGCCACGATCACCGTGCCGCGCGGAAAGAGCGCGGCCAGGAACGGCACGTCCAGCATGCTCTGGTGGTTGGCGACGATCACGCACGGCCGGTGCGCCTCCAGCCGCTCGCGCCCCTGCACCACCAGCCGCAGGCCCAGTGCCCCGCACACCAGGCGGGACATCAGCCGCGCGCTTCGCAGGGCCAGGCGTTCCCGCTCCATCCCCAGCGCCAGCCCCGCCGCGCAGATCCCGAACGCCAGCCCCGCCCCCGCCGCCGCCGTCCCCGCCCGCATCCCGAACGCCACCCGCTCGCCGAGTGAGCGCGTCGGGCGTTCCACCCCGGCCGGCACTTCGGTCGATTCGGTCGATTCGGTCGATTCGGTCGATTCGGTCGATTCGGTCGATTCGGTCGATTCGGTCGATTCGGTCGATTCGGTCGATTCGTCCGGTGGAATCATGTCAGACGTGGCGTGCGGATCAGCCGACTCGTCCGACGCGTTTCGATCGTCAATGTCCGTGTCTTGCTCCACCGGCGCGTCGACGGATTTGGCATCGGGAGCAGTGGGCGGCGTAAACAAACGGCGGTCGATGGAAGGGGTGGAGACGGGCGCGGAGCGGCGCGGAAAAGGAAGCAGCCTCGCGACGCTCCAGGCGTTCCCAACGGCCAGCGGGACGATGTGCGCACGTCAGACGACCGGTTCGTCGCGCAGGTGCTCGCGCAGGCCCTCGATGGCCTCGGCGGAGAGGCGGGTGCCTGCGTCCCGCGCCAGGATGCCCAGCGCGGCACCGGGGGTCATGCCGGCGCGGTAGGGACGGTCGGCGGTGAGCGCCTCGTAGATGTCGGCGACGGCCAGGATGCGCGCCTCGGGCTCCAGTTGCTCGCCCGTGAAGCGCCAGGGATAGCCGCTGCCGTCCAGCTTCTCGTGGTGCAGCGCCGCCGTCCACGCAAAGTCGCGGAACGCCCCCACGTGCGACAGGATCTCCCACGAGAACGCGGGATGCCGCTCCATCTCGGCCCGCTCGTCGGCCGTCATGGGGCCCGCCTTGTCCAGGATGCGGCTGGATACGCCCAGCTTGCCCACGTCGTGCAGCAGCCCCGCGCGGTGGATTCGGTGCTGCACGTCGGGGCCCATTCCCAGGCGGCCGGCGATGGCCCGCGCGTACGAGGCGACGCCGGTCGAGTGGCGGAACGTGAAGGGCGACTTGGCGTCGATGATCTCGGCGAAGGTGGCGCAGATGGCGTCCAGCTCGTCTTCGTCCACGGTGCGCGCGCGGTCGCCGGGCTCGGCCGCCACCACGCGCGCCTCCAGGTCGCGCGCCGCCAGGCCCTTCCACCACTCGCGGTCGCCGCCCCATTCCAGCAGCCGGTCCACCAGCGCGGGATCGAACCAGCTCCCCCGCCGCTCGCGCGCCATGCCCAGCGCCGCCGCGCGCCCCATCGCGGTGTGGAAGATCTCCACGCTCTGCGCCAGGCTGGCGATGCGGGCCAGCAGCGGGATGGCGTCGCCAGCCAGCCCAAGTGGATAGCCGCGGCCGTTCCAGTGCTCGTCCAGGTGCCGCACCGCCTCCGCCGCGGCGCGGGGAAATCCCAGCCCCCGCACCACCTCGGCTCCGCGGTCGCAGCGGATCGCGATCAGGTCGCGCGTCATGTCCGGCGTGCGCGCGATCTCCACGAAGTGCCGCACCCGCTGGCCCAGCGGCTCGCCCAGCCCCACGTTGCGCGCCGTCTCCAGCGCCAGCCCCAAGCGGCGGTGCCGGTCGGGAAACTTCATGCGATACTTGACGATCTGATCGGACGAGCCGAACAGCGCCGCCATGCGCGCCGCGTTGCTGCTGCACCCGGCGTCCTTCAGCAGCAGCGCGTAGTACAGCGCGCCGCGGTCCGCCTCGGGCAGCCCCAGCTCGTTTGCCAGTCGCATCCCGATCACGCACGAGCGCAGGGTGTGGCCGGGCGGCTGGCCCTCCGTCAGGTCCAGCGCCCGCGACAGCGACGACAGCACCTCCGAGAGCGACACGCGGTCCACGCGCGGCGGCGGCAGGGCGCTGCTCAGGCGCGCCTCCGTGGTGCGTACGCGCGGGCCGGGTGCGAACATGCGGAGCGGGTCCCTCCGTGTGGGATGAGCGTGCATCCTGCGCGAACGGCCGGCCGGGCGCAAGGCACGGCGCCGGCGGCAGGGCCGTCCGCCTCGCGCGGGGGCCGCGGGGCGCGATAAGTTGATACGACCGCGCCGCGCCGGCGGACGCACCGCCTCCCATCCCCCGACAAGCCCCATGACCGCACGCACACCCCTGGCCGCCGCGCGCACCGCGGTGCTGGCCGGCCTGCTGGCCCCCTGCGCGCTGGCCGCCCAGGCGCGCGACACCGCCACCGCCGCCGCGCCCTTCGGCCTCACGGTGGAAAGCATCATGCGCGGTCCCCTGCTGGTGGGCCGCTCGCCCGACGAGGTGCGCTGGTCGGCGGACTCGCGCTGGGTCTACTACCGGTGGCGCAGCCCCGAGGAGGCGGACACCGCCACGCACGTCTACCGCGCCTCCGCCGCCGGCGGCGCGCCGCAGATGCTGGCCGACAGCGCCGCCTGGCGAGGGGCCCCGGCTACCCAGTCGTCCTGGTCCGACGACCGCACCCGCCGCGCCGAGGTCCGCGCCGGCGACGTGTTCGTGGTGGGCCGCGACGGCACCGAGCGCCGCATCACCGACACGCCCGCCCGCGAGACGGGCGCCCACCTCTCGGGCGACGGGCGCACCGTCTACTTCACCAGCGGCGGCAACGTCTACGCGGTGGCCGTGGACGGCGGACCCATCCGCCAGCTCACCGACCTGCGCCTGGCCGACGCGCCGAAGAAGGACGACGCCACGGGCGAGCGCGGCTACCTGCGTGCCCAGCAGGACACCCTCTTCGCGGTGATCCGCGACCGCGCCGCGGAGAAGCGCCACCGCGAGCAGGTGGACTCGCTGCGCAGCGCCGTCCATCCCGCTTACCTCGGCAAGGGCGTCACCCTCAACTCCGCCCGCGTCTCCCCTTCCGGCCGCTACGCGCTGCTGGAGGTGACGACGGCCGCGGAGGGCGAGAAGCAGGCGGTGGTCACGCAGTTCGTCACCGAGACGGGCTTCACCGAACCCGTGCCCATCCGCAGCAAGGTGGGCGACGTGCAGGAGGGCCAGCGCGTGGCCGTGCTGGATCTGGCGACCTCGCGGGTCACGTGGGTGGAGCCGGAGGGGACGAGGGAGCGGAAGCCTACCCTGACCGTGCAGGGCTGGGCGCCGGGGCACGACCTGGCGCTGGTGGTGGCCGTCCCCGCCAACAACAAGGACCGGTGGATCTACGTCGTGGACACCGCCGGCCGGGCGACGCAGGTGGATGCGGTGCACGACAGCGCGTGGGTGGACGGCCCCGGCTTCTACTCGGTGGGCTGGGTGCCGCACGCCCCGCAGCCCCGCGTGTGGTTCATGTCCGAGCGCACGGGCTACGCGCACCTCTACACCGTCGCGGCCACGGGCGGCCCGGCGACGGCGCTCACCT
The DNA here is from genome assembly GCA_028287185.1 of Gemmatimonadota bacterium. Lineage (GTDB taxonomy): Bacteria > Gemmatimonadota > Gemmatimonadetes > Longimicrobiales > Longimicrobiaceae > JAQBQD01. The sequence goes on along the minus strand of JAQBQD010000141.1, from coordinate 15,383 downwards.
CGGGCGCGTGGGAGGTGACGGACGCCGAGCCCAGCGCCGACGGCCGCGCCTTCTGGATCACCACCGGCGAGACGCACCCCGGCGAGCGCGCCCTGTACTCCGTGCCGGTGGACGGCGGCCCGCGGACCCGCATCGTGACGATGGACGGCTGGAACGAGGCCACCGTCTCGCCGGACGGCCGCTGGGTGGCCACGCTGCACTCCACCGCCAGCGAGCCGCCCGAGCTGTACCTGGCCGCCAGCCGGCCCGGCGCGGCGCCCCGACGCGTCACCCTCTCCACCACCGCCGAGTTCCGCCGCGGCCCGTGGATCAAGCCCGAGGTGGTCACCTTCCGCGCCGCGGACGGGGCCACCGTCTACGCGCGCGTCTACCGGCCGCGCGAGCTGGGGGCGCAGGCCAACGGCGGCGCCGTGGTGTTCGTGCACGGCGCCGGCTACCTGCAGAACGCGCACAAGGGGTGGAGCACGTACTACCGCGAGTACATGTTCAACCACCTGCTCGCCTCGCGCGGGTACACGGTGCTGGACGTGGACTACCGCGGCTCGGCGGGTTACGGCGCCGCGTGGCGCACGGGCATCTACCGCCACATGGGCGGCAAGGACCTGAGCGACCAGGTGGACGGCGTGCGCTGGCTGGTGCAGCACGAGGGCGTCGACCCGAAGCGCGTGGGCCTGTACGGCGGCTCGTACGGCGGCTTCATCACCCTCATGGCGCTCTTCACGCAGCCCGAGGTGTTCCGCTCCGGCGCCGCGCTGCGCTCCGTGACCGACTGGGCGCACTACAACCACGGCTACACCAGCCGCATCCTCAACCAGCCGCAGGACGACCCGCAGGCGTACCGCCAGTCGTCGCCCATCTACTTCGCCGAGGGGCTGCGCGGCGACCTGCTGATGGCGCACGGCATGGTGGACACCAACGTCCACTTCCAGGACATCGTGCGCCTGTCGCAGCGCCTCATCGAGCTGCACAAGACCAACTGGGAGCTGGCCGTCTACCCCGTCGAGGACCACGGCTTCGTGCGCCCCGACTCGTGGACCGACGAGTACCGCCGCATCCTCGCCCTCTTCGAGCGCACCCTGAAGCCCGGCTCGCCGCCGCTCCCCCCCGCAGCCGCCGCGCGGTAGACGCCGGGACCGGTCGGTCGATGGACGAGCGGGCCGGCGGCTGATCCTGGCCGCCGGCCCGCTTCTCAGCTACGGCTGGACTCTCCCATCGATAGGATTGCCGCTCCCGCTTGCGGACCGCGCATGGGCGGTTAGCTTGTCGCGCCGCACTCCGCGAAGTCCCGTGAAGAGCGCCCGGACGACAGAACGGAATCGGGGCGCGTGCCAGGCACGCGCCCCGATCCAAAACTCCGGTGTCCCCCGGGGAACCCGCTAGCGGGCGCGAATCCGAAGGCTCACATCCTCAATATGACAGCCGCTCCTTCCCTCGTCAAGGCATCCCCGCGCCTGCCCGCGACGGCCGCCGACCTCCGCCTGCTGCAGGACGCCATCTCCGCGCCGCGGCTGAAGACGTACCTGCGGCAGACGCACTACAACGCGCGGCGGGCGCTGGACCTGTACGAATGGAACGTGCGCGCCGGGGCTGCGCTGTATCCCGTGTTCCAGATGAACGAGGTGGCGCTCCGCAACGCCGTGAACGTCGCGCTGACGGCCGCCTTCGGCCCGGGCTGGCCCACCTCCGGCGGCTTCCTGCGCTCGCTGCCGAAGAACGACCGGGCTGCGTTCGAGGCGCAGGTGCGCAGGCTCCAGCAGCGCCCGGGCGGCGGCGTCTCCACCGCGGACGTGGTGGCGGCGCAGACCTACTGGTTCTGGGTCTTCCTGTTCACCCAGCGCTTCCAGGACCGCCTCTGGGCGCGCGGCTTCGCGCTGGCCTTTCCGCACGCGCCGGGCGGGGTGGGCCGCGAGGTGGTGTACGCCCGCTCGGACGCCGTCCGCCGCCTGCGCAACCGCATCGCCCACCACGAGCCGCTGCTGCGCTTCGACCTTCCCGGCGCGTACCAGCGGGCGCTCTCGGTCGTGCGCTGGATCTCGCCCGTGAAGGCGCAGTGGGCGGCGCAGCGCTGGCCGCTGGGGCCGGAGATCACGTCCAAGCCGTAGTTCCCTGCGCCCTGGCTCGTCCGGTCCGGCCCGCAGCCACGATCGGTCGTTAATCGCGTTCTTTCTGTCGGCAGATGGCTTCCCAGTGGATCGCAGGTGGCGGCTGGTGTTAACCGGCGTCCAGCCGCCGTCACACGCGAGCCGCTCCTTTGGGTACTCTTGCGTTTCGGTTTTTGTTCGGATACTGTGTCTGTGTTCGCCGTTGCATACAACCCCGGCGCGGAGCGGTAAGCCGTGCGACAGACACTCACGAGAAGACAGCGCGACCTGCTCGACTTCGTCCACGCCTACCACGCGGCGCACGGAGCCATGCCCTCGTACGAGGCGATGTGCGGCACGCTGGGCATCGGCGCGAGCACCGTCGCGGAGCACCTGGCGGCCCTGGAGCAGAAGGGCTGGATCCTGCGCTCGCAAGGGCGCGGCCGCGGCTTCGTGCTGCTGGAGGACGGGGACGTGGCCAAGCCCGCGCCCACCAACGACTACACCATCCCGGACGGGGCCAAGTACGTACCCGTCTCCGTGCTCCCCGCCCTGTTCCGCAAGTGGCTGGACAAGCGCCAGGCCTCATAGCCGCGCGCCGTCTGCCGAGGATTCAGCCGGGCCCGTTCCCGGCTCGATCCCCGGGACGAAGGAGGGCGGCGTCCACGTGGGCGCCGCCCTCCTTCACCGCGTCCATCGTTGCCGCACGTCAGAATCGGTATCCATCGAAATCGACGAGTCCCTACCGCCGCAAGCCCACCGGCGGCGGAGTGGCCGCCGGTGCCGCGGGCGGCGTCCCGGCGGGCGGGCGGGCTCCCGCGGGCGGCGGCGTCCCGGCGGGCGGGGCGGGCGGCGCGGCCAGGATGGCGTCGATCTCCTTCTTCAGGTCGTCGAAGGGAACCGCGCCGTTCAGCGCCTTCTGGCCGTTCAGGATGAAGGTGGGCGTGCCGCTGATGCCCGCGGCCGAGCCCTGCATGATGTCGTTCAGGATCAGCGGGGCCACGCGGTCGTTTGCCACGCAGTCGCGGTACGCCGGCATGTCCAGCCGCAGCGCGGCCGCGTAGCCGGCGAAGCGCTCCGCCACGACGTCCTGGTTGGCCCACTCGCGCTGGGTGGAGAACAGGCGGTCGTGCATCGGCCAGAACTTGCCCTGCACCGACGCGCACATGGCCGCCTTGGCCGCCGGGAACGCCTCGCGGTGGCCGGGCAGCGGGAAGGCGAAGAACACGATCTTCACCTTGCCCGTGCGTACGTAGGCGCTGTCCAGCCTGGCGTAGGTGCTGTCGAAGAAGGCGCGGCAGTACGGGCACTCGAAGTCCGAGACCTCGATGATGGTGACGCGCGCGTTCTCGGCGCCCTTCACGCGGCCGCGGTTGGCGCGCTCCAGCAGCGAGTCCAGGTTCGCGGGCGAGGCGGGCGACACCGCGCCGGCGGCGGGAGGGGGAGCGGGACGCGCCGCGCCCTGCGCCGCCGCGTGCGTGGAGCCGAGCGCCAGGAAGAGCGCCGCGCCGGCGCCGAGCATCGCGCCGAGACGGCGGGTCATCAGGTTCGAGAGCATGTCCGGAAGGTTCGGAGAAAGGGGAGATCCGATCGACGGATCGGGGTTGTGACGTCGACGGGTGGATGGATCAGGAGCGCGCATCCGGCGCCTGCGTCGGTTGATCGAACGCAAGTGCGTCGGCGGGCCGTGGATCGGGCGTCAATGCGGAAGCCTCCGTCTCCGAACCGGCCGCCGAGAGCGCGGCGCGGGCACGCTCCAGCGTCCACTCCGCCACGTGCGGCGGGGGCCAGGCGCCCTGGCGCGCGGCGTCCACCAGGCGCTCGGCCTCGGCTCGGGCGCGGGCGGCGGTCGACTCGTCCGTCCAGCCGCGCCGCAGTGCCTCGGCCAGCTCATCCTCGTCCAGCACCCGCACCGCGCCGTCCGCGCCCAGCCAGACGTCCAGGCACAGGTCCGTGGTGGCCCACACCGCGCCGTGCATCTCCACCGGCGTCAGCACGTTGGCGTACGTGCCCGTGAAGGTGCCGTCCGCCCGGTGGAAGCGGCCGACGTCGTGCCACAGCCCGCGGTACGTCGTCCACACCACGGGCGAGCCAGGCTCCAGCACCACAAGCCCGTCGACCGTCACCGGCCTCGACACCTCGGCGGACGGCAGGAAGGTGACCACCCGGTCGCCTGCGTCCTCCAGTACCGCCTGTCGGAAGCGCTGTTCCCGGTCCGGCAGGCGGCGGTAGCGGATCTCCACCGTCCGTCCGCCGGGCGTCTCGCGAGGACGGGTCACGAGCGAGGGAGCGGGTCTTCGTCCTGGGCGTCCACCACGGCGATGGCGGTCAGGTTGGCGATCTCGGCGGCCTCGGCGCCGCGCTGCAGCACGTGGACGGGGCGCGCCATCCCCAGCAGGATGGGCCCGAACGCCTCGGCCCCGCCCGCGCGGCCCACCAGCTTGTAGGCGATGTTGGCCGAGTTCAGGTCGGGGAAGATGAGCACGTTGGCGGGGCCGCGCAGGGTGCTGAACGGGTACACCCGCTCGCGCCACTCGGGGTCCAGCGCCGTCTCCACCTGCATCTCGCCGTCCACCTCCAGCCCGGGCTGCGCGCGCTTGATGATCTCGGTCGCGCGGCGGACCTTGTCGGACTGCGGGCTGCGCACGGAGCCGAAGTTGGAGAACGACAGCATGGCGATGCGCGGCTCGATGCCCAGCCGCCGCGCGAAGGCCGCCGCCAGCGTGGCGGTCTCGGCCAGCGTCTCGGCGTCGGGGTCGATGTTGACGGTGGTGTCGGCGAAGAACAGGATCTCGCGCTCCGTCACCATCATGTACAGGCCCGCCACCTTCCGCACGCCGGGCGCCGTGCCCAGCGTCTCCAGCGCGGGGCGGATGGTCTCGGGGTAGTACATGTCCTCGCCCGCCACCAGCCCGTCCGCCTCGCCCTCGGCCACCATCAGGCATCCGAAGGTCACCGAGCGTCGCACCTCGGCGCGCGCCTCGGAAAGCGTCATCCCCTTGCGCTGGCGGGTGCGGTAGAGCTGCTGGGCGTAGCGCTCCATCCGCTCCTCATCCCCCAGCCGGTCCACGATCTCCACGCCCTCCAGCGAAGCGCCCAGCCGCGCCGCCGTCTCGGAGATGCGCTCTGCGCGGCCCAGCAGGACGGGCTTCGCGATGCCCTCGGACACCACCAGCGCCGCCGCGCGGATCACGCGCTCGTGCTCGCCCTCGGGATACACGATGCGGCGCGGGTCGCGGCGGGCGCGGTTCATCACGTCGCGCATCACCTCGCGGCCGCGGCCCAGGCGGCGCTCCAGCTCGTCGCGGTACTCGCCCAGGTCGATCTGCACGCGCGACACGCGCGACTTCATGGCGGCGCGCGCCACCGCCGGCGCCACCCACAGCATGATGCGCGGGTCGAAGGGCTTGGGGATCAGGTAGTCGGGCCCGAAGCGGAAGCGCTCGTCGCCGTACGCGCGCTCCACCGACTCGGGCACGTCCAGCTTCGCCAGCTCGGCCAGGGCGCGGGTAGCCGCCATCTTCATCTCGTCGTTGATGGCGCGCGCCCGCACGTCCAGCGCGCCGCGGAAGATGAAGGGGAAGCCCAGGACGTTGTTGATCTGGTTGGGATAGTCGCTGCGCCCCGTGGCCACGATGGCGTCCGCCCGCACCTCGGCCACCTCCTCGGGCGTGATCTCCGGGTCCGGGTTCGCCAGGGCGAAGATGATGGGGCGCTCGGCCATCGACGCCACCATCTCCTTGGTCACCGCGCCGCCGACCGAGAGGCCCACGAAGACGTCCGCGCCACGCATGGCGTCCGCCAGCGAGTCCAGCGGCTCGTCGGTGGCGAAGCGCGCCTTGTACGGGTCCGTCTGGTCCGCCTGGCGGTCGGTGCGGACCACCCCTGCGCGGTCGCACATGAGGATCTTCGACCGCCGCACGCCCAGCGAGACGTAGTGCTCGGCCGTGGCGATGGCGGCCGCGCCGGCGCCGGAGAAGACGACGCGGACGTCCTCGATGCGCCGTCCCGTGATCTCCATCGCGTTCAGCAGCGCGGCGCCCGAGATGACGGCGGTGCCGTGCTGGTCGTCGTGGAAGACGGGGATGTCCAGCCGCGCCTTCAGCGTCTCCTCGATGTAGAAGCACTCCGGCGCCGCGATGTCCTCCAGGTTGATGCCGCCCACCGTGGGCTCCAGCAGCTCGCAGAAGCGCACCACGTCGTCCGGGTCCTCCGATCCCACCTCCAGGTCGAACACGTCGATGTCGGCGAAGCGCTTGAACAGCACCGCCTTGCCCTCCATCACGGGCTTGCTGGCCAGCGGCCCGATGTTGCCCAGCCCCAGCACCGCCGTCCCGTTGCTCACCACCGCCACCAGGTTGCCGCGCGCCGTGTAGCGGAACACCTCCTCCGGGTTCGCGGCGATCTCGCGGCACGGCTCGGCCACCCCCGGCGAGTACGCCAGCGAAAGGTCCCGCTGCGTGCTGGCGGGCTTGGTGGGCACCACCGCGATCTTGCCGCGGCGCCCCTGGCTGTGGTAGTCCAGCGCGTCCTGCCTGCGATTCGACATCGGTCTTCCGGCCCCTCCGTGAACGTCCCTGAGCGAACCCTAGCGTATCCAGCCCGCCCGGGGGTGTCAAGCGACCGCCGCGCCCGGCACACCTCGACCGCGCATCGAACGATCCCAAACCGCGGGTCGGCGGACGCGCGGCGCCAGCTCCGCCTCTTCCTTCCCACTTTCACCCTCGACGCACTCCGCCCGTCGCAGGTTTTCGCGCCTCCGAATCACCAGACCATCGATCTCCAGCCGAGACGGGATCTCGCCAGAAACTCGATCGGGCTCGGTCTGGACTCGAACGCGTCCCTTGCGAGCAAGAACTGGATGTCCGAGCCGAATCCATCGATGACAAGTTTGTAAGTCGATGCCTCACCTTTCCTCGCCTGGACATGCGGTGGCGGGCGACGGCGGGAGCGGTCCAGGGCAGGCGCGAGCATTCGAGACGGCGTGGACGCACCAGAAAGGTGCAGCGAAATGGGATGTCCGCACCGGAATGCGCTGAGACGGAGACTGGGAGCAGAAGTGCAACCCGTTGCGGATTTCAGGTTTGCAATCTTCCGCGGCGGCGCTGCTTTCTGGTCCGGTCCCTGCCTTACCGCACCGCCGAACCCGCCACTCCCGAGCGCCCGGAGCCGATCGCAGGCTCCGCCACCCCCGCCGCCGCATGGGCGCGGGCGCCGAGCGCGCTTCCCGCGGCCGGGTTCCAACTTCCCGCAGGGCCCCCGCGGACCGTATCCGCGCGTGGACCTGCATCGTCTCACACCGTAGTGGAGGACACCCCATGCGCCTGATGCGTACCCTCGCCGCCGCCGGCCTCGTCGCCGTCGCGGCCGCCTGCTCCGACAACCAGGCCGCCGACCCGGCGAGCACCCGCGCCGCCCACGAGCGCGCGCCCCTGCTGCGCGCCCCCACGGCCGTCGCGATCTCCAACAGCTACATCGTGGTGATGAACGACGGCGCCGACCCCCGCGCCGCGGCCCGCGCCGCCGGCGTGTCGCCGCGCCTGGTGTACGGCCACAGCGTGAACGGCTTCGCCGGCCCGCTCACCGCGGGACAGCTCGAGCTGCTGCGCCAGAACCCCGCCGTGCGCTACGTGGAGGAGGACCAGCGCGTGCACGCCACCACCACGCAGACGGGCGCCACCTGGGGCATCGACCGCATCGACCAGCGCGACCTTCCGCTCTCGGGCAGCTACAACTACACGCCCACCGGCGCCGGCGTCACGGCGTACGTGATCGACACAGGCATCCTCGTCTCGCACACGCTGTTCGGCGGGCGCGCCTCGGTGGGGTACGACGCCCTGGGCGACGGGCACAACGGCATCGACTGCAACGGCCACGGCACGCACGTGGCGGGCACCATCGGCAGCAGCACGTACGGTGTGGCCAAGGGCGTCACCCTCAAGGCCGTGCGCGTGCTGGACTGCACGGGCAGCGGCAGCAACTCGGGCGTCATCGCCGGCATCGACTGGGTGACGGCCAACCACGCCAGCCCGGCGGTCGCCAACATGAGCCTGGGCGGCTCGTTCAGCAGCACGCTGGACGCCGCCGTGCGCCGCGCCATCTCGTCGGGCGTGACCTTCGCGGTCGCCGCTGGCAACGACAACCTGGACGCCTGCACGGGCTCGCCGAACGACGTCGGCGAGGCCATCACCGTCGGCGCCACCACCAGCACCGACGCCCGCGCCAGCTACAGCAACTACGGGCCGTGCGTGGACGTGTTCGCCCCGGGCTCCAGCATCACCAGCACCTGGTACACCAGCACCACCGCCACCAACACCATCAGCGGCACCTCGATGGCGAGCCCGCACGTGGCGGGCGTGGCCGCGCTGTACCTGCAGGGCAACCCCACGGCGTCGCCGGCCACCGTGGCCTCGGCCATCGTGAGCACGGCCACCGCGGGCAAGGTGACCAGCGCCGGGACGGGCTCGCCCAACCTGCTGCTGTACTCGCTGCTCACCACGGGCGGCGGCGGCGGCGGCGGCACCGGCGACCCCTGCACCGCCTGCACCAAGTACACGGGCTCGCTGTCGGGCACGGGCGCGTCGGCCATCCAGCCGGGCGGGACGTACTACTACAGCAGCGTCTCGGGCAGCCACAAGGGCTGGCTGCAGGGCCCGTCGGGCACCGACTTCGACCTGTACCTGTACAAGTGGAACGGCAGCGCCTGGGTGATCGTCGCCAGCTCCGAGACGGCCACCTCGGTGGAGTCGATCAGCTACAGCGGCACGGCCGGCTACTACGAGTGGAAGATCTCCTCGTACAGCGGCAGCGGCGCCTACAGCTTCTGGCTGTCGCACCCGTAGCAACCCCGCCGGCGGCGGCTCCCCCGGGAGCCGCCGCCGGCACCCCTGGCGCCCCCGCGGTCCGGGGGGCCCGCGCGCACCCCTCCGGTGCGCGCGTTTGCTTTTCCATGGACGCGCACCCAGAATGAGTGCCGCTCACCCGCAGGAACGGAGGTCCGGCCACGGAGCGCGGCGCCGATGCCGCGTATCACCGGAGCGCGCCCACGCCCGCTCCGGACGCGTCACGATTGCGTCACCCGCCGGCGGCCTGTATATTCGCGAGCCCCACCCAAATACACGCACGCTACCCACTTGTCCTTGAAGGTTCTTCTTCTCGACTCGGATCGCAGCGTCGGTCGAACGCTCGAACCGGAGCTGGAGGGCGCGGAGCTCCACGCGGCGCAGGGGCTCACCGAGGGCCTGCGGATGCTGGGGCTCGGCTCGTGGGACCTGATCCTCCTGGACGCCGACTTCTCGGACGCGGGCATGGAGCTGCTGGGGCGGCTTCGGGAGGACGGGGGGACGCCGGTGGTGCTGCTCACCAGCCACCCGTCGATGGACCTGGCGATGGAGGCCATCCGCCAGGGGGCGCACGACGTGCTGGCCAAGCCCCTCCCGCGGGGGCGCGTGCGCGAGATCGTGACGGGGATCGAGGAGGTGCGCCGCGTGCGCCCCCTGCCCGCCGACCTGCCCCCCGAGGACGTGATCGTGGGGTCCAGCGCGGGGATGATGGCCGTCTTCAAGACCATCGCCAAGGCGGCCGGCAGCGACGCCACCGTGCTGGTGCTGGGCGAGAGCGGGACGGGCAAGGAGATGGTGGCGCGGGTGCTCCACTCGCGCTCGCATCGCGCGCGGGGCCAGTTCGTGGCCATCAACTGCGCCGCGATTCCCGAGAACCTGCTGGAAAGCGAGCTCTTCGGGCACGAGAAGGGCGCCTTCACAGGGGCCATCGGACGGCGGATCGGGCGCTTCGAGCGGGCGAGCGGGGGCACGCTCTTCCTGGACGAGATCGGCGACATGTCGCTGGCGCTGCAGAGCAAGATCCTGCGGGCCATCCAGGAGCGCGAGATCGAGCGCGTCGGGGGCAACTCCACGGTGGCCATCGACGTCCGCATCGTCGCCGCCACCAACCGCGACCTGTCCGCGGCGGTGCGCGAGGGCCGCTTCCGCGAGGACCTGTTCTACCGGCTGGCGGTGGTGACGCTGAACCTGCCGGCGCTGCGCGAGCGGGGGGCGGACCTGGACCTGCTGGCGACGCACCTGGTGGCGCGCTACGCCCGCGAGCACCGGCGCCCCGTGCGCGGCGTGTCGGAGGAGGTGTTCACCATCCTGCACCGCCACCCGTGGCCCGGCAACGTGCGGCAGCTGCGCAACGCCATGGAGCGGGCGGTGGTGATGGCCGAGGGCGAGGTGCTGCTTCCCCAGCACCTGCCGGCCGAGGTGGTGGCGCCGCAGCAGGCGCGCGCGGCCGAGGAGGCCGCCGAGATGCCGCTGGTGACGCTGGAGGAGATGGAGCGCCGGATGATCCGGCGCGCGCTGGCAGAGACGGGAAGCAACCTGACGGTCGCCGCCGACCGCCTGGGAATTCACCGCAACACGCTGAGGCGCAAGATCGCCGAGTACGAGCTCGGCGAGCCGTAGCGTGACGCGGCGCACCGAAGTGCACGCCGTGCACAGGCCGGTGCGGTAGCCGACGGCCCGCCGAGGCAGGCGGGAACTGCGGGAAAACGGCGCAAGCTCCTTGGGCGGGAGCACCTGCGTCTTTCACGTGCTCCGGTCGGCCCTGCGAAAGGGGCCGTGCGCACTCGTCGCCCATCCCTACTCCACTGAACGGAGGCATTGATGAAGCACGCTCTGCGACACCTGCTCGGCCTCGCGCCGGCCCTGGCCCTCGTCCTCGCTGCGGGCTGCTCCGAGGCGGGAATGCCCACCCAGGCCCCCGCCCCGGCCGGCGACGCCATCGCGTTCCGCGCCGCGCCGCTCTTCTCCTCGGCGCCCGGCGGCCCGGACCTCACCCGCATCGCGCGGTTCAGCACGCGCCCCCAGGCAACCTCGGGGTGGGTGAAGGCGTGGATCGGTCCGGCGGGCGGCCGGGTGGATTTCCTGGGCTTCGCCATCCAGGTGCCCGCCGGCGCGGTGGACCGCGTGACCATGTTCAGCATCCGCGTCCCGCAGGACCCGTACGGCAGCGACCACGCGGTGGCCGAGTTCGGGCCCCACAACGTGACCTTCCGCAGGCCCATCCAGATCGAGACCCCGTACCGCAACACCACCGTCGCGGGCAGCCCCACGCAGGTGCTGTGGTGGGACGAGTCGCTGGCGCAGTGGACCTCCATGGGCGGGACGATCTCGGCGGACGGGCTTCGCCTGGTGACGAAGGTCCCCCACTTCTCCACGTACGGCACCAGCGAGGCGTACTTCAACGGCGGGCTCGCCTCGTCCGGCGGCTGACCCCGGGCGTTCCGAGAGAGAAGACCCTGCCCGTGCATTCTCCCCAGGCCACGCTGGAGGACCTGCGCTCGCTCCTTCCCCGGATGGAGGAGCTGGAGGTGCTGCGCCTGCTTCTGGCCGAGCGCGCCGCGCCCGACCCCGAGAAGGCGTGGGACAGCTCGACGGCGTTCGCCACCATCGACAAGCGGATCATGGACCCCGCGTCGGTGGACGGCGCGCTGGCCGACGCCGAGCAGACGCTCCAGCGCTTCATCGCGCGCGTCTTCGCGGGGCTGAGGCCCGTGTTCGACGCGTACTGGGCGGGGCGCCCCGAGGACGCGGCCCGGCACCTGGTGGCGCTGGGCGAGCGGCTGGAGGGGGATGGGTGGGTGTCGCGGGCGCGGAGCTGCTACGACGTGGCGCTCTCGCTGGTTCTTCCCGTGCCGGACAAGGCCACGCAGATCCTGGCGCTGCGCCGGGTGGCCCGGGTGGCGCTGGCGCTGGGGGGCTTTCACGAGGCGGAGTCGTACTACCAGCGCAGCGTGGAGCTGGCGCTGGACAGCGGCGACCTGCAGGGCCAGGTGGTGGGCCGCACCGGGTTGGGCAACGTGTGCCTGCACAAGGGCCGCTTCGCGCAGGCCGAGTCGCGCTACCTGGAGGCGCTGCGGCTGGCCGAGGGGCTGCCGGCGGAGGGCCACCGCCTGGAGCGCGCCCAGCTCTACAGCAACGTGGGCAACATGGTGACCCGCCAGGGCCGCCTGGAGGAGGCGGAGGCGTGGTTCGCCCGCGCCTTCGAGCTGTACGCCGAGCTGGACGCCCCCTACGACCTGGGCGTGGCCTACCTGAGCCAGGCCCACCTCCTGGAGCTGCAGGGCCGGCCGGACGAGGCCGTGGAGCGATGCCGGCGGGCGCTCACCCTCTCCATCCCCTCCGGCCTGCGGGCGGTGATCGCCACCGACCTGGCGGGGCTGGTGCTGGGGCAGGGCCACGTGACCACCGCCGAGGAGTGGGCGCGCGAGGCCGAGGAGCACGCCATCCGCTCGCAGAGCCCCTACTCGATGGGCCACATGTACCTGGGGCGCGGCAACATCGCCCGCGAGCGGGGCGACGTGGACGGCTTCACCTTCTACGAGAAGGCGCTGGAGATCGCCCGCGAGAAGGGGTACTCGTCGCTGGAGGGCGAGACGCTGCTGGAGTACGCCCTGCTGCGCAGCCACAACGGCGGCGCGGAGGAGGCCCGGGCCTACCTGGAGCGCGCCCGCGAGATCTTCCAGGAGAGCGGGTCGGTGCAGCACCTGCGGCGTGTCGAAGGGCTCCTGGCCGACATGGCCGACATCCCCGAGCCGGCGGGCGTGGGGGACTGAGGCGGACGGCGATTCGCGAGCGGCGGCGGGCCCTTCCGGGGTCCGCCGCTCGGCTTTGCGGCACCCGGCCTGAAGATTGCTCCCCCGCGCCCGCATCCACGTACAGACCAGGGGCCGCGACCCTCGCGGCGAGCCGCACCCACACCCCGTTCCCGTGCCCATCCGACGTCCCGCGACCCGTTCCGCCCTCTGCGCCGCGCTGCTGCTCGGCGCAGGCGGACGCGCGCACGCCTCGCCCGCGCCCGCCGGGGGCGCCGGCGCGACCGACGGCGGCATGGTGTGCCCGGGCGGGCGCATCACCGAGGTGTTCGTGGACAACAACTCGGTGTTCGAGACGGACGGCGCGGAGGCGCGGCGCTTCCAGTGGGCGTACCGGCTGGCGAACCGGCTGCACGTGCGCACCCGCGAGGAGGTGATCCGCCGCGAGCTGCTGTTCCACGAGGGCGACTGCTACGACCCGGCGATGCTGGAGGACTCGGAGCGCATCCTGCGCGCCTCTCCCTTCATCGCCGACGCGGACGTGTTCGGGGTGCGCCAGGCGGACGGCAGCTACCACGTGGTGGTGCAGACGCGCGACGAGTGGTCCACCCGGCTGGAGGCGCAGGTGCGGGGAAGCGCGGAGCTGAGCGGCGTGGAGCTGCGCGAGGACAACCTGCTGGGCACGGGCCAGCACGTCTCTGCCTTCGTGTGGGACGAGCACGGCGAGCGTGTGTACGGCGCCTCCTACGGCACCACGCAACTGGCCGGCACGCACGTGAACGCGTACCTGGAGGTGGCCCACACCCCCGTGGGCGCCTCGTTCCGCGAGCGCCTGGCGTACCCGTTCCGGGGCGAGACGGGGCGCTTCGCCGTGCTGCAGCAGGTGGAGCAGGAGGAGGACTACTTCGAGTACCTGGGCCGGAAGGACGGCGCGCGGGTGCAGTACCTCTTCCCCCAGCGCCGGCGTTCCTTCGACGTGGGCGCCGTGACGCGGCTGGGCCACCGCGGCAACCTGACGCTCTTCGGCGTGGGGCTCACGGGCGAGTGGATCGACTACCCGCGCGGCGTGCGGGTGAACGGCCTCGCGGCCGACGTGCTGCCCGCCGCTCCCGACAGCAGCGTGCTGGGACTGGACTCCATCTCGGACCTGCGCGTGGTGTTCCTGGCCGGCCAGCGCAACGTTCACTTCGACCGGCGGCGGGCCCTGGACGCGGTGCGCGGCGCCGAGGACGTGCGCCTGGGGGCCGAGGTGGAGCTGGGCGTGGGCCGCAGCCTCACCGCCTTCTCGTCGGGCGACGACATCGCGCTGGACCTGGGGATGTTCGTGGCGGGCGACCTGCCCGGCGGGATCCTGGCGGGCGGCCGCATGCTGGTGCAGGGCCGGCGCGACAACGAGGCCCCCAGCGGCCTGGCCGAGTGGCGCGACGTGTTCTCGCAGTTGGACGCGTGGGCCTACTGGCGCCCCACGCCCGAGGGGCACCACACCGTCGTCGCCGCGGTCCAGGGGGCGGGCGGGTGGCACACGGACGTCCCCTTCCAGCTCACCCTGGGCTCGCAGGCGGGCCTGCGCGGCTTCACGCGCCACGCCTACACGGGCGAGCGCCGGGCCGTCGTGACGCTGGAGGACCGGGCGTACCTGGCGTGGCCGTATCCCCAGCTCTTCGACCTGGGCACGGCGGTGTTCGTGGACGCGGGCAAGAGCTGGGCGGGGCGCGACCCCTTCGGCGCCACGACGCCCCTGCAGGTGAGCGTCGGCGCCGGCCTGCGCCTGGCCTTCCCCCCCGACTCGCGCCGCACCTACCGCCTGGACGTGGCGTATCCCGTCGTCTCCAGCGGATTGAAGCGCTCGGTGACGGTCTCCATCGGCGTGGGCCAGGCCATCGGCCGCAGCGCCGCCGGCGACGACCCGCAGCTTCGCCGCAGCGCCCGGCGCCTGCTCTCCCCGTCGGTCTTCTCGTTCCCGAACTGAGGCGCGTCGTTCGCTCGGGACGCGGCCTGGCCGTCCCGTCGATCGACCCCGCGGGTCCGTCCGCGCGGAAGCCATCGTGATCCACGGAAAGCAGCGGACTACGGAGAGCGCGGGATCCTCCGGGGAGCCTCGGAGAAGCGCGGACGATCCAAGGGTTCCACGGACCCGCTCCCTGTCATCGACCGCACGGAAGAATCCCCCGAGCCACCGGTTCGGGGGATTCTTCGCATCGTGGGTTCACGCCCGCCCGCGCGAACCCGTCAGCGATCGAGCTGGAAGGGGTTGGAGGACCGCGCCTCGACGGGCAGCGGGTCGGACAGCAGCGCCACCATGCTCTCCACGGTGGAGGTGGCGTAGAGGTCGTAGACCACGCGGTAGGTGCCGGGGATGGAGTCCACCGTGAAGGCCGGTGCGCCCAGGCCGGGCGCGGAGGCGAGGACGACGAGCGTGTCCGTGCGAGACGCGCCGGGGGCAACCACAGAGGGCGGCTCCGCGACCAGCGGGACGGCGGGCGCGAACGCCGCCGTCCAGGCATCGCCCTCGCGCTTCTCCAGGCGGAAGCCCGGCTGGCGTCCGCCCCCGTGGCGCACGTAGACCGCGCGGCCGGTGCGGTTGGTGTAGGTCGCCACGATCTCCAGCCGCCATCCGGGGCCGTCGGGCGTCAGGCGGTAGCCGTCGCGCGAGGTGCGGATGGCCGCGGTGTCGGCCGCGGGAAGGCGGACGCCGGCGGCGCGGGGGC
>JAQBQD010000122.1 GCA_028287185.1 Gemmatimonadota bacterium | reverse complement strand
CCCTAGCACCGCCGCGGCGGCGGGGTGCCGCGCCCACCCGGCGGAAAGCCCCGCCAGCGCCGCCAGCAGCTCCGCCGAGCGCGGCGTCAGCCGGGGCCGGCCACGCCAGTCCCGCCCGCCGTGCGCGGCCGCCAGCAGCGTGCGCAGCGCCGTCGGGTCCGGGCTCGTGCCCAGCACCCGCAGCGCCAGCACCCGCGCCTCGCCGTCCGCGGACGACGCGGCCGCGTGGCGGCACACCAGCGGAACGGCCTCGGCGGGGCAGCCGGCCAGCGCCTCCGCCAGCGCCGCGCGCACCGCCACGCCGTCGTCGTCCGCCAGCGCCACGCACACGCCGCGCGTGCGCTCGGCCGGGGTGCGGAACGCCACGCGGTACGCTTCCCGCCGCACGCGCGCGTCCGCGTGGCGCGCCAAGGGCGCGGGCGAGAAGCCGGCGGGCGCGCCCGTCTCGGCCAGCAGCGCCAGCGCATTTCGCACCACGAACCACCGCTCGTCGTCCACCAGCGCCGCCGCCGACTCGCCCGCCGCCGGCCCCAGCGCCGCCAGCCGGTCGAACGCCAGCCGCCGCACCATCCGCGACGGCGAGTCAGCCATCGCCTTCAGCAGCGGGGCGATGGCGGCGGGCCCCATGCGCTCCACCACGCGGTCCAGCGCCGCGCCGTCCGGGTGGCGCGCGCGCAGCAGCGCGCGCAGCCCCTCGCCGCTCGCCACCGCGCCCCAGGCCGCCTCCGCGAACGCCGAGCCCGCCGGAGCGGCCGCCAGCATCGCGACCAGCTCACCTGCGCGGCCGTCGGCCAGCAGGCGCCCCACGGCCGCCCGCGCCGCCTCCCCGTCCGCGTCCGTCTCCAGCGCGGTCTGCACCACGCGGCCGGGCTCCATCTCCCACCCGCCGTTGTGCGCGGCGGCCCGCGCCGGCGCCTCGGCGAAGCCCTGGAGCGCGGCCGTGTACGCGTCGGGGTTGGGGTCGGCCAGCGACCACCCGTCCACCAGCGCGCGCACCTGCTCGCCCAGCGACGCGTCCGCCTCCGGCGAGACGTGCGCGCCGGCGTCTGCGTACGAGGCCATCTTCTGCAGCATGCGCAGCAGCGAGTGCGACACCGTCTGGCCCGATGCCTCGGCCGCCGCTTCCACCACGCGCACCACCGCGTCCGGCGCGAAGGCGCGACTGGCGTCCAGGACGAAGCGGCGGCGCTGCGCGGGGTCTCCCCCCATCCGCAGCAGCCGCCGCAGCGTCGCGGGCGAAAGGCCCGCCACCACCCGCGAGGCCCGCGCGCGCACCGGCACCGCGCTCGCCGCGTCCGACTTCAGCTCCTCCGCAAGCTGCAGCAGGTAGCCCACCACCACCTGGTCGTACGCCTCCGCGCCCGGGTGCCGGTCGATCGCTCGCGCGACCTCCAGCGCGTCGGCGGAGTCGGCCGCCACCGCCCCGCCCGGTGCGTCGAGCCTCTCGCCGCCCGCTGTGGCCGCCTGCGCCAGCCCCAGCCAGAGCTGCGCGGCGCGCGAGGCGCCCTCCGCGTCGGCGGGGGCGTCGGCGGCGTCCTCCGCCATCTGCAGCTCGCCGAAGCGCATGGGATGCAGGCGCAGGTGCGGGCCGTCGGGCCACTCCTCCGGCCGCACCACGCCGCCGCGCTCCGGCTCCGCGGAAAGCGCCGTCAGCAGCGCGTCCACCTCGGCCGGCTCCACGCCCCGGTGCAGCGTCACCGCCCCCACGCGCATCCGGTGCAGCCGCTCGGCCAGCCCGCTCAGCAGCGGGTGCTCCTCCGCCGTCGCCAGCCCCTCCACCACCAGGCGCCGCCGCGCCACGCCCAGGGACACGGACGCGCGCTCCCGCAGCAGCGCGTCGGCCCGCGCACGCAGCACGTCGGCCGTGCGCGCCCGCAACGGGTGCCCGGGCGGGTAGACGCCGTGGGTGTGCACGGCGACCGCCAGCTCGGTCAGGAATGCCGTAAGCTCACGGGGATGCGTGGCTGGAGTGGCGATCGCGTCGGACAACGGTGGGACGATCCGGGGAAGCGGCGGCGAAGGGCGGAACGGAAAGATGGACGGAGCGGGCGCGCCCGGCAACGCGCCGGAAGCCGCCGTTCCCCGGCGGACGGGCCCGCGCTTCGTCGCCGCGACTGGTACGCCGCTGCCCGCCCTGGTGTTTCGGAGAGACAGTGAAAGTGCGGGGATCGCTGGACGGCTGAAAGCGATGCCGGCTCCGCCGAGAGCCGCGAGTGTGGATGCGCGCTTCTCCTGCAGGGGTCGATCGATCGAATCCTCCTGATCCGAGATCGAGCGTCACCCCCGGGGTAGAGCGCGTGCGCCATGTCGATCCCAGCGTCGGGGATGCTGCTGCTGGACGCTGCGGCAACGGATCGAGCATTCGCCCGCGTCCGCTCGTCGTGTGATCGCAGCGGACCATCCGCCCGCCATCCTGCGCTGTCCGCGCCGACGCCTGCGCCGCGCGTCATCCGCGGACCATCGTTCCGAAGCCGCGGGAGCGCTCGGCCGCAGAGCCCGTTGAGCGCGTGCCGACACGGAATCACGGCACGGAACGCGGCGTTTCGCGCGGACGGAGGCGACCGCGGTCCCCGCGGCGCGGCGCGCGGGGGTGGATGGGAGCGCGCGGGGAAGGGGCGGGAACCCCAGCCGCGGGTTGCCGGCCCGGGTTGACACGGCCGGCCCTGGTCATTACGTTTCCCTGTCTGTCGCCCAGCTTCTGTGCGCGGCGGCGGGGGTGAGTCACGTCCCCGCCTGTATTCGTTTTCACTCGGGTCCACGTCTTCGAATGCCGACTATCAACCAGTTGGTCCGCAAGGGACGCCAGACGCTCGCGAACAAGAGCAAGTCGCCGGCGATGCGGAACAATCCGCAGAAGCGCGGCGTCTGCACGCGCGTCTACACCACGACCCCCAAGAAGCCCAACTCGGCGCTTCGCAAGGTCGCCCGCGTCCGGCTGACCAACGGGTTCGAGGTCACCGCGTACATCCCGGGCGAGGGTCACAACCTGCAGGAGCACTCGATCGTCCTGATCCGCGGCGGACGCGTGAAGGACCTTCCGGGTGTGCGCTACCACATCATCCGCGGCACGCTCGACGCCTCCGGCGTCAACGACCGCCGCCAGAGCCGTTCCAAGTACGGCGCCAAGCGTCCGAAGCCGGGCCAGGCCGCGGGCAAGGGCGGCAAGGGCGCTCCCGCCAAGGGGAAGAGGTAAGCCATGAGCCGTCGCACACGCGCCGTCAAGCGCCCCGTTCTCCCGGATCCGGTCTACGGGAGCGAGTCGGTGACCAAGTTCGTCAACACCCTCATGCTGGACGGCAAGAAGTCCACCGCCGAGGGGATCTTCTACGACGCGCTCACGTCCATCGAAGAGAAGACCGGCCAGCCGGCCGAGGGGATCTTCAAGCAGGCGCTGAACAACGCCAAGCCCGTCCTCGAGGTGAAGTCCCGCCGCGTCGGCGGCGCCACGTACCAGGTCCCCGTCGAGGTCCGGCCCGAGCGCCGCACCGCCCTCGCCATGCGCTGGCTCGTGGGCTATGCCCGCGCCCGCGGCGAGAAGACGATGGCCGACCGTCTGGCCGCCGAGCTGCTGGCCGCCAGCCGCAACGAGGGCGCCACGATCAAGAAGAAGGACGACACCCACCGGATGGCCGAGGCCAACAAGGCGTTCGCGCACTACCGCTGGTAGGTCGTACCAGACCACGATAAACGGCAGAGGGTGCGGCGGTGCGGGGGCGGAAGGTTCCGCTCCCGCGCCCCGCGCTTTCCACGTAAGGGAACCGAAAGGCCATGGCCCGCACCACACCGCTGGAAAAGTATCGCAACATCGGCATCATGGCGCACATCGATGCCGGCAAGACCACCACGACCGAGCGCATCCTGTACTACACGGGCCGCACGCACAAGATCGGCGAGGTGCACGAGGGTGCGGCGACCATGGACTGGATGGAGCAGGAGCAGGAGCGCGGCATCACCATCACCTCGGCCGCGACCACCGCTTCGTGGACGCGCTTCGGTGAGCAGTACCGCATCAACATCATCGACACCCCGGGGCACGTCGACTTCACCGTCGAGGTGGAGCGCTCGCTCCGCGTGCTCGACGGCGCCGTCTGCGTCTTCGACGCGGTGGCGGGCGTGGAGCCGCAGTCCGAGACCGTGTGGCGCCAGGCCGACAAGTACGGCGTGCCGCGCATCTGCTTCGTCAACAAGATGGACCGGACGGGCGCCAACTTCGAGCGCTGCGTGGAGATGATCCGCGACCGCCTGGGCGCCAAGCCGTACCCCATCCACCTGCCCATCGGCGACGGCGAGCACTTCGTCGGCATCGTCGACGTGATCCGCCAGGTCGAGCTGCTGTACAAGGACGAGGTGATGGGCAAGGAGTGGGACGAGGCGCCCGTGCGCGACTCGCTCAAGGCGGACGTCGCCGCCGCCCGCTTCGCCCTGGTCGAGGGCGCGGTGGAGCACGACGAGAAGCTGATGGAGCGCTACCTGGAGGGCGAGCAGATCTCCGAGATGGAGCTGATCCACGCCATCCGCGCCGCCACCATCGCCGGCGCCATGACGCCCATCCTCTGCGGCTCGGCCTTCAAGAACAAGGGTGTGCAGCAGCTCCTGGACTCGGTGGTGGACATCCTCCCGTCGCCGCTGGACGTGCCCGCCATCGACGGCATCTCGGTGGACGACCCGGACGAGCACCTCGAGCGGCACCCGTCGGACGACGAGCCCTTCTCGGCGCTGGCGTTCAAGATCGCCACCGACCCCTTCGTGGGGAAGCTGACGTTCTTCCGCGTCTACTCGGGCGTGATCGCGCAGGGCGCGCACGTGCTCAACAGCACCAAGGGCAAGCGCGAGCGCCTGGGCCGCATCCTCCAGATGCACGCCAACAAGCGCGAGGAGATCCCCGAGGTGCGCGCCGGCGACATCGCCGCCGCCATCGGCCTCAAGGACACGACCACGGGCAACACGCTCTGCGATCCGGACCACGCCATCATCCTCGAGTCGATGACGTTCCCGGAGCCCGTGATCCACGTGGCCATCGAGCCGAAGACCAAGGCCGACCAGGACAAGATGGGCGAGGCCCTCCGCCGGCTTTCGGAAGAGGACCCCACCTTCCGCGTGCACACCGACCCGGAGACGGGCCAGACGATCATCGCGGGGATGGGCGAGCTCCACCTCGAGATCATCGTCGACCGGATGATGCGCGAGTTCAAGGTGGACGCCAACGTGGGCCGGCCCCAGGTGGCCTACCGCGAGACCATCCGCAAGACGGTCGAGAAGGTGGAGGGCAAGTTCGTCCGCCAGACCGGCGGCTCGGGCCAGTACGGCCACGTCGTCATCAACATGATGCCGGCCGAGCCGGGCCAGGGCTTCGTGTTCGAGGACAAGATCGTGGGCGGCGTCATCCCCCGCGAGTTCATCAAGCCCAGCGAGCAGGGCCTGCGCGAGGCGATGGACAACGGCGTGCTCGCCGGCTACCCGATGGTGGACGTCAAGGTGCAGCTCGTCTTCGGCAGCTACCACGACGTCGACTCGTCCGAGATCGCGTTCAAGATCGCCGGCGGCATGGCGTTCAAGGAAGCGGCCCGGCGCGCGGGCCCGGTGCTGCTGGAGCCGGTGATGGCGGTCGAGGTGGTGACGCCCGGCGACTACATGGGCGACGTCATCGGCGATCTTTCCAGCCGCCGCGGCAAGATCCAGGGGATGGACCAGCGCGGCGACGCGCAGGTGATCACCGCCCTGGTGCCGCTGTCGGAGATGTTCGGCTACTCCACGTCGCTCCGCTCGGCCACGCAAGGGCGCGCCGTGTACTCCATGCAGTTCGCGCAGTACGAGGAGGTCCCGAAGTCCAAGGCGGAAGAGATCATCGCCAAGGTCCGCGGGTAGCCCTCTCCGAAACGCGGTGGGTTGTGGTGGAAAGGGCGGCCCGTGTGGCCGCCCTTTCTCGTTCCTGCAGGTCTCGCTGACGGCGGGACGGCGGGTTGGGCGTGTCTCCCGCAGGCGGGGCCGGGCTTCGCGCGCGGTCGGGAACGATACTCCCGTCGCCAACGGCGCAGAGCCTCCGGCGCGTTCATGGGTGGTGCTCCATTCCCGCGCTTAATGCGGGACGCGCCGGTGGGTCCGAACAGCCGGGCGCGAATCCCTCATATCACGCGCGGCGCAGCCGTCCGAAGCGAGCCCCGCCTTCGCTCGGCCGACACCGGGGATTCAGTCCCGCCCAGGCCTCGCTACGGAGGTGCACGGCGTGGCCACCCCCTCAGCTTCGCCCCGATCTTCGCCAGCGCCGCCTCCAGCCGGCCCGTCACCTTCTCGCCCATCCCGTGGAAGGTGCGGACCTCGGCGCGGGTGAGCTGGACGACCTCCTCCACGCGGGTGATCCCGGCGCCGCGGAGGTGTCGCACGAGGACGGGGGTGACGTCGAGTTCGTCGATCTGCATCGGTTTCCGTGGAAGGGCAAGGAAGACAGGGTGAACGCGGACCGACGTCGCATGACCGCCGTTCCGGACGACGGGCCTGCCGCGTTCCGATGGCCCGATTGCCGGTTGTCGGAAGTCGGCACCGGCGCGGGCACGGCGCACGCGCGGGCAGGCCGGAGCTCGACGGATCGCCGGCCCGGGGCCTTGACCCGTGGGGCTTTCAGCGCTATTCTTCTCGTCTTGCCCCCGCCACGGACGTGCAGTCGTTGCGTCAACGAGCGGGAGCCGACGCACCTCGCCACGTGGCGGGGTGTGCCGTTGGGTCCCGGCGTGGAGACGCCGAGTGGCCCGATGCCGCGGCTGAGGCGGTTCGCCGGCCCGGGGCGCAGAGCGCCGCCGGGCGGAATCCATTCGGCCATCTTTCTCCACCTCCCTCGACTTGAGGATTCAAACCAATGGCCAAGGCCAAGTTTGAGCGGAACAAGCCGCACGTCAACGTGGGCACGATCGGCCACGTCGACCACGGCAAGACGACGCTCACCGCCGCGATCACGCGGATCCAGGCAGCGAAGGGGCTGGCGGACTTCGTCAGCTTCGACAACATCGACAAGGCTCCCGAGGAGCGCGCGCGCGGCATCACGATCGCGACCGCGCACGTGGAGTACCAGACGGAGAAGCGGCACTACGCGCACGTGGACTGCCCGGGCCACGCCGACTACGTGAAGAACATGATCACGGGCGCGGCGCAGATGGACG
>JAQBQD010000115.1 GCA_028287185.1 Gemmatimonadota bacterium | reverse complement strand
CGGCGGGGCGGGCGGCGGCGGTCGCCGCGGCGGCGCGCTCGGCCTCACGGCGGCGGCGCTCCATCCCGGCGATCAGGTCACCCATGCGGCGCTCGTCCGCGGCCAGCTCCTCGCCGCGGCGCACCGTGCTCTGCTCGCGGATCTGCAGCGTGGTGAGCGTCTGGCCCTGCTCGCTGGCCAGCGACTGCAGCTGCGCGTGCTCCTGCTCGCGCTCCTGCTGCAGGTACTGGATGTCCGAGAGCGCGCGCTTCAGCTCCTGGTCGCGCAGGACGAGCTGGTCGCGGAGCTGGTCCACCTCGCGCACCAGGGCCTGGTCGCGGCGGGCCACCAGGTACAGGTACTTGTAGCGGTTGATGAGGTCCGCGAAGCTGCGGGCGCCCAGCAGCACCTGCACGTCGGGCAGGGGGCCGCGCTTGTAGATGTCGCGAAGGCGGCGCTGGAGCAGGGCGCGGCGCTCGGCCAGCTGGTCCTGCGTGGCGAGCAGCTCGCGGGTGGTGGCCTGGGCCTCGCGGTCCTTCTCCTGCACCTGGAACCCCAGCTCGGCCAGCAGGCTGGCGCTGGCGCTCACCTGGCGGCGCAGGTTGGCCATCTCGGACGAGACGTCGTGCACCTGCCCGCGGATGCGGCCCAGCTCCTCGCGCAGCCGTGCCCGCTCGGCGCGGATCTCCTCCAGCCGGCGCTGGCTCTGCTCGATCTCCTGCGCGCCGCGCCCGCCCGGCTGCTGCGCGGCGGCCGGGCGGGCGAGGAGGGCGCACGCGGCCAGCGCGAGCGCGGGAAGGAGCCGTCGGCGGCCCACCTCAGACCGCGCGCAGGTGGCGGCGGACGGCGGCGGCGCTCGACAGGAAGCCGAACGCCGTGCCGGCGGCCACCACGCCCAGCACCCAGCGCCCGGGAATCCACTCGATGCGGAACATGGTGGAGTCCAGCACCCGGAACGCCACGTAGGTCAGCACGGCGGACAGGATCCCGCCCACGAAGCCGGTGATCAGGCCTTCGAGGAGGAACGGCTTGCGGATGAAGCCGTCCGTGGCGCCCACCAGGCGCATGATGCTGATCTCCTCGCGCCGCGCGAACACGGCGATGCGCACGGCCGTGGCGATCACGATGGCCGCCACCAGCGCGAACGCGCCCCCGATGATGGAGGCCGCGCCGCCCAGGATCTGCCGGATCAGGTAGATCTTGTCCAGCCAGTCGCGCCCATAGCGTACGTCCTCCACGAAAGGGTACGCCTTCAGGTGCTTCGCGACCCTGGCGACGGCCGTCGGCGTGCGCGAGCCCGGCTTCAGGCTCACCTCCAGCGACGCGGGAAAGGGGTTGCTCTCCAGGTCGGTCGACACGTCGCGGAACTCCTCCATCGTCTCGCGCGCGTTCGCCATCGCCTCGATCTTGGATACGGGGCGCACGGCGGCCACCTCGGGCAGCCCGCGGATCTCCTGCGTCGCGACGAGGATCTGCTCCGGGAGCGCGTCGTCCGTCAGGTAGCCCACCACCTCCACCTTCTCCTCCACCTTCTCGATGGCGCGGCGGATGTTGTACGCGGTGAGGCCGAAGAGCCCGACGACGAAGAGCGAGAAGCCGATCGCGACGACGGAGAGCATCGTCAGCAGGGGCGTCCGGCGGAAGGCGGTCAGCGCCTCGCGGAAGGCGTACGGCATCATTCGGCGCGGCTCCTCTGCCCTTCCAGCGTGGAGGCCGAGTCGTAGACGATCTCGCCCTGCGACAGCTCCACCACGCGGTACTCGGGGTGGGCGCGCACCAGGTCCAGGTCGTGGGTCGCCATGAGCACCGTCATCCCCATGGCGTTGATCTCCTTGAACAGGTCGAACACGCCGCGCGCGGCCCACTCGTCCAGGTTGCCCGTGGGCTCGTCGGCCAGCAGCACGAACGGGTCGTTCGCCAGCGCGCGCGCCACGGCCACCCGCTGGCGCTCGCCGCCCGACAGCTCGTCGGGAAAGGCCTGCGCCTTGTGCGACAGGCCCACCTGGCCCAGCAGGCGGTTCACCCGCTGGGCGATGCCCGCGCGCTTGGCGCCCGTCACCTCCAGCGCGAAGGCCACGTTGTCCTCGGCCGTGCGGTCGCGCAGCAGGCGGAAGTCCTGGAACACCACGCCCAGCTTGCGGCGCAGCTGCGGGATGTCCCTGGGCCGCACCGTCTTCGAGCTGAAGCCCGACACGCGCACCTCGCCCGCCGTGGGGAAGTCGGCCATCTGCACCAGCCGCAGGATGGTGGACTTGCCCGCGCCCGAGTGCCCGGTAAGGAACACGAGCTCGCCCTTGCGAACGTGCAGCGACACGTCGCGCAGGGCGGGGCCCGAGCGGGGGTACTCCTTGTGGACCGAGGTGAGCTTGATCAAACCGGGGCAATGACTTGGAGGGTGCGCCGCACGGGGCCGTGCGGGCGCGGAATCTACCGGGCGCCGCCGCGGGTGTCAAAGCGCCGCGCCAGCCGCACGGCCAGCGCGATCGCCTCCTTCGTGGACGAGGCGTCGGCCAGCCCGCGGCCGGCGATGTCCAGCGCCGTCCCGTGGTCGGGCGAGGTGCGGAGATACGGAAGGCCCAGCGTGACGTTGACGCCGCTGCCGAACGCGGCCGTCTTGAAGGCGGCCATCCCCACGTCGTGGTAGGGCGCGACCACGGCGTCGAACTCCCCCCGCACCGCGCGGGTGAAGACCGTATCCGCGGGGACGGGGCCGGTCGCGTCGATCCCAGCGTCCCGGAGACGTGCAAGCGCGGGCGCGACCAGGCGCGCCTCCTCGTCGCCGAACAGCCCGTTGTCGGACGCGTGGGGATTCACCGCGCACAGGGCGATGCGGGGAGATGCGATCTCCCACAGGTCCCGGAGCGCCGCGTACGTCAGCTCCGCCTGCCGGACCAGCAGGTCCGCGGAAAGGGCCGCGGGCACGTCCCTGAGCGCGATGTGGGTCGTCGCGAGAACGACGCGGAGCGGGCCGCCCAGCGCCGTGCGCTCGGCGGCCATCATCATCGCCACGTCGGGCACGCCGGCGAGGGCGGCGAGCATCTCCGTGTGGCCGGGAAAGTCCCAGCCGCCGTCGTGGAACGCCGCCTTGTCGATGGGCGCCGTCACCAGCGCGTCCACCGCGCCGTCGAGCGCCATCCCGGCGGCGACGCGGATCGCCTCGCCCGCGATGCGTCCGGCGGCCGCGGTGCCGTCTTCCGCCGTCCATCCGCCGACCGGGACGTCCGCGGTGCCCGGACGGCAGAGGGACGCGGGGCCGACGAGGACGAAGTCCGCCGAGGCGGCGACCTCCGGATCGGCGAGGGCGGCGAAGACGACCTCCGGGCCGATGCCGCGCGGATCGCCCAGGGAGACGGCGATCCGGGGGCGGGCCAGGGTCACGGGTCGATCCCCGTGCGCTCGTCCCGCACGATGCGGTACAGCTCGCGGGCGGCCCTGCGCGAGGTGCTCTTTCCCGGCGTCTCCAGCAGCTCCAGCTCCAGCGTGCGGCCGGGGTAGCGCACCTCCACGCGGGCGCCGGGGGCGATCGTGTCGCTGGCCCGGGCGGCGCGGCCGTCGAGCGAGACGGCGCCGGCGTCGCACGCCGTCTTGGCCTCGCTGCGGCTGCGCGTCAGGCAGAGGCGGTGCAGCAGCACGTCGGCCCGCAGGGGCCCCGCCTCGCTCAAAGCAGGATGGTGACGGCGACGTCGCGGCGCAGCTCCTCCACGAGCTGGGCCTCCTGCTTGCGCTCGGTGATGCGCTGCCGGGCCACGTCGGCCACGTCCTCGAAGGTCAGCGTGCCGGCCTCCTGCCGCCCCGTCACCTTGGCGACCACGAAGCCCGGGTGCCCGCCCGGCGCGTCCACCTGGAAGGGCCCCACAACCTGGCCCGCCGCCGCGCCCTGGAAGGCCACCGTGTACTGCGCCGGCAGCTTGTCCAGCGGGGCGTGCTGGGTCACCACCTGGTCGGCCGGCGTCTTGGTGCGCCCGGCCAGCTCCGTGAGCGAGGCGCCGCCGCGCACCGCGGTCGCGAACGAGTCGGCGCGGGCGCGGGCCTTCGCCACGTCGGCGTCGGTGATGGCGGGGGCGATCAGGATGTGGTGCACCGAGCGCTCGGGGCCGCGGATCTTGTCCAGGCGGATGATGTGGAAGCCGAAGTCGGTCTCCACCACGCGGCTCACGTCGCCCGGGCGCAGGGCGTAGGCGGTGTCCTCGAAGGCGCGCACCATCTGCCCCTGGCGGAACCAGCCCAGGTCGCCGCCGCGCTCCTTGCTGCCGGGGTCGGCCGAGAAGCGGCGGGCCAGCACCTCGAAGTCGCCGCCGGCGCGGATCTGCGCCAGCACGTCCTCGGCCTGTTTGCGCGCCGTCGCCTTGGCGCTGTCGGAGGGCAGGGGGGTGACGATGGCCTGCTGGAACGAGATGTTGGCGGGCCGCTGGCCGATCTGGTCCTTCTGCGCGTCGAAGAGGGCCCGCGCCTCGGCGTCCGTCACGTGCGGGTGCGGCATCTTGAGGAAGCGCTGCTGCTCGTAGCGCTGCACCATGCCCTGCTGGCGGAACTGCTCCGTGAGCGTGGCGCGGTACTCCTCCATCGTCTTGCCCGCCTGCGCCAGCGCCTGGTCGAACTCGGCCTGGCTGGGGAAGCTCTGGCGCACCTGGGCGATCTGCCGGTCCACCGCCTGCGAGACCTCGGCGTCCTGGATCACCAGGCCGGACGCCTTGGCGCCCTGGAGCAGCAGCAGGTCGTCCACGCGGCGGCGCAGGATGTCGCGCAGGAGCACCGCCAGCCCCGCCGAGTCGGCGGGCACGGGCTGGTTCTCGGCCTGCATGCGGGCCACGTCGCCGCGCAGCTCCGAGAGCAGCACGGTGGTGTCCCCGACGACGGCCACCACCCGGTCCACCAGCTCCTCGCCGGGGCCGGCGGGGCGGAACGCCGTCTGCTGGGCGGCGAGGGGGACGGCGAGGAGCAGCGAGAGCGTGAACGGGAGAAGCGTGCGCATAGGTCCCTGCGGACGGTTGGGGACGCGGCGCCGGTGGGCGGGCCGCGCGGGGTGCTGCCGGCCGGGACACAAGTCCCGGTCGAGACGGGTTATACGAGCGAGCGCGGCCGGGGGTTCCCCCGGCCGCGCTCCGTGTCCTTCCGCGCGCCCTAGCGGGCCTGCGGCTGCGCGCCCTGCGGGGGAACGCCCTGCTGCGGCATGGGCGGCATCGGCTGCCCCTGCGGGCCCTGCTGCGGCATGCCCGCGGGGGGCGCCGCCTGCGGCTGCGTGGCGCGGATCGCCTTGATCTTCTCGATCACGCGGGCGAACGAGCCGTCGTACACGTCGGCGCCGTACGCGGCGCGTAGCGCCTGGCCCAGCGAGCCCAGCGGCACGAGCTGGCGGCGGCCCTCGACGGCCCCGCTCAGCAGGTCGTTCACCTCGGCCTCGATGCCCGCGCTGCCCGCGTCGCCCTTGGGGATGCGGTGCGCCGCGAAGCCGGTGGCGGCCAGCACGTCGTGGATGGCGCGGCGGGCCTGCGTGCGCAGCGAGTCGTTCTCGGCCGGCGTGAGCTGGATGTTGTGCTGGCGCGCGTCACGGAGCAGGAGCTCGTTGGTGACGAGCTGCTTGATGGCGCCCTCGACCTCCTGGTCCGACGCCTTGGCCAGCGCGTCGCGCGTCTGGGCGCCGTTGGCCGAGATGGCCTCGGCCAGCTCGCCCGCCGTCAGCTCGCCGCCCTTGTAGGTGGCGACGGGGCGGTCGGCGGCGCTGCCCTTGAGGGTCAGGCTGCTCTGCCCGGCGATCTCCTTGGCCGTCTTGCCGGCGCCCGGAAGCACCTTCACGTCGTTGGCGGCGGTCAGCGCCTCGACGTACTTCTGCACGGCGCTCTGGCGCTCGTGCTGCGCCAGCCAGCGGCGGAAGGGCTCCTTCTGCTCGCCGATGGGCTGCTGGCGCTTCTCCTCCAGCTTGATCACGTGCAGGCCGAAGGGCGACTCCACCACGGGGCTCACCTGGCCCGGCTGCAGCGCGAACGCGGCGTCCTCGAAGGGCTTCACCATGCGGCCGCGGCCGAAGAAGCCCAGGTCGCCGCCCTGGTCCTTGCTGGTGTCCTCCGACCAGCGGCGGGCGAGCGCCGGGAAGTCGGCGCCGGGGGCGGCGGCCTGCGCGCGCACCTGCGCGGCCAGCTTGCTCACGCTGTCGCGCTGGGCGGGCGTGGCGTCGGCGGGCCACTTGAACAGGATGTGGCGGGCGTGCAGCTCCACGCCGGGGCCCACCTCGTTCCACTTCTGCTGGAGCGCGGCGTCGGTGAACACCGTGTCCACGTGCGTGGTGCTGGCCAGCAGGCGGTTCACCAGCTCGGCGTCGCGCTGGGGACGCACGAGCTTCTCCATGTCCAGCACCGACAGCGAGGTGTCCTCGGCGGCGGCGGTGGCGAGCAGGGTGTAGTCCACCCACATCTCGGCGAGCTGGCGGATCACGGCGGGGTCGGCGGGGGCCTGCGGCGCCGAGGCGATCAGCTTGGCGGCCTCGTCCACCTTCAGCTCGTGCCCCGCGGCGCGCGCCACCACGTCGGTGTGCGCGGACATCGCCTTGCTAAAGCTCCCGCACCCGGCGGCGAGGAGCGGGGCCGCGGTGAGCAGCGCCCAACGGGTGAACTTCATGACGGTCTCCGGCAACGTGGTGGTGGTGTCAGTGCCTCGCGGCGCGCGGAGGTGCGCCCGGTCGGCAGCGTCGGGGTCCTGCGACGGCAACGGTCTTCCGCGGTTCCCCCCGGGTGGCCGGGCTCGCGCGGTCTGGTCATCGGTCGGTCCCGCTCCGCGTCCGGTCTCCCCACGGGCCGCGGTCCTCGCACTGCGTTCCTCCTCCGTCGTCGGCCGATCGGGCGATCAAAGCCGATCGGCGGTCGATCAAGCCTGTCCGTCGGCCGAAGGGATCATCCGCCGTGCGTCGCTCATCGGATCGCGTCGGGTCGATCGCCGTCGTTCCACGGCGACTCCGCCGACCCCCACCCGTCCCGAATCTCGCACTTCCCTCGACGACGTCGGTATCCGCGGAGGGGCGTGGGATGACGCGCGGATGCCATCCGATGACCAGCCGTTCGATCGATCGCCGATCAGCCCATGAACGACGGGTCGGCGGCCAGGTCGCGCAGGGCCGCCACCAGCGTGGGCAGGATGGGCTCGGTGCCGTGCCGCGTGAGCGTGAGCGACAGGGGAACGGGCCGGCGCACCTCCACCTCCAGCTGGCGCGCCGTGAGCACGCGCTGCAGCGTTGCCATGCGGGGCACCGCGCCATGGCGGAAGTTGAGCCGCACGTCCCACGGGCGGACGAGGATGCGCTCGATGCGAAGCTCGGCGCCCAGCAGGCGCAGCGCCTGGGTGGCCAGCAGCGTCTCCACCTCGTCGGGCACCGGGCCGTAGCGGTCGCGCAGCTCGCGGCGAAGCGTCTCCACCTCGTCCACCTTCTCCTCGCGCGCCAGGCGGCGGTAGAAGTGGAGCTTCTGCGCCTCGTCGGGCACGAACTCGTCGGGGATCAGGGCGGCGCCGTCGACGGAGACCTCGGCCAGCATCTTGGCGGGGCGGCCGTTGTCGCCCTTCATCTGCCGGATGGTCTCCTCCAGCAGGCGCAGGTAGGTGTCGAGGCCGACGGCGTGCACGAAGCCGCTCTGCGCCGAGCCCAGGATGTTACCCGCGCCGCGCAGCTCCAGGTCCTTGAGCGCGATGCGGTATCCGCTGCCCAGCTCCGTGTAGTGCTCCAGCACCCGCAGCCGCTTCTCGGCGTCCTCGTTGATCTCGTCGGGGATCAGCAGGTAGCAGAAGGCCCGGTGGTGGCTGCGGCCCACGCGCCCGCGGATCTGGTAGAGCTGCGCCAGGCCGAAGTGGTCGGCCCGGTTCACGATGAGGGTGTTGGCCCGCGGCACGTCCAGCCCCGACTCGATGATGGCGGTGGCCGCCAGCACGTCCAGGTCGCCTTCGATGAAGCGGGTCATCACCTCCTCCAGCTCCTTCTCGCGCATCTGCCCGTGCGCCACGCCGATGCGCGACTCGGGCACCAGGCGGCGCACCCGCTCGGCCACGGTGGCGATGGTCTCCACCCGGTTGTGGACGAAGAACACCTGCCCCCCGCGGTCCAGCTCGCGCCGGATGGCGTCCTCGATGATGGCGTCCGTCCAGGGCAGCACGTGCGTGATCACGGGCTGCCGGTCGCGCGGCGGCGTCTGGATCAGCGTCATGTCGCGCAGCCCCAGCAGCGAGAAGTGCAGCGTGCGGGGGATGGGGGTGGCGGTGAGCGTCAGCACGTCCACCGTCTTCTTGAGCTGCTTGAGCAGCTCCTTGTGCCGCACCCCGAAGCGCTGCTCCTCGTCCACCACGATCAGCCCCAGCGACGCGAACTTCACGTCCTGCGAAAGGAGCCGGTGGGTCCCCACCACCACGTCCACCTCGCCCGCCTCCAGCCGGCGCAGCACGTCGCCCTGCTCCTTCGCCGTGCGGAAGCGCGACAGCGCCTCGATGCGCACGGGAAAGTCGGCCAGCCGCTCGCTGAAGGTGTGCAGGTGCTGCTCGGCGAGGATCGTCGTCGGGACGAGCACCGCCACCTGCCGCCCGTCCTGCACGGCCTTGAACGCCGCGCGGATGGCGATCTCGGTCTTGCCGTAGCCCACGTCGCCGCAGATCAGGCGGTCCATGGGCCGGGGCGACTCCATGTCCCGCTTGACGTCCTCGGTGGCCTGGCGCTGGTCGGGGGTGTCCTCGAACAGGAAGGCCGACTCCATCTCGCGCTGCCAGCGGGTGTCGGGCGCGAACGAGAAGCCCTGCTCGGCCGAGCGCGCGGCGTACAGCTCCAGAAGCTCGGCCGTCATCTCCTGGATGGCCTTCTGGGTGCGCTGCTTGGCGCGCGCCCAGTCCTTGCCGCCGATGCGGTGCACCTTGGGCGGGGGCGCGTCGTCCGCCTCGGGCACCCAGCGCTCGATCAGGTCCACCCGGTGCACGGGCACGCGCAGGATCTCGCCCCCGGCGTACTCCACCACCAGCGTCTCGAACTCCTCCTCGCCCAGCCGGACCCGCTCCATCCGCCGGAACTGGCCGATGCCGTGGTCCATGTGCACCACGTAGTCGCCCGGCTTCAGCGCGGCCACGCTCTCCAGCGCCGCGCCCCCGCGGAAGCGCCGGCGGCGGCGAATGCGGCGCGTGCGGCGGAACACCTCGTGGTCCGTCAGCACCCGCAGCGGCGGCTCGGCGTCGGCCATCACGAAGCCGCCCAGCAGCGAGCCGATGCCCAGGGTGACGGCGCCGCCGCCCATCCGCAGCTCGTCCAGCAGCTCCTGGAGCCGTTCGAGCTGCCCCTGGTTGTCGCACAGGATCAGCGTGCGCTCGCCCCGCGAGGCGCCGGCGCGCAGCAGCTCGCCCAGGCGCTGCATGTCGCGGTCGACGGTCTCGGGCGGCAGCGCCTGGAAGTGGTGCCAGGCGGTGAGGGGCGCGTCGCCCGCGTCCTCCACGAACATCTGCGCGAAGCCGTCCAGGCGCCGCGCCGCGTCCGCGGGGGTCAGGAAGAGGCGCTCGGGCGTCTCGGGGTGGCCGCCGCGCGCGGCCTCGGCGGCGTGCAGGCGCTGCACCTCGCCCCAGGTGCGCTCGATCTCCTGCCGGGTGGCCGCGCCGCCCAGGTGCACCAGCACCGCGTCGGGCGGCAGGTAGTCCAGCAGCGAGCGCCGCTCCCCCGTGTCGGCCCCCTCGCGGGCGGAGGGCTCGCCGGCGCGCGCGCCCAGGTCCACGGGCAGGAGCTGGATCTCGCCCACCGAGCGCACGGAAAGCTGTGACAGGATGTCGAAGAGGCGGATGGACTCCACCTCGTCGCCCCAGAACTCCAGCCGCGCGGGCTCCGGCGAGCCGAAGCCGAACACGTCCACGATCCCGCCGCGAAGGGCGAACTGCCCCACCTCCTCCACCGTGGCCACGCGCTCGAAGCCCATGGCCTCCAGCCGCTCCGCCAGCTCGGGCAGGCGTACCTGCTGCCCCGTGCGCAGCTCCAGCCGCAGGTCCTCCAGCCCCTCCACCGCGGGCGCCAGCTCCTGGATCGCGCGGGCGGTGGTCACCACCAGCGCCGTGCGCCCGGAGAGAAGCGCCTCCAGTGCCTCCACCCGCGCGCCCCCGATCTCCAGGTGCGGCTCGCCCTGCTCGTAGGGCAGGGACTCGCGCTGGGGATACAGGAACACGCCGCCCTCGCCCACCAGGGCCTCCAGGTCGGAGGCGGCCTGCTCGGCGGCGTCGGGGGTGGGTGCGGTGACGATCCAGATCCGCTCGCGCCGGGCGCGGTGCAGCGCGGCCACCAGCAGCACGGGTGCGCTGCCGGCCAGCCCCGCGGCCAGCACCGCCTCACCGGCCCGCGGCAGCGCGCCCGCGAGCTCCCGGAAGGCGGGAACGGTCTGGAAGGATTCGATCAGCAGCGGATGCGGCACGGCCCTCGGAGTCCCGGACACGTCACGGCGCACGCACGCGGCCGTCGCGCGTGTGCACCGGCCCGGACGGACCCCGCGCGCTTGGCGCGGGCCGCCTGGTGAAAGCTGGACGCTAACCCTGAAACCTACGCCCCCGGCGGGCGTGCCGTCAACCAGGGGCGGAAACGGTGCGGGCATACCGGGATGAAGGGCGGGGGAATGCCCGGATTCCGACGGATACCCACATGGCTTCCAGTGTGGGCGGCGCTTCGACGTCGAGGATTGCTTTTCAATACAAAGTCCTTTATCGTTGCGCAGCCGACGGCTCACGGCACACCTGCCCTGTGCTGTAGGAACCCGCCCCTCACTCCCGGAGAAAGCGATGAAGACGGACAACACGGCCTACCGATCCACCATCCGCATCGTGCTCGCGGCAGCGTTCCTCCTGCTGGTGCCGTTGCTGGCCATGCAGCTTACCGACGAGGTGGTCTGGAGCCTGACCGATTTCGCCACCGCCGGCGGCCTCCTGGTAGGAACGGGTCTCCTGTATCAGCTGGCGGCGAGGAAGGCGGGCAACCTCGCGTACCGGGTCGCCGCCGGCGTTGCGCTGGGGGCAGCACTCTTCCTCGTCTGGGCAAACCTCGCCGTCGGCGTCATCGGCAGTGAGGACGATCCCGCCAACTGGATGTACGTCGGGGTGCTCGCCGTCGGAGCCATCGGTGCCATGATCGCGCGCTTGCGGCCGCAGGGGATGGCACGCGCGTTGTTCGCGACGGCGCTCGCCCAGGCGTTGGTCGCCGTCATCGCGCTGAGCTTCAGGCTGGGCTCGCCGGAGAGCGGGCCGCTGGAGCTCCTGGCCGGCAATGGGTTGTTCGTCGCGCTGTTCGTCGGATCGGCGTTGCTGTTTCGGCATGCGGCGAGGGAGAAAGCTCCAGCGGGCGCAGGGCTGGCCGGCTGAGAATCGCCGACGATCAACCCGAAACCGCGGACATGGGCCGGTTCCACGGGACGGAGATTGAAACACAGGGTTTCCCCGCCTCCGGCGCATGATGCGCCTCTCGCGCACGGTCACCCCCCGTATCCGCCGAACGCGCCGGCGCAGCGAATTAGGTGTGACGCGGGATCAGGTACGAGATCGGGTTCCGGGCCACGGCGATCGCGATCGCGGTCCAGGCCCAGCTCACGCTCGCCATCTCGGCTGACGAGCCCGCGCCCCTCTCTCGCGAGGAGAGAAGATCGCGGCCCCAAGCATGCCGGCAGCCTGCAAGCTCCCCTGCACACGCGCCCAGCCTCCGAACGGAGGCTTCGCGTGGTGGTCGCCGCGGATTCATCCGCCCGTTGCAGCGCGGAACTCCCTTCCTGAGAGGCAGACAGGCCGTCCTCGCCATCCACATACGCTGCCGATCCCTCGCCACGCTCGCCGTGATGGTCTCCCATCCGCGTAGAGCGACCGCACCCTGTCATGCCATCGATGTCGTGCCATCGATCGTCAGACGCGGTGCGGAGTCCCGTTCGTCGATGCGCTCCGCCGCGCCGACCGAGCCTCATCCACCCCTCCCGTGGACGCTGGAAGCGCCGGCGGATCGTCGAGACGCCGCCACCGACGTCGGTGGGTGAGGAACGATGCGGCGCGGAGCCGTCCCCTGCGACGGCGGCGCGCGTCCACGTCAGGGGACGGCAGACGAGGGCGCGGAGGGCGGGTTCTCGCGCGAAGGCGGCGCGGATGCTATACATTCCGGGAATGGGGCGATGGGAACGCCGATTGCTCGTCCCGGACGGGAGTTCCACGATCCCAATCGGAGTTCCTATGCGCACGATGGTTCTTGCGGCGCTCGCCCTGGTCGCGGCTTCTGCCGGGGCGAAGTCCGCGCTTGGCGCGCCGGGCCCCGTTCCCTTTGCCGGAGCGCGCCCCGACCCGCCCGCCGCCGTTCCGTACGCCGGCGCCTTTCGACAGCAGGACCCGCAGGATCAGCGCGGCCTGAGCGTGCGCGTGTGGACGGAGGACGAGCGCGACTCGTTCAGCCCGGGCGACCGCACGCGGGTGTTCGTGCGCACCAGCGCCGCGGCCTACGTGGCTGTCCTGCACATCGACCCCAGCGGCAACCTGGAGGTGCTGTACCCGTCGTCGCCCCGGGACCCGGGCTACCTGCGCCAGGGCCGGCTGTACGCCCTGCCCGAGTCGGGGTACTGGACGCTGCGCGGGGCGCCGGGGCTGGGCTACGTGTTCGCCGTGGCATCGGACCGCCCGCTGGACCTGGGCGCCATCCGCGACCTGTACGCCGGGCGCTCGGGCGCCGGCGAGCACGTGGTGTTCGGCGACCCGTTCGAGGTGATGGACCGCATGGGGCGCCGGCTGGCGCGGTACGGCGGCGAGGGCGGGTACGCCACGGACTCGTACAGCTACCAGCTGGGCG
This sequence comes from Gemmatimonadota bacterium, assembly GCA_028287185.1. Taxonomy (GTDB): domain Bacteria; phylum Gemmatimonadota; class Gemmatimonadetes; order Longimicrobiales; family Longimicrobiaceae; genus JAQBQD01. The sequence goes on along the minus strand of JAQBQD010000115.1, from coordinate 312 downwards.
GCCGGTTCAGCTATCCCCGCTACGCCTGCTACGACTCGTACGGCTCGTGGTACTACGGCCGCACCTCACAGTACGGGAGCTGCGACCGGGTGCGGGTGGCGCTGCGCGACGATCCGTCGTACTACGACACACGCGGCCGCCGCGCCGACCGCCGGACGTACGCCGACCAGCGCGACGCGCACACGTACAAGGAGGACCCGCGCTTCCGCGACGACGGCTCCACGCGGCGACCTTCTTCCGGCGCGCGCCCGGCCGACAACGCCCCGCCGCCGCCCGCGCGGCGCGACGACGGCGGCGACCGCGACGCCTCGC
>JAQBQD010000102.1 GCA_028287185.1 Gemmatimonadota bacterium | reverse complement strand
GGCGCGGGCCGTCCGCGGCGGACTTCCCCGCCGGCCGGGGCACGGGCGCCGGCTCGGAGGGGCGCTCCAGGGGATGCGACTCGGCGCCCAGGGTGGCGGTGCTGCCGCACTCCGGGCAGCGCGCGCGGCCGGCGGCGCGGGCGCTGCGGTTGGCGAACACCATGGCGGCGCCGCAGCGGGCGCAGTCCGCGCCGGCGGGGGCGGGGCGGATGGCGCCGTACAGCGCGCTGCGGCCGATGCCCAGCCGCCCCGCGATGTCGTCCACGGTGTCCGCGCTGTTCCAGTACAGGCGGTTGGCGCTGGCGCGGACCACCTCGTTGGGGCTGGCGTCGCTCATCGGGCGTGTCTCCGTGGGGGTGCGCCGGCGGAGGTGGGCGATGCGCCCGTGCCGGCGCGGAAGCAGGGAGCACGCCACGTGCCACCCCCGCCGGGGGCACGTTGTCCCCCCGGTTGCGCGGGGGTTATCTTTGAGGCTCGCAACCGCTTCGGAAACCGGGAAGGTGACCCGTGCCGCGCCCGCGCGACCACATCCTGCACAACCTGGAGTCGCTGTACCGCGAGTCGTTCGCCGCGGCCGCCCAGCGCGGCGACGACGACGAGAAGCGGCGGCTGGACTTCGGGTTCCGGCGCGACCAGCTGTACCTGGAGGCCATCCTGGACGTGCGCGACCTGCTCGCGTCCGCCCCGGCGCCCCCGCCCGACGCAACCGCGGACAGATCGGTCCTTGAGCAGATCAGCGACCTTAGAAACCTCACGCGCCTCCCGTTCGGGCGCTGACGGCGGGCCGGCGCCCGCCGCGGCCCGCGGGCCGGCGCGCTCGCCGCTGGCGGTGGTGTTCGCCACCGTCTTCCTGGACCTGGTGGGCTTCGGCATCGTCATCCCCCTGCTGCCCCTCTATGCCCAGCGCTTCGGCGCCGGGCCGGTGGCGGTGACGTGGCTGGTGGCGGTGTACTCGCTCATGCAGTTCTTCTTCGCCCCGTGGTGGGGCCGGCTGTCGGACCGCGTGGGCCGGCGGCCCATCCTGCTGCTGGGCCTCTTCGGCTCCGCCCTCTCGTACCTCGCCTTCGGCCTCGCGCCCTCGCTGACGGTGCTGTTCGCCGCGCGCATCCTGGCGGGGGTGATGAGCGCGCACATCGGCGTGGCGCAGGCGTACGTGGCGGACGTGACGCCGCCGGAGAAGCGGGCGCGCGGCATGGGGATGATCGGCGCCGCCTTCGGCCTGGGCTTCATCTTCGGCCCCGCCATCGGCGGCGTGCTGGCGCACTACGGGCCGGCCGTCCCTTTCCTGGGCGCCTCCCTGCTCACCGCCGTCAACGGCGTCGTCGCCGTCTTCCGCCTTCCCGAGTCGCTCCCTCTGCACCTGCGCGGCACTCCGCAGGCGGAGTCGCGGCCCGGGCTGGGCGCGCGGCTGGGCGTGCTCTTCGGCCGCGCCACGGGCGGGCGGCTGCGGGCGCTGTACGCCACGTCGTTCCTGGTGACCGCGGCGTTCGCGGCGGTGGAGGCCACGCTCTCGCTGTGGACCGACCGCCGCTGGCACTTCACCCCCGCACAGGTGGCGTACTTCTTCGCCTACCTGGGCATCGTCGCCGTGCTCGCCCAGGGTCTCATCGTCCACCGCTTGGTGAAGCGCGTGGGGGAGAGGACGACCGCACGGATGGGCCTGGTGCTGCTCGCCGCCAGCTTGGTGGCGATCCCGCTGGCCCCCACGCACGCGCTGCTGGCCGTGGCCGGGGCGATGTTCGCCCTGGGCCAGGGCGCCGTCATCCCCGCCGTCTCGTCGCTCATCTCCCGCCAGGGTGGGCCGACGGAGCAGGGCCGCCTCCTGGGCGCCTCGCAGTCCCTGTCCGCGCTCGGCCGGGTGCTGGGCCCCGCGTGGGGCGGCATCGCCTTCGCGCGAATCGGCATCGGCGCGCCGGCGCTTTCGGGAGCGGCGCTGGCGGCGGTGGCGCTCGCCGTGCTCTCCGCTGGATCGTCCGCCGCGCCCGTCCCCGGGGTCGACGCGTGATCCGCCCTCCCGCGCTGGCCCCCGGCGCCCGCGTGGCGCTCGTTGCCGCGGCGGGTCCACTGGCGGATGAGGCGGTCGATCGCGCGATCGCGCGTGTCCGCGAGTGGGGATGGGAGCCCGTCGTCGGCACGCACGCCCGCGAGCGCACCGGCTTCCTCGCCGGCGACGACGACGGCCGCGCCGCGGACCTCAATGCCGCACTCCGCGATCCGCGCGTGGACGGGGTCTGGCTGCTGCGCGGCGGATACGGAACCCCGCGCATCGTGCACCGCATCGACTGGGACGCGCTCGCCGCCCGCCCGTGCGCGGTGATCGGCTTCAGCGACAACACCGCGCTGCACCTGGCCGCCCAGCAGAAGCGCGTCGTCACCTTCCACGGCCCGCACCCCGCGACGGTGGAGTTCTCCGCCTTCTCGGCCGATTCGCTCCGCCGTTCCGTCACGCGTGCCGAGCCCGCGGGGCTTCTCCCGTTCCCGGCCACCCATCCCGGGCGCGCCGACACGCTGGTCGCGGGCTCGGCGGAGGGGCGTCTGGTGGGCGGAAACCTGTCGCTGCTGGCCTCGCTCGCCGGCACCCCGTATACGCTGGACGCGCGCGGCGCCATCTTGTTCGTGGAGGAGGTCGGCGAGCCCGCGTACCGCGTGGACCGCATGCTCACGCAGCTCATCCTCTCCGGTGCGCTCGACGGTGTCGCGGGCATCGCCGTGGGCGCGTTCAGCGAGACGGTGGATGCGGACCGGCCCGACCTTCCTTCCGCCGCGGAGGTGGTGCGCGAGCGCCTGGGACCGCTCGGCGTCCCCATCGCGTTCGGCTTCCCGTTCGGCCACATCGACGAAACCTGGACGCTTCCCGAGGGAGTGCCCGCGCGGCTGGATGCGGACGCGGGGACGCTGGAGGTGCTGGAGCCGGCGGTGGAGTAGGGCGGTCGGCGGTCATTCCGAATCGCCCTCCCTCCCCCCCAAGTCGGTTGAAACCGCGGCTGGAACGGCGAACCCTCCCCCCCAAGTCGGTTGAAACCGCGGCTGGAACGGCGAAGGCCGCCTGCGGGGACTGGGCAGGAGCATCGTCGCCGGTCGCGAGCGCCGATGTGCGCGCACCGGCGGCTGAAGCCGCGTCTATGAGAAGGCCAAGTCTGTCAAGGGCAACGTGGTGCCCACTCCCGCGCGGCAGCGCGGGAAGCGGAGAGGAGTGGGGGGACGCCGTCGCCACGCTTCTATTCGCACTT
>JAQBQD010000042.1 GCA_028287185.1 Gemmatimonadota bacterium | reverse complement strand
AACCCCGCTTCCATCGCCACCCAGCGGCGGCGCTACGCCCGTCTCCTCATCGAACGTCTCCCCTGCTGCCCAGCCTGCGGCCAACACTCCGTCAGGCGTCATGCGTTTCTAACACAGTAGTACTAAGCTGTTGCAGAGAATCCGGTTGGGCGTGATGCAGCGATCCTTCTCCACGGGTTGTCATCCGCTGGCTCATCCGCCGCCGAGGGTTGCGTGGTGGATCGCGGTCTAGTATTCTCAATGCGAGAACAACGCAACGGATCGACAGTCCGCACTTCGGCGCGGGCAGGTGCGGGGCGAGGCGCGGCCGGGAGGTCCGGGTGCGCGGGGTGGATGGATCATCCGAGACACGAGGTGGGCATTGATCCTGGCAACGGAAGGTCTTCGCACTCCGCTGGACTACGCGCGCCTGCCGCGCGAGGAGCTGGCCGAGCGCATCCGCTTCCGCAAGCAGGAGCTGAACGCGGTGATCCTGGGCCACAACTACCAGCGCGTGGAGATCCAGGAGGTCAGCGACTACCTGGGCGACTCGCTGGGGCTGTCGCAGGAGGCGGCGGCCACCGAGGCGGACGTCATCGTGTTCTGCGGCGTGCACTTCATGGCCGAGACGGCCAAGGTGCTGTCGCCCGGCAAGACGGTGCTGATGCCCGACCTGCGCGCCGGGTGCCCCATGGCCGACTTCGTGACGGCGGATGCGCTGCGGGCGCTCAAGGCCTGGTACCCCGCCGCGGCCGTGGTCGCCTACGTGAACTCCACCGCCGCGGTGAAGGCCGAGTCGGACGTGTGCTGCACCTCGGCCAACGCGGTGGAGGTGGTCAGCTCCATCCCCGCGGACCGGACGATCCTGTTCGTGCCCGACCGGAACCTGGCGAAGTACGCGGCCGGGAAGGCGGGGCGTCCGTACGTGGTCGCCGGCCGCGAGGGCGTGGGCGAGGTGCCGGCGGGGGCGATCGTGGCGTGGGACGGCTACTGCTACGTGCACGACGACCTGGTGCTGGACGAGCTGGCCGAGGCGCGCCGCCTGCACCCCAACGCCAAGGTGGTCATCCACCCCGAGGCGCGCGCCGAGCTGCTGGCCGAGGCCGACTTCGTGACCTCCACCAGCCGCATGGTGCAGATCGCCGAGGAGCACGACGAGCTGATCATCGGCACCGAGCGCGGGCTCATCGACCGGCTGCGGCAGCGCTTTCCCCTCAAGACGCTGGTGCCGCTCTCTGGCGCGGCGGTCTGCGGGAACATGAAGGTGAACACGCTCGCCAAACTGGCCTGGTGCCTGGACCACCGGAAGCACGAGGTGGTGCTCGACGAGGAGGTGCGCGCCGCCGCCGAGCTTTCCCTGCGGCGCATGCTGGAGCACTCCGGCGGATGTCGGGCCCCCACGCCCGAGGAGCGGGCGCTGGAGGACGCGGGGCTGGCGCGGAGCGGCTGCGGCTGCGCCTGAGCACGCATCCCGCATGGGGACGACGGGCGGCCTTTCCGGCGGGGAGGGCCGCCCGTCCGTTTGGGAGCATGATCCGCCGCGCGCCGTCACATCCGAAGTCGCAGCCGGATCGGTGGACGCAGAGTGCCGTTGCGGAGGGCGAGGATTGGGCTCATTGTTGATCGCAACCACACGAGACGACGGGGAGGATGGGATGTCCGAGAACGGAACGCTGCTGCCCGTGGGCACGGAGGCGCCGCAGTTCACGGCGCGCACGTCCGCGGGCGGAACGGTGTCGCTGGCAGGCTTTCGCGGGAAGGGCGCGGTGCTGCTCATGTTCTATCCCCAGGACGACACGCCGGGATGCACGCGCCAGATGTGCGCCGCCCGCGACGAGGGCGCCGAGTACGCCGCGGCGGGCGTGGCGCGCTTCGGCGTGAACCCCGGCTCCGCGGAGAGCCACGGCGCATTCGTCGACAGGTACGCCCTGGACTTTCCGCTGATCGTGGATGAGGACCGCGGGATCGCCACGGCGTACGGCGTGCTTCGCGAGGACGGGGGCGTGGCGCGCGCCACCTACCTCGTCGACCGGGAGGGCCGGATCGCGTACGCCGAGGCCGGCGCGCACGGGGCGGACGAGGTGCTGGGGGCCCTGCGTGGCTGAGGCGGTGGGGAAGGGAGGCGCCTCGGTCCGCGCGTTCACCGGCGGCGCCTTCGCCGAGAACACCTACGTGGTGACGTGCACGCGCACCAACGTCGCCGTCCTCGTCGATCCCGGCGCGGCGGTGGAGGACGCGCTGGCGGCGGTCCGCGCGTCCGGCGCCACCGTGGACGCGATCCTGCTCACGCACGCCCACATCGACCACGTGGAAGGGCTGGGGCAGGCCAGGCGGGAGACGGGTGCTCCCATCTTCCTGCATCCGGCCGACCTTCCGGTGTACGCGGCGGCGCCCACGCAGGCGGAGTGGTTCGGGATGCGGATGGAGACGCTTCCCCCCATCGACCGCGAGCTGGCGGACGGCGACGTGGTGGCGTTCGGCGAGTGCGAGCTGCGGGTGCGCTTCACGCCGGGGCACGCGCCGGGCCACGTGGTCTTCGCGGGCGAGGGCTTCGCGCTGGTGGGCGACACGGTGTTCCGCGGCTCCATCGGCCGGACCGACCTGCCCGGCGGCGACCTGCCGGCGCTTCTGCGCTCCATTCGCGAGCGCATCCTGTCCCTGCCGGACGCGACGTTGCTGCACAACGGCCACGGTCCGGAGACCACCGTCGGGCACGAGCGGGCCACGAACCCGTTCCTGGTGCCCGGCTTCGCCGAGCGGTACGGCTGACGGCGCGCGGCGCGGAAGGGGATCTCCGCGCCGCATCCGCCCGCGCCCCCGCCGGCAAACACCGACCCACGGAGTGACGATGGGCGACATCTTCGGTCCCGACGGTCCGGAGGAGCCCGGCTGGGACTGGTTCTGGGACCAGTTCCGCCTCCAGCGCAGCACGCCCATGCGGCCGCGCGCCGTTCCGCCGGTGGACGACGGCGAGAAGCTGCGCCGCGCCCGCATCCGCAAGGCCGCGCTGGACCTGGTGCAGGCGCTGGTGCCCGGCGAGCGCGTGCCCGAGGGCGCCGACTACGCCGCCGCCCTGCTCACGCTGGCGGACCTGATCGACGACCTGGACCTGTGCGTGGGCTGCCACCGCAACGAGTGGGAGTGCACCTGCGGCGTGGAGGAGGACGAGGCCGCCACGGACGCGGACGACGACGGCTTCGGGATGGACCGCGTCGTGCTGACGGCGCTGGACCAGGCGGGGATCCTGCTGCCCACCTTCTGGCGCGGCAGCCCGGCGCAGTGCCGGCGCGTGCGCGTGCTGGTGGGCCCGCCGCCCCTGGACGGCTGGTGGAGCGCGCACCTGGCCGGGCAGGTGCGCGACGCGGTGGAGGTGCGCGCGGAGGGCCGGGTGTTCTACATCGACGACGAGGACGGCACCGGGTGGGCGCACGTCACCGTCCGCCAGGGGGACCCCGCGGACTCGCGCTCCATCCTGCCCGTGCGGAAGGTGCTTTCCGCGCGCGACCCCGAGCCCCCGCCGGCCGAGGCCGCGACGGCGGAGGCGCAGGCCGAGGACGTGTACGCCGCGCTCGCCCTGCGCGCCGGCGTGCCTGTGGAGCGCGTGCGCCAGTTCTTCGAAGGCGCGACGCCCGAGCAGGTGCAGCGTCTGGTGCAGCCGCCCCGGGGCGACCCGGGCGCCGGGCGCGATCCCATCCCCCTGCATCCGCGCGGAGCGAAACCCTGGTCCGCGCGCGACACCACGCCCGCCACGGCGCCAGCAGCTTCGCCACCGCCCGTGCCGATCGCCGGCGATTCTCCCGGCACCGGTCCGTCGGGACGCAGCGCCCGCCGCGAGCGCATCCGCAGCGCCTGCCGCGACCTCATCGACGTCTACCACGAGCCGAAGCCCAACGCCACCGACCGCGAGCTGCTGGACGAGGCCACGAAGGTTCTGGAACGCGAGCGGAAGGTGCTGGAGGAGTAGGGGAGGGGGCGGGGATCGAAGGAATGGACGGGATCGGCTGAATCGGTGGGGGCAAGGGGATCGAGTCCGCGGGTGGTTCGGCGGCTTCGATCGGCACCGGCGGCTGAAGCCGCGGCAACGGCTGCCCGAAGCCTCCCTGCGGAGGCTGCTCCGCGCGGAGGCCGGCATCGTCGCGAAAGGCCCAGATTGTGGCACCTCTCGCCCGCTTGTACGTGACGGCGGGGGGTGAGGGCAACATGAGTCATCCCGAAGTTTGGCGTAGGGCGAGGAATGGAGGGCCGGTGGCGAGGTGAAGGAAATCGAGAGCGATTCGGATTCGGTAGAGCGGAGTCGGGGTAACCCGGCTCCGCTTGCCTGTTCTGGGACAGAAGCGTTGGAGGAGGGCTTCGCGGAAGGGTTTGAGGAGCGGGTCAAGAAGACTGAGGA
>JAQBQD010000225.1 GCA_028287185.1 Gemmatimonadota bacterium | reverse complement strand
GGAGCCGCCCCCGTGCGCCCGTGCACCCGCGTCCGCCGACGGCTGGCGGCGCGTGTCCGCCGGCCCCGCCACGCTCCCGCTGCCGCCCGGCTACGCGGCCGATCCATCCGCGCCCGCCGACTCCGGCGAGATCGTCGCGTCGTGGTCCACGCCGAGCCGCGCGCCCTCCGCTCCCGCGGGCCGCATCGTCCTCCAGGTCGGCCGCCGCGGTCCCGAGGCCGGTTCCGCGCCGCAGGACAGCGGCGGCGCAGGTCCGCGGGACGCGCGGTCCTGCGTGCTCACGGCCGGCGGCCGCACCGGGACGCTGTCCACCGTGTGGTTCTCCGATCCCACCAGCGCCACCGGCCGGTCGTACCAGACGGTGGCGCGCTGGGAAGGCCTGTCGGGCGGACGCGCCGCGGTGCTCTTCATGGTTTCGGAGACGCCGGCGGACCAGGCCCGCCAGCAGGCCGCCGCGTCCGCGCTCCGCATCCGCTGACGCGCCTCCGCCCATCCTCCCAAGGGTCTGTCGATCGGCCTCCGTGCCCTCCGCCCATCGCGCCGGCATCCACCGCATTGTCCCCCGATTCGAGTCGCTCCGAGGTCGGCCGACTCTCTCTCGACATCCTCGTACCCTCCCGCCGCTCTCCGTCGATCGTAGCCGGAACCGCAGCCGCAGCCTGAGGAGAACGGGGGCGTCGTCGGGGGAATGGCCATGGATGAGGAGGTATCGACGGATGCGCCGCCGGCCAGGTCCCCGTCGGCTCCCGAGCCTTGCCGCCGCGCCATCCCGTCGCGCACATTGCGGGGCTTCCGCGCCGGGCGTGCGGACGCAGCCATCCGCGCTGGGGAGAGGTCGCCGTGGAGATCCCATCCGCCGAGTCGTTCCTGGCCTACTACGGCTCCGTGCGCGGCCGCACCCGCCGCGTGGCCGCGCTCATCGCTCAGGACCGCGTGGAGTGGACGCACCGCCCCGGCGCGTGGACGCTGGGCGACATGGTGCGGCACGTGGCGGCCACGGAGCGCTGGATGTGGGGCGAGACGGTCCAGGGCCGCCCCAGCCGCTACGCCGGGTGCGGCCCCGAGCTGGCGAGCGGGCGTGACGAGGTCCTGGCGTACCTGGACCGGATGCAGGACGAGACGGCGGCCATCGTCGCCGCGCTGACGCCGGACGGCCTGCGGCGGCCCTGCCAGACGCCCGCCGGCGCGCCGCTGCCCACGTGGAAGTGGCTTCGCGCGATGGTGGAGCACCAGATCCACCATCGCGGGCAGATCTACCTGATGCTGGGGATGCTGGGCGTGCCCACGCCCCCCATCTTCGGGCTGACCTCCGAGGAGGTGCGCGACCGGAGCGTGGGCGCCGCCGCCGAAGCGGGCTGACCGTGCCTGCCGGGGACGGGACTCCGCTGCTCGCCATCTTCGTGGTGGCCTGCGCCGCGCTCACGCTGGTGGGGGCCTATGCGCCCATCCCCTGGCTGGTGTACGTCTTCAAGCCCCTCACCACCGCACTCATCGCCGTCGCCGCGTTCCGCGTGGGCGGTGAGCCGTTCTACCGCGGCGCCATCTTCGCCGGCCTGGCCTTCTCGCTCGTGGGCGACGTGCTCCTCATGCTGCCGGCGGACCGCTTCGTGGCCGGCCTGGCGGCGTTCTTCGCGGCGCACGTGTGCTACGTGGCGGCGTTCCTCTCCGGCGGACGGCCGAACCTGCCGCTCACGGTGCTGCTCGCGCTGCTGGCGTTCGCGGCAGTGCTGCTGCGCGTGCTGGCGGCGGGCGCAGGACGCCTGCTTCCGCTCGCCTCCCTGTACGCCGGCGCGCCGGCGGCCATGGCATGGGTGGCCGTGGGGCGATGGATGCACCTGGGCACGCCTGGCGCCGCCACCGCGGCGGTGGGCGCCTGCCTGTTCGTGCTGTCGGATTCGGCGCTGGCGGTGGACCGCTTCGGGCGGCGCTTTCACGGCGCGCAGGCGCTGGTGCTTTCCACCTACTACGCGGCGCAATGGCTGATCGCGACCTCGGCGTGAGCGTTCCGCGGGCCTTTCTGACGGCCGAGTGGCGCTTCCTGGTGATGCTGAGCTGGGCGGTGGATCCCGCCGTGCTGCGGCCCCTGGTTCCGCGCGGCACCGAGCTGGCCGCGTGGGGCGGGGCCACGTACGCCAGCGCCGTTGGCTTCCTCTTCCTGCGCACGCGCGTGCTGGGCATCCCCATCCCCCTGCACCGCGACTTCGAGGAGCTGAACCTGCGCTTCTACGTGCGGCGGAAGGGGCCGGAGGGCTGGCGCCGCGGGGTGGTGTTCGTGAAGGAGGTGGTGCCGCGCTTCGCCATCGCCACGGTGGCGCGCGTGGTCTACAACGAGAGCTACGTCGCCCTGCCGATGCGGCATTCGATCGACCGCGACGGCCCGGCGCTGCGGCCGGGCGGGTCGGTGCGGTACGACTGGCGCCACCGGGGGCGCTGGCACTCGCTGGGCGCGCGCACCGCGGGCGAGCCGTCCGCGCCGGCGCCGGGCTCGGAGGCGGAGTTCATCACCGAGCACTACTGGGGATACGCGGCCCAGCGCGACGGCGGCACGGTGGAGTACCGCGTGGAGCACCCCGCCTGGCGCGTCTGGACGGCGGAGGCCCCGGCGTTCGACTGCGACGTCGCGGAGATGTACGGCGCGCCCTTCACCGACGCCCTCGCCGCGCCCCCCAGCTCCGCATTCGTCGCGGAGGGCTCGCCCATCGTCGTCCGCCGCGGCGTGCGCATCTGACGGGGCCGAGGCGTCCACGGCCGCTCCACGAGCCACATCCACGGACGGAACCCCCTTCCCACCGCGCATCCGCCGTCCGCCTCCGTGCCTCCCGCGGACGGTGAAGCCGCCAGGGTCGAAGCAGGCGGACGAACGAAGCGGCGCGCCCATCCGGGGCGGGCGGAGCGGAATGCATCGGCCCGCGCGGGGCGGCAGCGGGACGCGGCGCAGTCCAGGCCGATCGTCCGAAATCCGTATCCCCTTGCGTGGCAGTGCGCTGCGCCTGCAGGGCCGGGGGAGCCCGCCGTTTGTTCCTCGGCCACGCACGAACATTGCGGCAGACGGCCCCGTGGCCAGGGGACGATCTCATCGAAGGAAACGGGCGCGAGGAGCGGCTTGAGAACGGTCGTCGACAAGCACGGCAGGGAGTGGTCGGTGTGGGCGGTGACGCCGCAGCAGGACGCGGGCATCGGCGTGCGGCAGGAGTTCGCGGCAGGGTGGCTGGCGTTCCGCTTCGCCGAGCAGCGCCTGCGCCTTTCGCCCATCCCGCCCGGCTGGGAGGCCATGTCCGACCCGGAGCTGCGCGCCTGCCTGGGTCGGGCGCGCCACGTGGGCCCGGCGCAGACCCTGCCGCGGGTGAACCGTGGCCTACCGTGAGCTGCGCGACGCGCAGGGACGCGACTGGCGGGTGTGGGACACCCACCCGCAGTCCGTCCGCCACGGCTCCGTGCCCGAGGACTACGCGAAGGGCTGGATCACCTTCGAGTGCGCCGCCGAGAAGCGCCGCCTGATCCCCATCCCCTCCGGCTGGAGCGAGCTGCCCGAGCCGGAGCTGCTGGACCTGCTGGGGGCCGCCTCCGCCGTCACGGCGCGCATGGGCCGGCTGTGACGCGGGGCCGCTCCCACCCGGGGAGCGGCCCCGCGCCCGTTCCGTCGAGCTGGGGAATCCGCTAGACGCCGTGCGCCTGCAGCCGCCGGGCATACAGCGCGTCCAGCGCGGTGACGCCCGCCACCATGGCGATGGCCCCGGCCACCCGCCCGCGGGCCCGGCTGTTCCGCAGCGCCGCGCCCAGCGCCGCCAGGTCCATGGCGTCGCCCGCCACGCGTGCCCACAGGCCGGCGGAAGGCTTCTGGTTGGCCAGCAGCCACAGCCCCGCCATCATCTCGCGCAGCCCGAACGCACGCACCAGGCTGGGGTGGCGGCCCACGTCGATCCGATCGCCCAGCCACTCCGGCGCCGCGATCTCCACCGCGCCCAGGCCGACGCTGAACCAGCCGAGCCCCTTTGCCGCGTCGATGTCTCCCGTCATGTATCCTCCTTTATCAATTGAGGTTACGTGCGACGCGCCCGGTGCAACCGCCATGCCGCCCGCGGGTCCCGGCACGTCCCTCGGTGCTCCGCAGCGGCGCCGGCGATCGATGCATCCGCTCCCCATGTTCGGCACGATCGGAAGGATCGAACCGGTCGACGGGATCGACGGATGGACGCGACCCTCGGGAGCGGCGAGGTTCCGTGGTCCGCGGATCGCCTGCGCGGGGGAGGCTTGCGATGGAGCGCGCGGGCGGCTGTATTTAACGCGAGGCGGCCGTATCGCGTGAAGCCTTCACCGTCCCCTGCGGCCGGCACGCCACCCCGTGCGGGAGCCGCAACCCCGCACCCCGATTCCTCGAAAGGAGCCGTCCGCATGCGCAAGCTCATCGCCGCCGCCTTCCTGCTGGCCTGCACCGCGGGCGCCGCTCGCGCGCAGACGCCGGTGCAGCCGCGGCCCAGCGCCTCGCCGGCCGCGCACACCGCCGATCCGGCGCGCCTCGCCGCCGCGCACGAGCTGGTGGACGCGCTGAACGTGCAGAAGGTGCTGGACGAGTCGATGAACACCATGCTGCGCGCGCAGATGCAGACCAACCCGCAGCTGGCCCAGTTCGAGGACGTGATGCGCGAGTTCTTCGGCAAGTACTTCACCTGGGCCGCCCTGCGCGACGGCTACGCGCAGATCTACGCCGACCAGTTCACCGAGCCCGAGCTGAGGCAGATCAGCGCCTTCTACCACTCCCCCGTGGGCCGCCGGCTGGCCGACGCCACGCCCCAGATCATGCAGGCCGGCTCGGACCTGGGCCGCGACGCCGTGCAGGCGCACCTGCCCGAGCTGCAGCAGATGATCATGGCGCGCATGCAGGCGCCCGCCGCCCCGCCGGCCAAGCCCTGAGCAAACGCAGGCGTCGGGCGACGGTCGACGGCGTTTCCCGTGATGGATGCACGGCGGGCGCGGAACCCGGGAATCGTTCCGCGCCCCGCATCGTTTCCGGCGATGTGGATCAACCCCGGCGCTGGGCGGTACGATACGGCTGCCGCGCCGACGGTTCGATGCGCAGGCGGGATGTCGTTGCCCCTCATTCCGTTACCTCTTCCGCCTCCCGACCACGAGTCGATTGCCGATGCGTAAGCCCGCCGTGCTCGCCGTCTTCCTCGCCCTGTGCGCCGCCGCCCCCGCGCGGGCGCAGGCCACCGCCGCGCAGGTGGCCGCGCAGGCGCGCGACCGCTGGGAGCAGCGCCTGCGCGACGTGCGCAGCTTCACCCTGGTGGAGCAGGCGATGGGCACCGAGCTGACGGTGTACGCCGAGCGCACCCCCGCGGGCGGCTGGCGCGCACGCGCCTGGTCGCGAGGGGCGGACGGACGGCTGCGGGCCGCGCCCTCCACCGCCGCGCCGCTGCCGGCCGAGCTGCTGCGCGTGTTCCGCGACTACGGCCCGCGGTTCCGCCTGGACGGCACGGAGACGGTCGATGGAAGGCCGGCGTACCTGCTGTCGCTGGAGGGCGAGGGCGCCGTGGCGGACCTGGTGCCGGGTCTGGCCGTGGGCGGAAGCGCCGCCGAACGCCGCGGCGCCCGCGCGCGCTATTGGCTGGACACGGCCACGCTCGCGCCCTTGCGTGTGGAGCTCACCATGGGCGGCTCCGGGCGCGGAACGCCGCTCAAGGTGGTGTTCACCTTCTCCGACTACCGCGAGACGGCCGGCCTGCTGCTCCCCTACCGCGTCACCCTGGCCCCCGACGGCGGCCCGGAGTCCGGCGCCATGTCCGTCGCCATCCGCGAGGTGAAGGTGAACACGCCGCCCCCCGCCGGCGCGCCCGCCGCGCGCTGAGCCTCGCCGGCGGCGCGGGGGATCGAGCTCGGCGGATCATCGACCGAGCGGCAGAAAAGCGGAGCGGGCCCGGAACGCGAAGTTCCGGGCCCGCTCTCGTCGTTCGATCCGTCGCGGCGATCCGCCGATCAGCCCCCCGCCGTGTGGGTCACGTTCACGCTCACGCCGCAGAAGTCGCCGGTCACCGTCGCGCTCTGCGTCGTGGGATTCGCGACGGTCGTGAGATCCACGTTGCACGTGCCGCTGCCGCCGGTGCTGCGCGTCCACGCAAACGCGCCCTTCTGGGTCACCGTCAGGGTGCCCGGCACGCCGCCGGTGGCGGAAGCGGTCGCGTGGATGAGCGTGCTGGGCTTGCCGGTGAGCGCGATGACGGCGCCGTCCTTGGCCGTGCCCGCGCAGGCCGCCGGCGTGCTGGTGGCCGTCACCTCCAGCGTGCCGTTGCGCGTCGCGGGATCGTAGGAGATCGCCGTGTGACCGGCCACGCGCAGGGTGCCGCCGCTGGGGCAGGCGCCCGTGCGGTCGAAGGGCAGGTCCGCAGTGCTCAGCCCCGCCGCCGGCGACAGCCCGTCCGCCGAGCGCGAGAACCAGGGGCCGGAGGGAACGCCCAGCGCGCCCACCGTCGCCCCATCGAGCGCGGACACCAGCGACCGGGCCTCGTCCGCCGTCATGCCGTCGGTGCGCACGGCCGTGGTGGAGTCGCTGCACGCCGCGGCGGCGAGCAGGGCGGCGGCGCCGGCCAGGGAAAGGAGCTTGCTTTGCATGGAGAGTCTCGCTTGGAAGGGTTCCCGCGGGGTGGGCGCGTCGTGCACGCCGCAGGGATGGACGCTAACGACGCAGGCGCAATCGCGCCAGTGGCTTACGCATTGCCGTCCACGGCCTCGCGCAGTGCGCGGAACACGCGCGCCAGGCCCTCCGCCTGGTAGTGCGCGTTCAGCCCGCTGGGGTTGGGCAGCACCCAGACGCGCGTCTCGCCGATGCGGTCCGGCTGCTCGCCCACCGCCGCCTGCGGCCGCCCGAACGCCGCGCGGAACGCCCCGATGCCCAGCACCGCCAGCACCTTCGGCGCGTAACGCTCCGTCTTCTCGCGCAGCCTGCGTCCGCCCTCTGCCAGCTCCCGGGGCGCGAGCTCGGCGGCCGCCGCGGTGGCGCGGTCCACCACGTTGGTGATGCCCAGCCCCGCCGCCAGCAACTCGCGCTCCTCGTGCGGCGCCAGCACGCGCGAGGTGAAGCCGGCGCGGTGCAGCGTGGGCCAGAAGCGGTTGCCCGGCCGCGCGAAGTGGTGCCCCACCGCGGCCGTGTACAGGCCGGGATTGATGCCGCAGAACAGCACGCGCAGGCCGGGTGCGATCACGTCGGGCAGCGTGCGGCCCGCGGCGGCGAGCACCTCCTCGCGGGTCGGCTTGCGCGGCAGCATTCGGTCGGCGGACGGGAAAGAGGAGCGCGATGCGATCGGCCGGGGCCGGGCACGCCCCGGGCCGGGTTCGACCTGCGGAGAACGCTACTTCGGATGAAGGTCCAGCGCCCGCAGCGCCGTCCGCGCGGGCAGGAAGCCGGGGTCCATCGCCAGCACCTGCGTGTACTGCGCCCGCGCCAGGTCCTTGCGCCCCTTCTGCTCGTAGAGCTGGCCCAGCTCGAAGCGCGCGGCCGCCGCGGGAGGCGAGCCGTCGGGCACGGGCGCGGACACGTAGGCCAGGAACGCGCGCTCGCCGTCCTCCAGGCGCTTGCCCGAGGCGCGGGCGGTGGCGCCAACGTCCAGCAGCAGGTGCCGGTCCTGCGGATGGCGCCGCGTGAAGTCGTCCAGCGCCGCCCACGCCCTGTCCCACTGGCGTTTCTGGCGGTGCACGCCCGCCAGCATGGACACCGGGATGGCGCTGTCGGGATACTGCCGCGCCGCCGCCGCCAGGGTGCGCTCCGCGCCGCTCATGTCGCCGCTGTTGGCGGCCACCACGGCGGCCCCCAGCGCGCCCCAGTACGGGCTGATGCGCGCCAGTCCGCGCGCCTGCTCCTCCGCGTCCCCCCGGCTTCCCCCGTACAGCCACGGCGTGCCCAGGTCGAACTGGAGCAGCGCGAAGCGCGGCGTGGGGTTGCGGGGCTCGGCCGCCACGGCCGCCTCCATCGCCGCCCGCGCCTTTCGCGAGACGAACGGCTGCGCGAAAAGGTTCGCCTCGGACGCCTGCGCCCCGTACGCCCTGGCCAGCGCCAGGTGCGCCTCCGCCGTGCCGCGCAGCGACACCGACCTCTGCAGCCACTCCACCGCCTGGTCCGTGCTGTCCATCGCCACGTACGCGCGCCCCAGCCACAGCGCCGCGCCCGCATCCCGCGGGTGCGCCCGCGCATACGGCGCCAGCATGCGCCGCGCATCCGCATACCTCCCCTGCCGCATCAGCGCCGCCGCCTGCTCCACCGGCGTCCGCGGCGTGGCCGGCGCCTGGGCGTGCACGCCCGCACCGGCGAGTGCGGAGGCGAGGAGGGCGGAAATCGCAAGAAGGCGCGGGGGATGGGTCCGCGTCATGGGAACTCCGTGGGATGGATGGGGAGACGGGTCAACGGGCGCCCGGAGCGACGGTCCCATCTCCGGAACCGTCAAAATATGCCGACGGATGCATGATCGGTAGGCCCCGCCACCGGGTTCACCTCCGAATCCAGTGACGACGCCTGGTAGATGCCGCGCGATCACCTCCGCGGCGGGACTTCGGGAGAGCGATCCTCACAACTTTCTCACCAGGCGATCGCCGCACCGGCACCACCCGCGTGCCGCGCAGCTCCCCGATCCGGCGCGGAGGCCAACCCCGCGCAGGCGGGTTTCGTGTGGCCTTTGCTGCCGTTTCAACCACGCGGGCCGGAGTCGGTTCAGCCCCGTCGACCTTCATCAACCGAGCGGCCCCCGCCCGGAACCCGGACGAGGGCCGTTCATCGACCGGAACCCCGAACCGGCCGGACCGCGCTCCATCGATCTCCCCTACTCCACGATCACCACGCCTTCCATGTCGGGGTGCTGCTGGCAGTAGAACGGGTAGCGGCCCGCCTTGTCGAACACGCGGGCGAAGACGTCGCCGCGGTGCATGTCGGGGCTGCTCCAGCTTCCGTCGTCCGCCGTGACGGTGTGCACGTCCTCGTCGCGGTTCACCCAGCGCACCCGCTGTCCCGCGTGCACGCGCACCTCTCGCACGCTGAACATCGACCCACGCATCTCCACCACGGCCGCCGTGTCGCCGGACGCGGACGCGGCGGGCGCGGCGGACGGGCCCGCGCGGGTCGCGGCCGCCGGCATGGAGTCCGGCTTCACCGGCTCCGGGGAGGGGTGGATGATCTGCAGCCAGCGGCGCGGCCCGCCCAGCGGCACCGTGAAGGTGAAGCCGTAGCGCACCTTCTCGGGAAAGATGCCGCGCGGGTGCGACGTGCCCTGCAGCGTCGCCACGCTTGCGTTGGAGGCGTAGAACGCCACGCTGTGCGGCGAGCCGGGGATGGCGAAGGCCAGGCCCGCGCTCCAGATCGTGGGGAACGAGTCCTGGGAGAGCACCCGGCCCACGTCGCCCGTGAGGCCCAGGTAGCGGTTGAGCTTCAGCACCGCGCCCCCCGCCGCCGCGAATCCCCCCTTCTTGGTGCCGAACATGTTGCTGAACCCGCGCGCCTCGCCCAGCAGCGAGACGCGCCCGGCGCCCAGGCGCGCCGTCACCGCGCCGTCCGCGCTGTGGGCGGCGGAGTTGTAGGCGGCGGTGCCGTTCAGGGTCACGGCCCGGCCCACGGGAAAGGCGCGCCGTACCCAGTACTCCGTCTCGTTGCCGCCCAGGTCCTTGGCCACGATCTCGCTGTTGGTGGCGTGCTCCGCGCCCACGCTGAACCCCGCCGGCAGGCCGACGGCGAAGCTGAGCGTGGGAAAGTTGAACACCTGGTCGCCGCCGTTGATGCTGATGAAGCGGTGCGCGAAGACGAAGGTGGCGGTGCCGGGGCGCACGGACCACGTGCCCTTCAGGTTGGGCGTGGTCTCCAGCGTGGACTGCGCGCCCAGCGGCGCGGCGGCGGCCAGCGCGGTGCAAAGCGCCAGGGCCAGGGCGCGCGCGCGGGCACCGGGGATGGGGTGGGTCATCCGGTTGGTCTCGGTTCCGAAGCGTGGGTGGGATGCGGCGTCTGCGGGGGCAAACGGGCCGTGGGATCCGGCCCGGCCGAAAGCTAACGACCGGAACGCGTTCGCCAAAGGATCGAGTGCGGCCGGTGCACAGTCATCCGCCCGATCATCCCTTGTCCATGGACCGTTCCCGTGGGGATGCCCTCGGATGAAGCGCATCGGTGGACTCACGCGCTTCCATGCCGGCCACCTCGTCTTCCGTACGCGGCGAGGCCGAAGCGCGGTGGAGGAGACGAGGCTGCGGGCGTCGTGGGGCTCCCCGCGTGCGGTGTGGGGTACGAAGGAGTTGGAACCCTCGGGGCGCGGTCGTTGAACGGCGGCCGGGCCCCGGTTACTTTTGGCGCTGCGCGGCCGCCGTCCGGCCCCTCCGCGCCGACACCGTCCCGCCCGGACGGGCCCGAGCTGCCAGCCTGGAACGATGAGCCACCTTTCCGACGAGGTCCGCCGCCGGCGGACCTTCGCCATTATCAGCCACCCCGATGCGGGGAAGACGACGCTCACGGAGAAGCTCCTCCTGTACGGAGGCGCCATCCACCTGGCGGGCAGCGTCAAGGCGCGCCGCGCGGCGCGCCACGCCACGAGCGACTGGATGCAGATGGAGCAGGAGCGCGGCATCTCCGTGACCTCCAGCGTGCTCCAGTTCCAGTACGGCGGCCGGGCCATCAACCTGCTGGACACGCCGGGCCACCAGGACTTCTCCGAGGACACCTACCGGACGCTGATGGCCGCCGACAGCGCCGTCATGCTGCTCGACAACCGCAAGGGCGTCGAGGAGCAGACGCGCAAGCTGTTCGAGGTGTGCCGGCTGCGGCGCACCCCCATCTTCACCTTCGTCAACAAGTGCGACCGGCCCGGCGCCGACCCGCTGCAGCTGCTGGACGACGTGGAGCGCGAGCTGGGGATGCACTGCTACCCGGTGATGTGGCCCGTCACCACCGGCGACCGCTTCCTGGGCGTGTACGACCGCGAGGACCGGCTGGTGTACCTGTTCGAGCGGGGCGAGGACCACGGGCAGTCGCGCGCCGGGACGCACACCCTGTCCGTGGACGCGCCCGAGGCGCGCGCGGTGCTGGGCGACGACGCGTACGACCGCCTGCTGGGCGACCTGGAGCTGCTGGACATGGCGGGCTCGGAGTTCAGCCGCGACGCCTTCCTTTCCGGCGAGGTGTCGCCCGCCTTCTTCGGCAGCGCGCTCACCAACTTCGGGGTGGAGCCCTTCCTCAAGAAGTTCCTGGAGCTGGCGCCCTCGCCGCTGCCGCGCTACAGCAGCGCGGGTGTCATCGACCCGGAGGACCCCGCCTTCACGGGCTTCGTGTTCAAGATCCAGGCGAACATGGACCCCAAGCACCGCGACCGCATCGCCTTCGTGCGGGTGTGCTCGGGACGGTTCGAGGCCGGGATGCAGGTGAAGCACGTGCGCACCGGCAAGCCCATCCGCCTGGCCGCGCCCACGCAGTTCATGGCCCGCGAGCGCACGCACATCGAGGAGGCCTACCCCGGCGACGTGA
Organism: Gemmatimonadota bacterium; assembly: GCA_028287185.1. Taxonomy (GTDB): domain Bacteria; phylum Gemmatimonadota; class Gemmatimonadetes; order Longimicrobiales; family Longimicrobiaceae; genus JAQBQD01. The sequence goes on along the minus strand of JAQBQD010000225.1, from coordinate 3,776 downwards.
TCGGCATCCACGACCGGGGCAACCTGCGCATCGGAGACACGCTCTCGGCCGACGGCGACGTGGAGTTCCAGGGCATCCCCCGCTTCTCGCCCGAGCACTTCGCGCGCATCCTCATCGGCGACCCCATGCGCCGCAAGCAGCTGGACACCGGGCTGCAGCAGCTCTCGGAGGAGGGCGCCGCGCAGGTGTTCTACGCCGAGTCGCTCACGGGGCCCTCGCCGATCGTGGGCGCCGTGGGCAAGCTGCAGTTCGACGTCCTGCTCCACCGGCTGGAGCACGAGTACAACGTCAGCGCCCGCCTGGAGCCCATGTCGTACCGCTTCGCCCGCTGGGTGGAGGGGCCGCTGGCCGAGGTGGAGCGCGTCGCCAACGGGGGCTACGGGCGCACCCTGGTCTTCGACGGCAAGCAGAAGCCGCTGGTGCTGTTCGACAGCGAGTGGACCATGAAGAGCACCATCGAGCGCGAGAAGGGCCTCGCCTTCCACGACGTCGCGCCGTAGCCGCGCCCGGTCCACACGACCTCGGCGGATGGACGGTCGGAGCGGGAGACGTGCTCCATCGATCGAATCCGCCGACGCAGCGCTCCGGTGTCGGGTGATGGGGAGGAACGACGAACCGGCCGCGGGCTCCCTTGAGCCCGCGGCCGGTTCGTCATTCGCAGATCGAGACGGCGGTTCGACCGCCAGCGGCGACCGGCAGAGGACACCTCCCTCCGCCGACCCGCCCGCCGCCGTCACTGGACAACGACGGTGCCCTTCATGAACGGGTGGGGCGTGCAGTGGAAGGCGAAGCTCCCCGCCGTCGGATAGGTCTGCTCGAACGTCGCGTACTGGGGGAGAAGGTTGGAGTTCCACACCCCCGCGTCGGACGTGCTGCTGTGCTCCGTCGCGGTGCTGCTGCAGTTGACGAAGGTCACCTTGCCGCCGCGGGCGACGGTCGCCTGCGCGGGAGTGAATGCGAAGTCCACGATGCGCACGACACCGGAGGGCTGCGCGCCCGAGCACAGGTCCCTGCCCGTGGGCGCGGCGACCGGGGTGTGGTCCGAGAAGCAGCCGCCCAGCCCGGCGGCCGCCAGGAGCGCGGCCAGGGCCGCGCACGCGTAGGTGCAATTCGCGCGGATGCTCATCGTACGATCACCGTTCCCTTCATGAACGGGTGAGGCGTGCAGTGGTACTCGTAGGTTCCCGGCTGCGTGAAGGTGCGCCGCCACGTCTGGCCGGGCTGGACGAGGCCCGAGTCCCACGATCCGTCGGCCGCGGTGACGCTGTGCGCCAGCGGGTCGTTGTTGGTCCACTCCACCGTCGTGCCGGCCTGGATCTCCACCCGCCCCGGCGCGAAGGCCAGGTTCCGCATCCCAGACCGCGCGACCGGCCCGCTCGCCGGCGCCTGTGCGGAGGGCGTGGCGGCGGCCGCGGGCGTGCCGGCGGCATGGGCCGGCATCGCGGCCTGCTGGTGGCCGAACCACCGCGACAGCGTGAGCGGGATGGTGAACTCGAAGCCGTAGCGCACCTGGTCGCTCCCGCTGGACATCCCTTGCAGCGTGTACGAGCCGGCGTTGGTGGCCTGCAGCGAGAGCGTGTGCGGCGTTCCGGGCAGGGCCAGGTGCACCCCGCCGCTCCACGCCACCTTCTCCCCCGCCGCGCGCCGGGTCGCCGCCGCGACGTCGCCGGCCAGGGCGAAGAAGCGGCCCACGCGCAGGGTGCCCCCCACCGCGCCGGCCCAGCGCCGGTCGCTGCCGCGCAGGGGATCGCTCAGCGCGCGCCCGGCGACGATCACCCGCAGCGGTCCCTGGCGCCGCGCGAGCGACACCTCGCCGTCCACGCCGCGGGTGGCCAGGTTGTAGGCCACCTCGCCGCCCAGGTCCGCGGGGGCGCCCAGGTCCTGCTGGATCACCGCGTGCTCGGCGAACAGCTCCCACTCGTTGGGGTAGCGCGCCACCAGCGCCGAGTTGGTGGCGTAGTGGAAGCCCACCAGCGAGGCGTACGGCAGCCCCGCGGCCATGGTGAAGGTGGGGAAGTTCGACACCTTCCGCTCCGGCCCGGGGCTGGCGGTGAAGCGGTGCATGAAGTTGAAGTAGAGCTGCCCGCTGCTCCCCACCCATTGTCCGCTCAGGTTGGGCGGCCGCTCCAGCAGCGACTGGGCGCCGGCGGGAGACGCGAGAAGGAGCGCCGCGCAGGCGGCGGCGAGGGCGCGGGTGGGGATCGGCACGGTGGGGCTCCCGGAGGCGGAGGGCGGCGCTAGCGGACGACCAGGACGCCGCGCATCCCCATCGCCATGTGAGGCATGCAGAAGAACTCGTAGCGTCCCGGCTTCACGCCGCTGAAGCGGATGGTGTAGTCCCGGCCCGTCTCGGTCAGCAGGGGACCCCAGAGCGGCTGGATCTGGGTGCCCATGTCCGCCAGCAGCGCCCGGCGCACGTCGGCCGGCAGCTTCTCGGGATCGAACGACACGTTGTGCGGGCCGCCGCCCGTGTTCACGAAGCGCACCGCGTCGCCGGGGTGGATGACGACCTCGGCCGGGGCGAAGTGCGCCGTCGCGCCGTCGCTCCACATGCGGACCTCGTGCGTGATGGGACCCGGCGCGCGCGCGGCCCGAACGGCCGGCGCGGCGGACAGCGCGACGCACGCGGCCAGGCCGGCGGCGAGATGGATTCGCATGGCTTTCCTTCCACGGGTGGATGCCGGGAAACACCCCGGCCCTCACGACCCCAGGAGCAGACGCGGGGCCGCCGCCCTCGGCGCCGGCTGCGGACGCCGGAATGCCAGCCGGGAGAACGGGTTACGGCGTCCGCTCGACCGAAAGACATCGAGAGTCCGGCGGATCGCCCTGTCGCGGCGCGCTACACCTTGTCGTGGTGGGGGACAGCGGAGGCGGGAGGGGACGGCCGCCGTCCGTCGCCGTCGGAACGGACGAAGGCACCGGATCTCGGGTGAGACACGGTGCCTTTCTGAGTCGGCGGCCCAACCGTCAGCCGGCGGGCTCGCCGAGCGGCTCGCCGGGGATGTCGTCGGCCAGCATGCGCACGGCGCCGGCCTCCGCCGCGGCGCCCAGGGCCTCGTACTGCGCGGCGGACTCCAGCAGCGCCTCGCGGGCGGCGGCCGCGTCGCCGCGGTCGCGCAGCAGCAGGCCGCGGTCGCGCTGCACGTCGGCCACCAGCAGCGCGTTGCCCCGGGCGCGGGCCACGGCCAGGGCGGCGGCCAGGCGCCCCGCGGCCACCTCGTCGCGGCCGTCCGCGCGGGCGGCCGCGGCCTGCACGCGCACCGCCTCGGCCTCGCCCACGGCGTCGCCCAGCTCCTCGAAGCGCAGCCTCGCCCGCTCGGCCAGCGCCTCGCCCAGGGGCCCATCGCCGGCGCGCACGGCCAGCAGGGCGCGGCCCGTCTCGGCCAGCGCCGCCACACGCCGGGCGCCCGCCTCCTCGGCCAGGTCGATGGCGCGCAGGTAGTGCGCGTCCGCCTCGCGCGCGAAGCCCAGGTGGCGGTACGAGATGCCCAGGTTATGGTGCGTCTCGGCCAGCCCGCGCAGCGCGCCCAGGCGGTGGTAGGCCGCCAGCGCGCGCCCGTACCACGCCAGCGCCGCGTCGCGCGCCCCGCGCACGTTGGCCAGCACGCCCAGGTTGTTGGCCGCCCGCGCCGAGAACTCCTCGTCCCCCGCGTCGGCGGCGTACTCCAGCAGCGTCTCGAAGCGCCCGGCCGCCTCGTCCGGCCGGCCCGCCTCGAACAGGCAGTTGCCGGCCAGGTTCACCGCCTCGGCCGCCAGGCGCCGGTCGCCGCGCGAGC
>JAQBQD010000207.1 GCA_028287185.1 Gemmatimonadota bacterium | reverse complement strand
ATCGGCGAAGGTCGGCCATTGATCCACGAGCTGGCCGAGGCCGTGCGCGCGCGCGGGCACACGGCCGCGCGCCTGGACCCGCTGGGCGGCGAGCTGAAGCCCGACCCCGCGCTGCGCCCGGAGGCCCACGGGCTGACCGAGGCAGCGCTTGCGCGGCTTCCCGCCTTCTACGTCGACTTCAGCCCCAGCGGCGGAACGGCGGGTACGGCGCTGGACGCCATCAACCGCTTGCGCGGCATCTACTCGGGCACCGTGGGCTACGAGTTCGACCACCTGCCCGACGCCGACGAGCGCGCGTGGCTGCACCAGGCGGTGGAGCGGGGCACCTTCACCGCGCCGCTGCCGGCCGAGGCGAGGAAGGCGCTGCTGCGGCGGCTGTCGCAGGTGGAGGGCTTCGAGCGCTACCTGCACCGCACCTTCTTCGGGCAGAAGCGCTTCTCCATCGAAGGCACCGACATGATGGTGCCCATGCTGGACGAGACGATCGCCGCCGCGGCGCGCGCGGGGGCCCGCGACGTGGTGCTGGGCATGGCGCACCGGGGCCGCCTGAACGTGCTGACGCACGTGATGGGCAAGCCGTACGCCATGATGCTGGCGGCCTTCCAGAGCGCGCAGAAGACCCCCGCCCTGCTGGCCAACCACAACCCCGACGAGCCCTCGGGCGACGTGAAGTACCACATGGGGTGGCGCGACACGCGCACGGTGGAGGGGCGCGAGGTGACGGTGACGCTCTCGCCCAACCCCAGCCACCTGGAGTTCGTGAACCCCGTGGTCGTGGGCATGACGCGCGCGGCCCAGGACGACACCACGAACCCCGGCGCCCCGGGGCTGGACACGGACGCGGCGCTGGCGGTGCTCATCCACGGCGACGCTGCGTTCCCCGGCCAGGGCACGGTGGCCGAGACGCTCAACATGAGCGGGATCCGCGGATACAGCGTGGGCGGCACCCTCCACCTGATCGCCAACAACCAGATCGGCTTCACCACGAACCCGCAGGAGGACCGCTCCACGCGCTACTCCAGCGACCTGGCGAAGGGCTTCGAGGTGCCGGTGGTGCACGTGAACGCGGACGACGCGGAGGCGTGCCTTGCCATCGCCCGCATGGCGCACGCCTACCGCGAGAGGTTCCGCAAGGACTTCGTGGTCGACCTGGTGGGATACCGCCGCTGGGGGCACAACGAGGGCGACGAGCCCAACTTCACCCAGCCGGTGATGTACGAGGCCATCCGCCGCCAGCCCACCGCCCGCGAGACGCTGGCCGCCGCGATGGTGGCGGACGGCACGCTGGCGCAGGCCGAGGCGGACGGCATGCTGCAGCAGGTGTTCGACGAGCTGGCGAAGACGCTGGAGTCGCTGGGCGAGGGCGATGGGCACCCCACCGACGAGGCGCACGTGGAGGTGAGGCCCCGCGTCTCGGCCGGCACGGGCGTCGCGGCGGACGCGCTGGGCGAGCTGAACGAGGCGCTGCTGCGGCGGCCGGAGGGCTTCACGCCCAACGCCCGCCTGGAGAAGCTGCTGCAGCGCCGGCGCGACGCCATGGGGCCCGACGGAGGCATCGACTGGGGGCACGCGGAGGCGCTGGCGTTCGCGTCGCTGCTGGCGGACGGGGTGCCCGTTCGGCTCAGCGGCCAGGACGCCGAGCGCGGCACCTTCAGCCACCGGCACCTGGTGCTGCACGACGCGGCGACGGACCGGCGCTTCAACGCCCTGGCCGAGCTGCCGCAGTCGCGCGCCAGCTTCGAAGTGCACAACTCGCCGCTGTCGGAGATGGCGGTGGTGGGCTTCGAGTACGGCTACACCGTCTTCGACCCGCAGGCGCTGGTGATCTGGGAGGCGCAGTTCGGCGACTTCGCCAACGGCGCGCAGGTGATGATCGACCAGTACCTGGCGGCCAGCATCCAGAAGTGGGGCCAGGCATCCGGCCTCGTCCTCCTTCTGCCGCACGGCTACGAGGGCCAGGGCCCGGAGCACTCCAGCGCCCGCCTGGAGCGCTACCTCCAGCTCTGCGCGGAGGGGAACCTGCGCGTGGTGTATCCCACGACCGCCGCGCAATTCTTCCACCTCCTGCGGCGTCAGGCGTCCATGCTGGGCGCCGAGGCGCGGCCGCTGGTGGTGATGAGCCCCAAGAGCCTGCTGCGCCACCCGCTGGCGGCGGCGCGCGTGGAGCAGCTCGCGGGCGGCCGCTTCCAGCCCGTGCTGCGCGACGAGGAGGCGGAGGGCCGCGCGGACGCCATCACCCGGCTGGTGCTGTGCAGCGGCAAGGTGTGGGTGGACCTGGTGGGCACCGGCGACGAGCAGCGAGCCGAGCGCGCCAGCATCGAGGGCATCGACCGGGTGGCGCTGGTGCGGGTGGAGGAGCTGTACCCCTTCCCCGAGGCCGAGCTGCGGTCGGTGGTCGCCGGCTTCCCCGGGCTGCGCGAGATCGTGTGGGTGCAGGAGGAGCCGAAGAACATGGGCGCCTGGACCTTCATCTCCTCCCGGCTGCGGAAGCTGGCGGGCGAGGGGCTGGGCCTGCGCTACGTGGGGCGCCCCGACCGCGCGAGCCCGGCGGAGGGCCACGCCACCCGCCACGTGGCCGAGCAGAACCGCATCGTGCGCGAGGCGCTGTCCGGCACCGCGCCGGCAGAGGGCCAGGGGGGCGCGGCACCGGCGCCCGAGAAGCTGATCTCCAAGAGGAAGTGAGCGCAGGCCTCCGGGGCGCGCGCCCCCGTACACGCAAAGACTGGAGCGGAAGCCACATGCCGGTTGAGATCCGAGTCCCGCCGCTGGGTGAGTCCGTGGTGGAGGCCACCGTGGGGCGGTGGACCAAGAAGGAGGGGGACGCGGTCGCCAAGGACGAGGTGCTGGTGGAGCTGGAGACGGACAAGATCACCGTCGAGGTGGCCGCCCAGTCCGCCGGCGTGCTGTCGTCCATCGCAAAGAAGGAAGGCGACACGGTGGGCGTGAACGAGCTGCTGGGCGCCCTGGAGCCCGGCGCCGGCGCCGCGTCCGCCGAGGCTCCGGCCGCGGCCCCCGCTTCCGCCGCGGAGGCGAAGCCCGTCGACGCAGCTTCCGCGCAGGCGCCCGCCGCCGGCGCGCAGACCTCGCCCGCCGCCCGACGCATCGCCGCGGACGAGGGCGTGGACCTGGCACAGGTGGCCGGTACCGGTCCCAAGGGCCGCGTGACCAAGGACGATGCCGTGAAGGCCGCCGAGTCCGCGAAGCCCGCCCCCGCGGCGGCTCCGGCTCCGTCGAGCATGCCGGTTTCGACCCCCGCTCCGGCGGCTTCGCCGGCGTCCGCACCGGCGAAGCCCGCCGGCGGGGCGCGGGCGGAGACGCGCGAGCGCATGTCGCGGCGCCGGCAGACCATCGCCAAGCGGCTGGTGGAGTCGCAGCACACCACGGCGAGCCTGACGACGTTCAACGAGGTGGACCTGGGCGCGGTGATGGAGCTGCGCAAGCGCCGGCAGGACGCATTCGTGAAGAAGCACGGGGTGAAGCTGGGCTTCATGTCGTTCTTCACGAAGGCGGCCATCGGCGCGCTGAAGCAGTTCCCCCGCGTGAACGGCGAGATCCAGGGCGACGAGATCGTCCTGAAGCACTACTACGACATCGGCATCGCCGTGGGCGCCGACGAGGGGCTGGTGGTGCCCGTGGTGCGCGACGCCGACCGGCTGGGCTTCGCCGAGATCGAGAAGCGCATCGCCGAGCTGGGCACCCGGGCGCGCGAGGGCAAGCTGACGCTGGAGGAGCTGCAGGGCGGCACCTTCACCATCACCAACGGCGGCACCTTCGGCTCCATGCTCTCCACGCCCATCCTCAACCCGCCGCAGGTGGGCATCCTGGGGATGCACAACATCGTGGAGCGCCCGGTGGCGGTGAACGGCGAGGTGGTGATCCGCCCCGTGATGTTCCTGGCCCTCACCTACGACCACCGCATGGTGGACGGCAGCGAGGCCGTGCGCTTCCTGGTCACCATCAAGCAGATGCTGGAAGACCCGGAGACGCTGCTGCTGGAAGGCTGAGGGTTCGGCACACCGGAGGATGCCGAAGCGCGCCACGTCCCCCGCGGACGGGGCGCGCTTCGGCCCTCACCCCTGGCCCCCCTCGCGGAAAGCAGGCGAGGCGGTGTCTCATGCACGGGACGGAGCGGGTCGCGTACGGTGGCCCGGACTGCTTTGCGGCGCGGTTGGATTCGGTCGATGCGACCGGCGCGGAGACATGATCCGCCTGGGAGCAGCCTCCGAAGGGAGGCTTTGTGCCGTCGTTGCCGCGGCTTCAGCCGCCCGATCAAGGAACTGGACGACGACGGACCCACAGCGAAACCACGGTCATGGCTGAAGAAATGACGTTCGACCTCGTCGTGCTCGGCGGCGGGCCCGGCGGGTACGTGGCGGCGATCCGGGCGGCGCAGCTCGGCTTCAAGACGGCGTGCATCGAGAAGGAGGCGGCGCTGGGCGGCACCTGCGTGCGCGTGGGGTGCATCCCCAGCAAGGCGCTGCTGGACAGCACCGAGCTGTTCGACCAGATCCGCCACAAGTCGGAGGCGCACGGGATCTCCGTGTCCGAGCCGGCGATGGACGTGGCGAAGATGCATGCCCGCAAGGACGCCGTGGTGAAGGCCAACACCGACGGCGTGGCCTTCCTGTTCCGCAAGAACAAGATCGAGTGGATCCGCGGCTTCGGCCGCCTGGCGTCCGCGGAGACGATCGAGGTGGAGACGGCGGAAGGCATGAAGCCGGTGCGGGCGAAGAACATCGTCCTGGCGACGGGCTCGGTGCCGGTGGAGCTGCCGTTCCTCCAGTTCGACGGCGAGCGGGTGATCGACAGCACAGGCGCACTCGCGCTTCCGGAGATCCCAGGACACCTCGTGGTGGTGGGCGGCGGCGTGATCGGGCTGGAGCTGGGCAGCGTGTGGCGCCGGCTGGGTGCGAAGGTGACGGTGCTGGAGGCCATGCCCACGATCCTGCCCGGCATGGACGCCGAGATCGTGCGCGCGGCGGATCGCGTCTTCCGCAAGCAGGGCTTCGAGGTGCGCACGAGCACGCGCGTCACGGGCGCCGAGCGGAAGGGCGACAAGGTGCTCGTCTCGGTCGAGGGCGCGGAGCCCATCGAGGCGGACTACGTGCTCGTCGCCGTCGGCCGGCGCGCGTACACGGCGGGCATGGGCCTGGAGGAGGCGGGCATCCGGCTGGAGCGCGGCGTCATCCAGGTGGACGAGCGCTACCATACGGGCGTCGGCAGCGTGTACGCCATCGGCGACGCCATCGGCGGGCGGATGCTGGCGCACAAGGCGGAGGAGGAGGGCACGGCGGCGGTGGAGTTCGCGGCCGGAAAGCACGGGCACGTGAACTACGATGCCGTCGCCAACGTGGTCTACACCTGGCCCGAGATCGCGTCCGTGGGCGCCACGGAGGAGGAGCTGAAGGCGGCGGGGACGAAGTACCGCGTGGGCAAGTTCCCTTTCTCGGCCAACGGGCGGGCGCGCGCGATGGGCGAGACGGACGGCATGGTGAAGGTGCTGGCCGACGACGCCACCGACCGCCTGCTTGGCCTGCACATCTTCGGGCCGCGCGCCTCGGACATGATCGCCGAGGCGGCGCTGGCGATGGAGTTCGAGAGCTCTGCCGAGGACATCGCCGTGACCGTGCACGCGCACCCCACGCTGCCCGAGGCCGTGAAGGAAGCCGCCCTGGGCGCGCTGGGACGGTCGATCCACATCTGACCTCCAATCGACGGCCGCCCCCTCCATCTGCGGACTGCGGGAGGATCGGTCGATCGACGGAGATACGAGAGCCCCCGCCGGCAGCGCTGCCGGCGGGGGCTCTCGACCTATCCGCCGCCCCCGGACGAGCGGGGACTGCGGAGAAGATCTCGTTCGTGCCTCCCCCCAGCGCCGACCCGCGGCCGCGCGGTCTTCCACGACACCGAAGCGATCGACGGGCGGGCGAGGACCAGAGGCGGTCCGTAGCCAGGCGCGGGTCCGCCAGGTCGTTGCGCCGCAAGCGCCTGTGCCCGATCGGGGCAGGGAGTCAGCGGAACTCGCGGTCGAAGAAGGCCGAGTCGGCGGCGGCGCACTTGGCGTGCGCGGTGCAGACCCAGGCGACGGGAAATGGATGCACGCGCAGGCGCAGCGAGGCCAGTCCGGCGCGGTTCAGCTTGCCGCTCGCCGTGAAGATGCGCTTGGCCGGCCCCCAGCCGAGGAGCGCCGAGTGGAAGAGCGCGTCGCCCACGAAGAGCACGCGGCGGAAGAGGTAGGCCGTGCTGCCCGCGGTGTGCCCGGGGATCACGAAGGCGCGCAGGGTGTCGCGTCCCAGCACGAACACGGTGTCGTGCGCGAAGGGACGCACGTCCACCTCCCCGGGCCACGGCGCGGGATTGCCCAGCACCGCCTGCCCCACGCGCGAGGCGATGTCCCTGTGCCGCTCCACGCCGGTGAAGAGCGGCGCCTCGCTGTCTAGCATGTGGAAGCGCGCCCGGGGCACCTGCCTCCACGCCGCGATGTGGTCGCGGTGGCTGTGCGTGAGGAAGACGTCCGTCACGTCCGCCGGCGCCGCGCCCACCTTCCCGAGCGCCTTCCGCAGGGCGCCGGCGCTGCCGTACCAGCCCAGGTCCAGCACCAGCACCCCGGCGTCCGTCCGCGCCACGTACACCATGCTCTCCCACGGAAACGCCGTCGGCACCGCCGCGGCCCGCGGAGGATCCTGGATGCGCGCCAGGTTCAGCGTGCACCCGGCGAGCAGCGTGCAGGCGAGCGCGGTCAATGCGAATCGGCGGAACGGCATTCGTCGGATGGCTGGTGGACGGTCGGCCGGACGGGTCGCTAATGCTATCCCCGCCACTGCCGTCCGTAAACCGACGTCGGTCGATACGTCCCCGCCATCGCCCTCTTTCGTCCTGCCGATCCTCGTCCGACGGTCCGACGAACGCCCTTCGCCGCCACACCACCGCGAATCCCTTCTCCGCGTGGTCCGCCACCGCATTGGGCCGAGGCGGACTTCTCTCGTGCGGAAGCCTTGGCTTTCCAATCCGCGGGCGATCCCGGCCCGCCCGCATCGCTCCGCCGCTTGAAAAACCGGAAGGCGCCACGATCTCCGCGGCGCCCTCCCGATCAACCGATCAACCGATCAACCGATCAACCGATCATCCAACCCATTCATCCCGGCCGGCCATCGACGAGGGACACCCACTCACCCGCCGCCGCCGCCCGCCACGCCGCCGCCGGGGATGCCGGGCTCCGTCATCTCGCGTACGTTCAGCACCTCGTCCAGCTTGTCGTCGCTGAGCAGGCCGCGGCGCTTCACCACGTCGCGCACGGACTCGTTGTTCTTGGCCGACTCCTTGGCGACGGAGGCGGCCTCGTCGTAGCCGATGTAGGCGTTGAGCGCGGTGGCGATGGCGGGATTCTTCTCCAGCAGGTCGCGGCAGCGCTGGCGGTTGGCCCCGATGCCCTGCACGGCGTTGGCGCGGAAGGCGTCGCAGCCGGCGGCCAGGATGGCCACGGACTGCAGGAAGTTGTGCGCCATCACGGGCATCATCACGTTCAGCTCGAAGTTGCCGTGCTGCCCGCCCACGGTGACGGCCACGTGGTTCCCCATGACCTGCGCGCACACCATCATCAGCGCCTCGCTCATCACCGGGTTCACCTTGCCCGGCATGATGCTGGAGCCCGGCTGGATGGCCGGCAGCGTGATCTCGGCCAGGCCCGACGTGGGCCCGCTCGCCAGCCAGCGGATGTCGTTGGCGATCTTGAGCAGCGACACCGCCAGCGTGTTGAGCGCGCCGGACGCCGACACGTAGGCGTCCTTGGCCCCCTGCGCCTCGAAGTGGTTCTCGGCCTCGCGGAACTCCAGGCCCGTCAGCTCCGCGATCCTCTCGATGGTCTTCGCGGGGAAGCCGGGGACGGCGTTGGTGCCGGTGCCCACGGCGGTGCCGCCCAGCGCCAGCTCGGCCAGCTCCTCGCTGGCCCGCCGCACCCGCCGGATGCCGTGGTCCACCTGCGATGCCCACCCGCCGAACTCCTGCCCCAGCCGCACCGGCGTGGCGTCCATCAGGTGAGTTCGCCCGCTCTTCAGCACGTCGTCGAACTCGGCCGCCTTGGCGAGCAGCGCGTCGCGCAGCCGCTCCAGCGCGGGGGCCAGGTCGTGCTCGATGGCGACACGCGCGGCCACGTGCATGGCCGTGGGGATCACGTCGTTGGAGCTCTGCCCCATGTTGACGTGGTCGTTGGGATGCACGGCCTTCGCGCCCTGCCCTCGGAGCTGCCCGGCGCGGCGGGCGATGACCTCGTTCGCGTTCATGTTGCTGCTCGTGCCGCTGCCCGTCTGGAAGATGTCCAGCACGAACTGCCCGTCCAGCGCCCCCGCGATCACCTCGTCGGCCGCCGCCACGATGGCGCTGGCGAGGTCCGCGTCCAGCAGCCCCATGTCCAGGTTGGCGAGCGCCGCCGCCTTCTTGACGGTGCCCAGCGCGTCGATGAAGCGCCGCGGAAAGCGGATGCCGCTGATGAGGAAGTTCTCGACGGCGCGCTGCGTCTGCGCGCCGTACAGGGCGCCGGCCGGCACCTGCATCTCGCCCAGCGAGTCGCGCTCGGTGCGGAAGCCGGAATCGGTATCGGTCATGTCGTCCTCGGCAGTTTCGGGAGTCGGGGGGCTTTCCCTCCCGCGTGCGGACGCGCACGCCGCGGGAAGCGCCGACAAGATGGCAGGCGCGCGGATCGGGCGCAAACCGCCCCGCGCCGACGGTTCGTCTCCCGCCCGCGCGCCGAGGAAGGGGGGAAATCGCCTGACGAGGTCCGGCGTCCGGCGCGGCGGTCCCCGGGAATCCCGCACGCCCGCGAACGGCGGCTTCGGGTGACACCGCGCGATGCGGCGCGAAGTGGCCGGAACCATATGTTCCGCTGCGTCTGCGGTGCGCCGGAGGAACGACTGCCGCCCTATGGTTACGGGACGGCGGCCGCGGGTTGAGAGCACCGGGACGCGGGGTTGAGGCCCGCACCGCACCTTCCCTCCGTCTTACCGGCCGGCGCCGCGCGCCGCGCGTCCCCATCCCCACCCCGTGGAGAGCCACATGCCCGATCCCCTTCGCCTGACCTCGCTCCAGATCCGGGAGATCGCCGAGTATGCCGAGAGCGTGCGCGGCATCGGCGGCGACGACGTGTACTTCGTCGCCCAGCTCGACGACGCCAGCAACGCCGTCACCATCACCTGCGAGAAGGAGCTCCCCGCCCCGTCGCCGCTCAGGGTGGTGATCCCCGCCAGCACCGCCAGCGTGCAGCCCCTGCGCGATCCGGTGGAAAGCGTGACCATCCTGGCCAAGGGGATGAAGCAGCCCGACTCGCTGGACGACTACGACGCCGTGTTCTGGAGCGAGTCCGCCGTGGAGAAGTTCCTGTTCCCGTACTACGCGTCCAAGTCGCAGTGGGAGGCGGCGCACGTGCTGGCCGCGCTCGCGAAGGTGTTCTACGGCTTCGTCCCCGGCGGCCCGGCCGCGGGGGGTGCCGCGAGCGACCCCATCCCCTTCGCCGTCGCCCACCTGCCGCGCTCGGACTACGTGCCCCTGGAGGTGCCGCTGGACCTGCCCCTGGCGGGCAGGGACGTGGCGCTGCTGTTCAGGAACGCGGACGGGTCGGTGAGCCACCGGCTGCTGGCCGAGTTCCTGTAGCGCCGTCCGCCGCCGCGGGGCCCACCAGCTCCCGCAGCAGCGGGTCGCGCGCGGCGAAGGGGCGCAGCTCGGGGCGCAGGGCCAGGGTGCGCCCCAGCAGCGCCCGCGCCGAGTCGCGCTCGCCCAGCAGCAGGCGCGCGTACGCCTCGTCGTAGGCCAGCGAAAGGCGCAATCCCGCGTCCCGGCCGGCGTCCCGCTCGGCCCGGGCCAGCAGCTCGCGGGCGGCGTCCGCGCGGCCGGCGCGGGCCAGGATGGCGGCGGCGACCGCCTTCCGGAACAGCGGGCTGTATCCCCGCCCCTCGCGCCGGGCGCGGGCGGGCGGGTCCAGCGTGTCCAGCTCGGCCAGCAGGCGCAGGGCGAGCGCCGGGTCGGCCGGGGCGCCGCGGTCCTCGCGCAGCAGCGTGAGCCGGCACTCCACGAAGCGCCAGTCGCCGCGGAAGCGGCGGCGTCCTTCGCCGCAGAGCGTGCCCGCCTGGGCGTAGTCCCCCGTCATCAGCGCCCCGAAGTACAGCCGGTGCAGCACGTCGTCCGCGTCGTCCAGGTAGGCGTCCTCGGCCAGGGCGCGGCGGGCCGCGGCGTCCGACTCGTCGAAGCGGCCGCGGTAGCGCAGCACTTGGCTGAGCGTGCTCCAGGCGCTCGCCAGCCCCGGCTCGGCCGCCACGGCCGCCGTCAGGTCGCGCTCGGCCCGCTCCACCTGCCCGGCTCCCGAGGCGGCGTCCTCGGCCGACACGGCGCGCGCCAGCAGCACCGTGCCGCGCAGCTCCAGCGCCCGCGGGTCGCCCGGGGCGCGGGCCAGGGCG
>JAQBQD010000179.1 GCA_028287185.1 Gemmatimonadota bacterium | reverse complement strand
CTGCGTGGGCGGCGCCACCACGCGGCCGCGCTGGGCGGCGGCGGGAAGCGCCAGCGCGAGCAGCGCGGCCGCCGAGGTCAGCAGCCGGCGGGCGAGCGGAGCGAGGTGCACTATCCCTCCACGGCGGCGGGCTCGGGTGCGGCGCGGCTGTACACGAGCTTGCACAGGTAGATGCTCACCTCGTACAGCAGGATCAGCGGGACCATCATCATCACGGTGACCGTCACCACGTCGCCCGGGGTGATGACGGCGCACACGACGGTGATGATGACGATGGCGTGGCGGCGCTTGGAGGCCAGGAACTCGGGGCTCACCACGCCCATCGCCCCCAGCACCATCAGCACGATGGGCATCTCGAAGACGGCGCCGAAGGCCAGCAGCAGGTTCAGCACCATCCCCAGGTACTCGCCGATCACGATGGACTGCTCCAGGCTCTCGGTCTGGAAGCCCATGGTGAACTTGAGCGTCATGGGCAGCACGATCCTGTAGCAGAACGCCACGCCCGTGGCGAAGAGCACCAGCCCCAGGTACAGGCTGGGCACGATCACCTTCTTCTCCTGGCGCTTCAGGGCGGGGGACAGGAAGCCCCACACCTGGTACACCACCACCGGAAGCGCCATCAGGAAGCCCGTGAGCAGCGCCAGCTTGAGGGTGATGAAGAAGGGCTCGGTGGGGCTCAGGTACTTGAGGCGCGAGCCGTTCAGGAACGGCTTGATCGGCGCCACCAGCAGGCCCAGCACGTCGAAGCGGGTGACGAGCCAGAAGCCCGCCCCCGCGCCCACCGCCACCGCCACCAGGCTCCAGATCAGCCGCCAGCGAAGCTCTTCCAGGTGGTCCCAGAAGGGCATCTCGGCTTCGCTCGAGCCAACTTTTCTCGTCACCGCGCGTCCTCGCACCGCAAAGCGTGTATTCGGGCCGTGCGCCCCGGAACGTTCGTGTACCCCGATGGCCGGGAAAGATGCCCGTCTCCCGCGCGCCTGTCCACGGGACGCGGGCGGACGTCCCATCGTCCGCAGGCTCGTCGCCGGTCGCAACGTCCTCCGTCCATCCACATCCCCCGGCCAGGCTCACCAGCCGACACACCGCCGGCTCCCGGCCGGGCAAGGCGACGCCGCTACTCCGGCCCTTCCGCCGACACCTCCGCCGGGCCGGCGGCGTCTGCCTCGCCGTCCCCTCCAGACTCCGGCGATTCCTCCGTGCCCGGGAGGGGAAGCTCGCGCTGGTACCGGCGCAGCTCGGTCTGGGCGCTGCGCTCGGACAGGTCCTTGAGCTCGGTCAGGAACTCTTCCGGGTCCTGGAAATTGCGGTAGACCGAGGCGAAGCGCACGTAGGCGATGTGGTCGCGCGACTTGAGGCGCTGCATCACCATCTCGCCGATCTGGTGGCTGGCGATCTCCGTCTCGTCGTGCCGGTCCAGCGCGCGCTCGATGTCCTCCACGATGGTGTCGATCTCGGCGGGGCTGACCGGGCGCTTGGCGCACGCCACCTGGATGCTGCGCAGCAGCTTGCGCCGGTCGTACGGCTCCGGCTCGCCGTCGCGCTTCACCACCTGCAGCGGGCGCTCCTCGATGTACTCGTACGTCGTGAACCGCCGCCCGCAGCGGATGCACTCGCGGCGCCGGCGCACGGCGCGGCCCTCGCGGCTGGTGCGCGAGTCGACCACGCGGTCGTCGCTGTGGTGGCAGTACGGGCAGCGCATGGCGTTGGGTCTCTCCCGCGCGTCAGCCCGTGCCCAGGCGCGCCAGCTCCTGGCGCGCCTGCACGGCTTCCGGCGCGCGCGGATACGCCCGCACCACGCGGGTGAACGCCGCCCGCGCCGCCGCCCGGTTGCCGCGCGCCAGCTCCACCTGGCCCTGCCGGTAGACGGCCGTCGCCGCGCGGGGCGAGGCCGGGTACAGCTCGGCCACGCGCGCGAACGCCTCCACCGCGCGCGCCGGGTCGCGGCCCTGCGCGTAGGTCTCGGCCACGTAGAGCTGCGCGTCCGCCGCGAACCGCCCCTGGGGCGCGCCGCGCAGGTACTCCTCGAAGCCCGCGCGCGCCGTGAGCAGCGAGCCGCGCCGGTACGCCGCCAGCCCCGCGTTGTACGCGTCCTCGGCGCTGCCGGAGGCGGCCGCCGGTCCGGAGGGCTGCGCGGTTGCGGGAGCCGCGGCGGGGGTGTCGGCCGAGGCGGCGGAGTCCTGCTGCTGGCGCGCCAGCTCCTGCGCGCGCTGGTTGAGCTGCTGGCGAAGCTGCGCCACCTGCTGCTGCCCCTGCCCCGTCAATTCCTGCACCTGCACGAGCTGCCGCTCGATCTGGAGCAGCCGGTTGGCCAGGTCGCCCTTGGAGCGCACGTTCTGGCTGGACAGCGAGTCCAGCATGCGCTGCGCCTGGCGCTGGATCTCGGCCAGCGTCTGCGTCTGGCGGTCCTGCGCGCCGCGCACCTGGTCCAGCTCGGCGCGCAGGTCGCGCACGTCGCGCTGCGTGGCCAGGCAGCCGGCGAGGAGCGGGAGCAGCGCCGCCGCCGACAGCGCGCGGACGATGCGCTTCATCGCGACCCCTCGGGCGCCACGGACACCTCGCCGGAGGTGATGCTGAACTCGGCGCGGCGGTTCCGCGACCACGTCTCCTCGCCGGTGCCCTCCACCAGCGGGCGCTCCTTGCCGTAGCTCATGGTGGTGAAGCGCCCCGTCTCGATGCCGTAGCCGCCGAAGTAGGCGCGCACGGCCTCGGCGCGCCGCTGCCCCAGCGCCAGGTTGTACTCCGTCGATCCGCGCTCGTCCGCGTGCCCCTCGATGCGGAGCTGGACGCCGGGGTTGGCGCGAAGGATGGCCGCCTTGCGCTGCAGGTTCTCTTCGGCCGCCGCCGTCAGCTCGTCGCTGTCGTAGTCGAAGAACACCATCTGCGTGAGCGCGGCGCGCACGCCCGTGCTGGCCTGCTCGCGCGCCTGCCGCTCACGGTCGGCCCGCTCCCGCTCGGCGCGGTCCGTCTCGGCGCGCGCGCGTTGCGCCATGGCGATGCTGTCGGCGCGCTGCCGCTCGCGCTGGGCCATCACCGCGCTGTCGGCGGCGGAGGGGCCCGGCGTGGGGCCGCTTGCGGGCGGCTTCTTCTTGCACGCGCCGGCGGCGAGTGCGACCAGCGCGAGGGCGGCGACGTGGCGTGGCTTCATCCTGGGGCTTCCTCCGGAGGCGTGGAATCCGGCATAGGGCCGGGGGACCTGCGACAAAGTCTCGGGATGCCGCGCGGGCGGCAAGGGTGGTGCGGCGAACCTGGCCGATGGGGCATCGCCGGCGAGCATCGGCTGAGAAGGCAGGAAATCCCGCGCCCAGGCGGCTGAAGCCGCGTCTATGAGAAGGCCAAGTCTGTCAAGGGCAACGTGGTGCCCACTCCCGCGCGGCAGCGCGGGAAGCGGAGAGGAGTGGGGGGACGCCGTCGCCACGCTTCTATTCGCACTT
>JAQBQD010000156.1 GCA_028287185.1 Gemmatimonadota bacterium | reverse complement strand
GCGCGCGCCTCATCGGCGGGCCGGGGGCGGGGTGGGGGCGGGCGCCGGCGCGGGGGCGGCCTCGACGGCGAGCAGCTGCACGCGCTCGGCGACGGGGGCCACGTTCACCTCGTTGCGGGCGGCGTGGACTAGGTAGCCGCGGTACTGCGCCAGCGCCTCCTCTCGCATGCCGCTGCCGTCGTAGAGGCGGCCCAGGATCAGGTACGGCGCGGCGTAGTCGGGATCCAGCTCCGCCGCCTTCTTGAACTGCTCCTCGGCCTCCTGGTACTTGCGCGACCCCGCCAGCAGGCGGCCGTAGCCCATGCGCAGCGAGGGCTCGTCGCCGCGGATCTGCACCGCCAGGTCCATCTCCGAAAGCGCGGACGCCGTGTCGCCCGCCTGCAGGGCCAGCACGCTCAGCCGCAGGTGCGCCGGGTAGTACGAGATGTCCTCCTGCAGCGCCCGGCCGTACGCCTCGCGCGCGGCGGCCAGGTCGTGCCTCTCCTCCTGGATCACCCCGATGCTGTGCTCCAGCACGGCCTTGGATTGATAGAGGATGATGATCTTGTCCTCGCCCTCCTCCTTGCGCCACTCGCCGATGGCCTGCTGGAAGGCGGCGATCGCCGTGTCGAAGTTGCCCATCTGGTAGTGCACGCGCGCCAGGTCGGCCCGCAGCCCGCTCTTGAAGCGCGCCTGGTTGATGGCGCGCGCGTAGGCGGACACGGCGTCCGCGTTGCGGCCCTGGCTGGCGGCCATCCACGCCTTCAGGTAGTCGTCCTGCCGCAGCACCTCGGTGTCGATCCAGTGCGCGATGGCCGCCGGGTTCACGCCGCTCGGGTCGTCGCGGCGCACCTCGTTCTCGGCCCACGTCTGCAGGTACGTCGTCAGCAGGGTGCGGTCGAACTTGCGCGCCAGGAGGGGATCGATGGTGCGCGCCTGCGCGAAGAGCGAGTCGATGTGCTGCACCTCGCGCGAGTGCAGGGTGCCGCGCTGGCCGCGCATGTAGCTCACCAGCCGGTCGTGGTCGGTGAGCAGCCGCGCCACGTACTCGCCGTACAGCGCGTCGCCCCACCCCGGGTTCAGCCGCGACGCCCAGTAGAACGAGGCCACGGCTTCGCGCGGCGAGCGGTCCAGCGTGTTCACGCCGTGCGTGTAGTAGGTGAAGGCGCTGTTGGTGTCCGCCGCCGCGCCCAGCAGCGGGCGCGCGGGAGCCAGGTCCGACCCGCGCCCGCGCTGGGCGGAGAGCGGCGCGGCCAGCGGCAACGCCGCCAGCGCGAAAAGGAGGATGCGGCGCAAGCGAGTATCTTCCGAATTGGCGGGGTGAGGAACCCGGCCGGGGGGGGGCTGGCCGGGCGTGCGACGAGTTGGCCCAATGTAAGGGATTTTCGGAAAAGTTCCACCCCTGCGCTGCGAACGCACGGAATCGCGGAACGAACGCACCGTCTCCGGGTGCGAACGCCGTGCGTTCGTCCGCAGAAGCCGGCCCGCCGGATGTCGCGAATCGTCCGGGTTCCCGGCCCTACGGCGGTTCAATCAGTCGATGGAAGAAGGGCCGCCTGGGTGGCGAACATCGCCCAGGCGGCCCTTCTCCGGCTTTCCGTCGATCCGACGACCTCCCCTCCCCGTCGACTGACGAGGCTCGGATTTCTCCGAAGACACCGGCTTCACACCCGCAGCCGCGCGGATCGAATCCGCTGGCTCGGAAGGCAGTCCGGCGAGCGCGGGCCTACTTCTCGATGGGCAGGCGCACGGCGTTGCCCCACTCGGTCCACGAGCCGTCGTAGTTGCGCACGTTGTCGAAGCCCAGCAGGTACGTGAGCGCGAACCAGGTGTGCGACGAGCGCTCGCCGATGCGGCAGTAGGCGATGGTCTCCTGCTTGGGGTCCAGCCCGAGCTGCTCGTGGTACAGCGCGCGCAGCTCGTCGGCGCCGCGGAACTCGCCGGTGTCGGGGTTCACGGCGAGCGCCCAGGGCATGCTCTTCGCGCCCGGGATGTGGCCGCCGCGCATGGCGCCCTCCTGCGGGTAGTCGGGCATGTGGAGCTTCTCGCCGCTGTACTCCTCGGGCGAGCGCACGTCCACGAGCTGCCCGTGCTTCTTCACGTGCTCCAGCACGTCCTCGCGGAAGGCGCGGATCCTGTCGTCGTCGCGCCTGGGCGTGGGGTAGTCGTCCGCCGGGTACGCGGGCACGTCGGTGGAAAGCGGACGGCCCTCGTCCTCCCACTTCTTGCGCCCGCCGTCCATCACCTTCACGGCGTCGTGCCCGAAGAGGCGGAACACCCACAGGGCGTACGTGGCCCACCAGTTGTTCTTGTCGCCGTAGAAGACCACCGTGGTGCCCGGCCCGATGCCCTTGGCCTTCGCCAGCTTCACGAACGACTCCTCGTCCAGGTAGTCACGCGACAGGGGGTGCTGCAGGTCGGTGTGCCAGTCCACCTTCACTGCTCCGGGCACGTGGCCGGTGTCGTACAGCAGCACGTCCTCGTCGCTCTCCACGACGCGCACGTTTGCGTTGCCCAGGTGGTCGGCCACCCACTGCGTGGTGACCAGGGCGTCGGGGTGCGCGTAGCCGCGCTGCTCGATGGGAAGCGTCTCACTCGCCATGGACCTCCTCCTCGGTTTTGACACGCCCTCCCGCGGGGAGGGCAGGGGACGTACGTGGCCCTGCACGATGCCGAAAAACGAGAAGCCCGGCGGCTCCGCGGAAGGGAGCGCGCCGGGCGTTCTGCCGCCGTGCGGAGATGGACGTCCGCGCCGTCAGCCCAACGCGCGCGCGCGCCCCGGCCGGCGGCCGGAGAGCCGCGGACAGGTACACGCGAGGCGGGTGGCGATGGGCGCGGAGTCCATGGCTCGGACAGTACGCGGCGGGCCGTGCGGTGTCAAGCGCCCGCCGCGCCGCCTTCGGCCTCGCGCACGGCGCGCTCCGCCGCGTCGAAGCCCATCTTGCTGTGCGTGCCGTCGCAGAACGGCTTGTTGGTGGATGCGCCGCAACGGCACAGCGACACGCGCTTGCCCGCCACCACCGGGTACTCGTTGCCGTCCGCGTCCACCAGGCGGATGGGGCCTTCCACCGCGTACGGCCCGTTGTTGCGGACCGTGATGGTGACCCCCGCGTTCTCGTTCTCCATGCGCTCGCTCCCTCAGTAGGCTCGACGGAAACCCAAGATGCGCGTGGCGGGGCTCATCCCCGCACCGCGCCGAACATCCAGAACACGCCCAGCGCCGCGCTGCCCAGCGCCGTGGCCGCCCGAAGCGTGCCCGCCAGCCGCGGCAGCCGGCGGCCCGTCTGCTGGAACAGGGCGCCCGCCAGCAGCGCGTAGGTGGCCATGGCGACGGTCGTGCCGACGCCGAAGAAGAGCAGGTAGCCCGCCGCCAGCCAGGGATTGCGGATCAGCGTCACCGGCAGCAGCGCCACCAGCGGGGCCGAGCCCGCCAGGCCGTGCGCCAGGCCCACCCACAGGCTGCCGCCGTGCGCATGCCCGTGGTGGTGGTGGTGCGCGTGCTCGACCCCGTCCGCGCCGTGCGCCAGCGCGTGCGCGCGCTCGTGCAGCAGCGTCCACAGCAGCCACAGCCCCAGCCCCAGCAGCATGGCGCCCACACCGAACTCCAGCCCCTGCGCCAGCGTGCCCGGCATGCGCACGTCCAGCAGGATGAGCACCAGGCCCACGCCCAGGATGGCGCCAGAGTGCCCCACCCCCCAACGCACGCCGAAGCCCAGCGCCTGCGCCGGCCGCGGGCGGCGCGACACGAAGGTGGTCACCGCCGCCATGTGGTCGGGCTCCAGCGCGTGCAGGAACCCGGCGACCAGGGCGGTGAACAGCGGGAGCACGATCATCGTTCGCGGGCCGGCACGTGGACGTGGAACGGGGCGGAGGGCGCGTTTGCCCCCAGCCCCGTGCAGGAGCGTGCAGTCTACCGGAACCGTGCCCCCGCGTCAAACCCGCGACGCCGCATCGGCCGGGCATCTCCCGGCCGCGTCGACGGATACAGTCGACGGAAACCGGGGATCGGCGGATCGGCGGATCGGCGAATTGATCCGGCGACCGATGTGTCGACAGGATGCGTGCCGCGACTACTGCGTGAAGGCGACGGTGAAGCGCACGCGCGTGTCGAAGGGCCGGCCGTCCAGCGTGGCGGGGTGAAAGCGCATGCGCCGGCCCAGCTCGCTCAGGTAGCCGTCGTAGAAGGCATCGCCGGTGCCACGCTCCACCAGCACGAACACCACCTCGCCCGTGCGCGACACCACCAGGCGCAGCACGGCGGGGTGGGCCAGCGCCGCGCGCTCCGGATCGGGGTGGTGCTCGATGACGATGCGGATGGCGCGGTGCAGCTCGGACTCGGTGCGCCCGCTTCCCTCGTCCGGGGTGGGCTGGCACAGGCGGCGGCCGGGCAGCGGGGCCGGGTAGTCGCCATCGATGCGTACCAGCATCTGGAAGCCGCGGCCGGGCGCCAGCTCGGACAGGTAGCGCTCCACCAGGCGCGTGGCCTCGTCGATGGCCGGCCCGGGAAGGTTGCTCTCCAGGAAACGCACGGCGCCGTGCATGGTGCCGGTGTCCACCGCCACGAACAGCAGCCCGGCCGGCTGCGCCACCCCGTACCGCCGCCCGATGCGCACCAGCGTGTCGCGCAGGGCGATGCGCTCGCGGATCTGCTCCGGCCGCGGAACGTTGCGTGCCGTGTCCGGGATCACCGCGCACTCCGGGTGCCTGGTCGTGTCCGGCGCGGCGTTCTGCGCGCGCGCCTTCCCCACGCCTGCGTGGCCAACGAGCACGGCAAGGATCATCACGGGTCGGACGATTCGTCGATCAGGCATTCGAAAGGAGATCCTGGGAGGTCGACAGAATCAGGAGGGTCGTTCCGCCGTTGCGTACGTGGGCCGGCAAATATGATGGAATCCGCCGTTTCCTGCTACGCCTCCGTAGATGATGGCCGATCGCGCTTCCATGCTGGCGCAGGCACGGCACGCGGGGTCGGGATGGCGGGAATCCACGGGAAAGGCCGCCACCGGTGTTCGCCGGCGGTTTGGCCGGGAGGAGCCGACCCCGGGTGCCTCGCGACCACGAAAGCGCGAAGGTGTCGGACGAGTTCGCGGGCCGAGGTAGCTTGGGCCTGCGCTCTTCGCGCGCCTGTCGACGTCCACGGACGAGTCCGATCCGGCGGTGCGGAGCCTTGAAGGCTGCGCCGGGCACGGCGTGGCGAACGCGGCTGAAGATGCTGGCGATCTTCAATGACGAGTCCCTCAACGACATCAGCATCTCCAGGGCGTTCCGCGCCAGACCACGACGTCGACATGATCGCACCGCCTTAGACGCATCGGTCCGGCGGTGACGACGGCCGGACCTGCGGACAAGAGTCTTGCCTCCAGGCCCGGCTGACGACATCGTTCGCCAGGCGAGTCCAATGCGCCAATTCGACAACGCTCCCGTCAGCCATCGGTAGCACCGCGGGATGCGGCATCACGATCCCTGTCCACAACACCGCCACGGTTCCCACGCCTGCCACCCGACCAACTCGATCCTGTCACTATTCAGACCCGAATCCATTCGGATTATCTTCGGCGGTGTGAAATCCCGACGCCGGTCCCGTCTGTTTCACGTGTCATCGATGTGCAAACCCACCGCAGGAGGAGCGCGATCATGTTCGGATCGACTATGCTGGACGTGGGGATCGGGCTCATCCTGGTGTACCTGCTGATGAGCGTGGTGGCGTCGGCGGTGCGCGAGGGGGTGGAGGCGTGGCTGAAGACGCGCGCGGTGGACCTGGAGCGCGGCATCCGCGAGCTGCTGCACGACACCTCGGGCACCGGGCTGACGGTCGCCCTCTACTCGCATCCGTTGATCTCCAGCCTGTACCACGGCACCTACAACCCGCTGCACATCAAGGACAACGGGCACATGCCGGGGCGCACGCGGCTGCCCTCGTACATCCCCGCGTCCAACTTCGCGCTGGCGCTGCTGGACGTGGCGGCGCGCGGCCGCGATCCCACGGACGTGCATGCGGCCGGGCCCAACTCGCCGGCGCTCACGCTGGACTCGGTACGCAGCAACATCCACAACATCGAGAACCCGGCCGTGCAGCGCGCGCTGCTGGCTGCCGTGGACGCCGCGCAGGGTGACCTTCAGCGCGCGCAGAAGAACGTGGAGGCATGGTTCAACGGCTCCATGGACCGCGTCTCGGGCTGGTACAAACGGCGCACGCAGCGCGCGGTGCTGCTGATCGGGCTCACGATCACCGTCGCACTCAACGTGAACACCATCTCCATCGCCAATGCCCTGCTGCGCGACCCGGCGCTGCGGGCGCGCGTAGTGAAGCAGGCGGAGAAGGTCGCCGGGGACTCGGCGTACGCCGGCTCCGCTGCGGCGGGACAGGCGGACTCCACCACGTTCCGGCAGAAGGTGGGGGCGATCGAGGCGCTGGGGCTTCCCATCGGCTGGTCGGACGGATACCGGGGCCCGATGGTGGGGCGCTCCGGCAACGAGGCGTGGGACGACGTGACGCCCATCATCGGCTGGCTGCTGACGGCGTTCGCCGTGTCGCTGGGGGCCCCATTCTGGTTCGACGTGCTGAACCGCGTGATGGTGATCCGCTCCACGGTGAAGCCGCACGAGAAGAGTCCCGAGGAGGGATCGCAGGACCACAGGAGCAGTAACCAGGCTCCGCCACCCTCAATGAGCGGCCCCACGCCCCAGGCCCCCGTGGTCGTGGCGCCGTCCCCGGTGCCGCCCGGCAGCGGCCCCGCCGGCGGTCCGTCCACGCCCGACGGGGGCGAGGGAGGCGGAGCGGCCGGTGGAGGCGTCCCGGGAGCCCCGGGTGCGGCGCCTGCTGCGGAGTCTGCGGCTGCGTCCCCGGCCGCGCCCGCACCCGCGGTGCAGCCGTTCGTGGCCAACCAGTGGGCGGGCGGCGACCCGCAGGAAGGTGTGCTGTGAGCGCGGGCCCGGCGGGCGGCGGCGGCGTCAACCGCGATCCCGCCCGGCTGGCGCCCGCCTTCCGGGCCGCCGTGCAGAAGGCCGTCGACGAGTGCAACCGGCGGGGGCTGGATGCGTTCGTGTACGAGGGCTTCCGCTCGCAGGAGCTCCAGAAGCTGTACTACGCCCGCGGCCGCACCGTCATCCCCCCGCACGAGACGGTGACGAACGCGGCCACCAACCTGTACAGCTGGCACGGCTACGGGCTGGCGGTGGACGTGATCTCGCAGGCGCACGAGTGGTCCGTGCCCGACGAGTGGTTCGGCAAGGTGGCGGCCGTGTTCAAGCAGTTCAACTGCAAGTGGGGCGGCGACTGGAAGACGCCCGACCTTCCGCACTTCCAGTGGGGTCCCTGCAAGCCCAGCCCCTCGGAGCTGGCCCGGCAGCTCATCCGCACCCAGGGCGTGGAGGCGGTGTGGAAGGCGGTGGGCGCGTGGTGATGGGCGCGAAGGCGGAGCAGGGCGCCCACCCTCGATCCGAACCCATTCCCACGGACGTGCACCGAACGGATCGGCGGATGGTGGGCAGCACTTCGGGTCCCCGGTGATGGAGCAACGGATGTCGAAGCGCGTAGCGTCGACGCCGGTAACCGAGCGGGAGGGCGGCGGTTGCGTCGGCCGCTGGAGCTGGACGTCGCGAGTCGGGGCGACACGGCCGGGGAAGCCGTTCACAACCTCGCGGAAGCCGTCGAGCTGTTCTTCGAGACGGCCTCATCTGCGGAGTTGAGCGACCGATCGGGAAATCCCGAGATCAGGGGTCGAGTGGGCAGGATCGCGCGCTCCGCGGGGCGGCCGTGCCGTGGAGGGGCGGGCGCACGACGGTGGGCGGCTCCGTGGTTGCAGCCCCGGGATTCATCCGAGGGGCCCGGCGGGGCGAACGAACGCGGGCTCACGGAGATCCCGACCCGGGACGCACCCACGCGATGCATCGGGTGATGCAGAGGAGCGAGCGAGACGCATCTCGGCCCGGAATATTCGTCGATCCACGCCAAGCCGAAGGGGCGGGGCACCGATCCGGTGCCCCGCCCCTTCGTGCGTCCGTCTTCCGGAAGGCCTACGCGTCGGCGCCGATGACGGCGGTGCCGGCCTCCATGGGCAGCTCCTCGCCCGGGTTGACGTAGCGCTCGCGCTCCCAGGCGTACTGCCGGTCGTGCAGCACGCGGTAGCGGCCCTCGTGGGCCATCAGCTCGGCGTGGGTGCCGCGCTCCACGATCTGGCCCTCCTCCAGCACCAGGATCTGGTCGGCGCTGCGGATGGTGGAGAGGCGGTGGGCGATGACGAAGGTGGTGCGGCCCTGGCGCAGGCGCCGCAGCCCCTCCTGGATCTTGTGCTCGCTCTCGCTGTCCAGCGAGCTGGTGGCCTCGTCCAGGATCAGGATGCGCGGGTCCGCCAGCAGGGCCCGGGCGATGGCGATGCGCTGCCGCTGCCCGCCCGAGAGCTTGATGCCGCGCTCGCCCACAATGGTGTCGTACCCTTCCGGGAAGCCGCGGATGAAGTCGTCCGCGTTGGCCAGGCGCGACATCTCCTCGATCTCGTCGCGCGTGGCGTCGGGCCGCGCGAAGCGGATGTTCTCGGCCACCGTGCCGTCGAAGAGGAAGTTGTCCTGCAGCACCACGCCCAGCTGCGCGCGGAAGTCGCGCAGCTTGAGCCCCGCCAGGTCGCGACCGTCCACCAGCAGGCGCCCCTCGGTGGGCCGGTTGAACGCCATCACCAGCGACACCAGCGTGCTCTTGCCCGATCCGCTGCTGCCCACGAGCGCCGTCGTCGTGCCCGCCGGCGCCGTGAACGACACGTGCCGCAGCACGGGCACGCCGGGGTTGTACTCGAACGACACGTCCTGGAACGCCACCTCGCCCTCGATGCGCCCCACGTGCTCGGCCGTGGCGTCCTCCTCCAGCTCGTCCGGCGTCTCCATCAGCTCGCGGATGCGGTCCAGCCCCGCGAACGCCTCGCTGATCTGCGTGCCGATGGAGGCCATCTGCACCACGGGCGCCGCCAGCAGGCCCACGAAGAAGATGTACATCACGAAGCCGCCCAGCGTCATCTGCCCCGCCAGGATGGCCTTGCCGCCCACCACGATCATCAGCACGCCCACCGCCCCGATCACCACCGTGGCGAAGGCCGTCACGGCGCTGGTGCCGGTGATGGTGCCGGCCACGTTGCGGAACAGCCGGTGTGCGCCGCGGGCGAAGACGCGCTGCTCGCGCTTCTCGGTGCCGTAGGCCTTCACCACGCGGATGCCGCCCAGCGTCTCGCCCAGGCGCCCCGTGACCTCGGCCGTGATCTCGCTGCGGGCGCGGAAGATGGGGCGCAGCCGGTTGAACGCCGCCGCCATCACCCCGCCGAAGACGACCAGGATCAGCGCGATGCCCGCGGTGAGCTGCCAGTTGAGGTACAGCAGCACGCCCAGCGCGATGAGCGAGGTGAGCACCCCGCCCACGAGCTGGATGATGCCCGTGCCCACGAGGTTCCGGATCCCCTCGGCGTCGTTCATGATGCGCGCGATGAGGATGCCCGACTGCGTGCCGTCGAAGAAGCGCACCGGCAGCCGGGTGACGTGCTCCTGGATGCGGCGGCGCATGTCCGTGATGGCGCGCTGCCCGGCGATGCTGATGACCTGCGACAGCCCGAACGAGGTGAGCGCCTGCACCAGCGTGGCGCCGCCCACGGCCAGCGCGAGCGGAAGCAGCAGCCGCGGATCGCCCTTGAGCGCCTTGTCGATCAGATACTTGGAGCTGGCGGGAAGCACCAGCCCGCTCAACCGGTTCACCAGCATCAGCAGCATGCCGATGCCCATGGTGCCGCGGTGCTGCCAGAGCAGCTTGCGCGCCTCGGCCCACGCCGTGGCGGTGATCTTCCCCTTCTTCTTCTTCTTCGCTTCCTTGGCGTCCGCCACGGGCTCGTGCTCCGTATGGGGATGTTGACCGATGCCGGCGTTCCGCGCGGCGCGCGGGCCGGTGCCGAAAACCCTTACCCGCGCGCCGCGATCCGGGTCCGCACCCGGCGCCCCGGGGCTCGCTCCGTCGGACGCTCCACGCCGCGCCGCGGGCGGATGACGATGCCGTAGGCGGCCGGCTCGGCGGCCTCCCGCCCGGCCTCCACTGCGGCGCGGGCGCTCCATCCCACGGCCGGGGGTTCCTGTGTCTGCATGCTCGCTCCCCGCGTTCGGCCGGCGGCGGCCCCGCTGGCCTCGCCGCCAAATCGTAACTCGTTTGATTACAGATAGATGCGCAACTACGTCCCCGCCGGACCCTCGGCGGGCTACCTCACGGCCGTCGCTGCGGCAGCATCGCCCGCTGCGCCTGCACCGTTCGAGAGGCCCGGGCCGTCTGCAGCCGCAGCACCACCGTCCGCTGCTCGCCGTCGCCCAGCACGACGTCCTGCTCCTGCGGCGCGTAGCCCACCTTCTCCACCCGCAGCCGGTACGACCCCGCGGGCAGCGCGGCGAGCTGGAAGCCGCCGGTGTCCTCGCTGCGCGCCTGCCCGCCCGGCGCCCGCGCCCCGCCCGTCACCACCACCACCGTCGCGCCCGGCACCGGCCGACCCGCGTCGTCCGTCACCCGCCCCAGCACCCGCGCCGTTCCC
>JAQBQD010000025.1 GCA_028287185.1 Gemmatimonadota bacterium | reverse complement strand
GGCGCGGGCGCCGCCGCTGCCGGAGCGGGATGCGGCGGCGCCTGCGGAACCGCGTCCGCGGGAGCGCCGGGAGCCGGCGGCTGTCCGTCGGTGGCGGGGGCGGCCGAGTCCGGCGCCACGGCCGGCGGCGGCGCGATGCCCGAGAGGGTGACGCTCACCGAGCCCCCCTGCCGCACGCTGTCGCCGGGCGCGGGCCGCTGGCCGACGATGTTGCCCAGGACGGCGGTCGACGCGGAGTCGTACCCGATGCGGCCCAGGCGCAGGCCGGCCGAGTCCAGCTTGGACTGCACCTCGCCCAGCGTGAGCCCCAGCACGTCCGGCGCCGGCTGCTTGGGCGGCCCCGCGCTCACCGTCAGCCGGACCGTCGCCGGGAGCGGCACCTCCGCGCCGGATGCGGGCAGCGCGGCGAGGATCTTCCCCTCGTACTCCGGGCTGGTCACCGCCGTCACCGCGACCGCGAAGCCGAACCTGGCCAGCAGCGCCGTGGCCTCGTCCGCGTCCAGGCCGGCCAGGTCGGGCACGTGGCGGCGGACGGGGCCGGAGCTGAGGATGAGGTGCACCACCGCGCCGCGGGTGACCTCCTGCCCCGGAAGCGGCTGCTGGGCGAGCACGTGGCCCGCCGGCACGTACGGGTTGGACAGCGTGGTGCCCTTCGCCACCGTCAGCCCCTCGTCTTCCGCATCGCCCTTCGCCTGCGCGAAGGTGCGGCCGCGCACGTCGGGCACCGTGACGATGGCGTTGCGCGCGAAGCCCGGAAAGAAGAGGAGCCACACGACCAGGTAGCCCAGCGCGAAGCCCCCCAGCAGCGTCCACCCCACGAGCGTGCGCGTGGGAGGAAGGCTGCGCTCCGGCTCCGCCGTCTTCCGCCGGGGCAGCGGCGCCGCGGCCCTCACCCCGCCCTCCGCATGCGCACGGCGAAGGCGCCGTCCGTGCCGTGGCGCTGGGGAAGGACGACGAGGCGCCCGGCGTCGTCCAGCAGGTCCGCGTCCAGCCCGGCGTCCGGCGGCTCGACGGCGAACTCGGGATGGCGGGCCAGGAAGGCGTCGCTCTGCCCCTCGTTCTCCTCCGCCTCCAGCGAGCAGGTGGAGTACACCAGCAGGCCGCCGGGCCGGACGAGGGGCGCGGCCGCCTCCAGCAGCTCGGACTGCAGCGCCGTCAGCGCGTCCAGGTCGCGGGGCTGCACGCGCCAGCGCCCGTCCGGGTGCCGGCGGAAGGTGCCCGTGCCCGTGCAGGGCGCATCCAGCAGCACCGCGTCCGCGGGGCGGAAGGGTGGCGTGCGCGCGTCCGCCACCACGGCGGCGACCCGCGGCTGGCGTCCCAGGCGGGCCACGTTCTCGCGCATGCGCCGCATCCGCCGCCACGACTGGTCGGCCGCCGCCACGTACGTCGCGCTGTCCGACATCCCCAGCGCCTTGCCGCCCGGCGCCGCGCACAGGTCGATCACGGTCGATCCCGCGGGCACGGCGGCGTAGCGGACGACGAGCGCCGCGGCGGGGTCCTGCACCACGGCGGGGACGGCATCCAGCGCCTCCCCCGCACCCCCGGGCGGCAGGATGCGCACGGAGTCCGGCGCCGCCGTCAACGCCTCGGCCGGGATGCCCGCGGCCTCCAGCGCGGAGAGCGCGGCATCGGCGGAAAGGCCGACGGGGCGCAGGTACAGGCCCGGGCGCCGGTTGTCCGCCTCGGCCAGCGCGCGCGCCTCGTCCGCCCCCCAGCGCGCCACCCAGCGCTCCACGATCCAGCGCGGGTGCGACTCCCAGCCGGACAGGTAGCCCACGGGGTCCGCGCCGAAGTCGGGCGCGACGGGCGTGCCGGCGCGGCGGAGGGCCTGGAGCACGCCGTTCACCAGCCCCGCGGCGCCGCCCGAGCCCGCGATGCGGACCAGGTCGACGGACTGCGACACGGCGGCGTACGCCGGGACGCTGCCCATCTCCAGGAGCTGGTAGGCACCCAGGCGCAGCACGTCCAGCACGTCGGGCTCCAGGCGCGCCACCCCGCCGCGGACGCGCTCCTCCAGCAGCCAGTCCAGGCGCCCGCGCAGGCGGAAGGTGCCCAGCACCAGCTCCTGCGTCCACGCGCGGTCGCGCGGGTCCAGGCGGAAGCCGGCGGCGTCCAGGGCGCGGTCGGCGAGCTCGCCCTGCCGCACGCGCCGCAGGGCGTCCAGCGCCGCGATGCGCGACGGCGTGACCCGGGACTCCATGGACGGAGCGCTCAGCTCAGCATCCCGCGCGCGGGGCTGGACGGCACGGCGCGCTCCCGGCGCGGCATGCGGCCCGCCAGGTACGCCAGCCGTCCGGCCTCCGTCGCCAGCCCCATCGCCCGCGCCATGCCCACGGCGTCGCGCGCCTCGGCGATGGCGGTGTTCATCAGGATGCCGTCCACGCCCTGCTCCATGGTGAGCGCCGCGTCGGACGCGGTGCCCACACCCGCGTCGACGATCACGGGAACGGTCAGGCGCGACTTGATCGTGCGGATGTTGAACGGGTTGATGAGGCCCAGCCCGCTGCCGATGGGCGAGGCCAGCGGCATCACCGCCGCGCACCCGGCGTCCTCCAGGCGCAGCGCCGTGATCAGGTCGTCGTTGGTGTAGGCGAGCACCTGGAAGCCGTCCGCCGCCAGCTCACGGGCGGCGCGGAGGGTCGCCTCCGCGTCGGGCAGCAGCGTCTCCGGGTCGCCGATCACCTCCAGCTTCACCCACTCGGTGAAGCCGGCGGCGCGGGCCAGGCGGGCATAGCGCACGGCGTCCTCGGCCGTGTAGCACCCGGCCGTGTTGGGCAGCAGCAGGTACCGCTCGGGATCGAGGTGAAACAGCACGCCCTCTTCGCGGGTGCGGTCCAGGTCCACGCGGCGCACAGCCACGGTCACCACCTCGGCGCCCGACGCCTCGACGGCCTGCACCATCTCGTCGTTCGTGCGGTACTTGCCCGTGCCCACCAGCAGCCGCGAGCGGAGCGCGCGCCCGGCGATCACCAGCGGCTCGTCGCCCGTCCGCGGCCCGGCCATCATCTCCGTCATCGCTTCCATCCTCCGGCGGCGCGTGGCCGCGTTCCCTCGGTTTGCCGCGGCGCGCTCACCCGCCGCCCACGAAGTGGACCAGCTCCAGCGTGTCCCCCGGCCGCACGGACGCCCCCGCCAGCGCCTCGCGCCGCAGGATCGCCCCGTTGTGCTCCACCACCACCATCCCGGGATGTAGCTGCAGGTGCCCCAGCAGCGCGGACACGGAAAGCCCGTCCGGGATCTCCTTGTCGCGGCCGTTGATCTGCACCTGGATGGTCTGATCGCTCGTCATGCCTGGTCCCGCGGTTCGTCGGTCTCCTGCTTCACAGTCACGACCTGGTCGATGAGTCCCTGAAGGCCGGGCTCGACGGGCGTTCGAGCTCGCTCGATCCCAGCGCCACGATCAGCCGCCCGACCGCGACCGCCGGATCGCCCGCGTCCCACACGCTCCGGATCACCGCCACGCCCGCCGCCCCGGCCGCCAGCACCTCCGCCACGCGGTCGACGGTGATGCCGCCGATGGCGATCACCGGGACGCCGAGTCTCGACATCTCCGCGATCAGCCCGACACCGATACCGGGGCGGCCGGGGTGCGAGGCGGTCGGGTAGATGCTGCCGGCCAGCAGGTAGTCCGCACCCCCAGCGATCGCATCGTCCGCCTCCGCGCGCGCGCCGACCGACGCGCCGATCAGGCGATCGGAGCCGAGCATCCTCCGCGCGTCCCCTACGGATAGGCTGCGGCGGCCCAGGTGCGCCCCGTCCGCGGCGACGGCGAGCGCCACGTCCACCCGGTCGTTCACGACGAGCATCGCGCCGACGGATCGGGCGATCGGCACCAGCTCCGCCGCCCGTCCATACACCTGGCGGCCGCTTCCCGCAGGAGCGCGGACGTGCAGCGCGATCCGATCGCCTCCGGCTTCCAGCACCTGCCGCGCGGCTTCGACGAAACCCGGCCGTGCGACGATCGCGTCGTCGGTGACGACGTGCAGCCTGGGGAGCGGGCTACGCGCCACCGCCGAACCGGTCGCCGGCGGCCACGCCGCGCCCGCGCACCCACTCGCCCGCGGCCATGCGGCGCTTGCCCGGCGGCTGCACCTCGCGCACGCGCACCGCGCCGCGTCCCGCCGCGACCAGCACGCCCCCGCCGCCGTCGGCCTCCAGCACCGTCCCCGGCTCGCCGGACGCCGCATCGACCACCTCGGGGCGGAAGAGCTTCACGGCGCCGCGGCCCTCCAGCTCGCTCCACGCGCCGGGCACCTCGTCCATCCCGCGCATCCACCGCGCCACCCGCTCCGCGTCCCACGTCCAGTCGATCCGCGCCGTCTCGCGCTCGATCTTGGGCGCGTGCGTGGCGAGCGAGTGGTCCTGCGCCACCGGCGTCAGCGATCCGTCCTCCATCAGCGCCAGCGCTTCGACCACCGCCTCCGCGCCGATCTCGGACAGGCGCTGGCCCAGCTCGGTGGACGTCTCGCCGGGGCGGATGGGCTCCTCCACGCTCAGCAGCATGGCGCCGGAGTCCATTCCCGCGTCCATCTGGATGATGGTGACGCCCGTCCTCTCCAGCCCGTGCAGCACCGCCCACTGGATGGGCGCCGCGCCGCGAAGGCCGGGCAGCAGCGAGCCGTGGATGTTGACGGAGCCCAGCCGCGGCACCGCCAGCACCTCGGGCTTCAGGATCTGCCCGTACGCCACCACCACGGACACGTCCGGCCGCAGCGCCGCGATCTGCGCGATGAACTCGTCGCCGCGCGCGCGCTCGGGCTGCAGCACGGGGATGCCCTCCTCCATCGCCTCGCGCTTCACCGAGGACGGCGCGACCGCGCGGCCCCGGCCGGCGGGGCGGTCCGGCTGGGTGACCACGCCCACAAGGTCGTGCCCCTCGTCGCCCAGCGCGCGCAGGGCGGGAAGCGCGAAGTCGGGCGTACCCCAGAACAGGACCCTCATCGCTGCTTGCGGTAGCGCCGCAGCACCATGTTCCGCTTGAGGGGGGACAGCCGGTCGATGAAGAGCACGCCGTCCAGGTGGTCGATCTCGTGCAGCAGGCAGCGGCCCAGCATCTCCGCGGCCTCGATGCGCACGGGCTTCCCGTCCGGGTCCGTCCCCTCCACGACCACGCGCGACGGACGCTCCACCACGCCGGAGACCCCGGGGATGCTAAGGCAGCCCTCCTCCATCTTCTCGGTCTCGTCGCCCGTCTCCACCACGCGGGGGTTCAGCAGCGCGAACGGCCGGTGCTCGGGCTCGTTCACGTCCACCACGATCAGGCGCTTGGAGATGCCCACCTGCGGCGCCGCCAGCCCGATGCCGCCCGCGTCGTACATCGTCTCGAACATGTCGCGGATCAGCGCGTCCAGCGCGGGGTCGGGGCCGGGCACCTCCTCGGCCTTCGCGCGCAGGACCTCGGACCCCAGCATCTCGATGCTCAGCTTCGCCATCGCCCCCTACCCCTGCTTGGCCTTGGCGCCGCCGGACGTGCGCCGCGCGATGCGCTCGCGCTCCACGGCGACGACCGCCTGGCCGGTGCGCAGGGTCACCACGTCGTCGCGCACGCCCACGACCTCGCCCACCAGGCCGCCCATGGTGACCACCTGGTCGCCCTTGGCCAGCGAAGCGGTCATCGCGCGGTGCTGCTTCCGCTGCCGCGCCTGCGGAACGAAGACGAGCACGTAGAAGATGACCAGGATGACGACCATGGGCAGGAACTGCACGTACGGCGCCAATCCGCCCGTCTGCAACAACGCGATGCTGGCCACTTCGGCGGTCCTCGGAAGATCTGTGAGTCAGGCGGCGGGCGCGGCGCGCGCGGCCCGGAAGCGGGCGAGCCACTCCGTGCTCCACGACGCGAACGTGCCCGCCAGGATCGTCTCGCGCGACCGCTCCGCCAGGCGGACCAGGAAGCGCAGGTTGTGGATGGAGAGCAGGCGCATGCTGAGCCCCTCGCCGGCGATGAACAGGTGCCGCAGGTACGCCCGCGAGTAGGTGCGGCAGGTGTAGCAGTCGCACTCCGGGTCCAGCGGCCCCGCGTCCTCGCGGAAGCGGTTGCCCTTGATGTTCACCTGCCCCTCGGCCGCCGTCCACACGGCGCCGTTGCGCCCGTTGCGGGTGGGCGCCACGCAGTCGAACAGGTCGATCCCGCGGCCGATGGCCTCCAGCAGGTCGTCCGGGTAGCCCACCCCCATCAGGTAGCGCGGCAGCCGGCCGGGAAGCGCGGGCATGACGGCGTCCAGCATGCCGTACATGGTGGGCTTGGGCTCGCCCACGGACAGGCCGCCGATGGCGATGCCGTGCCAGTCGCCAGCATCCAGCGTCGCCCGCGCCGAGGCCACGCGCAGGTCGGGGTAGATGCCGCCCTGCACGATGGGGAAGAGCGTCTGCACCGGCCCCTCGGGGTCCTCCGCCGGCAGCTCGGTGAAGCGCGTGCGGCAGCGCTCCAGCCAGCGCAGGGTGCGCTCGTACGCCTCGGTCGCCACCTCGCGGCTGGACTGCCCCGGCGGGCACTGGTCGAACGCCATGATGACGTCCGCGCCCAGGTCGCGCTCGATCTCCATGACCCGCTCGGGCGTGAACAGGTGGCGCGAGCCGTCGATGTGGCTCTGGAAGGTGACGCCCTCCTCCTCGATGCGGTTGATGTCCGACAGCGAGAACACCTGGAAGCCCCCCGAGTCGGTCAGGATGGGCTTGTGCCAGTTCTGGAAGCCGTGCAGCCCGCCCATCTTCCGCACCAGCTCGTGGCCGGGCCGCAGGTACAGGTGGTACGTGTTGCCCAGGATGATCTGCGCGCCCAGGCCGTCCACCTCCTCGGGCGTGAGCGTCTTCACCGTCGCCTGCGTGCCCACCGGCATGAAGACGGGGGTCTGCACCCGCCCGTGCGGAAGCGTGAGCGTGCCGGCGCGCGCGGCGCCGTCCGTGCCCTGGATCTCGTACTCGAACAGCGGTCCGCTCCCGTTCCGGGTCCCTCCGAAGGCGTCGCGCGCCGCCCGGTTCCCCTGCACCGGGCGCGGCCCTCGGATAAACGGGTATTCTGACGGCGCGGGGCGGATTAATCAAGCCGCCGCGACGCGGAACCGGCGCCTCGGGAAAAGAAAACGGGCGAGGACTGCGCGTCCCCACCCGATCCGATTCCTTCTTTCGCTCCCGGCGGCTGATCGGCCGACGTGCTCTCGCCGCTACCGGTGCGCGGAGCGCCGCCTGCGGAACCCGGGGCCGGGCAGCGATCCCTCGCGGATCATGGCCGTGGTGCCCACGACGATGAGCACCACGAGCGCCAGGCTCACCGCGCGAACGGCGACGAAGACCACCTCGTAGAAGCCCGTCATGTCTCCTCTCCCGTGATCCGTGCCCCCTCCGAAAGCGTTCCAGCGACTGACAGCAAGATAGCCAGTCCGATGGAGAAGCGGAAGATGTGCGTCTGCACCGCTTCCCACTCGCGGCAGTCCACGACGATGGACTCTCCCGCCCCGAGCGCCGCCCGGACCGCCTCCTGCCGCGTGGAGGAAAGCGCGACAAAACGCGAGCACTCGATCCCTGCCCGTCTTCCCGGTGCCTTCCGCGAATGGTCCGTGTACACGCCGAACAGCACCGCGGAAAGGACGGCGGCCACGAGCAGCAGGCCGAACATCCATCCCAGGAACGGCCTCCTCCAGCCCGTGCGCGCGCTGGGCGTGGAAAGCTCTCCGAGCGCGGACGCGCAGACCATGATGGAGAAGAACAGGAGCTCGGGCGAGTTCTCCGGGCGCACCATGCCGGGCTGGTCGAACTGCTGGAGCAGCCACGAGCACCCGAAGGGGACGAGCGCGAACACGATGGTGAAGACGAACCACTTCTGGAGCGCGCTCATCGCGGGAGTCGATGGGTGGATCCACACGCACGGGGGACGGCAGAGTATCGATTCCCCGTATCGGCCGCAAGAGGACGGGGTTCCGGACTCGGGATCTACCGCGCATTCTCGAAGGATTGCGGTCGAGCGCATGGAGGGTGCGACTCCAAACCATGTGATCCCCGGTCGGGCCTATCGGATGGCCGGCGTTCGCCGAACGGTGGAGTACCTGCCACGACTCCATTGACGCGGAGGCGCGACGCGCCATAATATGGCAGATAAGCAATGTGCGCGTCTCGACGAGGCTGGTCGGATCGTCCCCGACGTGCGACCGTCCCGGCTTGCCGGCCCCGCGTGATCGCTCCCCCCCATCCTACCCGCCCCGAGGCCATGAGCGTCTTCTCGTTTCCGCGCTTTCACGTGAAGGGCCTGCTGGAGGTGAACGTCGGCACCGCGAACAACGACGACTACTCCTCGTCGGCGGTGTTCCCGCCGCCCGCGGGAGGGCTGGACTACGGCTCGTCGACGGGGAAGCCGGTGCGGCTGTACGACTCGGTGGACGCGCAGGCCATCCACTTCGGGTGGACGGACAAGCAGTGGATGGACTGGGCGCAGAAGCCGCAGGTGTTCGCCCCGCCGCCGGGCAAGTCGGCGTTCAGCCTGGTCAGCAAGGGCGAGGGCGACCCGGGCGTGCGCGCCGCCGCCAGCCCCAAGGGTGCGCAGGGTTCCGCCACCGCGACGGCGAACGCCGCCCCCGCCGCTCCGCCCCGCTACATCCCCGGTGAGTGGAACTTCTACGGGGACATGGGGCTGACGATGATGGGGGTGAAGGTGATCGGCGTGGACCGGGGGCCGGGCGGCCCGGCGCCGGCCGATCCGCTCCTGGGTGCCGAGCTTTCGTTCAACAACCGGCCGGACTCCACCGGCCGCAGCACGGGCGTGCTGGTGGACGTGAACGCCGAGGACGTGCCCAGCAGCCAGGTGTTCGCCGACTACCTGACGCTGGCGCAGGGCGGCAAGGCGCTGTTCAGCGGCAAGCCGTGCAAGGCGGTGACGCGGTGGATCAACTTCTTCCGCAACGCCTACCTGTACGGTCCCAACGGCGCCGCCGGCACCTTCCAGTGCGTGGTGCCGCTCAGCGACCTGGCGGGGCAGCCCATCGTGCAGCAGCTCCCCCCGCGCGACGGCGAGGGGCGCCCGCTGGCGGGGCTGGTGCTGCGCTACGTGATGTACCGCCCGCTGCAGCCCATCAACGTGTTCAACCACGCGCCCGACCCCTGGTTCAAGGCCATGACGGCGCTCTACGCGAAGGCGGCGAACCCGCAGGTGGACCCCCGCTCCATCCTCAACCCCGACTTCCTGGAGCTGAGCGGCACCATCGCCCCCTGGTATGGCGGCGAGATGCAGACGTTTCCGGTGGGACGCTCCCTCGTTCCCGCGAAGGGCACGGTTCCCCTTCCCGCGGACTCGGCGGGAAAGAACAACGCCAGCCGCGGCGGCGGCCCGAACGTCTTTCCCCTGGCGCCCGCGACCGCGTGGGTGGACCGCACGTCCGGCTGGGTGTCGGTGGACTGCTCCAGCGCCTTCCCCGACGCCTACAAGGCCTCGGCCACGGACCCGTACAACCCACTGAAGACGGGCAACAACCCCAAGGTGGCGTTCGGCGCCGTGGAGCTGCAGCTCCGCGCGGGGGGCCGCGCGTACACCATCGGCACCATCGACCCGTCGGACACGGCGGGCGGCGACCGGCGGGGGTGGATCTGGGACTTCCCCATCGCCTCGCTGCCGCAGGCCGCGCGCGACGCCCTGGACACGGGCGACCTGTGCATCACCAGCACGCGGCTCGGCGACCTGCTGATGGAGCAGGAGTACCTGGTGGTGTCGGACCAGGCGTGCATCTACGCCGAGCAGGCGTACGGCACGCACCCGCGCCAGGTGTCCGCGTTCACCAGCGACGGCCCGCCCGCGCCCGCCACCTTCCGCCTGTTCCGCCGCGGCAAGGAGCTGACGGGCCCCACGGCGCCCGTCGTCACCGTGTGGGAGTACGACACGACGCCCAACAACGCGCCGGGAAGCCGGATCAAGATGGGCGCGCTGGCCCCCGGCGCGCCGCTGAAGGTGGACGTGACGAAGCCCGGCAACCGGCTCTACACCTTCACCGTGGCGGGCCAGCCCGACCCGCCGCAGGGCTACGGCGACCTGAACCTGACCACGGCGCCGATGATCAACCTGCGCATCCTGCCGAACCCGAAGGACTACCACGAGTTCTTCGTGGACCCGACGGCGGACCCACCCGTGGGGAACGCCAGGCTCACGTGGGACGTGGTCTATGCCGAGGTCCTGCGGACCTTCTACCTGCTGTATCCCGCGATGAGCCTGCGCATTCCCCTGGACGACCCGAACCAGTGGAAGGGCGCCGAGATGGCGCGCCGCATGTTCCAGCGCATCCAGGCGGACTGGTGGACGCACGCCGAGTACATGCCCCGCACCCGCGACCTGTCCGCCAGCCGCCGGCGCCTGCTCCAGGCCTGGTGCATGAAGTTCCTGGCGGGAGCCCCGTCGTGAGCGCCGCCGGCTTCCCCTCGACGCGTCCGGCCGCACGGGCCGGACGGGTCGTGCTCGGCGCGGCTGCCTGCGCCGCGGCCCTGTCGGGCGCGCCCACGCAGGTGCGCGCGCAGGGGAACGCGCAGGCTAACGGGCCATACCGCATCACCGTGCGCGAGGCGGCCAACCAGCCGGCGCCGGGGCTCCAGTCTTTCGCGTTCGCGGAAAGCGGCGGCCGGTGGCTGCTGATCGGCGGGCGGCGCAACGGCTTCCACCGCACGTCCGACCGCGAGCGCACCTTCCCCTCGCGGATGTCGAACGACTCGGTGTACGTGGTGGACCCGGCGGCCAACCGGCAGTGGCGCGCGCCGCTCCCGCCCGCGCTGCGCAACCGGCTGCGCACCACGAACATGGAGTTCTTCCAGGACGGCAATCAGCTGTACCTGGTGGGCGGATACGGGTCCACCTGCGACGAGGACCGGCCGGACTGCTACCAGACTTTTCCCAACCTGACCGCTGTCCGCGTCGCCTCCGCCATCGCCGCGGTGATCAGCGGACGCGCCGACTCGCTGGCGCGGAGCATGGCGTCCATCACGGACGAGCGGATGCGGGTGACGGGCGGGGCGCTCAAGAAGGTGGGGCGCAGCTTCTACCTGGTGTTCGGGCACAACTACCACACCATCTATCAGGGCGGCGTGTCCGGCGTCTACACCCACCAGGCGCGCCGCTTCGACATCGAATGGGCCGGCGGGCTGCCGAGCATCGTGCGGTACCGCGCGGCGCCCGTGCCCGCGCCGACGGCCGATTCGTCGCAGTTCCGCCGCCGCGACCTGAACGTGGTGGAGGCCATCCGCCCCAACGGGCGCGTCGGTCTCACCGTGTACGGCGGCGTCTTCACCCCGCACGACGGCGCGTGGCTGAACCCGGTGTACGTGGACTCGGTGAACGCCGCGCCCCGGCTCACCGTGGACCGGCGGTTCACGCAGAAGATGAACCCCTACGAGTGCGCGCAGGTGGTGATGTACGACCGCGGGACGCGCTCCATGCTCACCACCTTGGTGGGCGGGATCAGCTTCTACTACTACGACGCGTCCGGCACCCTGGTGCCCAGCAACATCAACAACTTCATGCCGTTCGTGAACACCGTCACCACGCTCGTGCGGCGGGCGGACAGCACCACGGTGGAGTTCCCGCAGGCGAACGCCGACTCGCTGCCGGCCCGCATCGGCGCGAACTCGGTGTTCATCCCGCGCCCCGGCATACCCATCGTGGCCGGCACGCACGAGGTGATCGACTTCCGCGCGCTGCCGGCCGGGCGCGTGATGCTGGGGTGGATGTACGGCGGCATCCGCGCCACCGCGCCCCAGTCCGGCGAGCTCAACCCCACCTTCGCCAGCAGCACCATCTACGAGGTGTGGATGGAGCGCACCGGACCCTAGCCGGTGTTCGCCCATCCGCTTTTCCATGCACGTCTTCCCCTCAACCGGAGCCATCCCATGCCGAAGCGCCACCCGCTGGACTTCGAAGACCTGAACGTCACCTCGTTCGATCCCCACCCGGAGGGCGTCCGCGGCGCCCTGAACGCCACGACGGGCCAGTTCACCGTCGCCCAGCCCATGACAGGCACCGACTCGTGCCTGGGATCGTGGTGCCCGCCGCGGACCCTCACCGACACGACCTCGGTGCAGTGACCCTCCGCCCCACGGCGGCGAAGGTCCGGTGAGGGGATCCGGGCCGGCGTAGCGCGGCGCGGGCCGGCACGGACCCGGACGCACCTCCACGCGCGGGGTCCGTGTCCGGGCCCGCATCCCCGACTTCAGCGTTCGATCCACGCGAAGCGCGGCGCTCCACCGGGAGCGCCGCGCTTCGCGTTCCCGCGTGTGCACCGGACGGAATCGTCACGGCGCCGTGACTCCAGGGTGCACCCCGGTCGTGATCCCGCCCATGGCCACCGAAGGTGCTGTCCGACGATCCAACGGATTTCCCGGTGTGGAATGCGCCCGGCGGAGACAGGGTCGATCGGCCAAAATCGGATGACCCGAGGATGCGCGCGCCCGTGAGCTGCACCTCGCCGTCCAGCGACCACGAACACGATCGGACAGGCGAACGGGGTCCCCGCGCTGGACATGGAGTGCCGCGAAGACGGTGGCGAGAGGAGGCTGCAGGGGCGCACGCTCATTGGCCGAAAGGAGGCTCTGCCGGACTTGCGGCGCTCAGTATCTCGCGGAACCGCCGCGACGGGTTCGTGTTAGCACGCACCGAGAAAACACGTGTATATATCAGAAAGTCGGGAGATCCGCGAAGGCTCCGGATTTTCCTCTCCACCGAAAACGACTTCATTGACTGCAACGAATCCGCGTGTCAGATTGCGGCAGGTAAGTGACGGGATTCAGGCGCCGAATTACGCGATGGTCTGGGACTGATGCTCCACGATCGCGCCGCCGCCCACCCATCCTCACCGCCTCCCACCGCACCCCCCCGCCGTAGTATGCAGGCCCATCCACACCCCAAGAGCCCATGAGCGTCTTCTCGTTTCCCCGTTTTCACGTGAAGGGCCTGATGGAGGTGAACGTCGGCAACGCGAACAACGACGACTACTCCGGAAAGGCACTCTATCCCGAGGCCGCCGGCGGGCTGGACTACGGATCGTCGGCCGGGGAGCCCCTCCGGCTGTACGACTCGGTGAACGTGCAGGCCATCCACTTCGGGTGGACGGACGAGCAGTGGATGGAGTGGGTGCAGAAGCCGCAGATGTTCGTGCGGGCGCCCGACCGGAACAGGGCGGCCGCCCTGGTCAACAAGGGCGAGGGACCGGCCGGCGTGCAGCCCGCCGCGGGCGCGGGGGGCGCGCAGGAGCCCGGAACGTCCACGTCCGCGGCCGCCGCCGAGCCCAAGCCGCCGGTCCGCTTCATCCCCGGCGAGTGGAACTTCTACGGGGACATGGGGCTGACGATGATGGGCGTGAAGGTGATCGGCGTGGACCGGAAGCCCGGCGGCGCTGCGACGGCCGATCCGCTGATGGGCGCCGAGCTGTCGTTCAACAACCGGCCGGGTTCCACGGGCCGGAGCACGGGCATGCTGATCGACGTGAACTCCGAGGACGTGCCCAGCAGCCAGGTGTTCGCCGACTTCCTGACGCTGGCGCAGGGCGGCAAGGCGCTGTTCAGCGGCAAGCCGTGCAAGGCCGTGACGCGGTGGATCAACTTCCTGCGCAACGCCTACCTGAACGCGTCCAACGGTGCCGCCGGGACCTTCCAGTGCGTGGTGCCGCTCAGCGAGCTGGCCGGGCAGCCCATCCTGGAGCAGATGCCCGCGAAGGACCCCCAGGGCCGCCCGCTGGCGGGGGTGCTGCTGCGCTACGTGATGTACCGCCCGCTGCAGCCCATCAACGTCTTCAACCACGACCCGGAAGCGTGGTTCACCGCGATGACGGCGCTGTACGCCAAGGCGGCGAACCCGCAGGTGGACCCCCGCTCCATCCTGAACCCCGACTACGTGGAGCTGGGCGGGACTATCGCCCCGTGGTACGAGGGCGAGCTGAAGACCATCCCGGCGGGGCGCTTCCTCGCCACCACCGGGCGCACCATCCCCCTGCCCGCCGGGTCGGCCGGAAAGAACAACGCCGGCGGCGGCGACCCCCCGCCGCCCAACGTGTTCACCCTGGCGCCGGCGACGGTGTTCGTGGACCGCGTGTCGGGCTGGGTGTCCGTGGACTGCGCCACCGCCTTTCCCGACGCCTACCAGGCCACCACGGTGGACCCGTACAACCCGCTGGTGACGGGCAATAACCCCAAGGTGAGCTTCGGCACCGTGGAGCTGCAGCTGCGGGCCGGCGGCA
Organism: Gemmatimonadota bacterium; assembly: GCA_028287185.1. GTDB lineage: Bacteria > Gemmatimonadota > Gemmatimonadetes > Longimicrobiales > Longimicrobiaceae > JAQBQD01. The sequence goes on along the minus strand of JAQBQD010000025.1, from coordinate 75,011 downwards.
GCTCGTACAGGGTGGGAACCATCGACCCGGCGGACACGGCCGGCGGAGACAGGCGGGGCTGGATCTGGGACTTCCCCATCGCCTCCCTGCCGCAGGCCGCGCGGGACGCCCTGGACACGGGCGACTTCTGCATCTCGAGCGCGGCGTATGGCGACCTGCTGATGGAGCAGGAGTACGTGATGGCGTCGGACCAGGCATGCATCTACGCCGAGCAGGCGTTCGGGAACGAACGGCCGACGACGTCGGCGTTCACCAGCGACGGCCTGCCCGCGCACGCCACCTTCCGCATGTTCCGCCGGGGAAAGGAGCTGACGGGGGCCTCGGCGCCCCCGGTGACGGTGTGGGAGTACGACACCACGCCCAACAACGCACCCGGCAGCCGGACGAAGATCGGCCCGCTGGCGCCGGGCGAGGCGCTGTCGGTGAACGTCACGGCGCCGGGCAACCGGCTCTACACCTTCACCGTGGAGGGGCAGCCGGAGCCACCGCTGGACTACGGCCACCTGTCCCTGGGAACCGCGCCGATGATCAACCTGCGGATCCTGCCCAACGCGCAGGACTACCACAAGTTCTTCGTGAACCCTGGGGCGAACCCGCCGACAGGCAACGCCCTGCTCACCTGGGACGTGATCTACCGCGAGGTGCTGCGCACCTTCTACCTGCTGTATCCGGCCATGAGCCTGCGCGTTCCCCTGAACGACCCGGACCAGTGGCGGGGGGGCGAGATGGCGGGCCGGATGTTCCAGCGCACACAGGCCAAGTGGTGGGCGAAGGCGGAGTACATGCCCCGCACGCGCGACCTGTCCGCCAGCCGCCGGCGCCTGCTCCAGGGCTGGTGCATGAAGTTCATGGGCGAGGGAGGCGCGTCGTGAGCGGCGCGCGCGGCGGCTTCCGGCCGTCCCCCGTCGCGGCGCGGCGCCTCGCGCTGTCCGTCCTGGCCGCGTGCGCGGCGCTCCTCACCCCCGCGGCGGCGCGTGCGCAGGACCGCACTCCGTACCTGCTCACGTTGCGCGCGGCGGCCAACCAGCCGGCGCCGGGGCTGCAGTCGTTCACCTTCGCGCAGAGCGGCGGCCGATGGCTGCTCATCGGCGGGCGGCGCAACGGCTTCCACCGCACCTCGGACCGCGAGCGCACCTTTCCGTCGCGGATGTCGAACGACTCGGTGTACGTGGTGGATCCCGCATCCAACCAACAGTGGAGGCTCCCGCTGCCCGCGGCGCTGCTCACCCGGCTGCGCAGCACGAACATGGAGTTCTTCCAGGACGGCGACCAGCTGTACCTGGTGGGGGGATACGGGTCGAGCTGCGACGCCGACCTGCCGGAATGCTACCAGACCTTCCCGAATTTGACGGCCGTCCGCGTGTCGTCCGCAATCTCCGCGGTCATGAGCGGCCGGGCCGACTCGCTGGCCGCCAGCATGGTGTCCATCACGGACGAGCGGATGCGCGTGACGGGCGGCGCGCTGAAGAAGCTGGGCAACAGCTTCTACCTGGTGTTCGGCCACAACTTCCACACCATCTACAAGGGTGCGACCTCCGGCGTCTACACCCACCAGGTGCGCCGCTTCGACATCGACTGGGTGGGCGGGCGGCCCACCATCGCCCGCTACTTCGCCACGCCCACACCCGCGCCGACGTCCAGCTCGTCGGAGTACCGGCGGCGCGACCTGAACGTGGTGGAGGCGATCCGCTCCAACGGCGTGGGGCTGACGGTGTACGGCGGCGTGTTCACCGCGCAGGACGGGGCGTGGGTCAAGCCCGTCTTCGTGGACACGACGGCGGCAGGCCCGGAGCTTACGGTGGACGGGGAGCTGACGCAGAAGATGAACCAGTACGAATGCGCGCAGGTGGTGATGTACATCTCGGCCGGGTCCATGTACACCAGCCTGCTGGGCGGCGTCAGCCTCTACTCCTACGATGCGTCGGGGCGGCTGGTGCCGGGCACCGTCGACAACCGGATGCCGTTCGTGAACACCGTCACCACCATCGTCCGCCGCCGGGACGGGGCTACGGCGGAGTTCCCGCAGGCCGACGCGGACTCGCTGCCCGCCCGCATCGGCGCGAACGCGGTGTTCATCCCCGCCCCCGGCATCCCCATCGTGGCCGGCACGCACGAGGTGATCAGGTTCAGCGCGCTGCCCGCGGGACCGGTGATGCTGGGGTGGATGTACGGCGGCATCCGCGCCACGGCCGCCCAGGCCAGCGAGTTCAACCCCACCTTCGCCAGCAGCACCATCTACGAGGTGTGGATGGAGCGGAGGTAGCTTCTCGCCTCGTCAGAAGCGTCCGTTCGCTGGCCGGAGCGCCATCCAAAGCGAAGCGCGGCGCCCCTCACCGGGAGCGCCGCGCTTCGCTTGTCCGTCCACCAAACCCAGCGTCAGGGAGCCGCCGACTCCAGTTCGTAGCCGTCCTTCATCGCCTGGATGCGAGCCTCCGTGAGCTGCACCTGGCAGCCCAGCATGCCCCCGCCGCCTCCCGTGCCGCCCGTGTAGCTGTCGTAGACGCCGCGGCACTCCAGGTCGCGGTAGCGCCGCCACGCCGCGTCCGTGGGCCGCAGCTTGGCCGGCTTCGCCAGCTCCAGCCGGACGATGCGGTCCTGCACGGCGCGCAGCTCGCCTTCCTGCCGGTTCAGCTTCTCCTCCAGGCACAGCTCCACGTCGTGCGTGCCGTTCACGGGATCGCACTCCTCGTGCGCCGCCCGCGAGACGGCCTGTGCGCTAGGTCCGGAACGGGCGACGGCCATTCCCGAGACGGCGAGCACGACGGGAACGGCGAGGAACACGAGCACTGCGGGGGCTTTCATGCGTGCGGAACAGCGGCGTGGGGAGAAGCGGCGGGACCTGCCGCGGGCCGGGAGAGAAACGGGTGTTGTCTGCGGATGAAGCTAACCACGGACCCCACACTGCGCGAGACGTCGGAGGGACGCCGCGAATCCACGAACCCGCACGTCGTCGCCTCTCCGACCACCGGCGCTCGATCCGCGGGCACGCGGAGAATCGAACCGATGGATCAACCGGATCGCAGTCCGGTCACGGCCCGCACTTCGGACAGCGGTCCAGCAGCTTGCCGTTGCCCGGCATCTCGCGGGCCAGCCACGCGCGGAGCGCCGGCTTCATGTCCGCGCAGATCTGGCGGGCGCCCCTGGCCTTCAGCCGCTTGGGATGCACGTCGCGGTCGACGTCGGAGCAGCTCGCGCGGTGCAGCATGGGTGGCTTCCGCGCGCGCACGGCCAGCACGAAGCCGTCCGGGTGCGAGTTGCGCCACCAGTCGTACCCCGCGTCGTCGCCGTCGAACTCCAGCGTCTCGGTGAACGGGTCTGCGGGCTCGGCCAAGCGTTCCTCGGGTCGAAAGTAGGTCCCGGTAGAGCAACAAACGGCAGCCGCCGCCCGTGGGCCAGCGCATCGAACCCCAGTCTTCCGCTTCCCCGGCGCCGCGTCGTCCTCGCCAGGGTTCCTCGTCGGGCCGGTGGGCTGCCCTACGTGGATACTGACAGGCTCGCGGCGGCCTTCGCCTGCATATCCCGCCGCACCGCGAGCAGCGCCGCCACCGATAGGGCGGCCGCTGCGGCGAAGCCCGAAACCGTACCGCCCAGCGTATGGCCGACGGCGAACCCGAATGCCGCCGCGGCCAGCAGGGCAATCCCAAGCGCATAGAAGGGACGAAACGGGATCGCATGGGCCATGGGCAGGAAGTGCAGGCCCACCACGAGGGCCATCGCCGGGAGCAACATCTCCCGGTGCCCGAGGTTCGTCACGACGTTCGCGGCTACGAACAGGCCGATGCCCTCGGCGATGCTGCTCCAGACGATGACGCGCTCCGCCTGCTGCGAAGGGGAGATCCCCTGGCCGGGCCGGCGGATCACGGCGGCCGCGGCGGCAGCGATGACGGCGAACACGGAGAACGGGAGGCCTAGCATCATCCCCGTCCAGCCGAATCCGAACGCAAGCGTCAGCGCCGCGAACAGCGCGCCGAAGAAACTCATGACGATCGCGCCCCAAGCCCCCATCGCCACCTCGCTCCGTTACGGTGAAACCGTTTCTGAGGTACGCCCCAAAACACGCGTCCAGCCGGGTTCTACCGCCTCGATCGGCGAGAGCGGAAGCAGAGCGCGGGCCGGCCGTGTTCAGAGGCCTTCACCAGGTCGAGCGAGCGTCTCGGCGGGGCAGCGGCGTGGCGGCGGGCGTCCGCGAACACGGCCACGGTCTCCCCGCTCCTCACCCTACGTGACGCCCCGGCGCTTCCCTGCGCCACGATCACACGAGCACCATCGCGTCGCCGTACGAGTAGAAGCGGTAACCCCGCTCGATGGCCTCGCGGTACGCGCGCATCACCCGCTCGTGGCCGCCGAACGCGGAGACCAGCATGAGCAGCGTGGAGCGCGGCAGGTGGAAGTTGGTCACCAGGCGGTCGATGGCGCGGAAGCAGTAGGGCGGGCGGATGAAGATGTCCGTCCAGCCCTCGCCGGCGTGGACGATGCCGTCCGGCGTGGCGACCGTCTCCAGCGTGCGCGTCACCGTCGTCCCCACTGCCCAGACCTTGCCTCCGGCGGCGCGGACGGCGTTCAGCGCATCGGCCGCGTCCGCCGGCACGCGGTACCACTCGCGGTGCATGCGGTGCGCCGCGGGGTCGTCCACCTCCACCGGGCGGAAGGTGCCCACGCCCACGTGGAGAACGAGACGCACGATGCGGACGCCCTTCGCCTCCAGCGCCGCCAGCAGGTCGGGCGTGAAGTGCAGGCCCGCCGTGGGGGCAGCGACGGAGCCGCGCTCGCGGGCGAACACCGTCTGGTACCGCTCGCGGTCCGCCTCCGTGGCGTGGCGCTCCACGTACGGCGGCAGCGGCACCTCGCCGTAGCGGTCCAGCGCCTCGGCGAGAGGCAGCGGCGTCACCAGGCGGACGGTGCGGTCGCCCTCGCCGGTGCTGGACACGATCTCCACCGACAGCTCCGGGCCGATCTCCACCGTGCGGCCGGGCTTCAGCTTGCCGCCGGGGCGGACCAGCGCGCGCCACAGCGTCTCGTCCTCGCCGTCTTCGGGATGGAGGAGGAACACCTCCGCCGCCGCGCCCGTCGGCTTGCGCCCCACCAGCCGCGCCGGGAAGACGCGGGTTTCGTTCACCACCAGCGCGTCACCCGGCGGGATCATCTCCGCCAGGTCCGCGAACGTGCCGTGCCGCAGCGCGTCCGCCGCGCGGTCCACCACCAGCAGGCGGCTGGCGTCCCGCCGCTCGGCCGGCGTCTGCGCAATGCGGTCGGGCGGCAGGTGGAAGTCGAAGTCCGCCGTGCGGTGCTCGCGCTCCGTCACGCGTCGAACAGGGTGGGCTGCCCGGGGCCGCGCGGGTCGCCGCCCTCCACCGGCGGCGCGTAGCCGATGCGGCGGTAGGCCAGCGGCGTGGCGACGCGGCCACGGGGGGTGCGGGTCAGGAAGCCGTTCTGGATGAGGAAGGGCTCGTACACCTCCTCGATGGTGCCCGCGTCCTCGCCGATGGCGACGGCCAGGGTGCTGAGGCCCACGGGCCCGCCGCCGAACTGCTCGATCAGCGAGCGCAGCACGCGCGTGTCCATCTCGTCCAGCCCGTACTCGTCCACGTCCAGCAGCAGCAGCGCGGCGTCCGCCACCTCCTTGTCGATCACGCCCCCGGCCCGCACCTGCGCGTAGTCGCGCACCCGGCGCATCAGCCGGTTGGCCACGCGCGGCGTTCCGCGCGAGCGCCGGGCGATCTCGTGCGCGCCCTCGGCCGTGCACGCCACGCCCAGGATCTCGGCCGTGCGCCGGACGATGAAGGCGAGCTGGTCCACGGGATAGTAGTTGAGCCGCTGCACGATGCCGAAGCGCGCTCGCATGGGGGGCGTGAGCAGCCCGTACCGCGTGGTGGCGCCGATCAGGGTGAAGCGGGCGATGTCCATCGAGATCATCTGCGCGTGCGGCCCATCGGAGAGGCGTACGTCGATGCGGAAGTCCTCCATCGCCGGATACAGGAACTCCTCGATGATGGGGCGCAGCCGGTGGATCTCGTCGATGAACAGGATGTCGCCCTCGCGAAGCTGCGTAAGCTCGCGGACCAGGTCGGCCGGCTTCTCCAGCACGGGCCCGGACGTGATCTTGATGTTCACCGCCATCTCGCGGGCGATGAGCATGCCCAGCGTGGTCTTGCCCAGCCCCGGCGGCCCGTACAGCAGCGCGTGGTCCAGCGGCTCGCCGCGCGCGCGCGCCGCGTCGATGGTGATCTGCAGGTGCTCCTTCACCTTCGGCTGCCCGATGAACTCGGACAGCCGCTGCGGGCGAAGGCTGAGCTCGCTCGGCTCGTCGTCGCCGAACGCCTCGGGGGTGGTGATCTCGGACCGGGCCATGTCGGCCACCTGCTCCGCCGGTTCAGTGAGTGGGGCGAACGCTTGCTGCGTCTGGTCGGAACCTGGGGAGGCGGTACGGTGGATCGGATTGCGATCAACGCGAGCCGTCTCCGCGCACATGGAATCTAGTGCGGCTTTTGTTCGGTCGATACACCCACTGCGGCCGGCGGTTCGCCCCCGGAACCGGTCGGCCGAAGCGTGGGCGGTCGCGCGCGCGGCAGTTCATCCGGGACCAACGGCCAAGGGGGAGAAAGCCCCTTGCTGGAGCTGCGATCGCACTTTCGAGTGGCCCACCCGGCGGCGCCGTTGGAGGTTCGGCGCGGTCGGGGTTCGATGTGGAGCCGACGACCTATTTCAGCCGAGCGAGGGCGGCGCGGATCAGGTCGGGGGCGGGGAGCGGGCCCTGCTCCAGGATCACGGCGCGGACGGCGCGGTCGGCCTCGGCGGTGGAGAGGCCGAGCGCGGAGAGGGCGCGGAGGGCTTCCTCCATGCCCGGGACGCGCGAGCCCACGCCGCTGGGCGCGAAGGCGACGTCGTCCAGCTTGCCCGACAGGTCCACCACCAGGCGCTCGGCGGTCTTCTTCCCCACCCCGCTCACGGCCGTCAGCGCGGCCACGTTGCGGTCGCGGACGGCGCGCACCAGCGCCTCGGCCGACAGCGACGACATCATGGCGAGCGCCAGCTTGGGCCCCACGCCGTTGGCGCCCAGCAGGCGCTGGAATACGGTGCGCTCGGTGCCGTCCATGAAGCCGTACAGCGTCTGCGAGTCCTCGCGGATCACGTGGAAGACGCGCAGCGCCACCTGCTCGCCCAGCTTCGGCAGGCGCTCGTAGACGGTGGTGGGGATGAACAGCTCGTATCCCAGGCCGCCCTCCGTCATCACCTCCACCCGCTCCAGGTCGCGGACGATCAGCTCGCCGCGGATGCGTGAGATCACGGACGGTCCTTGCGGGGGATGGCGGGGATGGGGATGGACAGGCGCAGCGGCGGAGGCGCCGCCGGCCCGAAGCCGCGGAAGCAGTGGCAGAGCGCGATGGCGACGCCGTCCGCCGCGTCGGCGGGGCGCGGCGCCTCCTTCAACCGCAGCAGCTTCGCCACCATGAACCCCACCTGGTCCTTCGTGGCGGCGCCGGTTCCGACGACCGCCGTCTTGATCTCCGCCGGCGGGTACTCGGCCACCTTGAGCCCGGCGACGGCGCCGGCCAGCAGGATGACGCCGCGCGCGTGGCCCAGGACGAGCGACGAGCGGGCGTTCTTGCTGTAGAAGACGCCTTCCACCGCCATGCTGTCCGGGTGCGTGCGGCGGATGACCTCGGCCACGCCCTCGTGGATCTCCAGCAGCCGCTCCGCCAGCGGGGCCTTCGGCGAGGTGCGGATCACGCCGCACTCCACCAGCGACACGGCGCCGCCGCCGGTGCGGGCGACGACGCCGTATCCCGTGACGGCGGTGCCGGGGTCCACCCCCAGCACCACCGCGTCGGGCAGCGCGGCCGGCGGCGGGCGTCCGATCACCGGCCGCCCGCCGTCCGCACGGTGGACGCGTCAGTCGTCGGTGAGGCTGTCCTCATCCACGTCGGCGTTGGAGTACACCTTCTGCACGTCGTCCAGCTCCTCCAGCAGGTCCAGCAGCTTCACCAGCTTGTCGGCGTCGGGACCTTCCACGCGCACGGTGTTCTTGGGCACCATGGCCAGCTCGGCGTCCTCCCACTCCAGCTTCTGGGCGCGCAGGGCGTCCTGCACGGCGTGGAAGTCGGCGACCTCGGTGAGCACGGTGAAGCTGCCCTCCTCGCTCTCCATGTCCAGCGCACCGGCCTCCAGCGCGGCCTCCATCACCGCGCCCTCGTCATGGCGCTCGCCGTCCAGCACGATCTGGCCGCGGCGGTCGAACATCCACGCGACCGAGCCGGCGGTGCCCAGGTTGCCGCCGTTGCGCGACAGGATCTTGCGGATGTCGGCCACGGTGCGGTTGGCGTTGTCCGTCAGCGCGTCGATCATGATGGCGACGCCCGCGGGCCCGTACGCCTCGTACGTGATCTCCTCGTAGTTCACGCCCTCCAGCTCGCCCGTGCCCTTCTTGACGCCCCGGTCGATGTTCTCGTTGGGCATGTTGGCGGCCTTGGCCGTGTCGATCGCCAGGCGCAGGCGGGGGTTGCCCCCGGGGTCACCGCCGCCCGCGCGCGCCGCGACCGTGATCTCGCGGATCAGCTTGGTCCAGTTGGCGGCGCGCTTGTTGTCGGTGATGGCCTTCTTGCGCTTGATCTGCTTCCATTTGCTATGCCCTGCCACGGGGCACCTCCGCGAAAGTCGTTCGGGTGGTCATGCAGGGGGAGCGCGCATGGTTCGACAGCCCGGGAAGATAAGCCATCGTCCCCGCGCTTTCAACGGACCCGGGTGGTTCGGGGGCGACATCGAGCCGCGCGAACGGTCGGTGGGTGGCCTCCGCCGACGCGGGCGGATGAACTCTCAACGACAGGAACGCAAAGTCTACCTTCGCAGGCGACCGGCTTCGGTGCGGTGGAAGGCCCAGGTGCGCGGTTCGCGGGGTCGTGCGGCGAGGAGCGTTGAGGGCGTCCGCTCCCCCGCGAAGAAAGGAGGTCAGCCTGCCGACGTAGTCCCCCCCGGGAGCGTGGCGACGTGGGCCAGGAGGCGGGCGTGCAGGGTTCGGTTCGTGGCGGCGACTCCGTCGATGTTGGGGTCGGGGCGGTTGTAGGTGAGGGGGCGACCGCGGGCGTCCGTGACCTGGCCGCCGGCTTCCTCCACGATCACCTGGGCGCCGCACAGGTCCCACTCGCTCTTGGGGCCGCGGGAGACGAAGACGTCGCCGGCGGCGTCCGCCACCTTCACCATCTTGTACGCGGCGCTGCCCAGTGGCGTGATCCGCCAGCCGTCGAACGAGTCGAACTCGCCGCGCCGCATCTCGGAGCGCGAGGCCCAGGCCACGGGAGCGCCGTCCCGCTCGCCGGCCGACACGTGGATGGGCAGGCCGTTCAGGAAGGCGCCCATGCCCCGCGCGGCGTGGAACATCTCCGCCGTCGCCGGATTGTAGACGACGCCCAGCACCGCCCGCCCATCGACCGCCAGCCCGACGCACACCGTCCACTCGGGGATGCCCTTCACGAACGAGTTGGTGCCGTCAATGGGGTCCACCACCCACACCCGCGACCGCGCCAGCCGCTCCGGCGAGTCCTTCGTCTCCTCCGACAGCCACCCGTAGTCCGGCCGCGCGCCCATGAGCGCGTCGCGCAGCATGCGGTCCGCCATCAGGTCGGCGTCCGTCACCGGCTGTCCGGGCCCCTTGTAGCGCACCTCCTGCCCCGCATGGAAGGCGGGCAGCAGCGCCCGCCCCGCGTCGCTCACGGCGCGGAGAGCGAGGGACAGGTCTTCGGCGAGCCGTTCGGGCTCGGTGATCGGATGATCAGCGGTGCGGATCAACGGCACTCGGTGGATGGTGTCTACAACGCGCTCGGCAGATCGACCGGCGCATCTCCGGCGACCGAATCGACGGACGAATTCCTGCCCCGTACGGGTCGACGATGGACCCGGTGTGACGCCGGGTGGTCGATCGCCCAACCGATCGACCGGGCCGGAAGACGACGTGCCCGCCGGGGGGCAGCCGGCGGGCACGGGGCGCGGGTGGGGCTCGGGGCGCGTGCCCTCAGCGCAGGCCGACCTCGCGGGACAGGCGGTACATCTCGGCCGCGCGGTCGAAGTTGCCCTTTCGGTCGTACGCGATGCCCATGGCGTAGTAGGCCTTGCCGCTCTCCGGCGAGATGCGGACGGCGGCCTCGAGCACCTCGATGGCCTGGTCCGACTCGGCCATCTGGTTCAGCGCCTCGCCCAGGATGACGTACGCGCCGGCGGCCCGCGGATCAAGCTCCACCGCACGCCGCAGCGTCGTGGCGGCCGCCGCGTAGACGCCGCGCTTGTACAGGATGGCGCCGAGCTGGTGGTTCACCTCGGGATCGTCCGGGGCCAGGCGCAACGCCTTGCGCATCTCCTTCTCGGCCGCGTCGAACTTGCCCTGCGCGGCCAGCACCCCACCCAGGCCCAGCAGCGCCCGCACGTGCTCCGGCTGCGCGGCCAGGACGCCCGCGAAGGCCTCCGCCGCGTCCGCCAGCGAGCCCTGCGCCACCAGCGACTCGGCGCGGTCGAAGCGGGCGCGGAGCTGGCCGTCGGCCTCGGCGAGGGCGGCAGCCTCGGGCGCGGGCGTCCCGCCGTCGGCGCCAGCGTGGGCTCCGTCGTGGGGGGCGTGGGCGTCGTCCTTCGGCTGCGGCTTGCGGGGCATGCGGGGTCTCGGTTGCGCGGATTGGGTCGGCGTCACGGGAGTTCCGGGCCGCTCCGGTCGTTTCCATCACCCACCGGCTGTAGGCGGGCAGCCCATCCTGCACCAGCAGGGCCAGCGCCGTGGGCACCTCGTACGGGTGCGGCCGGGCCAGGCGCGCCGGCGGCCCGGGCACGCGCCCGCCCCGCGTCTTCACCCACCAGCGTCCGTGCGATGCGGACGCCGGTTTCGGCATCCGGCACCGTGCTCACGACCACGACCACGACGGGACCGTCCGCAGCCGGCTGGACGGCAATGGCCCTACGGAAGCGTGGGCGGATAGTCGGCCGACGCCTCGCCCTCGCCGGTGAGCTCGGCCAGCGTCTGCCGTGCGTGCTGCACGTGGCGCTGCGCCGTGGCGGTGGACGGCGGGCGGGCGAGGAACGAGCGCAGATGCGCCACGGCGTCGTCCGTGTGGCCCTGCTGGAGAAGCAGGAAGGCCAGGCCGTACAGCGCGCCCGAGGCGTGGGGCTTGATCTCCAGCACGCGGCGGTACGTCTTCACCGCCTCGTCCGTCATCCCGATGCGCGTGTAGGTGACGGCGATCTGCTGCAGCACGTCGGTGTCGCTGGGGTTCTCGCGCAGCGCCAGGCGGAACGAGGTGAGCGCCTCGTGGAACTTCTCCTGGTGCAGCAGGACGGTCCCTTCCTCGTAGTAGTCGGTCTGGCGGTCGGACGAGTCCGACTCTCCACCGAGGAGCTTCTTGAACCAGGACATGTATCGAGAAACGGAAGGGATTCGGTCGTTCGTGAGGTCGCCGGGCCGGGCCGCCGGAGCGCGTGGGAGCGCATCCGCCGGCCGGCCAAAGTTACCCGCGCCGCGGCGGGTTGCGCAATGCATCCGAGCGGGGGTGGGACTCCCCCAACGGACGCGCGGACGGGCGTCAGCGCACCGCCGCGACCACCGCGCCGGCCTGGTCCAGCAGCACCTCCGCGCCCAGCGCCCGCACCTCGTCCGCCGTCGATGGGGACGCGGGGTCCACCACCAGCCGCGAGCCGGGCACCAGCACCCGCACCGCCTCGGCCAGCAGTGCGCGGTCCGCCCCGCCGGTCAGCGCCACGCCGCGCAGCGTCCGGTCCTGGAACGGGATCGCGGGCCCGGCGGCGAGCCGGCTGACGCCCGGCGTCTCCACCCCCACCGACGGCCGCGCCGTGAGGGCGACGATCTCCGGCCCCGCGACGAGCGCGGCGACGGCCGGTGCAAGCTCCGCACCGGGCCCCGCGATCAGCACCGGGCCCGGGTTGTCCGCCAGCCCGACGAGCGCCGCGATCCGCACCGCCGCCTCCTGGCCTCCGTCGGCCGGCCCATCCGGCTCCGCGGCCGAAGGCCCCGTCCGCAGGTCCGCGGAGCCGCCGGCGACGGGGTACTGCTCGCGGCAGTTGGCGCAGCCCAGGCGCCCGTCCAGCACGCGCCGATCGTCGATGCGGTCGGCGAGCAGGATGAGGCCGAAGGCAGGCCCGCAGCGGGGGCAGGCCAGGCGGTCCGTCAGCAGGATGTGCATCGCGCGGTTCAGCCCGTCCAGACGGGGCGCTCGGACCACTGGGCCCACTGGTTCGGCGTCTCCCACACGCGCACGTACGCCAGGTGGGGGCCCATCTCGGCCAGCCGCTCCTTCATCTGCCCGAAGATCCAGCGCGCCTGGTTCTCGGCGCTGGGCTCGATCTCGTCGAACGGGGGCAGGTCGTTGATGTTCTGGTGGTCCAGGTGCCCGGCGACGGCCCGCAGGTGCCGCTTGGCCTCGGTGAAGTCGTAGGCCATGCCGCCGGGGCCCACGTCGTCGAAGGCCAGCGCGGCCTCCACCACGTAGCGGTGGCCGTGCAGGTTCTCGCACTTGCCGCGGTAGTTGCGCAGGAAGTGGGCGGAGTCGTAGTGCGCCTTGACGTTGATCAGGAACATGGCCTCACCCGGCCGCCTGCACGGCGACCACGGGGATCGAGACGTGCCGCGGCTGCTGGGCGGCGAAGAGCACCACGCGGGCCACGTCGTCGGGACGGAGCATCGCGGCGCGCGGGGGAAGCCCGGGGTCGGAGTCCGGGTCCAGCGGGTCCCACAGCGGGGTGTCGGTGGCGGCGGGCTCCACGAGCGTGGCCCGCACGCCGGTGCCGCGCAGCTCCTCCAGCAGCACCTCGTGCATGCCGCGCAGGCCGAACTTGCTGGCGGAGTAGGCGCCGTTGCGGGGAAAGGCCGAGCGCCCGGCGACGGAGCCGAGGTGGATGACGAGCCCGTCGCGCCGCGCGAGCATGGCGGGGAGGAAGGCGCGCACCAGCAGGAAGGGCCCGCGCAGGTTCACCGCCAGCTGGCGGTCGAAGTCCGCGGGCTCCGTCTCCGCCAGCGGCGCGAGCGAGAAGGCGCCGGCCGAGGCGACCAGCACGTCGGGCGCGTCGCCCAGCAGCTCCGTCACGTAGCCGGCCAGGGCGTGCACGCCCTCGGGCGTGGACACGTCCGCGGGGATGGCGTGGCCGCCCGCGTCGGAGGCGGCGCGGGACAGCTCGGCCGCGCCGCGCGCCACCATGCCCACCCATGCCCCGGCCGCCGCCATCTGCCTCGCAACGGCCAGCCCGATCCCGCGCGAGGCGCCCGTCACCAGCACCGTCCTGCCTTTCATCTCGTCCGCCATCCCCCCGCCCCGTTGCGTGTCGGCCCGCTCAGCCGTTCATCATGCACAGCCGCAGGAACTCCTCGCGGGTGCGCAGGTCCTCCAGGAACACGCCCTTCATGGCGCTGGTGATGGTCCTGGAGTTCTGCTTCTCGACGCCGCGCATCATCATGCACAGGTGCGCGGCCTCGATCACGACGCCCACGCCCTGGGGCTGCAGCACCTCCTGGATGGCCGAGGCGATCTGCTCCGTGAGCCGCTCCTGCACCTGCAGCCGGCGGGCGAACACCTCCACCACGCGCGGAAGCTTGCTGAGCCCCACGATCTTGCCGTTGGGGATGTAGGCGACGTGCACCTTCCCGAAGAAGGGCAGCATGTGGTGCTCGCACATCGAGTACATCTCGATGTCCTTCACGATCACCATGTTGTGGTGGTCCTCCTCGAACACCGCGTCGCCGATCACGTCGCGCACGGACAGCTCGTGGCCGCGCGTGAGCCAGCGCAGGCTCTTCTCCACCCGCTCGGGCGTCCGCAGCAGCCCGTCGCGGTCGGGATCCTCGCCCAGCTCGGCGAGCATCGTGTGGATCAGCCGCTGGAACGGCGTGGGCTCGACGGCCGAGGCGGGCTCGGCCGGGCTCTTGAGATCGGGCATCTGGCGGTCAGTCTCCCGTGTACTCGGCGTAGTTGCGCGGCGTCTCCCACAGCACCAGGCGCACCAGGCGGCCCCGCGGCACCAGCGGCGCCAGGCGGGCCCAGATGGCCACCACCAGGTTCTCCGTGCTGGGCAGCACGCCGGCCAGCCAGGGGACGTCCACGTTCAGGTTGCGGTGGTCCAGGTCGCCGATGACGGACTCGGCGGCGGCGCGCAGGTGCCCCAGGTCCACCACGTAGCCCGTGTCCGGGTCGGGCTCGCCCTCCACGGTCACGTCCAGCTCGTAGTTGTGCCCGTGGAAGTTGGGGCTGTTGCACAGCCCGAAGGTGCGGCGGTTGTCCTCGTCCGACAGCCCCGGGTTGTGTAGCCGGTGCGCGGCGGAGAAGTGGACCCGGCGCGTGACGCGTACCTTCGGCACTGGTCTCCTCCCGCGTTCAGAAGCGACGAAAGGCCAGCCTCGCACGCGAGACCGGCCCGAATCGGAGCGGCGGGGAGGATTTTTGAAGCCATGTCAGGAACATGTCGGGTTGCCGCTCCGCGACGTTCCGCCTTCCCGCGAGGGGCGTGACGTGGGTCGCAAGTACCGGCCCCTGCTTCAAAAGTGTTGGCTCAAAAATGTAGCTCCCCGCCAACTCCGACGGGGACCAACATAACCCGTCCGCCGGGGCGGGTCAAGCCTCCTGAAATGGACGGGATGCAGGGCGATAAACATCCATACTGCAAATACTTAGGATGGATTTTCGATCGGAGGCGCGACGGGCGGCTGAAGCCGCGGCAACAACGGCGCGAAGCCTCCCTTCGGAGGCTGCTCCGCGCGGGTGGAAGCACCCCGCGAAACGCCCGGTTCCGCGAGACGGGGCCGGGTGGGGGGGTGAGGGCCTCGTCGGACCCTCGCCCCTTACCCACCCCATCCACCCAGCTTCAGTGGCGGACCATCGACCGCCCGATCCACGCCAGCAGCGCGAAGGCGCCGGAGACGACGATGATGGACGGGCCCGTGGGCAGGTCGAACGGGACGGAGAGCGAGAAGCCGATCAGCGCCGCCAGCAGCGCGGAGGCGATGGCGACCGCGAAGATGCCGCGCATGCTGCGCGTGACCAGCATCCCCGTCACCGCGGGCAGCACCAGGAAGTTGAACACCAGCATCACCCCGGCGAACTGCATGGCGACGGCGATCACCAGGCCCAGGGTGAGGTACAGCAGCAGGTTCCAGAAGTCCACGCGGTAGCCCAGCGTGCGCGCCGTCTCGCGGTCGAACGACACGAACAGGAACTCCTTGTAGAACACCAGGTGCACGAGCATCACCGGCACGGCGACCGCCAGCAGCACCAGCATGTCCACCCGGGTGATGCCCAGGATGTTGCCCTGCAGGAAGATGTCGTGCGCCTCGCCGGCCGAGGCCTTGGCGATCAGCAGGATGCCCGCGGCGGCCGCGACGGCGTAGGTCACGCCGATGGTGGCGTCCGCGGGAATGCGGCCCCGCGCGCCGCCCATGCCGAAGAAGAGCGCGCCGGCCAGCGTCACCACCAGCGAGAAGCCGATGGGGTGCGAGGAGAGCGCCGCCGCCCAGCCCATGCCCGACAGCCACAGCGCGAGCGCGATGCCGGCCGAGGAGAGCTGCGCCAGCGCCGCGCCCACGAACACGATGCGCCGCATGACCACGTACACGCCCAGCACCGAGCACGCGAGCCCGATGACCAGCGCGCCGTAGAGGGCGTCCTGGAAGATGAGGATGGCGTCAAGCACGGGCGCCGCTCTCCCCGGCCGTGCGCCGCGCCACCACGATGCGGTGGCCGTTGAAGGAGTCCACGTCCACGGGGATGCCATACATGGCGCTCAGCACCGATTCGCTCATGATCTCGTCCACCGTGCCGATGCGGAAGCCGCCGCCGACGACCAGGGCGATGCGCTCCACGTAGTTGGCCACCTCGTTCAGGGCGTGGCTCACCATGATGACCGTCATGCCGTCCGTCTCGTGCAGCTCGCGGACGAGGCCCAGGATCTGGGTGGTGGACACCAGGTCCATCCCGTTGGTGGGCTCGTCCAGGATCAGCAGGTTGGGCTCGCCCACCAGCGCGCGGGCGATGAGCGTGCGCTGCTTCTGGCCGCCGGACAGGTCGCCGAGCTGGCGGTCGGCCAGGTCGGCGATGCCCACGTGCTCCAGCGCCGCCACGGCGCGGCGGCGGTCGTCCGCCCCGGGACGGCGGCCCAGGCCGATGCGGTCGTAGCGCCCCATCATCACCACGTCCAGCACCTTGAGGGGAAAGCTGTAGTCCACCTGGTCGCGCTGCGGCACGTAGCCGAAGCGCAGCCCGGGGTCCACCGCGATCGTGCCCTCCAGCGGCCGCAGCGAGCCCAGGATGCCCCGGAGCACGGTGGTCTTCCCCGCCCCGTTGGGCCCCACCAGCCCCAGGAAGTCGCCCTCGGGGATGGAGAAGTCCAGGCCGGACAGGATGGTGCGGCGCCCGTAGCCCAGCCGGACGCCGCGGAAGGTGACCAGGTCGCTCATCGCAGCGCGGCGGCGAGCTGGGCCACGTCGTAGCGCATCAGGCTCACGTAGTCGCCGACGGGCGCGCCGCGCAGTCCGCCTACGGAGGGCGGAAGGACCAGCACCTTCACGCCCGTGCGGCTGGCCACCAGGTCGGCCGTGCGGCGGTCGTAGAACGGCTCCATGACGATCACCTTGGCGCCCGTGCGGCGGATGGTGGCCATCAGCCCCGCCAGGTGCGACGCGCTGGGCGGAACGCCGGGCTTGGGCTCCATGAAGCCCACGATGCTCATGCCGTTGTACTCGGCGAAGTAGCGCCAGCTGGTGTGCCACGCCACCACGGGCTTGCCGCGGATGGTGGCCAGGTCGGCGCGCCACGCCGTCTCGGCCGCGTTCAGCCGGCCCTCGAACGCCGTCTCGTTGGCGCGGTAGGCCGCGGCGCCGGCGGGGTCCAGCTGCACGAAGCGGTCGCGGAAGAGGCGGGCGATGCGCCGCCCGTTCTCGGGGTCCAGCCAGTAGTGCGGGTTGCCCATGGGGTGCACGTCGCCCTGGCTGCGGTCCACGTTGCCGCTGGCCCGGTCCAGCACGGGGATCACCTGCGACACGTCCAGGTAGCCGCTGCCGCCCTGGCGGATCTTGGGGTTGCGCGCGCCGTCCACCAGCAGCGGCATCCAGCCGATCTCCAGGTCCAGCCCCACGAACGCGAACACGTCGGCGTTGCGCAGGCGCAGGATGAAGCTGGGCTTGGCCTCCACGAAGTGCGGGTCCTGGTAGCCCTCGCTGATGTGCACCACGGACACCCGGTTGCCACCCACGGCGCCGGCGATGTCGGCCAGGTCGGTGGTGCTGGTGACCACGTTCAGGCGCCCGGGCGGAGGGGTGGCGGCCCGCGCCGGCGGGGCCCACGCCGCCAGCGCGAGCGCGGCGGCCAAAGTCAGAGTCTTGCGGATCATGGGTCTCATCTCCCGTTCCTGCTTTCGTTCAGGGCGCAGGCGGGCGCGCGGCCCGCCGGCATCGGATCGATCCTTCGAGAAGCGTTCGACATTGGAGTCGCTCGCCCCGGGCTCAGAACGGATGCGGCTTGTGCGGCCCCAGCGAGAAGGTGGCCTGCACCAGGAGCCGGTTGGTCGCCGTGTCGCCGTGCGGGGCGAATCGCTCGTAGCCGGCGCTCAGCTTGCTGAACTCGCTGGGATAGAACTCCAGGTACGCCGAGCCCGCGCGGAGCGCCTGCCCGTCGTTCTCGGGGTCCTGCACCCAGTCGCCGCGGGCGCCCAGGAAGGTGCGCGCGGCGAGCTGCCAGCGAGCGAACAGGTACGCGCCGTCGTAGCTTCGGGCAGCCACGGCCAGCTCGGGCACGTCCTTGTTCATCTGCCGCATGAGCTCGCCCTGCACCATCAGCGACTTGTACAGCCCCTGCTGCAGGGGCCGCCAGCGGTAGGTGACGTCCGCGCCCACCGTGGTCTGCCGCACGGCGACGGCGTTGATGGTGGGGTCCGCGGGCACCGGGTCGACGGCCGCGCGCTCCAGCCGGCCCGTGAGCACGCTGCCCGAGATCTCGAAGTTGGCGTTCTGCGACACGTCGAAGTAGTTGCGCAGCCGCGCCGAGTATCCCAGGCCGCCCAGGCTGCGGTTCACGGGCTCGCGCAGCACCAGCGAGTCGGCGGACGAGCCCAGCCGGTCCACCGCCGTGACCTGGATCTCCTGGTAGAAGCCCAGGGGCGACAGCACCTTGCTGAGCCACACGCCCGTCCCCTTCGCCCCGTCGTCGCTCAGGAAGCGCTGGATGACCCACGGATACTCGATGGTGTGCAGGTCGTGACGGTGCGTGGTGTTCTCCTTGCCGAACGGCATGAGGAAGCGGCCCAGCCGTGCCTCCAGCCCGTACGGCAGCGAGGTGGTGGTCAGGTACGCCTGCTCGATGGAGATCCCCTCGGCGTCCGAGATGCCGAGGAAGACGTCGCCCCGGAAGTAGGGGTCCACCGCCGCCTGCACGGCGATCTCCACCTCGCGCACGCCGAAGCGGGTGTTGCCCGGCTGGGTGCTGCCCTTGGGCGACAGGTCGCCCACGAAGTCGCCCACGGCGCTGATGTCGGGCATAAGCCGCGGGTTGCTGGGGCCGCCGCCGCCCGCCTGGGGCTCGGCGGCGGCGGGCGGCGCGGCGGCGCCCGGCCCGCCGGACAGCATCTGCGCAGCGGCGATGGAGTCGGCCGCCGCGGCCGAGTCGGCGCGCACCGTGTCGGGCACGGTGGGGGCCGGGGGCGGGGTCTGCTGCGCGGCGGCGGTGGAGGCCGCGCCCAGCAGGAGAAGCGTGAGGAGCGCGTGTGTGGTTCGCATGCCCGTCTTGAGCCTGGGTCGTTGACGATGCCGCTCGGGATCCGTTGGGCGCGCCGGCTCCGGGCGCCCGGGGTCACGCCCCGCCCCACGCATCGCCGTGCATCCACCGGACGCCCTGTGTGGAGGCTGCTGGGCGGACGCTCCGGGCCTCGGAACCCCATCGAACGGACGATGCGGGCGCCTTCGGCACCGGATTCGGCTACAGGTCCGGTGCCCTGCAAGGCCCCGGAGGATGTGCGTGGGAAGGGTCAGGCAGCGGCGGCGGGAGGCGCGCGGGCGCGGGTGGCGACGGGGGCCGCCTCCGCGTGGAACGATGCGGCGAACGCCAGGGGAGGGGCGTTGCCGTGGAGCACGAAGGGCGCGGGCGCGGCCTCCGCGGGAACGGGCGTGGCGCTGAACGCCTGGCAGACGGCGCAGTCGCGCTCGTCGTGCACGGGGGGCGCCGGCTTCTTGCCGCCTCGCTCCGCGCCCTGCTCCGCGGCGCGCGCCACGGACACGGCGTGCGCCCACGGACCCACCGCGCTGCCCGTGAGCTGCAGCAGCGCGGCGAGCACCAGGCAGAACCTGGTCAGGCGCGGAAACGCGGAGGGACGCCTCATGACCTGCCGCGTACCCTCCGGCGAAAGGCGAGTTCCCGCCTCACTCGTGGTGCACGGTGTCGCGGCGCACCGTCGTGCTGCGGGCCGAGCCGCCGCGGCTGCCGGTGTGGACCGCCGTGTGGGCCGCGGCGTGGCGGCGCTTCGCGTGGTGCCGCGGGTGGGTGGTGTGCTGCGCTACGTGCATGCCGCTGCCGTCCACGACGGCGGTGGTGCGCGTGGTGTGCCCGTCGGCGCCGGTGGTGCTGAGCGTGGCGGCGCGCGTCGCCGTGTAGTGCACGGGACGGCGTCGCGTCGCGTGGTGCCGGGTCGTGGCGTGGTGCACGGTCGCGTGGTGCAGGGTGTCGCGCACCACGGGGGTGCCCGTCCGCGTGTGGGTCACGGTCGCGCCGCTCTGCGCGGCCGCCGGCAGCGCCAGGCCGGCGCAGAGCGCGGCCGCGGCAAGCATCGAGCTCGGCTTCATGGCGTGGATCTCCTTCCGGGAAAGCCTGCACGGGCGCCGAGGGGCACCCATGCACCCGCAGTGCAAGTCCGGCGCCGCGCTCCGGCCGGAGGTCCGCGCGGAATCCCCGCTTCTCGCCTGGCCTGGCGTCCGTCGAGGCCGCACGCGAAGTCCCGCTACGCCTCCAGGCGGAAGGCGCGCAGGCGGCGCAGGTTCTCCCGGTCGCTGGCGGCGTGCTCGTCGCCCTTGGGCGTCTCCAGCACCTTGGGCACGCCGCGGAAACGCTCGTCGCGCATGAGCCGGCGGAAGGGCTCGGGGCCCAGGTGGCCGTCGCCGATCCAGGCGTGGCGGTCCTTGCGCGTGCCCAGAGCGTTCTGGCTGTCGTTCAGGTGGAAGGCCCGCAGCCGATCGAAGCCGACGATGTCGCCGAAGCGCGCCATCACGCCCTCGTAGTCCTCGCGCAGGTCGTATCCCGCGGCGTAGACGTGGCAGGTGTCCATGCACACGCCCACCCGGGCCCGGACGTGCTCCGGGATCAGATCGATCAGCCGCGCCAGCTCCTCGAACGAGGCGCCCAGCACGCGGCCGGAGCCCGCGGTGGTCTCCACCAGCACCATCGTGTCGCCCGGCACCTCGTCCAGCGCCCGGGCGATGGCCTCGGCGTTCTGCACGATGCCCCGGTCCTTGTCGTCGTCCGTGGCGTTGCCCGGGTGCGTGACCAGGAAGTCCACACCCAGCGCGCGGCAACGGGTGAGCTCGCGCGCGAACGAGTCGTACGAGCGCGCGAAGAGCGTGGGGTCGGGCGAGGCCAGGTTGATGAGGTACGAGTCGTGGCTGATGATGGTGTGCACGCCGTGGTGCGCCCGCGTGGACGCGAACTCGGCCGCCTGCGCCTCGGCGATCTCGGGCTCCTTCCACTGGTTGGGCGTCTTGGTGAAGAGCTGCAGCACCACCGCTCCGATCTCGGCCGCGCGGGCGTGCACCGTGTGGCAGCCGCCCGCGCTGGACACGTGCGCCCCCAGCTCGTCGGCGGCGTTGGCTGCGTTCTCGGTGTCGGTCATCGGCGGATCCCTGCGGGAACGGAGTGTGGCCCCGGCTGCACAGTAGGGTGCGCGGGGTCGATCGGATGTGTGGACGGACGACACCGGGTCCAGCGCTGGAGGCCGGAAGGCATCGGTCGAGCGATGCGGCACGTTCCTGAATGCCGGACGATACACCGCCGTCGGGCGCGGCGCCTTGCTGCCGTTGTCGATCCCGGCGGACGACGGCGCGGCACGCTTGAATCCGCCGCGCGTACCCGCGTCTGAAACGGGAGACGCAGGGTCGATCGACCGAAAGCTACACCGTTTCACGGACCGCGCGAGTGGGATGCACCGGTCGGCCGTCGACCGTGGACGCCGGCGCGCCGAGTGGCCGGGCGGTGCGGGCGGGGTGCCCGGGAGACCGTCGGGCGAGTACATTGTCCGCGCTCGAACCGGGCGGACGAGGCGCGCCCGGCGCACGGCGAACCCCAGAGACGGCTCCGGAGCATGTTCCATCATCCCTGGCACGACCTACCCGCCGGCAGCGCGCCGCCCGACGACCTGAACGTGGTGGTGGAGATCCCCCGCGGCAGCCGCAACAAGTACGAGCTGGACAAGACGACGGGCATGTTCCGCCTGGACCGGGTGCTGTACAGCTCGGTGCACTACCCGGGCGACTACGGCTTCTTCCCGCAGACGTACGCGCAGGACGACGACCCGCTCGATGCCATCGTGATGACCACCGTCCCCACCTTTCCGGGATGCGTGATCGACGTGCGCCCCATCGCCCTGTTCCGCATGCGCGACAAGGGCGAGATGGACGAGAAGGTGCTGTGCGTGCCCGCCAAGGACCCGCTCTACGAGCACTACCGCGAGATCGGCGACGTGGCGCCGCACTACCTGAAGGAGGTGCAGCACTTCTTCGAGGTCTACAAGGACCTGGAGGGCGGACGCGTGCAGGCCCTGGGGTGGGAGGACGGCGCCGCCGCCCGCACCGTCGTCATCGAGTCGATGGCCCGCTACGCCCTGAAGCGCCAGCTCGACCTGGGCGCCGAGCTGTCGAAGCCCGCGCCGCGGGCGGGGTTTGAGCTGTAGGGGGAGCGCGCGGGGGACGAGGGCTACAACGCCGCCGCCCACGAGAAGGGGCGCCGCCCGCACGTCGGGTGGCGCCCCTTCTCGTCATCTCGCGCGCCGGGATCGCGGCTCCCGTCGACCCCGCCGGCCATCGGCCAGCCTCGCCCTCAGTCGCGCAGGGTGAGGTTGGTGATGGTGGCGCGGCCGTCGGGGGTCTTGCCGATCAGCGAGACCGTCTGGCCGGGGCGCAGGGCGGCCACCGCGGCGCGCAGGTCGGCGGACGAGCTGATCGCGCGGCCGTTCAGGCGCTCGATCTTGAAGCCGCGCGGCACCGCGCCGGCCGCGGGGCCGGTGGGGTCCAGCGCCGTCACGATCACGCCGCCGCCGTTGCGCAGGCCCAGCTGCCCGGCCGAGGCGGCATCCATCTCCTCCACCTTCAACCCCAGCTTGCTGGGCGAGTCCGACGACGACGCGTCCGTGGCGTCGCCGGCCGCGGCGACCTTGTCCGTCTGCATGGTGCCCAGGTGCACCGTCATGCTGTGGCGTCCGCCGTAGCGCACCACGTCCAGCTTCACGTCGTCGCCGGGCCGCTTGCGGGCCACGCGCTCCATCAGGTCGCCCGCGTCCTCGATGGCGGCGCCGTCCACGTTCACGATCACGTCGCCCATCTGCAGGCCGGCCTCGCGCGCCGGGCTCAGCGGCTCCTGCGCCACCAGGGCGCCCGCCACCCGCTCCAGCTTGAACACGTCGCGGTCCGACGGGGTCACGTCACGGATGTTGACGCCGATCAGGGGGCGCCGCACCGTGCCGAAGCGCATCAGGTCGTCCGCCACGCGGCGGGCCAGGTTGATGGGCACCGCGAAGCCGTAGCCCGAGTAGAACCCGGTAGGCGACGCGATGGCGGTGTTCATCCCGATCACCTCGCCGCGCAGGTTCACCAGCGGGCCGCCGCTGTTGCCGGGGTTGATCACGGCGTCCGTCTGGATGAAGTGCTCCAGCGGCTGGTTCGCCCCCTCGTTGCGCTGCATGATGCCGATGGTGCGGCCCTTGGCGCTCACGATGCCCGCCGTGGTGGTCTCGCCCAGCGACATGGGGTAGCCCAGCGCCAGGACCCAGTCGCCCATGCGCAGCTCGTCCGAGTCGCCGGTGCGGATGGTGGGGAGGTTGGTGGCGTCGATCTTCAGCACCGCCACGTCGGTGTTGGGGTCGCGGCCCACCACGCGGGCCGTGTACTCGCGCTTGTCGGTGAGCGTCACCCGCACCCGGCTGGCGCGCGTCACCACGTGGTTGTTGGTGAGGATGTAGCCGTCGGGCGAGATGATGAAGCCCGACCCCGTCACCTCTTCGGGCCCCGAGCGCTGGGGCGGGCCGCCGAAGAACTCGAACGGCGTGCCGCGGAGCTCGGGCGGCAGGTTGTTGGACACGGGCTGCGCGACGGACTGGACGTCCACGTAGACGACGCCGGGGAACGCGTTGCTGCTGGCGGCGCGGAACGCGGTGGAAAGCGATGCCGCGTCGGTCTGCGGCGCCGAGCCGGGCTGGAGGGCCGCGACCTGGGCCTTGGCCGCGGGCAGCGAGGTGCGCACGACCTCCACCGCGGTGGCGGCCGTGGCGAGCCCGACGACCAGCGCGCCGGGCATGGCGATGTTCCTGAGGTGCTTGTTCATGGAAGTTTCGTCTCCGAGAAGCGCTGATCCCTGCCACTGGATACGCAGCTTGCTACACGCACCCGCCCAGCCCCGTTCCGGCCGTCCGCCGTGCTTTGATTAAGCGTCGATTAACGGTCCATTAGCCGCTCTTAATCCAGCGCCGCCCCTCCGTCCTCAATCCCGCCGCCCGCCTCCTCCATCCGCCCTCCATCGCGCACGGACGCCGCGCCGGAGCGCATCCATCCACTCCCCTGCGCCGGATGGGTGGAACGCAGATGGATCAAGGGATTCGATTCGTCGTCTCCCGCCTTGACCGACTCGGTTCGCTCGATGCCGGCCGTCCACGGATCGATGGGTCGGCGGATTCGCGCGGCCGGAACACTCGCCTCCGTCGGTCGATGCGCTCCGCGGAGCCCGGTGGAGGCCGGGTGGCGAGGGGCGGTGGGCGCGCATAGCTTCGACGGGCCCGCGCGGAACCCATCCACCGGGTCCGCCGACGCCGTTCCTTCGATCCCTGCATCCCGCCCACCGTCCGCCGAATGCGAATCCTGGTCGTGGAGGACAACGCGCGAATCCTCGCCTTCCTGGAGAAGGGGCTGCGGGAGGAGGGCTACGTGGTGCAGACGGCGGCGGACGGCGACACGGCGTTCCGGCGCGCGTCCGAGGAGGGCTTCGACGCGGCGGTGGTGGACGTGATGATCCCCGGCCGCAGCGGGCTGGAGCTGGTGCGCGACCTGCGGGACGCGGGCGTCGCGCTGCCCGTGCTGCTGCTGACGGCGCGCGACCGCACGGAGGACAAGGTGGCGGGGCTGGACAGCGGCGCGGACGACTACCTGACCAAGCCCTTCGACTTCTCGGAGCTCACCGCGCGGCTGCGGGCGCTGCTGCGCCGCGCGTCCGCGGGGGCGCCCGCCGTGCTGCGCGCCGGGGACGTGGAGCTGGACCCGGCCACGCGAGAGGTGCGGAAGGCGGGCGAGGCGGTGGAGCTGACGCCCAAGGAGTTCTCGCTGCTGGAGTACCTGCTGCGAAACGCCGACCGGCCGCTGTCGCGCGCGACGCTGATGGAGCACGTGTGGGGCATCCGCTTCGATCCCGGGACCAACGTGGTGGACGTGTTCATCAACGCCCTGCGCAACAAGCTGGACCGCGAGCGCGAGCTGATCCAGACGGTGCGCGGGGTGGGCTACATCGTCCGCTCGGCCGAGAAGGCGCCGTGAGCGAGCATCCCGAGCGCCCGTCGTCGCTGCGCCGCGAGATCGTCAAGGGATACTCGGTGGTGCTGCTGGTGTCGCTCACCCTGTTCGCAGGCGCCACGTACGTCATCCTGGCGCAGACGCTGTCGCGCGCGGGCACGGCGTCGCTGCGCGAGACGGCGCAGGCGGCGGAGCAGATCATCGTGCCCCCCAACGTGGAGCGCGTGGCGGTGGAGGAGATGCCGCTGCCCCCCGGCCACGGCAGCGTGGAGGCGTTGCGCCGCCGCACGCACCTGGCCACGGGCGACGTGGTGGACATCGTGGTGGCGCGCACGGGCGACGTGGAGCACCGGGCGACGAACCTGTTCGCGCTGATCGCCCTTCTCCTCATCCCCGTCACCGCCGCGGCGGCCGCGTTCGCGGGACGCTCCGTGGCGAACCGCATCCTCGATCCCCTGAGCCGCCTGGTTGCCGCCTCGCGCGAGATCGGCATCGGCGGACTGTCGCGGCGGGTGGAGGAGCCCGCTCGGCCGGCCGAGCTGCGCGAGCTGGCGTCGTCGTTCAACGGCATGCTGGAGCGCCTGCAGCGCGCGGTGGAGGCGCTGCGGCGCTTCACGGCCGACGCGAGCCACGAGCTGCGCACGCCGCTCACCGCCATCCGCGGCACGGCCGAGGTGGCGCTGGCCCGCGACCGCTCGCCCGAGGAGCTGCGCGACACGCTGGGCGAGGTGCTGGACGAGACGCGCTCCATGCTTGCGCTCGTGGAGGACCTGCTCGCCCTGGCCCGCGGGGAGGAAGGCGCCGCGGGCCCGCTGGGGCCCGTGGACCTGGTGCCGCTGCTGCACGAGGTGGCCGAGATCGGCGAGGCGCTGGCGGACGGGCGGCCGGTGCGCGTGCGGCTCGAGCTTCCGCCGTCCGCCGTCGTCCGGGGCATCGCCGGCCCGCTGCGGCGCCTGTTCCTCAACCTCGTATCCAACGCCGTGAAGTTCACCGAGCGCGGCGAGGTGGTGATCGCCGTCCGCGACGAGGCGGCGCTCCCCGTGCCGGCGGGCATCCACAACGGCGCGGCGGACACGCCCGACGCGCCGGGATGGGTGGCGGTGGAGATCCGCGACACGGGCGGCGGCATCGCCGCGCACGAGCTGCCGCGCGTATTCGACCGCTTCTACCGGGCGGACGCCGCCCGCGAGCGGAGCGGCGGCACGGGACTGGGCCTCGCGATCGGCCGCATGATCGCCGAGCAGCACGGCGGCACCATCGACGCCGAGAGCGTGCCCGGCACCGGCAGCGTCTTCCGCGTCCGGCTGCCGCGGGCGGGCGTCTCGGCCGATTGACATCGGACGTCGATCCGGCCGCCGCGTCCGCCCGCGTCCACGCGGCCTCCACGGCTCGACGCACGAAGGGCGCTCCTGGCGGGGCGCCCTCCGTCCGTTCCGCGCTGCGGCCGCGGCGGTGTCAGTAGCAGGCGCAGATGCCCGTGTGGCACGAGGCCGCGCACGTGCTTCCGCCCGGACAGGTGATGCCGGTGTGGCAGCACAGGCTCCACTGCTCCTGGCTGCAGTACGAGGTGTTCGCCGGACAGCAGTCGCTCACGTCCGAGCAGCAATCGGTGCCGTAGCAGCTCACCCCGACGCTGATCTGGCCGAGCACCGTGCCGCGCGCCTCCTGCGCTCCGCTCGTGTCGAACGACTCCACCTGCACGCTCTCCAGGTCCAGCTTCAACTTCTTCATGGCTCTCTCCTGGTTTACGGTGGCTCGCAAAGCAACGTCCCGAATCAGCTCGCGACGCAAGAAGAACGTACAATGCTCTTCCGCTAAGCACCATCTTTTCGTGTCTCAATTTTCGGCTTTGCGCATGCCGTGCCTCCGGGTGCAACACTGGACGCGCAGGGAAGAGAGGGATACTCTCCTTCGATGCATTCAACCAGGAGCCGTCGGGTATGAAGCTGACTCCGTCCGTCGCCGAAGTGGCTCGGAACTTTGCGGACTACGTGAACCGGGTGGCAGTCCGGGGCGAAAGCTTCGTGCTGATGCGCGGAACGCGGGCCGTTGCGGAGCTGCGCCCCGTGGTCACCGGGCGGAAGCTGCGCGACCTTCCGGAGATCCTGGCCTCGCTCCCTCACCTGACCGAAGCCGAAGCCGCCTCGTTCGGCGAGGACGTCGAACGCGCGCGCTCGGAGCTTTCCGCCCTTCCGCTCATCGATCCGTGGGAGTCCTGATCGACACCAGCGTGCTGATCGCCTTCGAGCGCGGCAGGCTGGACGTGAGCCGGTACATCACGGACGCTGGGGACGAGGAGTTCTTCATCTCGGCCATCACGGCGAGCGAGCTTCTCCACGGCGTCCACCGCGCCCGGGAGCCGGCGGTCCGTTCGCGCCGCGCGGCGTTCATCGAAGGCATCCTGGAGCGTTTTCCGGTTCTTCCGATCGATCTGCGCGCGGCCCGCGTCCATGCGCAGCTCTGGGCCGATCTGGCTTCGAGCGGAAGGCTGATCGGGCCGCACGACCTGTGGCTGGCAGCTCAGGCCGTCTGTGAAGGGATCGGCATCGCGACGGAGAACGTGCGGGAGTTCCGGCGGGTGCCGGGCCTGGTCGTGGAGCACTGGTCGAGCTGAGCTGATTGCTTCCATCCCGACTGCGCTCGTTCCCGCCCAGGCCCGCCGCTTGCGGCGGAGGCCCGGCGATTCGCGCCGAGATCGTCGTGCGGCGCTCGGGATGGACTCGTGGACCGGGAGCGGGGGATGCGCAGCAGACGGGGGATCTCGACGGCGGTGCTGGGCACGGCGCTGGCCGTGGCGGCGTGCGGCGGCCGGCAGAACGATGCGCGCGAGGTGAGCACTGGGCAGCCGCTGGACAGCGACACCCTGGCCGCCAGGTCGCCCGCGTCGTCCGACACGGCGGCCGCCAATCACCTGACGGGACCGCAGGGCGACTCCAGCGCGAAGGCGCACGGCGGCACGGGGCCCACGGGCGTGCAGCAGGGCGGCCCCACGGGAACGAGCGCCGCGGGGACCCGCGCGGCATCCGGCGACTCCACCGGCAGGCACTGACGCCGGCGAGCCTCCGCCCACGGATTTGCGGAGGGCTGGGTATCGCAGGATGCGGTGAGTCGGGGAGCTGGTGCGATGGACGAGGAGCCCGGGCGCGAGGTGCGGCCGGGCTCCTTCTCGTTGCGGCGATCCGGGCACCGGCGGAGGGCTATGCTCCGTCTGCCGGCCGAGCGTGGGCGGAGGCGGCGAGATCCAGGAACGCCTCGGCCTGCTCCAGCACGTGGCGCTTGCCGGGAAAGCGCAGCAGGCGCTGGGCCTCGTCGAACGTCACCCAGCGATACTCCTCGGCCTCGTGCGAGATCTCGATGCGCTCCGTCCTTCCCTCGGCCAGGTAGTAGACCACCTGCTTGAGGATGAGCATGCGCCCGGCGCCGCTGCCCTGCGTGAAGACGTAGCGCTCCTCCTCGCGGAAGCCCTCCACCACCTCGTACTCGCCCAGGGCCAGCCCCGCCTCCTCGCGCAGCTCGCGCTCCGCCGCCTCGGGGTCGGACTCGCCCGCCTCCACGCCGCCCTTGGGGAACTCCCAGATGGGGCGGCGCGTCAGCGCGGAGCGGACCAGCAGGTAGCGGCGCACCCCGTCGGCGGTTCGGAACAGGACGATCCCCGCCGCGCGCTGCGTCTTCCTTCTCATCCCGCCTCCGGGTGGGCCAGTGCGTCTTGCGCGCTCGGTGCCCAATCTGTTACGGAATCGTGTTACAGGCAACGGGCACGTCCCTTGCTCGCAACGCGGCCCGAACTGTCCCGAGCCGACACGCAACCCCGGTGGCCGACATGGATCCGCACGTTCGCCAGCCCGGAACGCCTCCGTCCGAAGCCCGCTCGCTCGGCGAGCTGTTCCGCACCCTCACGGCCGACGCCTCCACCCTCATCCGCCAGGAGATGGCCCTGGCGCGGACGGAGATGCGCCAGAACGTCCGCGCCGCCGTGCGCGACGCGGGGGGCGCGGCGGTGGGGGCCGGCGTGGCGCTGGTGGGCCTGCTGGTGCTGGTGGTGGCGCTCATCGCCTTCCTGGGCGACCTGCTGGGGGGCCGATACGCGCTCTCCGCGCTGATCGTGGCCGCCGTGCTCATCAGCGTGGGCGCGTTCCTCGTCCTGCGCGGCGTCAAGCGATTCCAGAAGGAGCGGATGGCACCCGAGAAGGCCCTGGCCGAGCTTCGCCAGACGGGTGACTGGGCGCGCACGGAGGCCGCGGACTTCCGCACGGCCATCGCCACCGGCCACGTGCCCGCGCACGGCGACGGACACGGCGGCCCCGCCTGCCTTCGCCTGGTCCGCGGCGGAGCATCGGCGGGCGAGAGCTCGAGCGGGGGCGGCGCTCCGGGCGGAAGCAAGGGGGCGCAGAAGGACCGCGCCCAAGGCCGGGGCGAGCGGGAGCGGCGGGGCGAGGAGGGAAGCGGCGGGAAGAACCAGCGTCCGGGGGACGAGGGGGAGCTGCCCGTCTCCGCCCCCCTGTGGAAGCGGGTGATGCACGACTTCACCCGCAACGACCTGAGCAACGAGGCGGCCAAGATCGCCTACTACTTCTTCCTGTCGCTGCCCCCGGCGCTGATGGCGATCTTCGGCCTCACCGGCATCTTCGGCGGGCAAAAGACGGCGGAGTGGCTGTCGTCGCACCTGTCGTCCGCCCTGCCCGGCGAGGCGAGCGGGCTGGTGGGGGGCTTCGTGCACGACG
Organism: Gemmatimonadota bacterium; assembly: GCA_028287185.1. Classification (GTDB taxonomy): domain Bacteria; phylum Gemmatimonadota; class Gemmatimonadetes; order Longimicrobiales; family Longimicrobiaceae; genus JAQBQD01. The sequence goes on along the minus strand of JAQBQD010000025.1, from coordinate 45,575 downwards.
TGGTGTACAAGCACGCGCCGGGGCCGCTCACCATCGGCCTGCTGCTGGCGCTTTGGTCGGCCGCCGGGGTGATGATGGCGCTGGAGGACTCGCTGAACGCCGCCTACGAGATCACCTGCGACCGCGGCTTCATCAAGCGCCGTCTCGTCGCCCTCGCCACCATGGTGGGATGCGCCCTCCTCTTCGTCGCCGGCAGCGCGGCCCTCCTCGCCGGGCCGAAGGTCGCGGACGCGCTGGGGCTGGGGGCCTTCGGCGAGACGGTGTGGAGCGTGGTGCAGTGGCCGCTGTCGTTCCTGCTCATCGTGGGCGCGTTCTGGATCATCTACTACGTGCTGCCCAACCGCGACCAGTCCACCTACAAGGGCACGCTGTTCAAGAGCGCCTCGGTGGCCGCGGCGGGGTGGCTGGTGGCGACCTTCGCGTTTCGGCTGTACATCACGCACTTCAGCTCGTACAGCAAGACGTACGGCATCCTGGGCACCCTCATCGTGCTGCTGCTCTGGCTGTGGCTGACCTCGCTGGTCATCCTGCTGGGCGGGGAGTTGAGCTCGGAGATGGAGCGGACGGAGACGGCCTGAACAGTGGAGACGGATTGAGGGAGGAAGGCGGGGCGCGAGCGCCCTTCGAGGCGCCGCTGGACGACGGCTCCACCCTGCACGCCGAGCGATTGCGCGACGGGCGGGTGGCGCTGGGCACGCGGGTGCGCGGCGCCGACGGCGAGTGGGGCGGCGGCGAGCTTCACCTGCTGCCCTCCTCCGCCGCGGCCGCGCTCGCCGGGTGGCTGGCGCCCACGGTGGAGGCCGAGTGGCTGGGCACCGTGCGCGAGCACCTGGACGCCCAGGCCGCCACGGCGGACGCGCTGTACGGCGACGAGCCCGGGGGCCTGCGCCGGCTCGGGCAGCGGCTGCTGGAGGAGCTTCCCCCGCGGCTGCTGGCCCGTGCCCTGGTGCTGCTCGCCGGCTCCATCGGCCCGCGCGAGCGGGAGCGGCTGGTGGATTCGATCAACCGCACGGCGGACTTCTCGGAGGACCTGATCCTGCGCCGGCGGCTGGCGGAGGAGGGCGACGCCTTCGCCTACGTGATCGCCGCCGCCGCCGTGTTCGACGCGCTGGACGCCGACGCTCTCGGCCCCCGCGGCGGCGGCGGCTGAGGACGCGCCCCGCGGGCCCGGCGCAGGCTTGTCCCCCGCCGGGCGGGCCGCCATATTGACCCGGCTCCCCTTCCATCGCGGGCCTCCCCCGCGCGGCCGTCCACACCCCTTCCCTTCCCGGATCCGCTTCCATGAGGCTTTCCCGGCTGCTGCTCGCGGGCTGCGTGCTCCTTCCCGGCCCGCTCGCCGCGCAGGACGGCGACGCCCTGCGCGCCCGGCTGGGCATCACCACGGTGCCCGTCACGCGCGAGGGCGGCACCAGCCCCGCCGTGAGCATCAGCACCCCCACGGGGTACGGGGCGGACGGCGGGCTGGCGTTCGCGGGCGTGGGCTTCCAGGAGCGCACCCGCTACACCAACGTGCGCGACGCCGCGGCCGTCGTGGGGTTCGGCGTGGGCGACTCGCGCCGGCTGCTGGGGCTGGAGGTGGCGGCCACCACCTACTCGCTGGGCCGGCGCCACGCGCCGGGCAAGGTGGGCAGCGTGACCTTCAAGCTGCACCGCCTGCTGCCCGCCGACTTCGCCGTGGCCGCGGGCGTGGAGAACGTGGCGCACTGGGGCGACACGGACGCGGGGCGCAGCCCGTACGCGGCGCTCAGCCGCCTGTTCGTGCTGAACGACGATCCCCGCCGCCGCTTCGGGGCGCTGGTGCTGAGCGCGGGCGTGGGCGGCGGACGCTTCCGCAGCGAGGACGACGTGCAGGCGCAGCGGCACCGCGCGAGCCCCTTCGGCTCGGCGGCGCTCTTCATCGCCGAACCGGTGACGGTGGTGGCGGACTGGACGGGCCAGGACCTGGCCGTCGGCACCTCGTTCCTCCCCTTCCAGCACGTCCCGCTGGTGTTCACGCCCGCCCTGGCCGACCTGACGCGGCGCGCGGGCGATGGTCCGCGCTTCATCCTGGGCGTCGGCTACGGCCTGCGCTACCGCACGCCGTTCTGAGCGCCCCTTCCGGAGGTTCCATGCATCCCTCGCGCATCCTTCGCCCCGCCGTGCTGGCGCTGGTCCTGTGGGCCGCCCCGCGCGCGGCGGCCGCGCAGATCGGCAACCAGTCGGACCACACCGGCCCCGTGGTCACGGGCGGGATGATGGGCTTCTTGCCGCAGGTGACGCGCCCCACCCGAAACGCGCCGCTGGTGGACCGCAACGGCCGCATCCGCTACGGCAGCCAGCGCGTGGCCTGCGCCGTCTCGGTGGCCGCGGACTCGCTGCTGGCGGGGCTGCGCGAGGGCCGGGTGGAGCCCGGGCGCGCCTTCCAGGGCTTCGCCATCCCTCCCGCCGCCGAGCGCGCCCTCGCCCGCATCCTGCGCCCCGTGACGGGCGAGGACGCGGACACGGCCGCCTTCGCGGCGAGGTTGGCCGGCGGCGCGGCGACGGATGCTTCACGGGCGCTTGCGCACGCGCTGTACGGGCTGATGGACGGACGGGAGAGCTGCGGCGCCGGCGAGGGCACGGTGCCTGCGCCCAGGCTGGCGGCGGCCTTCGCGGCGTACGACGCGTTCGTGGCCTCCGCGCCGCAGGGCGTGCTGTCCGCCCCCGGGGCCGAGCTGCTGGCCACGCAGGCGGTGCTGGAGCGCCTGGCCAACGCCGCCGTGGACGCGGCGGGCTGAGCGGAATGGAGGCTTCGAAGATCGGGCTGGACGACGTCATCGTCGCCACGGCCGACCAGGTGGCGGCCGAGGTGGGCGACGAGGTGGTGATCCTGAACCTGCGCGACGAGGTGTACTACGGGCTGGGCGCCGTGGGGGCCCGCATCTGGGAGCTCATTCAGCAGCCCACCCCCGTCCGGCGGATCCGGGACACCGTCGTCGCCGAGTACGACGTGGCCGAGGCGGACGCCGAGCGCGACCTGCTGGAGCTGCTGGCGGAGCTGGCCGCGCGCGGGCTGGTCGACGTCCGCGGAGATGCCGGCTAGCCTCGCCGGGCCGGTCGTCCGATCCGCGCCGGCTGCGACCCCGGTTTCTCCCTCGACTCCGAGGCTGCGGTGAGCGGGATCGTGGGCGTGGTCCATCTGGACGGGCGCCTGGTGCATGCGGAGCAGGTGTCGCGGCTCGCGGAGGCCATGCGCTTTCGCGGGCCGGACTGCGTTCAGGCGCGTGGGTACGGCCCCGCCGGGCTGGGGATCGCGCTGCTGCGGACGACGCGGGAGTCCGAACGGGAGGACGGGCTGGCGACGCTGGACGGGGAGGTGTGGATCGCCGCCGACGCGCGCATCGACGGGCGCGGCGCGCTGGTTTCGGCTCTGACGGCGGCGGGACGGCACGTGGACGGAAGCTCGACGGACCCCGAGCTGATCCTCCACGCGTATTCCGCCTGGGGGGAGTCGCTCGTGGAGCGGCTGATCGGCGACTTCGCGTTCGCCGTGTGGGACGGCCCGCGGCAACGGCTGGTGTGCGCGCGCGACCACTTCGGCGTGAAGCCGTTCTTCCACGCGCGTACGGGCTCCGCGCTGGTCTTCGGGAACACGGTGGATGCCATCCTGCCGCACCCGGGGGTCTCCGCGCAGCCGTCGGAAGCGTCGCTCGCGGACTTCCTTGCGCACGGCTACGATCCCGATCCGTCGTCCACCCCTTTCGTCTCGATCCGTGCGCTGCCGCCCGCGCACGTGCTGGTCGCGGAAGGTGGGGCGATCCGCATCCGCCGGTACTGGGCGCTGCCGGTGGACGGCGAGCTGCGGTACGCGCGGCCGGAGGAGTACGCCGAGCACTTCCGCGCCGTGCTGGGCGACGCCGTGCGCGACCGGCTTCGCGTGGACCGGGCCGCCATCCTGCTGAGCGGGGGAACGGACTCCACCGCCGTCGCGGCCGTGGCGGTGGACGCCGGCGGATCGCCGGCCGGGGGACCGACCGTGTACGCGTTCACCGGCGTCGGCGAGCCGCTGATCGCGGACGGGGAGGGGCGATACGCCGCGATCGCGGCCGAGGCGCTCGGAATCCCCATCCGCTACCGGTCCATCGACGGATACGCGCCGTTTGAGCGATGGGGCACGCCCGGGCTGCGGACGCCCGAGCCCAGCGACGATCCCCTGCTCGCCTTCACGGCCGATCACCTTTCGTCCATCGCGGCGGGCTTTCGGGTCGGCCTGACGGGGGAAGGCGGAGACGCGACCCTCCGCGAGTCCGCCTCCCGCCTCGCCCGGCTGGTCGCGGGCGGACGGGTCTGGACGGCGGCGCGCGAGGCGGCGGAGTACGCGCGCATCCACCGACGGTTTCCGCGGCCCGGGCTGCGCACCCTGCTCCGCGGCCGGTCGCCGGCAGACGAGACGGTCGAGATCCCGCGCTGGCTCCGGCAGGATGCGGCGGCGGGGGTGCGGGAGCGGGCGGCGCGGCGGTCGGCTTCGAGGGAGACCGGGCGGACCGCGCATCCCCTGCGGCCGGAGGCGTACCGGCACCTGTCGCACCCCTTCTGGCCCGCGTACCTGTACCGCTACGATCCGGGATTCACCCGGGTGCCGGTGGAGCTCGGGCACCCGCTGCTGGACGTGCGCGTGGCGGCGTTCGCGCTGTCCGTGCCGCCGGCGCAGTGGTACAACGACAAGGGGGTCGTCAGGCTCGCCATGCGCGGCCGGCTTCCCCGGGAGATCGTGGAGCGGCGCAAGTCCCCGCTGGCGGGCGATCCGCTGCGTGCGCTGCGGGCCCGCGGCGGCGAGGGGTGGCTGGGCGAACGAACCGTGGGGTCGGAGGTAGAAGGCCTGGTAGATGCATCACGGGTTCCGCGCGACGCGGGCGGAGCCGGCGAAAGCCCTTCGCGGGACCTGACGGCCGACCTGCGGCCCCTCTGCCTGACCCTGTGGATGCGCGGCGGGCATTCCTGATGGAGAGACGATGAAGCCCACCTCCGACACCAGCCCCAGCCGGGCGAAGCGGCCGTACGACGCGCCTCGTCTGCTCGTCTACGGCGACATGCGCCTGCTCACCCAGACCTCCGGCGGCACCGTGGGCGGCATGGACATGATCGACATGGCATTCAAGACCGGCTTCTGACCGCCCTCCTGCGGCTCACCCCACCCTCCCGCCGCACGCCCATCTCCCCCTTGCAGAGAACCAGCGGAGCCGCGTGAGCGGGATCGTCGGGGTAGTCCACCTGGACGGCTCGCCCGCGGAGGGCGCCCAGATCTCGCTGCTGGCGGAGTCCATGCGCTTCCGCGGGCCGGACGGCACGGACGCGCGCGCCCTCGGCCCCGCCGCCCTGGGGATCGCGCTGCTGCGCACCACGCGCGAGGCGGCGCGGGAGACGGGGCTGGCGACGCTGGACGGCGGGGTGTGGATCGCCGCCGACGCCCGCATCGACGGGCGCGGCGAGCTGGTCTCGGCTCTGACGGCGGCGGGACGGCACGTGGACGGAAGCTCGACGGACCCCGAGCTGATCCTCCACGCGTACTCCGCCTGGGGCGAGTCGCTCGTGGAGCGGCTGATCGGCGACTTCGCGTTCGCGATCTGGGACGGTCCGCGCCGGCGGCTGGTGTGCGCCCGCGACCACTTCGGCATGCGCTCGCTCTTCCACGCGCGCCGGGGCTCCACGCTCGTCTTCGGCAACACGCTCGGCGTGCTGCTGCTGCATCCGGCGGTTTCGGACGAGGTCTCGGAGCGGTCGCTCGCGGACTTCCTGCTCTTCGGATACAACCCGGACCCCGCGCGGACGGTCTACGCGTCGGTGGACGCGCTGCCGCCCGCGCACGTGATGACGGTGGAGGACGGCGAGGTGCGCATCCGCCGCTACTGGAGCCTGCCGACGGAAGGCGAGCTGCGGTATCCGCGCGTGGAGCAGTACGTGGAGCACTTCCACGAGGTCTTCGGCACGGCGGTGCGCGACCGGCTGCGGACCGACGAGGCGGCCATCCTGCTGAGCGGCGGGCGCGACTCTACCTCGGTTGCGGCCACCGTTCGACGGCTGGAGGGGGAGGGACGGGAGACGACGCGGCTGCACGCGCACACGCTGGTCGATGGAGGCGCCGGGGAAGACGAGGAGAAGCGCTACGCGACCCTGGCCGCGGAGTGGCTGGGCATCCCCATCCATCACCACCCGACGGACGGATACCGCGCGTTCGAGCGCATGGGCGAGCCGGGCGTGTCGCGGCCGCAGCCCCTGGCCGGCGTGCTGCTGGCCATCGACGCGGACCTGAACCGCGCCGTGGCGGCCGGCCACCGCGTGGCGCTCACCGGCGACGGCGGCGACCCCGTGCTGCGCGAGTCGGAGTCGTGGCTGGCGCGCCTGGTGCTCGCGGGGCACCCGTGGCGGGCCCTGCGCGAGGCCGCAGCGTACACCCGCCTGCACCGGCGCCTGCCCCGCCCCGGCTTCCGCACCCTGGCGCGGCGACGGGCGGAGGGGCCGTGGCGCAGTCCGATGCCGCCGTGGATCCGCGCCGAGGCCGGGCGTCGGCTGGGCCTGGCGGCGCGGTGGGAGGCGCTGGCCGTCCCCGCCCCCGCATCGCACCCCACGCGCCCAGAGGCGCACGGGAGCCTGGCTTCCACCTACTGGCCGCACTGGCTGGAGCAGTACGACGCGGGCTCCACGGGCGTGCCGCTGGAGTACCGGCACCCCTTCTTCGACGTGCGGGTCGCCGCGCTGGCCCTGTCCATGCCCCCGGCGCAGTGGTATAATGACAAGGGGCTGCTGAGGATCGGGATGCGCGGGCTGCTGCCGCCGGCGCTGCTCGCGCGGCCCAAGACGCCCCTGGCGCGCGACCCGCTGCCGGCGCTGCTGCGGGGAGCCGGCGCCCCCCCGCCGGCGGCCCTGGCGGACGAGGTGGCGGCGCTGGTGGACCGGGCCGCGCTGCCCCGCTACGCCGGCGGCACGGGGCCGGACGACCGGAGCGCACCCGCGCTGCACATGCGCCCCCTGATCCTGTCCGCGTGGCTCCGGGCGCGCGCCGCGAAGCCCGCGAACGGCTGAGGAACCGTGACAGGGGCCCCCGAACGGCGGGGCGGACGGCGAAGGCCGGAGGCCCGAAGCCCTTCATCGACGGAAACGGAATGAACAGTCCCGACATCGACGCCACGCCCCGCAAGCCGTACGAGCGCCCCGCGGTGGCCGTGTACGGCGACCTGCGCCTGCTGACGCTGAACAACACGTCCAACAACATGAACGACAAGGGCAACGGCAGCTTCAGCATGACCTGACCTTCCCCGCGCATCCGCCCGTGCCCCGGTACGTCCTCTACGGCCTTCACGTCGACACCACCCTGCCGCTTCCCGGCCTGGCCCCCGCCCCGCCGCGGGGGCCGTGCGACGTGCGCGTGGTGCTGGGCCACGTTCCCCCCGCCCTGGACGCCTCGGCCGCGCGCGGAAGCCCGCCCTGGCACGTGTCGCCGCACTTCGCCAGCAACGGGGTGCCGGCGCTGACCGTGCGCCGCCTGCCCCGCCCCGCCTCGTTCCACCTGCAGTACGGCGACGGGACCGAGTTCGCCGTGGAGGACGCGGGCAGGCGCATCTGGTGCCGGTGGGACGAGGACCTGACGCTGGCGGACGTGGCCACCTACCTGCTGGGCCCGGTGATGGGCTTCGTGCTGCGGGCGCGGGGGCTCACCTGCCTGCACGCCAGCGCGGTGCAGGTGGGAGGCGGCGCGGTGCTGCTGGTGGGGGCGTCGGGCGCGGGCAAGAGCACCACGGCGGCGGCGCTGGCGCGGCGGGGCGTGCCCGTGCTGGGCGACGACGTGGCGGCGCTGCTTCCGGGGCCCGGGGGGCTGCGGGTGCAGCCGGCGTATCCGCACCTGCGCCTGTGGCCCGACTCGGCCGAGGCCGTGTTCGGCGCGGCCGACCCGCTGCCCCCGCTGACCCCCACGTGGGACAAGCGCTACCTGGACCTGGCCGCCCGCGGCCGCTTCCAGCCCCTGCCCCTGCCCCTTCGCGCCGTCTACCTGCTGGCCGCCGGGCTGCCCGTGCCAAGCCGGCCCCGCATCGAGCCCGTGCCGCCCCGCGCGGCGCTCGTCTCCCTGGTCGCCGACACCTACATGGCTTCGCTTCCGGACCTGGCCGCGCGCGGCCGCGACCTGCGCCTGCTGGGCGGGCTGGTCGCCACCGTGCCGCTCCGCGCGCTGCTGCGTGGCGACGACCCGGCGCGGCTGGACGAGCTGTGCGACGTGCTGCTCGCGGACGCCGGCGCGCTGCCCGAGCCGCGGGAGGAGGACGCCCGGGTGAGGCCCGCGTGAGCGGCTACGGTCTGGAGGCGCACGGCCGCATGATCGCGGACGCGCCCCGCACCGACGCGTACGCGCGCGCGCTGGAGGTGTCGGTGCGGCCTGGCTGCGTGGTGCTGGACGTGGGCACGGGCAGCGGCATCCTGGCCATGCTGGCGTGCCGCCTGGGCGCGCGCCGGGTGTACGCCGTGGAGCCGGACGACGTGATCCAGGTGGCCCGCGAGCTGTCCGCGGCCAACGGCATGGCCGGCCGCATCACCTTCATCCAGGGCCTTTCCACCGAGGTGGAGCTGCCCGAGCGGGCGGACGTGCTGGTGGCGGACGTGCGTGGCGCCCTGCCCCTGTTCCACGGCAGCGTGGCGACGCTGATCGACGCCCGCGAGCGGCTGCTGCGTCCCGGCGGCGCCATGATCCCCCGGCGCGAGCGGCTGTACGCGGCCGCCGTGGAGGCCCCCGACGCGCACGCGGGGTACGCGAGCCCGTGGAGCGACGCGCCGTACGGCCTGGACCTGTCGGCGGCACTTGGGCGCACGCTCAACTCGTGGGGCAAGGCGCGCCCCATGCCCGAGGCCCTGCTCGCGGAGCCGATGCAATGGGCGGAGCTGGATTACCGCACCGTGACCGCGACGGGCGCCGCGGGCGTGCTGGAGATGCCGGTCCTGCGGGCGGGCACCCTGCACGGCGCCAGCGCCTGGTTCGAGAGCGAGCTGGCGGAGGGCGTGACGCTCTCCACCTCGCCGCTGGCGGAGCCCACCATCTACGGAACCGCCTTCTTTCCCTGCGCGCGCGGCGTGCCCGTGCGGCTCGGCGACACCGTGCACCTCTCCATCCGCGCCGACGCGGTGGCCGGCGAGTACGTCTGGCGCTGGGCGTTCCGCGTCACCCGCGGCGGCGCCCTGGTGGACGAGTCGACGCATTCCGCCTTCCGCGGCGCGGTGCTCACCCCCGAGCGGCTGCGCAGACGCTCGCACCTGGCGCGGCACGCGCTGGGAGAGGCGGGGCGCATCGACGCGTTCGTGCTGGGGGCCCTGGATGGCGAAGCGACGGTGGGCCGGGTCGCGGAGCGGCTGCGCGACACCTTCCCCGACGCCTTCGCGCGATGGGAGGACGCGGTGTCGCGGGTGGCGGACCTGGCGGACCGGTATGGGGTGTAGCCGGGCGGATGAACTCGCCGCGACAACGAAACGCAGCCTGCCCTCGCAGGCTGCGGGGATGGGTGCGTCCGGAGATCTCCGTGCGCGAGGCGGGGGCTCTCGAGGAGGGTCGATCGATGGGATTCGGCGGGGACGGCGCGTCCGTCCCGAGCCCGAGTGCATCCCGGCGGCGGAAAACCAGCCGAGGAGCGGGTCGATCCGGCGATTGCCTGCGCGTCTGCCGTCCGCGCCTGCAACCCGCCGAGGCGACCTTCGCACGCGCCGAGGGATGCGCGCGTGGGTGAGGCGCTTCGGAACGCGCCGGCCGAGGTCGCCGTGATTGCCCGGCCGGAGCGCGAGATCCTGCTGTGCTGCGCGCGGCGGGAGATGGACGGAGCGCACGCGCGGCGGCTGCGGGCGGCGCTGGCGGCGGGGCCGGACCCGGCGCGGCTGCTGGCGATGGCGGAGCGGCACCGGATGATTCCCCTGCTGCACCGGCACTTCGCCGCGGCGGAGGGCGCGCTGCCGGCGGAGGCCGCGGCGGATCTGCGGGCGCGGTTCGCGGAGGGTGCGCGCCGGTCCCTCGCGCTGGCGGGCGAGCTGCACCGCGTGCTGGGGATGCTGGCGGCGGCGGGGATCGGGGCGGCGGCATACAAGGGCCCCGCGCTGGCGGCCGTGGCGTACGGCGACCTGGCGATGCGCACGCTCTCGGACCTCGACGTCCTGGTGGCTCCGGCGGACGTGCCCCGGGCGATGGAGGTGCTTGCGGCGCATGGCTTCGCGGCGGAGCACGAATGGACGCCGCGGCAGGAGCGCGCCTTCCGCCGCGTGGACGGCGACTACCCGCTGTGGAGCGCGCGCGGGGACGTGCTGGTGGAGGTGCACGCGCACGTGTCGTCGCTTCGCTTCGGCGTGCGGCTCGGCACGGCGGAGCTGCTGGCCCGCGCGCGGCCCGTGCGCGTGGGGGGCGCGGAGGTGCCCGCACCGGCGCCGGACGACCTGCTGCTGGCGCTGGCGCTGCACGGCGCCAAGCACCGCTGGGCGCGCCTGGAGTGGATCGCCGCCTTCGCCGAGGTGGCGCGTGCCCACCCGGACGCAGTCCGCTCGGCGCTCGCGCGGGCGCGGGCGCTGCGCGGGCTCCGGGTGCTCTGCCTGGGCATGGCGCTCGCGCGGGACCTGCTGGGCCTTCCGGTCTCGGCCGAGGTGGACGAGGCGATCTCGGCGGACCCGGCCCTCGCGGGGATGGCGGCGGAGGTGCAGGCGGTGCTGTTCCGGAGCGGCGACGGGCCGGAGGAGACGGCCGCGAACCTGGCGTTCAACCTGCGGCTGCGCGAGGGTGCGGCGCAGCGGGCGCTGTACGCGTGGCGCTGGCTGACGCTGCCCACGCCCGAGGACTGGAACGCGGTGAAGCTTCCCGACGCGCTGCACCCGCTGTACCGCATCGTGCGGCCCGTGCGGCTGCTGGCCCGCTACGCGCCGTCGCTGGTCTCCGGGAGGCGCGCGCCATGACGCCGGAGCGGAGGACGGTGGAGACGGCGCGGCGCCACATGGCGGACGTGTACCGCGCCGAGCCGGGGCTGGTGGTGCGCTCGCTGGCGCTGATGCTGCTGGCTGGCCTGGCCGAGGGCGTGGGCGTGGTGATGCTGGTGCCGCTGCTGCGGGTGGCGGGCATCCCCGTGAGCGGCGGCGCGATGGGGCGCGTGGGCGAGGCGGTGACGGACGGATTCCGCGCGGTGGGCATGCGGCCCTCGCTGCCGGGCGTGCTGCTGCTGTACGTGGCCGCCATCTCCACCCAGGCGCTCTTCCAGCGCGCGCAGACCCTGGCGGCGTACCAGGTGGAGCAGCGTACGGTGCTGCGCCTGCGCACGCGGCTGTACCGCTCGGTGGCCGAGGCGCGCTGGCTCTTCCTGGCCCGCCAGCGCGCGTCGGACTTCGTGCACGCGCTGACGGCCGAGGTGGACCGCCTGGGCAGCGCCACCTCGCACCTGCTCAACATGCTGGGCCAGGGTGCGGCCTCCGCCGTCTACCTGCTCATCGCGCTGCGCATCTCGCCCGCCGCCACGGCCACGGCGCTGGGCAGCGGGGGCCTGCTGCTGGTGGCGCTGCGAGGAATGCGGCGCGAGGCGGGCCGCTCCGGGCGCGACCTGTCCGAGTCCACGGGCGACCTGTTCGCCGCCGCGACCGAGCACGTGCAGGCCATCAAGGTGGTGAAGAGCTATGGCGCCGAGGGGCGCAGCGTGGCCGCCTTCGCAGCCCTGGGCGCCGAGCGGCTGCGGGCGTTCGGCCGCGCCGCGTCCGCCTACGCCGACGCGCGCGCCGCCTTCACCGTGGGCTCGGTGCTGCTGCTGGCGGCGGCCACCTGGCTGGCGCTGGGCGTGCTGAGGCTGCCCGTGGCCGTGGCGCTGCTGCTGGTGTTCGTCTTCTCGCGCCTGGTGCCGCGCCTGGCGACGCTCCAGCAGCAGTGGCAGATGGCCGCGCACGAGCTGCCCGCGCGCGAGGCCGTGCTGGACCTGGCCGAGCGCTGCGAGGCCGAGCGCGAGACGCTGGGCGAGCCCGGCGAGCCCATCGCCCCCCGCGACGCCATCCGCTTCCACGGCGTGGCCTTCGGATACGAGGGCCGCGACCCGGTGCTTCGCGGCGTCACGCTCAGCGTGCCCGCCCGCCGGACGACGGCCCTGGTGGGCACCTCCGGCGCCGGGAAGACGACGGTGGCCGACCTGCTGATGGGCCTCGCCACGCCCTCCACGGGCCGCATCACGCTGGACGGCGCGGAGCTCACCGGCCAGATGCTGCAGCGGTGGCGCGGCGGCATCGGGTACGTGGCGCAGGACACGGTGCTCTTCCACCAGTCCGTGCGCGCCAACCTGCTGTGGGCGCGGCCGGACGCGGCCGAGGACGAGATGCGCGCCGCCCTGTCCGCCGCCGCGGCGCTGGAGTTCGTGGAGGCGCTGCCGGCGGGGCTGGACACCGTGATCGGCGACCGCGGCGTGCGCCTGTCCGGCGGCGAGCGGCAACGGCTGGCGCTGGCCCGCGCGCTTCTCCGCCGTCCCGCGCTGCTCATCCTGGACGAGGCCACCAGCGCGCTGGACCCCGAGAACGAGCGGCGCATCCTGGACGCCATCGCGGGGCTGCACGGCCGCACCACCATCCTGCTCATCACCCACCGCCTGGCCACCGTGCGCGACGCCGACGTCATCCACGTGCTGGACGGCGGCCGCGTGGTGGAGTCCGGCGACTGGACCTCCCTGACCGCCGGCGGCGGCGGCCGCTTCCGCGAGATGTGGAGCGCGCAGGAGACGGAGCGGTAGCGGCCATCGACGGACGTGCTCGCCTCCGGGTGGCGGCCTCTTCGGAATCGACCGCATGCAGGCCGACGCCGGTCGGCCGACGACGCGACGGCATCACGCGGCCGGCATGCTGGATCCACCACGACGAAGGCGCCCGGAGATCATCTCCCAGGCGCCTTCATTCATCCGATCCACCCACCTCTCGACAGCCACGACGGGGCGTCGCTCGGCACACCGTCAGACGTCGCGGTAGTAGTCGTAGTAGTAGGCCGAGTTGCCGTAGTTGGGCACCTTCTCGTCGGGGTCGTTCAGCACGGCGCCGACGACGCGGGCGCCGATGGCGCGCAGCTGCTGCACGGCGTACTGGGCGGACTGGCGCTCCGTCTGGCCGGCGCGCACCACCATGAGCACGGCGTCGGCCTGCACGCCCAGCACCTCGGCGTCGGCGGCGGCCATCACGGGCGGGGTGTCGATCAGGATCAGGTCGTAGCTGCCGGCCAGCTCGTCCAGCAGCGCCTGCATGGCCGCGCCGCCCAGCAGCTCCGTGGCGTTGGGCGTCAGGCGCCCGGCGGGCAGTAGCCACAGGCCCTCCACCGCGGTGGGGCGCACGGCGTCCGCCAGCGCGTCGCGGCCCTCCAGCACCTCGGGCAGGCCGGGCACCCGCGGGGTGCCGAACACCTCGTGCAGGCGCGCGCGGCGCAGGTCGCAGTCCACCAGCAGCACGCGCATGTGCTGCTGCGCGAAGGTGACGGCCAGGTTGCTGCACAGCGTGCTCTTGCCCTCGCCGGCGCCCGCGCTGGTCACCACCACCGTCTTCAGCCGCGGGCCGCCGTGCGAGAACAGCAGGTGCGTGCGCAGCTTGCGGTACGCCTGCGAGCCCGCGGAGTGCAGGTCGGTGAGCGTCACCAGGGCCAGCGCCCCCTCGTCGCCGTCGGCGTGCCCGGCGCGGCGGGAAGGCAGCCGGCGACGGCCCGGCAGGCGCAGGCCCGGGCGCCGCTCGGGCTCCACCTGCGCAAGGCGGGGGATGATGCCCAGCGCCGGCACGTGCAGGGCGCCCTCCACGTCCTCGCGGCGGGTGATGGAGGTGTTCATGCGGTCCAGCACCAGCGCGCCGCCCGCGCCCAGCATGAGCCCCACCAGCAGCGCGAAGAAGAGCTTCTGCCGCATCCCCTTGCCGATGGGCCCGCCGGGCACCACCGCCTGGTCCACGATCTCCACCTGCCCCTGCTCCACCGCTTCGTCGATGCGCGCCTTCTGCTTCTCCAGCAGCAGGTCGTCCACCAGCTTCTGCAGCGTCTCCACCTGGCGCGACAGGCGCGTCTCCTCGGCCTCCGCGTCGGGCAGGCCCGAAATGCTGGCCGCGTCCGCCGCCATGAGCTGGTCCAGCGCGGCCACCTGTGCCTGCAGCGCCGTCACCCGGGCGTCCACGGCCGCCGTCAGGCGGTTGCGCGCCGAGCGCCGCATCGAGTCCACGCGGATCACGTCGGGGTTGCGGCCCGAGGCGCCCCAGCCGCCCAGGGTGGCGCTGTCGTGCGCCGTCTGGTAGCGCAGGAACTGGTCGTAGAGCGAGACGATGCCGCCGTTGTTCACCACCTGCGGCGACGAGGCGAGCGCCGCCAGCGCCTGGTCGCCATGCAGGCCGTCCGTGCCCAGCTTCTGCGCCATCTCCCGGTAGACGCCCAGCTCCAGCTGCAGGTCCTGCCGCTTGATCTGGAGGTTGGAGAGCCCGGCCTGCGTGGCGGTGAACTTCTCGCGCGGGCTGAACGCCTGCACCCCCTTCCGGAAGGCGCTCAGCGCGTACTGCGCCACCACCAGCAGCGAGTCGGTGCTGTGCAGCTGCTCCTCCACGAACACGCGCCGCCGGTGCGACGCCTGCCGCGCGCTGGAGGCGTTCAGGTCGCGGTACGAGGCCGCCGTGGTGTTCACCACGCGCTGCGCCAGGTCCGGGTCCGGGGCCACGTAGCCGATGTCGATGACGTTGGTCATCTCGCGCGGCCGGGCCTGGATCCCCCCCAGCACCCCGTTGATGGCGTCCTCGCGCCGGAGCACGGTGAACGCGGCGGCGGACGTGCCGGCCCCGGCGTCCACCGTGAGCGCCAGCCCGCCCACGGCCAGCGGCTGCCCGTAGGCCGCGCGCGCCGCCTGCCCGCGAAAGCGCCCCTCCACGCCCCCGGCCGCGAAGGCCAGGCGCAGGGTGTCCGCGCCGCCGGGCAGGTCGTCGGGCACGCGCACGTCGCGCAGCACGCGGTAGGGAAAGGCATGGCCCACGGGCTGCAGCCGAAGGCCCAGCGAGTCCACCACGGCACCCGCCACCGCGCGGCTCTTCAGGAGCTGGATCTGCGAGAGGACGGGATCCGTGTAGTACCCCTGCAGCCCGTCCCCCGAGGGCGAGGCCATGCTCCCCGCCATCGCCTGCTTGGCGTCGGACAGGCGCACCGAGGTGCTGGTGGTGTACATGGGCACCTCGCCGTGCAGGCGCCACGCGGCCACGCCCACCGTCAGCGCGCCGCTCGCCAGCACCAGCCACAGGTAGCGCCGGATGGCCGAGACGTAGTCGCGCAGCGGGATGCCCTCGCCCGCGGCGGTCACCGCGTCGGGGGTGAGCGACGAGCGCAGCACCATGGTGCGCTCGGCCTGCTCGCGCTGCTCGGGAAGCGGCGTGGGCCGCCGGGTCAGCTCGGACACGTGCCGCCCTTCGTTGCGAGGAGCCCGCGGGGGCTCGCGATGGGAACCATCCGCCTCATGTGCCGTGCTCCAGGAACCAGCGCACGGTGCCCGCCAGCCCCTCATGGAAGGGCACGTGCGCGCGGAAGCCGAAGCGCTCCAGCGCGCGCGAGGTGTCCAGGCAGCGGCGGGGCTGGCCGTCGGGCTTGGTGACGTCGTACACGAAGCGCCCGCGGTACCCCACCGCCTCGCCGATCAGCGCCGCCAGCTCGCGGATGCGCAGCTCGGCGCCCACGCCCACGTTCACCGGGTCGGCCCCGTCGTAGTGCTCGGCCGCCAGCAGGATGGCGCGGGCGCAGTCGTCCACGTACAGGAACTCGCGCGACGCCTCGCCCGTGCCCCAGATCTCCACCTGGGGCACGCCGTCGCGCCACGCCTGCACGATGCGGCGGATGAGCGCGGGGATGACGTGGCTGCGATCGGGCTCGAAGTTGTCGCGGGGGCCGTACAGGTTCACGGGCAGCAGGTAGATGCCGTTGGTGCCGTACTCCTGCCGGTACGCCTGGAGCTGCACCAGCAGCGCCTTCTTGGCGATGCCGTAGGGCGCGTTGGTCTCCTCGGGATACCCGGCCCACAGGTCCTCCTCGCGGAACGGCACGGGGGTGTGCTTGGGATACGCGCACACGGTGCCCACCTGCACGAACTTACCCGTGCCCGCCCGCCGCGCCTCCTCGATCATCAGCATCCCCATCATGAGGTTGCGATGGAAGAAGCGCCCCGGGTGCTCGCGGTTGGCCCCGATGCCCCCCACCTCGGCCGCCAGGTGCAGCACGAGGTCGGGCCGCCCCTGGGCATAGGCGGCGCGGACGGCGTCGGGCTCCGTCAGGTCGAGCTGCGCGCGCCGCGGCACGAACACGTCGTCGCAGCCCATCGCCCGCAGCCGGTCCACCACGTGGCTGCCCAGGAAGCCGGTGCCGCCGGTCACCATGACGCGGCGGCCGCGCCAGAAGGCTGGGGTCAGCTCGCGCTCGTCGGGCCGCGGGGGCAGGGCGGCGGGCACGGCGGCGGATTGCGTGGGGGAGGTCATCTTGCCGGGTCAGGAGGTTCGCGCGGCCGAAAGGGCGCGCGCGGCGTCGCGGTACACGTCCAGGGTGCGGCGCACCATCGCGTCCTGCGAGAACTCGGTGCGCACGCGGCGTCGGGCGGCGGCGCCCAGGCCCGCGCGCAGGGGGGCGTCGTCCAGCAGGGTGCGCACGGCGTCCGCGAGCGCGGCGGAGTCCGCCGGGGGCACCGTGAGCCCCGTCTGCCCGTGGCGCGACACGAAGGGCACGCCGGAGTCGATGGCGGTGTTCACCACGGGCATCCCGCTGGCCATGGCCTCCAGCTGCACCAGCCCGAACGCCTCGCTGCGCGCGACCGCCGGAAGGACGAAGACGTCGGCGGCGTGGTAGAGGGGGACGAGGTCGGCCGGGGTGCCCGCGAAGGTCACCTTTCCGGCGATGCCGGGCTCGCCCGCCAGCCGCTCCAGCGCGGCCCGCTCGGGCCCGGCGCCGGCCAGCACCAGGTGCGCGTCCAGCCCTCCCATCGCCCTCACAAGGTACTGGAAGCCCTTGTAGTAGACCAGCCTGCCCACACCCAGCACCACGCGCGGCCCGTACGCCTCGCGCAGCCGGCGCACGGCTTCGGGGTCGGGCCGCTCGAAGTCCTCGGGCCGGATGCCGAAGGGCACCACGCGGCAGCGCGCGGCGTGGCGGCGCAGGACGGGCGAGCTGGCCAGGTAGTCGGGAGAGCTGGCGATCACCGTCGTGGCCCGCCGCATCACCGCCTCCAGCAGCGGCCCGAACGCGGCGCCCAGCACGCGCTGCCGCACCACGTCGCTGTGGTAGGTGATCACCAGCGGCCCGCGGTGCCCGCTGGCCAGGTACGACAGCGTGGCCGTGGGATTGGGATGATGCAGGTGCACCATGTCCGCGTCGGCGCCGCGGATCTCCCGCGCCATCCCCGGGTTGATGGGCGCCGACGCCAGCGTCGCCGGCGTCCCCACCCGCGTCACCGGCACGCCGCCCGCCACCTCGCGCGTGGTCCGCCGCCCGTCCGCGGACACCAGCACCCGCACGTCCACGTGCTCCGCCAGCCGCCCGCACAGCGCCTGCAGGTGCGTCTCCATCCCCCCGAGGTGCGGCGGATAGAACTTCCCGATGTGGAGCACCCGCAGCCGCCTTCCTCCGCGGCCGATCAGCGCATCCCCAGCCCCATCCACCCCTTCCGATCCGGGTTCGACCGCCCGCGTGGATTCCATCGGCCGGCCGGGCTCCTCCGTCGACGCCGCGTCCACCGCGTCCACCGCGTCAGCCACGGAGCACCTCGGCGTAGACCGCGCGGATCGCATCGCCGTATGCATCCAGGCGGAAGGTCGCGGCCCGGTCCACCGATCGCCGGCGCCGTACCTCCGCGGCCGGCGAACCAGCGCTCGCCGCCAGCATCCGGAGCGCGGCGGCGGCGAAGGCATCCGCATCGCCCGCCGGCGCGTACTCGGCCGCCGGACCGCCGACCTCGCGCAGCACGGGCAGGTCGGAGGCGAGGACGGGCGTTCCGCACGCCATCGCCTCCACCAGCGGGAGGCCGAACCCCTCGCGGTCCGACGGCAGCAGGACGATGGCGGCGCGGCGATACACGGCGGCGAGGGTCGGTCGATCCAGCGGCGCCAGCTCGACGATGGAACCTCCGATCCCCAGCCCTTCCGCCGTCCGCGCCTGCTCCACCGTCAGCGCACCGCCGACGCGGAGCAAGCGGGCCGTGGGTTGCGCGGCGCGGATCGCTGCGAAGGCGGCCAGCAGCACGTCGATGCGCTTGCGGGGCGCGGTGCTTCCGACGTGGAGGATGTCGATCGATCCATCGCGCGGACCCAGCATCTCCGCCGCCCGCGCGTCGGCGGACACATCCGAATCGGCGGAAAAATCCGGGTGCACCGGGAGCGGGACGACACGGGAGCGATCCGCATCCACCACCCCGCGCGCCACGGCCTCGTCGCGCACGGCGGCGCTGTCGAAGACGACGCGGGCGGCGCGACGGAGGCCGGAGAGCACGCGGCCCGTCGCCGCCCGGAAGAGCCAGCCGCGGGGCTCAAGCGCCGGATCGAGCAGCGAGCGGAAGGCGTCCAGGTCGTGGCAGGTGACGACCGTGCGGTCCGCCGGCAGCGCGTGCACCAGGTGCGCGTAGCTGTGATCGACGACGTGGAACAGGTCCGCGTGCCCCGCCCTGCCCCGCAGCCACCGCGGATACGCCACGTACCGGCCGAACGCGCGGTCCGCGTTGTGGCGCGCGCCCCCGGCGACGGTGGACGGCAGCCCGCCGAACGGCCGGGGCATGGGCGGCCGGATGCGCGACGGCCGGAAGTCCGTCGACGCCGCGAGCGCGTCCAGCAGCAGCTCGGCCGCCAGGTCCATGCTCGGCCAGCCCTCCTCCGCGAAGTCGCAGACGACGCCGATGCGCGGCTGGACGGCGACGAGGCGGGGAGCGGCCGCTTCCCCGGCCAGGGCGGTCACTTCGGCGAGCAGACGAGCCATGCCTGGCTGCTGAGCGCGCCGCCCAGGAAGCCCAGCGGCGAGAAGCGCGTCTCGCGCACCACGAACCGCTCCGCGACGCGCTTCCGCAGCGCCCGCCAGTTGAACCCCTTGTGCCCGTGCCACCGGCTCACGACGCCGGGGCCGGAGACGGCGGTGTACACCGGCCGTTCCACGGGCGTGCCGTCGCCGGCGAAGAGCATGCGCAGCATCTCGCCCGCCGTGTAGCGCTCGCGGTACTCGTAGCCCTGCACGCCGCGCCGGGCCGCGAGAGCGCGCGCGACCTGCTTGGCGATGAGAACGGGACCGACCTCGATGGGGACGCTGATGAGCACCAGCCCGTCCTTCGCGGCCAGCCGCTGCATGCGCGCCAGGACGACGGAGGCCTGGCCGTCGGGGCAGTGCTCCAGCACCTCCATGCAGACGACCACCCCGAAGCTGCCGGCGGGCTCCGCGTCCAGCGCGCGCGGGTCCACGAACGACAGGCCGGGCAGCCCCGCGAAGCGCTCGGCGCCGGTGGTGACCAGGTGCGAGTCGATCTCGGCGCCGACGGCTTCGGGAAAGAGGTCGTGCACCAGCGCCAGGAAGGTCCCGTCGCCGCAGCCGTAGTCCAGGAGCCGGCGCCCCGCGCGCGGCCGCACCAGCTCCACGCCCGTGCGGAAGCGGCTGCCGTGGCTCCACCGCAGCAGCGACGGCCCGCCGAAGAGCTGCTTGCGCGCGTACTCGCCCGTGCGGATCAGCTCGCTCTCGGTGTGGACGGTCATGGCGATGGGGAGACGATGTCGGAGGATGCGGAGCGGACGGGCTCGCGCCGAAGGGCGGGCGAGAGGTTCCGGCGGGCTGCGAGCCCGGCGCGAACGCGCGCCGCCGGAGATCGTGACGAGCAAGCACACCAGGGATCGGCCGACGAACGGCCGGGGGCTTGGATGCGGATGCACCCGACCGTGTATCGGAACCCCTTACCTTGCTTGCGGTTCCGTTCGCGCGGCGCGGGAGGCCAGCACCTCGCGAAAGAACGCGAGGTGGCGGCGGGCGGCGACCTGGGTCGAGAAGTGTTCGCGGGCGCGGGCGAGGCCGCGTTCGGCGAGGGCGTGGCGCCGCCCGGGATCCCCCAGCAGCGCCGCGAGCGCCGCCGCCAGGGCGGCGTGATCGCCCTCCGGCACCACCACGCCGGCGTCTCCGAGGACGTGCGGGATCTCGCCGCTGTCGCTGGCGACGACGGGCACGCCGCAGGCGAACGCCTCCACCAGCATCCGCCCGAACTGCTCGCGCCAGCGCGGCGTCGTGAGCGACGGCGCGCAGAGCACGTCCATCGTGGACAGGTAGCCGGGCACCTGCGCGTGCGCCACGCCGGTGACGACGCGCACCTCGTCCCGCCCGCGGGTCCACGCGCGAAGCTCGCCCTCCATCGGCCCGCCGCCGACGAACAGCACGCGCGGCGGATGCGGCATGGCGTCGAGCGCATCCATCAGCACGCGCAGGCCCTTCTCCGGAACGAAGCGTCCGAGATACCCCAGGATCGCCCGACCGTCCGGGCCCCAGCGCAGTTCGCGCAGCACGGCGGCGGCCGCGCCGGGATCGCGCCGGAAGCGGCGCAGATCCACGCCGGGCGGGATGACGGCGTGTGGCTGGCGGCGGTACCCGTCGCGCGCGGCGAGCGTCTCCTCCACCGTGCGGCCGAACGCGATCCAGCCGTCGGCGCGGTCCATAGCGTAGCGCTCCATCCACCGGAACGGCAGAGGATAGCGCTTCGACAGGTTCTGGAACGACGCGAAGACGAGCGCGGCCTCCGGCGGAGCCCAGCGCGCGACCTGCGCGGCGCCGGCGACGAACGGCTCCTCCCAGCAGTGCACCACGTCCCAGCCGCGCGCAAGGATGTCGCGCAGGGGCCGCTCGTACAGCATCGTGTGGACGCGCCGGGCGAAGACCACGGGCACCGTCTCCAGCGCACACGCCTCGCCCTCCATCGGCTCGGCAGCGATGGGACCGAGGTCGCCGGGAAAGCGTTCCGGCGCGACGGCCGTCACCTCCCACTCGCCTGCGCCCTGCACGGCCATCTCGTGCGCCAGCAGGCGGTTGGCGCCCACCACGTACGAGTGGCCGAGGGTGAGCAGCCGAAGCGGGCGGCTCACGGCGCGGCCGGCGGCTGGTAGCGCGGGCGCTCGCGCAGAAGCCGGCGCCAGCGCCGCCACGTTCGCAGCCCCACGCCGTGCCGCGCGCCCCACGCCGCGGGAAGCTCGCGGCCCAGCGCGCGCAGGATGCGCCCGAAGCCGCCGGGGTCGTGCAGCCCCATCCCCCGCCGCATTCGGAAGTAGCGCGACAGGCGGGCGGGCGCGGTGAGCGCGAGCACGGGCAGCGGCTCGTTGTAGACGCCGCCCAGCACGTCGTTGCGGATGGTGAGGAACAGGTACTCGGCGCGGTCGCGGCCGGCGGGATCGGCCAGGTGCGCGATGCGCGTGTCGGGAAGGTAGACGACGCGCAGCCCGCGCTCCATCAGCCGCATGCACAGGTCCTTCTCCTCGCCGTGCATCCGCATCCCTTCGCGGAAGCCGCCGGCGGCCAGGAAGGCGTCGCGCCGCAGCAGGTGCGCGTAGCCGATGAACGACGGCACCACGCAGGCGTAGTCCACCGGGGCCGGCTGAGCGCCCGCGGGCCAGGGCGTGCCCTCCGCGTCCGACTGCGCGAACGCCACCGCCGCCACGCTCTCGTCCCCCCGCAGCACGGCCACCGCGTCCGCGACGGCGCGCGCGGTGACGAGCATCGCATCGTCGTCCAAATTCAGCACGTAGGGCGTGCCCGCCTCGCGGGCGATGCGGTTGCGGCCGACGGAGAGCCCGCGGCTGGCGTCCGAGCGCACGAACCGCGTCCGCGCCGGCAGCGCATCGCCGAGGATCGCCCGCACGGCTGGCTCCAGCGGCGGCTCCGATCCGTCGTCGTACACCGTGATGCCCTCCACCATCGCGTCCGCCATCCCGAGCGAGCGAAGGCAGCGTGCGAGCGACTCCGGCCGGTTTCGCGAACACACGCCCACCGTCACGACCCGCTCACCCCTCGGCGGATCGTCCATCTCTGCCTCGGTTTCGTGTGATGGGGGCACGGTGGATGGCGGAAGGAAATGCCTGGCGGGGGATCACCGCGGCGCAACCTACACCCCGCATCCCCCGCAGTCCAGCGGAACCAGTGCCGATCGTCGGTTGATCGCAATCGACGCCGCCGTCCTACCCAGAACGCCGCCTCACGCCGCGACGCCCGCGCCGCGCGGAGACAGTCCCGCGAAGGCGGGCCGGATTGCCATTGCAGGCCCGGGATTCATCCCGAGGCCGAACTCCCGATGCCGCACGGATGCCCGCCCATCCGCCGACCGTGAATCCCTCCGATCCACCCCCGCATCACCGATCCGATCGTCCCGAATCGTCTCGCGCCTCGAGCACCTCGTTCAGCGCCGCCACCACGTCATCCGCCGTGATGCGGTCCAGGCACATTCGCCCGAAATCGCAGCGGGACCAGAGCCAGCACGGGGAGCACGGGACGGGCGAGCACAGGTTGGGATTCTCGGCGTACCCGCTCTGCGACGGGTGCTCGCGGCCTCCGTAGACGATGACCGACGGCGTGCGGACGGCCCGCGCCATGTGCATCAGGAAGCCGACCAGACCGACGAACGCGGTGGAATTGGCCAGCACCGCGCCGGCCTCGCGCAGCGTCGTGCGCCCGCGCAGGTCCACGGCGCCCGCGAGCGGCGGATCGGACGCCAGGCCGAGCTGCACGAATTGAACGCCTCCCGAGAGGCGATCGACCACCTGCTGGAATCGCTCCGGGAACCACTCCTTGTTGCGGATGGCCATCCCGGCCCCCAGCGCGGTGGACTGGATCGCCACCTGGCGCGGCGCAATGCGTCCGGCCTCGATCTCCGCCTCGGTGAGGAAGACCTCCGGCGCCACGTCAACCGGCCCGCGCACGCCCGCACGGAGCGCCATCAGCCGCACGATGTGGTCGTCCGGCGCCAGGCTGCGGTCCTGCGACGGCAGGTAGTCGTGGTACCGCAGCCGCAGCCGACGAACGCCGAGGGCGGAGAGGGCGCGCGCCAGCCCGTCGTCGAAGGGCAGCGTGGCGGCGACATGCGGGTTGCCGGCGAACAGGCTTGCGTGGGCGCTCATCACCCAGAGCGGCCCCGCACGCTCCGCATCCATCGCGCGCAGCACCGGCGTGAGCAGCAGGTCGTCCCCCGGCGCGCCGCCGAAGTAGACGACGGCGGCCGGCCTGCCGTGCTCGCGAACCAGCCGCAGCGCCGCGGGAAGCTTCGAGATCGCATCGCGCGCCACGCCGCCGTAGCGCGAGGCCGAGCGCAGGCGTGCCAGGGCGGCGCGGACGGCATCCCCCCGCCCCGGCGTGCTCACCGGCTCTCGTCCGAATCCGTCCCGCCGTCGCCCGTCGCGTCCGCCACGGCGAGGGACGCATCGGGCGGCGCCATTCCCTTCCCCGCCGAGGTCGATCGCGCCGACGAGCCCGCGGCCGTGGCGGGGCCGGGACCCGCATCCGGCGCGACGAAGATGGCGATGAAGCCGCGCGACAGGGGCGATTCGTACCACCCGGTGCAGCGCGGGTCGCGGGCCAGGGCCAGCACGTCGGCGCGGTAGGCGGCGTGCTCGTCGGGCGTGGGCCAGCCGTCCAGCGTGCGCGTGCGCAGCGGCGAGGTGTCGTGGAAGACGGCGAGCTTGCGGATGATGCCGCGCTCCAGGCACAGGCGGAACTCGGCCGCGCGGATCTCGCACATGCTGTCGAAGAACCCCACGTCGAACACCGTGTCGGTCCGTGCGAGGTAATCGAGCGACGACTCGCAGTGCACCCGTGCGAATCCATCGAGCTTCCGCGAGCGCAGGCGAGCGCCCAGGGCGGCGGCGCGCTCGGGGTCCAGCTCCACCGAGTGCACGGTGCCGAACCCGTTGTTGCGGCACGCGCTCGCCAGGGCCAGCGTGCCGATGCCGTCCGCCGCGCCAGTCTCCAGCACCGTCGCCGGCTTCAGCAGCATGACCGTGGCGTGCAGCCAGTTGAGCAGCTCGTACTCCGTGGTGCCCGCGTTGTAGCTCTCGAACAGCTCCGGGCGCTCTTCCGGCGAGTGCGGGTGCACGCGCGCCTCGTTGCGCACCGGCGCCCACCACGGCACCCAGGCGTACTTGCGGCGGCGGCCGAGACCGCGGGCGGCCTCTGCGGCGCGGCGTGCGGCCCGCGCGGCGGTGTGCAGGATGGGCATTGCGTCCGGTGAGGAGATGGGATGCTGCGCGATGCTTCGTTCTTTCGATCCGCGCGACGTACGCGCTACAAGCTCGGTCGATAGATCCTGCGATCGTGATGCTCGGCCAGACACCTCCGTCGATCGAATGCCCGCGGCAGGACACAGGGTCGATCGATCCAGCGCATCCACGGACCCGCCGCGCGTTCCGATCCAGTCGATCAGATCACCGCCGGACGGCTGTTTTCCGCCGAAACCACGGCTCCGGAAACCGCGACGCTCAGCCGCGCGCGCTCGCGATGGCGGCCTCGTAGACGGCGAGCGTGCGGCGGGCGGTGGCGGTCCAGCTCATCCCGGCGGCGGCCGTGCGGGCCGCGGAGCCCAGGCGCCGGCGGAGGTCCGCGTCGTCGAGCAGGCGCAGCATCGCGGCGGCGAGCGCGGCGGGGTCGCGGACGGGGGCGACCAGCCCGTTCTCGCCGTCGCGGACGACGTGGGGCGCGCAGCCGACGGGCGTGGTCACCACGGGCATGCCCTGGCTCATCGCCTCCAGCAGCACCATCCCGAACCCCTCGAAGGTGGAGGGGAAGACGAACACGTCGTGCGCCCGGTACGCCGCGATCACGTCCTCCTCCGGCGCGCGCGGAACGACGGCCACGGCGCCGCGGGCGGCCTGGGGGAACGCCGCCAGCACCTGCGCGGCGGGGACGCCGGGACCCAGCACCGTGAGGCGCGCCCCCGGCCGTTCGGCCACAACCCGGGCGAAAGCCGCGACGAGCTCCGTGATGCCCTTCATGTCCGCCCAGGTGCCGCAGAACAGGATGCCGGCGCCCCGCGGCGCATCGTCCCCCGGCGCATCCCGGAGGAACGCATCCGAGACGCCGTGCGGCACGACATCCACCCGACCGGGCGCCTTCCACCCGCGGCGGACGGCGAAGTCGCGGTCACGGTCGTTCAGCACGATCATCCGGTCGGCCACGCGCGCGGCCAGCGCCACCTGCGACAGCCGCACGGCGGGATACCAGAGCCGGCGGTGCAGCGGCTTGGGGGCGATGCCGGTGCGCGAATCCTCCAGCATCCGCGCGTAGTGCACCTGCTCCAGCCCGTGCGAGCGCGCCACCAGCGCCGCGTCGCGATCCCGGCCCAGCCTGCGCGCCAGGCCGAACGCCAGGCCCTCCGCGCTGGCGGCATCCACCACGTCGTACGGCCCGCTCTCGCGGAACGCGCGGTGGATGGCGCGCCCCGCGATCCACGGCCCCGCCGCCCAGCGCAGCCGCGGCGCCGCCGGCCACGCGCCGAGCTGGGGCGACAGCAGCACGTCGCACACGTGGCCCAGCGCGTGGAATTCCTCGCGCAGCTTGTAGTACACCTTGGCCGAGCCCAGGCGCAGGTCCTCCTGGTAGTCGCCCACCATCAGGATCCTCACCGTCCGCCCACCCGGTAGCGCAGGTGCGCCTTGACCACGCGCCCGGCGTGCACCACGCGCTGCCCGGCCGTCGGCGCGAAGCGGAAGGTGCGCGCCCGAAGCTCCGCCTCTTCCTGCGCCGAAGCGCCCGCCGCGCGGAACAGGGTGACGTGCCAGAAGTACGCCGCCCACAGCGAGAAGTACGGCGCGTCCAGCGCGGAAAGCCAGCGCAGGTACGGGGCGAAGGGGCTGCGCGTCCAGTCCCCCGCCGGGTGCGACTCGTGGCGGACGAGCGGTTCGCGGTCCAGCAGCAGGCCGTCCGAGTGGCAGAGGGTGATGGCCGTGAACACGTTGTCCCAGATGGGCTCGCCCGCGATGTAGGCGCGGAACCTCTGCCGGTTCGCGCGCCACCAGGTCGGCGTGAAGAAGAACGCGTCCGTCCCCGACAGTAGCATCCCGCCCTCCGCCCCCGTCGCGCCGTCGAGCTCCATGCGCGCGAAGGCGTACGCCTGCCGCCCCTCGCGCTCCATCCGCTCCACCACCGCGGGCGTGAGCTGCACGTCCGAGTTGGCGTACCCGAACCACCGCGCCCCCTCGCGCTCCGCCCGTTCCGCCATCCGGTCCAGCATCTCGCGCACGATGGGCTTCCGCGGCCCCTGGCGGCCCGAGACGACGCGCGAGTCGAGGCGCAGCGAGGGCTCCGTCGCGAACCCCTCCACCTCGTACACGTCGTCCGCCCACTGCAGGTTCACCGGCCGCAGCTCGGCAAGCCCACGCCACGTCGCGAGCGCCGCCGCCTGGCGGCGCCCGTTCTCACCCTGGGCGGCGTACGCATTCGTGCCGAGAAGGATCACGAGAAAGGAAGCTCGGTGGATATTGTGGTTGCAAATGCCGGCTCCGCATGGACTCGCACCCTCTGCCGTCCCTCTCTCGATCTCAGGAGAAGGCATGGCTGAACGCAAGCATCCACGGTGCCCAGAGCCCCGGGGTGAGGGGCCAGCCGGCCTCCATCTCTGCCCCAGCCCCGCGGGAGTCTACACCCCCTCCCCGCCCAGCACCTCCAGCGCGCACCGCACGGAGAACCGCGCATCGTAGAATCGCCGCCCCGCCGCACCGATCTCCGCGGCCGCCGCCGGGTCGCGCAGCAGGTCGCAGGCGGCGCGGGCCAGTGCGTCCGCGTCGCCGGCGGGGGCGAGGGGGACGGGGCAGGCCGACCAATCGTCCTCGGTGAGCGCGCCGGCGGTGGAGACGACGGCGGCGCCGTTCGCCATGCCGGCCATGAGCGTGGTGCGCCGGCTGCTGGCCCCGTCCGGGTACGGCTGCACGAGCACGTCGCACGCCTGAAGGTGAAGCGACACGTCGCGCGGCGACAGGTATCCCGGCGCCACGATGCGCCCGCGGAAGCAGGCGTCCACCGCCGTGAGCGCGTCCGCGAAGCCGGGGCCGCCGTCGCCCAGCAGCAGCACCACCACCTCGGGCTCCGCGCGGCGGATGCGGCGCAGCGTGGACGCGAGCAGGCTGGCGACCGCGTCGCCGTACGTGCCGAAGTGCCCCACGATCGGCCGCCCGCCGTCGCGCCCGGGGAGCCCCGCGCGGATGGCATCGACCGCGCCGTCGTCGTCCTCGCGCGGAATGGTGGAACCCACGGGCAGCCAGCGCATGCGCCCCAGCCGCCCCGGCGCCAGCGGCCGCAGCATGGGCTCCCACGCGGGGATGGAGACGTACGCGCGGCACGCGGCGCGCAGCAGCACGGCCGCCATCGCATGGTTCACCGCGGCGAGCGCGTTGCGGCGCAAAGCCTGGCGGCCGAAGGGAAAGAACGGCTCGTGGAACATCACCCGCACGTCGTCCCCCGCCCCGCGCCGCCCGTGGACCCAGCGGCAGAAGCCCAGGTTCATCCCGTTCCGCCCGTAGGCGCGCGGCGCGTACTGCACCAGCACGCGCCGGGGTGACGCGAACGCGTCCATCTCCGCGGACAGGCGCCGAAGCCCCGCCCCGTCCCAGGCTCCAGCGGCGCGGTGGACGCGCGCTCCGTCCGCGCCCAGCGTCCCCGTCGAATCGCCGCCCGTCCACACGTGGACCTCCGCACCGTCCGCGGCGAGGGCGGCGGCGAGCACGCGCGTGTGGTCGCCCACGCCGCCGCGGTCGGGCGGATACTCGCCGGTCACCACGTGCCACGCGCCCGCGCTCACCGCGCCTCCGCGACCGCCGCCGTGCGCGCGGAAGGCGGGCTCCGCCCATCCGCCGCCGCCAGCACCGCCTCCAGCGCGGCGACGTGGCGGCCGAGCGAGAGGCGATCCGCCGCCGCGCGGGCCCCATGCGACCTCGCCGCGAGCGCGTCGGGGTCCCGGGCGATGCGGGCCAGCGCGTCCGCCAGCGGCTCCTCACGCGGCGGGCCGGGCAGCAGCCAGCCGTTCTCCCCGTCGCGCAGCCACTCCCCGATTCCGCCCACGTCGAAGGCGACGGCGGGGACGCCGAACGCGCCGGCCTCCGGACCCACGAGCCCGAACGGCTCCGGCCACACGCTCGGCACCGCGAGCAGGTGCGAGGCGCGGATCAGCCGGTCGCGCTCCTCATCCGCCGCCCAGCCTGGGAACTCCGCGTCCACCCCCAGCTTCCCGGCGCGGTGCCGCCATCCACTCCGCTGCGGCCCGTCGCCGGCCATCGTCAGGTGGATGCGCGCGCCGCCCTCCTTCCCCGCCCTGGCGACCGCGCGAATCAGCAGATCGCCGCCCTTCAAGCGCGTCATCCGGCCGAGGAAGAGGATGCGCAGCGGCTTGTCGCCCGACCACGACCGGGGGCCTTCATCGAAGGACACGGATTCGCGGCTTCGGCCGTCCCCGCCGCCGCGCCGGGTGTCGAGGATCGGAAGATCGGTCGATGCGGGTCGAAGCACGGGCGCGAACGCATCCGCCGGCTCGGCCGCGGTCCCATCGATCGACCTACGTTCCCCCGCGGTTGGGAACAGCGGGATCGCGTGGACGCGGCGGGGATCGGCGCCGTTGCGGACGTACTCGTCGCGCATGTGGCTGCTGGCGACGACGAAGGCGGCGTACGTGGCGAAGAGCGCGTTCTGCTCGCGGGCCCACGCGTGCTGCGCGAGCATCGTCCCGACGTTCAGCCGCCCACAGCGTCTCGGCAGATACAACGCGAGGCACGCCGGGCCCAGGCGCCGGCCGCAGGGCACCGCGCCGGGAAACAGGTGCGCCTTCTGGCCGCCGATGCAGGTGCCGAAGTAGCCGTGCATCATCTTCACCGTCGGCGCGGCGGCGGCCAGGCGGCGGTCCACGTGCAGCACGCGCATGTTGTGGGTGAAGCACACGTCGGGCACCCAAGCCAGCGCCGCGTCGCACGCGCCGTCCACCCCCAGCTCCGCCGTGCAGAAGTGCGGCACGCCGGCCGGAGCGGGCGACTCGCCTCCGGGCCGCAGCCGGTCCTCGTGCAGCAAGGCGACGGCGTGCCCGCGCGCCGCCAGCGCGGGCATGACGGACGCGAGGTACGCCTGCACGCCGCCCGCGTCGCCGATGCCGTCGTTGGCGAACAGGATGCGCATGGGCGTCACGCCGGCAGCAGGCGCATGCACTCGCCTTCCAGCGCCCACGGGTCCGGCACGTCGCGCAGGGGCACGGCGCGCAGGCCCATCCCCGCCAGCTCCGCGCGCACGTCCTCTGCCGAGACGTCTGCGGCGCGCCACTCCGCCGGGTGCATCTCCACGAACAGCGACAGGCGCGCGCCCATGCGGCGGATGGTCTCCGTGGCGCCGCGGAGCACGGCCAGCTCGGCGCCCTCCACGTCCACCTTCACCAGCGCGGGGCTCAGGCCCTCGCGCTCGCACAGCTCGTCCAGCGTGGTCGTCCGCACCTCCAGCGTTCGCTCGGTCGATGCGGCGCCCTCCGCGCCCAGCAGGCGGTTGGTGCCGTGGAAGCCGTCCGCCGCCATCCGCGCGGCTCCCGAGCGGTCCGACGCGGCGACGTCCAGCGTCTTCACGATGGAGCCGGCGCCATTCAGCGCGATGTGCCGCACCAGGCCGTCGAAGGCGTCCGGCGCGGGCTCCAGCGCCAGCACGCGGCCCGCCTCGCCCACCCACCGCGCGAAGAGCAGCGTGTAGCAGCCGACGTTGGCGCCCACGTCCACGGCGTGGTCCCCGGGCTTGAGCGCGGCGCGGAAGGCGTCCACCTCCGCCGGGTTCCAGGTCACGTAGCGGAAGGCGGGCAGCACGCGCACGCGCTCGCCGCCGGGCAGCACGCACTCCAGGCCGCGGCCGCCCGTGCGCAGCTCCATCGCCGCGCGGTAGGCGGCGCGGGCGGCGTTCCGCAGGGGCCCGGCGCCGAGCATTCCGCCCACCACGCCCGCCGCGCGCTCCAGCGCCGTCGGCCGGCGATACGCATCGCTCTCCGCCGGCCGAGGCGCGCCGTCCCGATCCCGGGCGCCGCTCATCGCGCACCTCCGGCGACGGTGAGGGGGGCGCATTCGATCGAACGGAAACCCATCGACGACCATTCGAAGGATGGGGACTCGTCGGACGAGACGGGCGACCGCCGCCGTCCGTCCATCGCCGACGACAGGTCGGCGGACCGGGCTCTCGACGGCATCTCGGGACGTTTCATCCGCCCGGCTCCACCGCGGGAACCAGGCGCAGCCGGGCGAGCGCGCCCTGGATGCGGCCGGGGAGCGGGATGCCACGGTAGAGGGGGCGCATGGTCCACAGGTACGTGAGTCCGAGGAACGGCGCCAGCGCCAGCGGCGCCCACGGAGAGACGCGCTCGCGCAGGAGCGCCACCGCCGCCGCCAGCACCAGCAGCGGCGCGATGCGCGCGGCCCACGGGAGCACGGCGCCTCGCAGCAGGTCGCCGTGCGCCAGGCCGGAGGCGCGCGAGACCAGGCGAACGCCGGCGGGATACGCGACGAGCATCGAGCTCACGAAGCCCGCGGCCACCACGCCCGTCGCGCCGAACCAGTGCCCCAGCAGCACCGCCGCGCCCACGTGGAAGACCCCCTGCGCCACCACCGCCCACCCAGTCTGCACCCGCTGCCCCAGCGTCGCCGCCGGCGCGAACAGGCCGTGCGTGAGGGAGAGGGCGACGACCTCCGCCGCGACCCATGCGTTCATCGCCACGCCGCCGAACTTGGCGGTGCCCACCCACAGCGACACGAAGCTGGGGTTGAGCGCCACCACCACGCAGGCCACGGCGCCGGCGCCCAGCAGCGTGAGCCGCAGCATGGCGACCACGATCTCGCGAACGCGCTGCACCCGGCCCTCGCCGCGGAGCTGCGCCAGGCCCACCATCCCGGAGTCCACCAGGTGCCAGCTCATCTGCGTGAGCGCCTCGGCCAGCTTCACCGTCATCGCGTACACCACCGCCATCGCGGGGCCGGCGACGGAAAGGATCACCAGGTTGTCCGTGGCGGAAACCATCCGCCATCCCAGCCCCGCCGTCCATCCCCCGAAGCCCTGGCCGGTGATGCGCACCAGCGTGGCCTTCGCCGGGCGTGCCCAGCCGCGGAACAGGTCGGGCGCCCGCCGCCGCAGCCGGGCCGCGCTCACCGCCGCGACCACCAGCGCGGGCACGGAGGTGGAGGCTGCCACGGCCCAGATCCCCTGGCCCCGCAGCAGCAGCGTGACCAGCACGGCGATGGCGAGCGCCTGCTGGGCCAGCGCGGCCCACCCCACGAACACCACGTCCTGCAACCCCACGAGCACCGCGTGGCAGGCGCGTAGCGGATAGGCCACGAAGGTGCAGGCCACCGCCATCACCAGCGGCCCGAACACCGCCGCGCGCTGCGCATCGCTCACCCGCGCCACGTAGGGCGCCGCCAGCAGCAGGCCCAGCGCGACCGCGCAGACCACGACACCGGTGATGACGGAGAGCGTGAGCCCGCCCACGAACACGCGGCGGATCTCGCCGCGGTCGCTCGCGCCGTCCGCCTCGGCCACCAGCCACGGAAGGATGCCCAGGATGCCGATGTCCAGCATGGCCGAGTATCCCAGCAGCTCGCCGAACCCCAGCCACACGCCGTACGTCTCCGTGCCCACCCGCGCCAGCGTGAACGGCACCAGCGCGATGCCGGTGAGCAGCGACATCACGAAGCCGGCGTAGCCGAAGACCACGTTGATGGCCGCCCGGCGCGTGCGGCTCACTGCCTCACCCGGCCCGTGGCGTGCGCCGCCATGGACGCCAGCGTCCCCGCCCAGCCCGCCAGGCTCGCGCGTCGCATCCAGGTCTTCCGCCGGCGCGCGGCGTCGCGGTTCACGTCGCCGCCCCAGCGCTCCCAGAACAGCCGCGCGTTCCGCAGCCCCAGCGCCTTGCGCGCGTCGGACGCGGTGCGGCCGTAGGTGGAGTTCACCAGGTGGTGGAAGGCGCGGTCGCGCTCGAAGCCGTGCGTGGCCACCTTCCACCCCGCGGCGCGGATGCGGTACGCCAGGTCCGACTCGTCCCATTCGGTGGGCCGGTACGCCTCGTCCAGCGGGCCCACGCGGCGGATGCACTCCATGCGCACCACCCACGGGCGCATCACCGCGTCCACCTCGTGCAGCCGCGCCCAGTTGAGCGGCGCGGGCCCCAGCGTGCTCTCCAGCCGGGCCCAGTCCACGGACTCGTCGAACGTGGCCGGCGCCCCGTCCGCCGCGTGCAGCAGCAGGCCGCGGCTCAGCGCGAGCATGCCGACGTCCGGGTACGCGGCGAAGGTCGCCAGCAGCTCGGGCACCAGCCAGCCGGCCTGGAGGAACATGTCGTCGTGCCAGGTCATCGCCAGGGGCGCGCGCGCCTCCGCGAAGCCGCGGTTGGTGCACATCAGCTCGTGCACGTCCTCCTCGCGCACCGGGCGCAGCGTGCGCGCGCCCCACGGCGTTCGCGCGGCTTCGGCCAGGAACTCCGGCGTGCCGTCGGTGCTGCCGTCGTCCACCACGATCAGCTCCACCGGCTGGCGCGCGGCGTGGCGCTCCCAGCTCGCCAGGCAGCGCCGCAGCAGGGCCAGATTGTCGTGCGTAGGAATGATGACGGACAGCGCGGACGCGGCGGCGTTCAATCGACGGGGGGTTGGAGATCGGGATCGGTGGAGGTCACGCCGGGTTGCGCGCGTAGGCCTGGAGGTGCAGGCCCAGCAGCGTGTGCACGCCGCCGGGAACGATGCGTCCCAGGCCATACGCCGCCAGCCGCGCCGCGTTCCCCGGCAGGCGCGCGCGCGCCGGTGCATCCGCCGGCAGCGTCTCCGGCGCGGCGACGCCGACGGCGGCCTCCGCGAAGCCCGCCTTCGCCAGCGCCAGGGTCAGCGATCCGGGGGTGAAGTGGTTCACGTGCACCAGGTTGTCCGCGATGGTGGGACGGTAGCCGGGGCGCAGGCGCGCGCGAAGCTCCTCCTTGCGGAGCTGCACGGCGCCGTGCGGCACCTTCACCGCGATCCACCCGCCCGGGCGGACGAGGCCGCGCGCCGTCTCCAGCATCCGCACGGGATCGGGGATGTGCTCCAGCACGTCCACCAGCGTCACCGCGTCGTAGCGCCGCCCCTCGGCGGAGAGCCTCGCCGCGTCGGCGCGGTGCACCGGAAGCCCCGTCGCCTTCGCGGCGTAGGCCGAGGTCGCGGGGTTCAGCTCCACGCCCTCGGCCGTCCATCCCGCCGCCGCGGCCAGGTGCATCAGCCGCCCCACGTGCGCGCCCAGGTCCAGCAGCGTCCGCGCGCGGACCTCTCCTCCGGTCCGCCGTCCGAGCCCGTGGAGGACGGTGCGGAAGATGAGGTCCTTGTAGCCCAGCGTGAACTCGCGCTCCATCCACTCGGCCGACCAGCGCTGGTCGTACATGCGGTCGAAGTAGCCCGGCAGCGCGGGCAGCGCCGCCGGCTGACCGAACCCGCACGCCGCGCAGCGCACCACGCTCACCGTGGCGCCCGTGTACGCCGCCAGCTCCGGGTCCTGCCGGCGGTACTCCGACAGTTCGAAGATGGCCGTGTGCACTGGCCGCAGCGCGCGCGCGCCGCAGATCCAGCACGCGTCGAGCGCTGTGAACGGCGGGTCGATGAGGACGGTGGAGGATTCGGCCAAGATGCGGGTGGGGATCGGATGGTTGGCCCTCATCCCCGGCCTCCGTCTCGCGCAAGCGGGCGACGGGACGGGGGGCTCTTCGACTGGACGACGGGACTTCCGCGCTGACATCCGCCGCGCATTCGCGCCGCGGTAGGCACCATTCCGGCGCGAAAGCCGGCCCGGCGGGGGCTACCCGTCGCCTTCGATCGCCGCCATCATCTCCGCGGCCATGTCGCTCCACGTGCGGCGGCGGAGGGCGGCGGAGGCGTCGCGGGCGGCGGAGGCGTACGCGCCGCGCTGTCGATCCCAGGCGCGCAGCACGTCCGCCAGCTCCGTGGCGTCGTCGGGATCGCGGACGAGCAGGTCCGCCAGCGAGCGGGGGATGCGCTCGGCGACGCCGGCGGCCGCGGAGACGATGGCGGGCAGGGCGCAGCACAGGGCCTCCTGCACGGCCAGGCCGTACGCTTCGTAGCGCGTGGGGGCGACGAAGGCGTCGGCGGCCCAGAGGAGACGCCGCACGTCGAGTTGGAAGCCGAGAAAGTGGATGCGATCCGCCAGGCCCGCATCCGCCGCCCTGGCGCGCCAGGCGGGCAGCTCCGCGCCGGTGCCGGCCACGGCGAGCCGTGCATCCCACGAAGCATCGCGACAGAGCTCCGCGAAGGCGGAGAACAGGGTGTCGAAGCCCTTCCTCCGGTCGCCCAGCGCTCCCACGAAGGCCAGTGCCGGCCGGTCGTCGTCCCACCCCAGCGCGGCGCGGGCGGCGGCGCGTTCCTCGGGCGACGGGGGGCGGAAGCGATCGGCGTCGGCGCCGTAGTAGGCGGTGCGCACACGCTCCGGCCGCGCGCCGAGAAGCCGCACCGCGTCGTCGGCCGTGCGCGCGGAGTTGGCGATCACCAGGCGCGCCCGGCGCACGGCGCGCAGCTCGTCGGCGCGGAAGCGGCGCGGGCCCAGGGGCAGCAGCGTGCGGAGCCCGGAATCGTCCGCGGGGTAGGCGGCGTGGACGTAGTGCAGCCAGACGACGTCGCCCGCGGCGCAGCTGCCGCCGTTCGCCACCACGTGCGCGCCGCGGCGAGCGATCGCGCGCGCCAGGCGGCGGCCGACGTGGTCCAGCAGCGGCATGCCCAGGCGGTGCGACCGCATCGGCCGCGGCACGCGGTGAAAGGTCACCTCGGGGCGCGCGAGCAGGTCATCCGCCGCGCGGTGGGCGACGACGTGCACCTCCCTTCCCCGCTGGGCCAGCCCCATCGCCAGCGCATGGTTCGCCGCGTCCATCCCGCCGGTGGTGACGAAGTCGCCGGCGACGATCACGTACGGCTTCATCGGCCGACGATGCATCGAAACCCGGCGTTCTCCCCGTCCCCGGCGGTCCGCGCGGACGTCCGCCATCCGCCATCGAGCCCGGCCGGTCCAGGGCTGCGTCCACGGTCCGAAGCACTGGGGACGCGAGGATCGGCGGTGCGCCTCGTCGGTCCGGAGGCCGGTCGAAGCCGGGGGGGCCGCGTCACGGCCGGCGGTGGAGCACGAAGGGCGCGGGCGGCGGAGCCACGGTGCGGGACGCGGCGAAGAGGGTGGCGTTCAGCAGCCAGAACTCCATGCCGGCCTGGCCCAGGAACAGGGGATACGAGAAGGTGAGGGCCACGGCGCCCACGCCGTACGCCATCACCACCGCGCCCCAGAAGGGCAGCTCGCCGCCGCCCCGCCGGCCGCGGGCGATGCCCCACGCCGTCCACAGCGCCACCGCCAGCGCGGCCACGTACGCCAGCGTGAGCGGCGCGCCCCCGTCGATGATCCACCCCGTCCACTGCACCTCCACCCAGTACGTCTCCTCGCCGGGCTGCCCGGGAAAGTAGGAGAGCATCATCCCCCACTTGCCCAGGCCCGCGCCGAAGGGAAAGCGCGGCAGGATCTCGGTGAGCGTCTCCTGCAGGAAGTGGCCGCGGTTGCTGTAGTACAGGGCGGACGGGTGCGAGGTGACCAGCGTGCCCAGGCGCCGCGTGACGGCCGGGCCCGCCAGCGACACGGCGGCCACGTACCCGGCCACGATCATCCCCGCCAGCGCCGACCCCAGCGCGGCCAGCCGCATCCCGTCGCGGCGCCACGCCAGGACGGCCAGCACGGCCACGATGGAGATGCCCGTCATCACCAGCAGCGCACGCACCTGCGACAGGTACAGGCACATCATCCCCAGCCCCATGCTGGCCACGGCCCCCGCGATGATGCCCGGGGTGCGCCGCGTGAGGAAGAAGCCGATGCCGAACAGCACCGCGTACAGGCCCGAGATGGCGGCGCCGCCCGGCACGTCCGTGAGCCCCATGGGCCGGAAGACGCGCGCGCCGGTGGCGGTGGTGATCTTCAGGCTTTCCACGTAGCCCTTGCCCTTGCCCTGGACCACGGACGACAGGTTGGGCTGGAAGCTGCCCGGCCGGTACACCTGCATGACGCCGATGGCGGCGCTCAGCGTGTGGAAGGCCCACAGGATCATCACCGTGCGCCGCAGCACCCGCAGGTCGATGGTGAGCCGCGGCACCCAGAACAGCGGCGCCAGCACGGCGGCGTAGAGCCCCGCCTGCGCCAGCCCGCCGGTGACGTTGGTGGTGTTGGGGTTGGCCAGCCCGAAGAAGACCACCACCAGCACCATGATGGCTGCGGTCGCCGCCGGATGCGCGCGCCCGCCGCGGCCGCGCAGCAGCAGGAGCGCCAGGCTGGTGCCGAACGCCGCCACCCGCACCAGGATGCGGAACGGGCCGATGCTGGCGAACAGCAGCGCGACCTGGCAGAGGATGAGCAGCACGACGAAGCGCGGCACCCACGCCGACGCCCGGCCGGCGCGCACGGCGGGCTCTGGGCCCGCGGCGGGCCCGTACGGCGGAAGGGGCAGCGGCCGGGTGGCGTTCACGCGAAGGGGGTCGTGGGCGGAAGGAGCCAGAGCTGGTGCGGCCAGGCATCGGCCGGGGCGGCGGAGGCGTCCACGGGCCGCAGGTAGCGCCGCAGGTCCACGCGCCGCGCGTACGAGGCCGCCCGCGCCGCCGCCGGCGAGTGGTCGATCCACCAGCCCTGATACCCCGCCGCCGACATGCGTTCGCGCACCCCGCGCTCGAACCGGGCGTACCCGTCCACCAGCGACGGGTGCAGCTCCAGCAGCAGCGCCCGGTAGCGTCCGGCCGCGATCCCGCGCTCCATCCCCCGCAGCACCAGCGGCTCCGCGCCCTCCACGTCCACCTTCACCAGGTCGACCGAATCGACGGAAAGGTCGTCCAGCACGTCGTCCAGCGCCGCCGTTGCCACCTCGAACCGCGGCCCGGCGGATCCCATCGATCCCGTCGATCCCGTCGATCCCGTCGATCCACTCGCGTCCGTGGATTCGATCGATTCGGCCGATCCTCGAGCGTCCGACCGGCCGGTCGCGGCGAGCGACGACAGGCCCCAGTTGTCGCCGGCCTCGTCGAAGCCGGCCAGCGTCAGCGTTCCGCGCCGGGCGGCGGCGGCGAGCTGGAGGGGCGTGACGTGCGACAGGCGGTTGCGCTCGGCGTTGGATCGCAGCAGGGCGAAGAGGCGCGGATCGGGCTCCAGCGCGACGACACGGCCCGCGGCATCTGCGATGTGCGCGGCGAGCAGGGTGAAGTATCCCCAGTTGGCGCCCACGTCCACGAAGGTGCCGCCCGCCGGCAGGAGCGCGCGGACGATGGCGGTCTCCAGCGGCTCGTAGGCCCCCGTGAAGCACACCTCGCGGGCGATGCCGTCGCGGAGGTCGCAGTGGAACGCATGGCCGCCGGCATCCACCGGCGTCCGGGCGATGAACGGCGGCGGCGCGGGACGGGCGACGCGGTCCATCACCCGATACCGCCCCGCGGGCAGCCGCCGGACGAGCGCGGCGAGAAGACGGATGACCACGGGCGGCCGCTCAAGCATGCGGCTTCCGCGCGGCGAGCAGCACGTTGTCCGACAGCGCGCGCGGAAAGCGGCGGGCCAGCGCGGCGGGATGGTGGCGCCCCGTGCCCGGGACGCGGCCGCTGCCCGTGTACTCGATCGCGATCTCCGTGAGCCCGCATTCCGCCGCGATGCGGCGCAGGTCGACCTCCAGCAGCGCCGTGAGGTGCGCGGGATACGACGCGTCCTGGAAGGCGTTGAAGCGGTTCTTCAGCAGCAGCGTGGCCTTGCTCAGCAGCGAGAGCTGGTTGGGCGTGGTGACGATGATCCACCCGCCGGGCCGGGCCAGCCGGGCGAGCGAGCGGACGAAGGCGCGCGGGTTCTCCAGGTGCTCGATGGTCTCCACCGCCGCCACCACGTCCGCGGCGCCGGCCGGCAGGGGAAGCTCCGGCGCGTCCAGGTCGGCCAGCACGAGCTCGCCGTCGGCCGGGAACCCGTCGTAGCGCGCGGCATCCACGCCGACGTAGCGGTCGAAGCGCTCCGCCAGGCGGCCCCACAGCGCGCCCGTTCCGCAGCCGACGTCCACCAGGGTTCCGCCACCCGCGTGCCGCGCCCGCGCCGCGCCGGCGACGAGCGCGTGGATGGCGTCCTCGCTGCCGCCCAGGCTGCGGCGCGCGCGCTCCTCCACCGCCGCACGCACGCCGGCGGGGGGCAGATCGGTGGAATGCGCCCCGTCCGCGGCCTGCGAGACGCGGCCGGTCGATGCGTTCTCGTCCGTCGTTCGACTTCCCCGCCCTCCCGTTCCGCCCTCCATCAAGCCTCCGCCTTTCGGCTGATCGCCGCCAGCGCGTGCGCCAGCTTCCGCATCGTCGCGCCCACGTCCGCGACGGCGCAAGCGCGGGCGGGGCCGGCGGCGGCGAGCCGATTCCGTTCATCCACGTCCACGAAGAGCCGTCGGAGCGAGCCCGAGAGCGCCGCCACGTCGTCCGGCGGGACCAGGGCTCCGCACTCCGGCGTGACGATCTCCAACGCGCCTCCGCTGGCGGTGGCGACCACCGGGAGACTGGCATACAGCGCCTCCACGATCGCCACGCCGAACGGCTCCGGCGACGCGTTCGGCTGGCACGCCACGTCCGCCGCGGCGAGAACGCGCGCCACGTCCGCCCGCTCGCCTGTGAATCGGATCCGATCGGCGATCCCCAGCGCCGCCGCCGTCCGTCGAAGCTCCTCGACGTACGCCGCCTCCTCCGTACGCTGCGCCCCGCCGACGATCCACGCCGTCCATCCGTCCACGTCCCGCAGGCTCCCGAGCGCCGCCAGCAGCCGCGCGTGCCCCTTCCACGCCTCCATCCGCCCCACCTGCACCACCACCACGTCCTCCGCGGCCGTCGACAGTTCCGCGTGAACCTGCGCACGCACCCTCGCGCGATCGAACGCGGGTGGCGGCGGGACGGGGGGGTGCACGACCTCCGCCGGCACGTCCGGGTAGATGCGGGGCAGCGTGGACGCGGTGAACGCGCTGTTGCAGAGCGCGAGCGCCGGCCGCACGCGGCGGGCCCGGCGCTCCACGCGGTCGCCCGCGCCCACAGCGTCGTGCATCCAGAACGCCAGCGGCAGCGCGTGCCGGCGGACTGCGGGTCCGTAGACGGCCATCGACCACGGCGCGTGCGCCAGCGCCACGTCGAATCCGCCGGCCGCGAGCAGTGCGGAAAGGCGGCGGCGCGTGC
Source organism: Gemmatimonadota bacterium (assembly GCA_028287185.1). Classification (GTDB taxonomy): domain Bacteria; phylum Gemmatimonadota; class Gemmatimonadetes; order Longimicrobiales; family Longimicrobiaceae; genus JAQBQD01. Next base: position 6,407 of record JAQBQD010000025.1, on the reverse strand, counting down.
GCCACACGCTGACCGGACGCGACAGCCGCGTCGGACCGACCACGTGGACTTCGCCACCGGCGTTCCGAAGCTCGCCGGCCACGCGCCCCTCGAACGCCAGCGCGAAGACGGGCTCCATCTCCGGCGCCTGCGCGCGGTGGCGGGCGAGGGTGACGAGCACGGATTCGATGCCGCCGTACCGGTTGCCGCTGTACAGGTGAAGGACGCGCATCACCCGCCCCCCGTCAGCCGGGCGTAGACGGGTACGAGCTGCGCGGCCAGGCGATCGGGATCGAACCGCTCCACCGCCGCCTCCCGCGCCGCCGCGCCGAGCCTCGCCCGAAGCCCCGCATCCGCGGCGAGGCGGGCCATGCGGTCCGCGAGAGAGGCAGCGTCCCGGGGTTCGAACCCGATCGCGTCCACGCCGTCGCGCACGATCTCGGCCGCGCCGCCCTCGTGGCTCACCACCACCGCGCGCCCGCACGCCATCCCCTCCGCGATCACCAGGCCGAACGGCTCGGGCCGCGTGCTGGCGTGCACCACCACGTCCAGCGCGCGCATGGCCGCCGCCGCGTCGTCCACCCGGCCCGTGAAGCCGACCCGCGCCTCCAGGCCCAGGTCCGCCGCCAGCGCACGGAGCGCATCCACCGACACCTCGCTCCCCGCCGTGCGATAGATCCCGCCGCCCACGACGTACCCGCGCACGGAAAGCTCCGCCGGCAGCAGCGCCAGCGCGCGGAGAAAGAGGTCGTGCCCCTTCCACACGCCCATCGTCGCCACCAGCCCCACGCGGACCGTCTCGGCCGGCGCGGGCGGCAGGCCCGACGCCGCGTCGAGGTCCATCCGCGGGCCGTCCGGATGGAAGCGGGCGAGGTCCACCGCGTTGTGCACGACGTCGATGGGAACGCGCGCGCCCAGCACGGCGCGCGCGTCCACGGCGACGCTCTGCGAGTTCGCGACGAGCTGGGCGCAGCGGCCCGAAGCGGCGCGGAGCAGGCGCGCCATGACCGGACGGCCGCCCAGGTAGTCGTGCATGTGCCAGATCAGCGGAACGCCGCGCGGCGCGGCGCGGGCGGCAAGGAGATGCGTCTTCAGCCCGTTGGAGTGCACCACGTCCGGCCGCAGCTCCGCGAGCGTGCGGCGGAGGGTGCGCGCGTACGCCAGCGCGGCGGGAACGGCGGCCGCGAGCGAGGCGATGCGCGCGAGCGCGCCGGCATCGCCCGCGTCCCCCAGCGACTCCACGCGCGGGGGGAACGGCAGCACGCGCACCTCCACCCCCAGCACCCGCGCCTCCGCCGCCAGCGAGCCGTCCGCGGGCACCACGAGGGCCGGCGTCCACGCCGGGCGCGCGCGCAGGAGCGACGCCGCCACGTCCAGCAGGCTGCGCTCGGCGCCGCCCGTCTCGCCCGAGGCGGCCAGGAACGCGATCCTCACGGGCGTGGCGGGGCAAGGGGGGCCGGCGGGCGGGGCGGCGTCAGGAGGCGGCGCGGGCGTCGAAGGGGGACGGCTCGGCGAGCGACAGGGCGCGGGGGGCGTGGGCGGCGGGGGCGCGCTCGCTCCAGGCGTGCACGGCCTCGGCCAGGATCACCACCGCGCGCTCGGTGCCCATCAGCCGGAAGCCGTTCTCCTGGTGGCACCACAGGCGCAGCACGTACGCGTCCGCCGCGCCGCGGGCCAGGTGCACGGGATACTCCAGCTTCCAGGGGCCGCGCCCGGGGATGGGCGGCAGGCCTGCGCGGGCCAGGTCGTCGTCGTCGGGCCGGCACAGCTCCAGGGACAAGAAGCCGAGCGCGTTGGCGTTGTCGGTGAGGATGGCGCGCACGTGGTCCAGCGTCTCGGCCACGCGCAGCAGGGAGGCCACGTCGCGGGCGTGGATCTGGTCCTGGATGACCCGGCGCAGGCGGATGACGACCGAGCCGAGCACCATTCCCGCTTCCGCGAACTCGTGGTACTGCAGGCGCTTCACCCCCGCCAGCAGCAGCGCCAGCGTGGCCGCCGCGCCCACGGCCGCCGTCACCGCCACCACCAGCGGCGGCGCGAAGGCCAGCACCAGCGCCAGCACGGCCAGGGCGATGGCGGCCACGTACAGCACGGCGACCGTGCGCCGGTGGGTGAGGCCGATGGCGAGCAGCCGGTGGTGCAGGTGGCGCTCGTCCGCTCCGAAGACGGGCACTCCGCGCAGCCAGCGGCGCAGGATGGCGAGCCCCGTGTCCAGCAGCGGCAGGGCCAGCACCAGCAGCGGCACCACGGCCAGCACGGCGGTGGCGCTCTTGGTGCTGCCGTGCACCGAGAGGACGGCCAGCATGAAGCCCACGAACAGGCTCCCCGAGTCGCCCAGGAAGATGCGCGCCGGCCGCAGGTTGTAGCGCAGGAAGCCCAGCAGCGCGCCCCCCAGCGCCGCGCACGCCAGCGCCACCTCGCCGTTGCCCAGCACCCACGCCACCACGAAGGTGGTGGCCAGCGCCACGATGGCGATGCCCGTCGCCAGCCCGTCCATCCCGTCGATCAGGTTGAAGGCGTTGGTGACGCCCACGATCCAGAGCACCGTGAGCGGCAGCGCCAGCATGCCCACGTGCAGCTCCGCCGGCCCGCCGAAGCTCAGGACCTCCACCCGGAAGCCCAGCGCGTACACCATCACCGCCGCGCCCGTCTGCGCCGCCAGCTTGCGGCCGGGCGACAGGTCGGCCAGGTCGTCCACCAGCCCCACGAGGAAGAGGAACCCCGCGCACGCCAGCAGCCGCGCGAAGAAGCGCGTGGGGTCGTCGTGGAAGCCGGGCCCGGAGCGGGCCAGCAGGATGGCCGCCGAGACGCCCGCCGACATCGCCAGGCACACCGCGATGCCGCCCAGCCGCGGCACGCGCGGAACGTCGGCGCCGCGCGGCGTGCGCGACACGCCGTACACGCCGAAGCGGGCGGCGAGGCGGACCACCACCGGCGTCACCAGCAGCGCGGCCGCGACGGACACCAGGAAGACGGCGGGAAGGACGGGCACCAGGATGCCTTGTGGCACGGACGGAGAAGGGATCCGCGCGAAAGAAGAAAGCCGGAGAGCCGCGGAACGCGGGCGGAGCCGGGGCGCCGCGGGGCCGTCAGTGGAGAGGGACGGATACCAGACTACTCCCGAAACGGGGAGCAGTCAAGGTGCCGCGGCCGTTCTCGCGGGCAAGGCGCGCGTCCCGCTACGCGTTGCGGGCAAAGAAGTTGTCCGCTTCGCGGCGCGCGGGGCGCCCGGACCGGGTCAGAGCAGCGTGCCGCGCAGGATGACGTAGGCCACGGAGAAGTAGATCACCAGCCCCGTGACGTCCACCAGCGTGGCGACGAAGGGCGCCGAGGCGCTGGCGGGGTCGAAGCCCAGGCGCTTGAGCAGGAAGGGAAGCATGCTGCCCGCCAGCGAGCCGAATCCCACGATCCCCACCAGCGCGCACCCGATGGTGAGCGCCACCAGCGCGTGGTGCGGCCCGTAGTCGAACAGCCCCAGGCGCTGCCAGAGCAGGATGCGCACGACGCCGATCACCCCCAGGATGGCGCCCAGGGTGATGCCGGTGGGCAGCTCGCGCAGCGCCACGCGCCACCAGTCGCGCAGGCGGATCTCGCGCAGCGCCAGCGAGCGGATGATGAGCGAGGTGGCCTGCGAGCCGGAGTTGCCGCCGGAGCTCATCACCAGGGGGATGAACATCGCCAGCAGCGTGGCGCGCTCCAGCTCCCCCTGGAAGTGCTGCATGGCGGTGGCCGTCAGCATCTCGCTCACGAAGAGCGCGCAGAGCCACCCGGCGCGCTTGCGGATCATCTTGGCGAAGCCGATCTGCGTGTACGGCTCGTCCAGCGCCTCCATGCCGCCGAACTTCTGCACGTCCTCGGTCTGCTCGGCCACGATGGCGTCGATCACGTCGTCCACCGTGACGATGCCCACGGGCACGCCGCGCTCGTCCACCACCGGCACCGCCAGCAGGTTGTACTTGCTAATGACGCGCGCCACCTCCTCGCGGTCGGTGAGGGGCGCCACCGTCACCGGGCGGCGCAGGTCGCCCACGCGCGAGACCAGGGCGTGGCGGTCGGCCACCATGAGCTCGCGCAGCGACACCACGTTCACGAGGCGGCCGTCCTCGCGGTGCACGTAGATGGCGTACACCGTCTCCCGGGCGCGGCCCACCTCGGCCACGTGCCTCAGCGCCTGCTCCACCGTCCAGCCCTCGGGCACCTGGGTCAGCTCGGTGGTCATGATGCCGCCGGCGGAGTGGCGCGGGTACTTCAGCAGCACTTCCAGCGCCTCGGCCGTCTGCGGCTCCAGCGTGCGGATCAGGCGGGCGCGGTCCTGCGGGGGCAGCTCGCGGAACAGGTCGGCGCGCTGGTCGGCGCTCATCGCCTCGATCAGCGCGCCGGCCGTGCGGTCGTCCAGGCAGGCGAAGATCTCCTCCTCCTGCTCCAGCTCGGGCTCGTCCAGCACCTGCACGGCCTGATCGAACGGCAGCGCCGCCAGCACCCGCGCGGCGGCCTGCGGCGGCAGCGCGTTCAGCGCCTCGGCCACGTCGGCGTCGCGCACGGCGGCCACCGTCTCGGCCAGCTCGGCGGGGTCGCCCGCCAGCAGGTACATCGGGCGCGGGCGGGGGATGGGTGGGCATGGAAGCGTCGGGGGCGGAGGATGGGATCGTCGCGCGCCGCCGGGCGCGCGAAGTGGGCGCAAGCGATCCGCTCCGCCGGCGCGCCGGAGCGGGCCGACACGGGCGTTGCCGGCGCGACCGCTCAGTCCGCCGGGTCGGGGCCGCGATCGTCCCCGGCGGAGGCGCCGTCCTCCGTGCCGTCGGCACCGTCGGGCGCGTCCCCGGCGGGGCCGGCCGTGCCGGAGGAGGCGGGCTCCTCCTTCCCCGAGTGCCGGGCCTCGGCGTGTTCGATCTGCTTGATCAGGTTCTCGGGCTGGGTGGCCTGCTCCAGCGCACGCAGCGATCCCTCCCGGTCCACGTCCACGCCCTGCTTCTCGCAGAGTATCCGCAGCAGGCGCAGCGTCTCGGTGCTCTCCTGCTCGGCCAGCAGGTTGATCTGCAGGTCCAGCAGGTTGCGCAGGTCGCCCAACTTGGCCTGCCGGTTCTGGCTCATCATGATGATGGGGCTGGCGTACGCCGCCTGGAACGAGAGCGCCAGGTTGAGCAGGATGAACGGATACGGATCCCAGTGCCTGACCCAGGCCAGCGCGTTCAGCGCCATCCACACCAGCAGGAGGACGCTCTGGACGATGATGAACGGCCAGCTCCCCACCACGCGCGCCACCGCGTCGGCCACGGACTCGCCCGTGGTGCGCTCCTGGTTGCCGGCTGCCTGCAGCCGGGCGATCATCTCCACGTTGTGCCGGGTCAGCGCGTCCACACTGCGGATCGTCTCCATTCCGTTCTCCGGGCTTGGGCAGGGATGCCCGCGCTGTATCACCGAGTCCTCGTCCCTCCGCGTGTGTGCACTCCCCGTGCCGCACTCCGCGGAGAATCCAGGCGCCGCCTCAATCTTACACGGCCGTAAGCCACAGGAGACGACCCGCGGAGCCTCCCTTCTCCGGCGCGCATTCGTCGAAGGAAGGGAAGTCGATGCGAAGCGGGAATCAGACGGGAGAGCCGCGCTCGATCTCGATGGGACGATCACCACGCCGGGGGACGGGAACTTGCAAACGGACCGGCACGACACTCTCCCCTTCCCGATCTGCCGCCGACGCATGCCGAGCCGACCGACGCCGTTCACCTACGTGCTCCCCATCCGCACCGCGCGCCCGGTGGAGGACGAGGAATTCGATGGATACCTGCGCCGGGTGGCGGAGCGGGCGGAGCTGCTGGTGGTGGACGGGTCCGCGGACGAGGTGTTCCGCGCGCACGCCCGGCGCTGGGGCGGCTTCGCGCGGCACGTGCCGGTGGACGGAGACCTGCGCGCGCCCAACGGCAAGGTGAGCGGCGTGCTGACCGGGGTGCGCCACGCCACGCACGAGCGGCTGGTGCTGGCGGACGACGACGTGCGCTACGACGGCGGGACGCTGGAGGCGGTGGTCGCCGCGCTGGAAGGTGCGCACGTGGTGCGGCCGCAGAACTACTTCCATCCCCTGCCCTGGCACGCGCGCTGGGACACGGGACGGAAGCTGCTGAACCGGGCGATGGACGGGGACTGGCCGGGCACCTTCGGCGTGCGCCGCTCGGCGCTGCTGGCCACGGGCGGCTACCGGGGCGACGTGCTGTTCGAGAACCTGGAGATGGTGCGCACCGTCCAGGCCGCGGGCGGGCGCGTCGCGCGGCGCGACGACCTGCTGGTGCGGCGCATTCCGCCCGACCCGGCGACGTTCTGGTCGCAGCGCGTGCGGCAGGCGTACGACGAGCTGGCCCGCCCCGCGCGCATGGCCGTGCAGCTGGCGATCGTCCCCGCGCTGGCGGCCGCGGCCGCGGCGGGCGCATGGCGGACGG
>JAQBQD010000011.1 GCA_028287185.1 Gemmatimonadota bacterium | reverse complement strand
CCGGCGCCGTCCATCACCACCCGCGCTCCGCCCGGCAGCGCCCGCACGTACTGCGCGCCCTGCTTCACCACCGAGTCCGGCCGCGCGCCCGGGTCCCGCATCCACACCGTGGTGCTCCCCGCCTTCTGCCGGAACACGGCCGTGCCCCCGTCGCCGCCCACCCAGAACAGGAAGCCGCCCTCCTCCACGTACATCCGCTCGTGGCCCGCGATGTCCCACCCCGCCCCGAGCGCGCTGCCGGCGCGGTTGACGATCGCCAGCTCGCTGCTCGCGTAGGCCAGCTCGCGTCCGGGGCCGTACCACGCGTACACCTCCACCTGGTACGAGTAGAGCGAGGTGTTGTAGGTGCCCGCGTCGAAGGTGAGCGCGATCCGCTCGGTCTGCCCCGCCGGGAACGCCGTGCCCGGGTAGCCCCGGTGCGCCAGCTCCGCTCCGCCCATCCGCAGCACCCCCACCACGCTGTCCGGCGCCGGCCAGCCGAGCGGCAGCGTCACGTTCACGGAGACGATCGGGTACGGGTGCTGCGTCCGGCTGTTGTACAGCAGCACGGGCGAGCGCACGGCGTTCAGCGTCCGCACCGCCGGCAGCCCGTGCGACACCACCAGGTCCCCGCACTCCGCCTCCGCGCCCGCCGCCACCCACAGCCGCACGCAGGCGTCCCGCGCCTCCGTCCCGTTCCCGTTCACGTCCACCACGCTCACCACCAGCACCGGCGTGGACGTGCTCGCCGCCGTCATCGTCGCCGTCCCCGACGTGGGCTGCGCGGAGGCGGTCGACGGGCTCGGTGAGCCGGTGCCGGGGCGCCGCGCGGGGGCATGCATCGCCCGCGCTCGCGCCGCCAGCCCCCGCCACACGCTGTCCATCCCCGCCGACCCACACGCCAGCGAACCCGGCCCGCACGGAAGCGACGGCGTCGCGTGCGGCACCGTCGGCCGCTGCTGCTGCTGCGCGGAGAGGGGAAGGGCGAGCAGGAGGCAGAGCAGGGAAAGCACCGCAGAGGCGCGCGCCAAGAGCGGAGCTCGGAGGCAAGGGCGCAGTGCGGCCGCGGGCGCGCGAGATACGGTCCGGGGAGTGGGCGGCATTCGGGATCGTGGTGTGGAGGAGACGCGGAAGGAGGGAGCAGGCCGGGTGGATGAGCTCATGAAGACAACGCGCAGAGTGCCGTTATCATGTCATAGAAAGCCGGAAAGCACATGGAGAGGGACAGGGGACGGGATCAAAAATCTATCCCGGGACCGCCTCGCCGGCAATGGAGACGGCGTCCCTGTTCGTACGCCGGAACGGAGACGGGCGCGACACCGGTCCGCGGCGGCATTCTGCCGGGAGGATGGGCGGCGGCACGGATGCGGCTTCCCGTCGACCGGCGGTCCGGGATGGAAGTCGGCGTTTTTATGCACCGGTAGGGGCCGTGGGGGACTGGTTCCTTCGCTTCGCGGATCTTTCCCCCGACCTCCGCCGACTCAGCCGGCGGTCGCGCCGGGATCGGGCGGCGGCGGCGGCCCGCCAGTAAGGTCGCGGCAGGCGCAGATGATGGCGCCCTCGTTCAGGCGCACGTAGCGGGTCTGGCCCTCCTTGCGGGTGTGGATGACGCCCGCGTCCGCCAGGATCTTCAGGTGGTGCGAGAGCAGCGCCAGGCTCATCCCCACCGCCTCGGCGATGTCGGAGCCGCTCGTCTCCCCTCGCGGGCCCAGCAACTCCACGATGCGGACGCGGTTGGGGTCGCCCAGCGCCTTGAAGAGGCGGGCGCGGGCTTCCGTGGTGCGGCCGGAGGCGGCCGGTTGGGCGTCGGTCATGGCACCCGGTTGAGGACGTGGATCGCTAACACGTTGTAAAATAGATAGTTAAATACATGCTTGACTATTTTATTCATCCATGTATTATTCACCTCCGAATGGGCGAGCGCAACTCCCTCATCCCCGGGGTCCGCAGGCCGGCCGCCGCCGAGGCTTCGCACCGCCGAAGCAAGGTCCGGGAAGCCAACCGGGACGGAGGGCGCGACCCTTCTCCACCACCGCCGCCGAGGTGACATGCACGCAGGAACGCTGGGAATGGCCGGACCGCAACGCGCCGCGCCCGTGCAGGATTCGGGCGCGGGGGCCGCGGGCGGCGCCGGACGCGGGCCCGGTGCATCGGCTGCGCGCGCCACGCTCGACCCCGTCGATCGCAACCACCAACGCCGCCGGCCAGGAGGCCGCATGAACGCAAATCCGATCCATCGACCCGACCGCGTCCGCCTGGCCGCCGCCTCCGGGCTGGCGCTGGCGGCGCTGCTGGCTGCCTGCACGCCCGCCGCGCCGCCCCCGCCCCCGCCGCCCCAGGTGACGGTGGCCGCCGCGGTGAGCCGCGAGATCACCGAGTGGGACGAGTTCACGGGCCGCTTCGAGGCCACCAACACGGTGGAGGTGCGGCCGCGCGTGTCGGGATTCGTGCGCGCCGTGGCCTTCGCGGAGGGTGCCGTCGTCCACCAGGGCGACGTGCTCTTCGAGATCGACCCGCGGCCCTACCAGGACGAGGTGGCCCGCGCCGCGGCAGAAGTGGCCCGGGCGCGCACGCGGCTCAGCCTTTCGGGCAGCGAGCTGGAGCGGGCTGGGCGCCTGGTGGCCGCGCAGGCCATCTCGCGTGAGGAGTTTGAGGCGCGCGGCAGCGGGCGGGCCGAGGGCGTGGCCGCCTTGCAGTCCGCCGAGGCGGCGCTGCGCTCGGCGCGCCTGAACCTGGAGTGGACGCGGGTGCGGGCGCCGCTCTCGGGCCGGGTGAGCCGGGCGGAGGTGACGCCGGGCAACCTCGTCCAGGCGGGGCCGCCCGCCGCCACGCTGCTGACGACGGTGGTGTCGCTGGACCCCATCTACGTCTACTTCGACGGCGACGAGCAGTCGTACCTGAAGTTCGCCGGGCTGTCGCGCCCCGGCTCGGCGGCGGGGCGCGCGCCGGTGTCGATGGGGCTCGCCAACGAGCAGGGCTTTCCGCACGAGGGCGTGGTGGACTTCGTGGACAACCGGCTGGATCCCGTGGCCGGTACGATCCGCGCCCGTGCCGTGTTCCGCAACCCCGGCGGCGCCTTCACCCCCGGCATGTTCGCGCGGGTGCGGCTGGCGGGCAGCGGAAAGTACACGGCCACGCTGGTGGACGACCGCGCCGTGGGCACCGACCAGGACCGCAAGTTCGTGCTGGTGCTGAAGCCCGACGCCACGGTGGACTACCGCCCTGTGACGACCGGCCCCCTGCACGACGGGCTGCGGGTGATCCGCGACGGGCTGCGGCCCGGCGAGCGAATCGTGGTGAACGGGCTGCAGCGCGTGCGGCCCGGGATGAAGGTGGCGGCGCGCGACACGGCCATGGCCGGGCCCTCCGCGACGGCCGTCGCGCTGCGGGCGCCCTGAGCGCGCCGGCCCACACACACACCGACGGAGCACCCCCATGCGCTTCTCGCGCTTCTTCATAGACCGCCCGATCTTCGCGGCGGTGCTGTCCATCGTGGTGTTCTTCTCGGGGGCGCTCGCGCTGTTCTCGCTGCCCGTGAGCGAGTATCCCGAGGTGGCGCCCCCCACCATCGTGGTGCGCGCCATCTATCCCGGCGCCAACCCCACGGTGATCGCCCAGACCGTGGCCACCCCCCTGGAGCAGTCCATCAACGGGGTGGAGCACATGCTGTACATGTCGTCGCAGGCCACCGCGGACGGCGTGCTGACGCTCACGGCCACCTTCCGCATCGGCACGGACGTGGACCTGGCGCAGGTGCAGGTGCAGAACCGTGTGAGCCAGGCGCTGCCCCGCCTGCCCGAGGAGGTGCGGCAGCTGGGCGTGACGACGGTGAAGAGCTCGCCCGACCTGACGATGGTGGTGCACCTGTCGTCGCCGGACGGGCGGTACGACCCGGTGTACCTGCGCAACTACGCGGCGCTGAACGTGAAGGACGTGCTGGCGCGGCTTCCCGGCGTAGGCCAGGTGCAGGTGTTCGGCTCGGGCGACTACGCCATGCGCGTGTGGCTCGATCCGCAGCGCGTGGCGGCGCGGGGTCTCTCCGCCGGCGACGTGGTGCGCGCCATCCGCGGGCAGAACCTGCAGGTGGCGGCGGGCGTGGTGGGCGCGCAGCCCATGCCCGTGCCCAGCGCCTACCAGCTCACCGTGAACGCCCGCGGCCGCCTGGCGGACGAGGCGGAGTTCGGCGCCATCATCGTGAAGACGGGCGAGGGGGGCGAGATCACCCGCCTGCGCGACGTGGCCCGCATCGAGCTGGGGGCGGGCGACTTCGCGCTGCGCTCGCTGCTGGACAACAAGGCGGCGGTGGCGCTTCCCATCTTCCAGGCGCCGGGCTCCAACGCGCTGGCTCTCTCCACCTCGGTCCGCAAGACGATGGCGGAGCTGAAGACGCGCTTCCCGCAGGGGCTGGACTATTCCATCGTCTACGACCCCACCGTCTTCGTGCGCGAGTCCATCCGCGAGGTGGTGAAGACGCTGTTCGAGGCGGTGCTGCTGGTGGTGATCGTCGTCGTGCTCTTCCTGCAGACCTGGCGCGCCTCCATCATCCCGCTGGCCGCGGTGCCCGTGTCCATCGTGGGCACCTTCGCGGTGCTGCTGGCCTTCGGCTTCTCCATCAACACGCTCTCGCTCTTCGGGCTGGTGCTGGCCATCGGGATCGTGGTGGACGACGCGATCGTGGTGGTGGAGAACGTGGAGCGCAACATCGAGCTGGGCCTGTCCCCCCGGCAGGCGAGCTACAGGGCGATGGAGGAGGTGAGCGGGCCCATCATCGCCATCGCGCTGGTGCTGTGCGCGGTGTTCGTGCCCATCGCCTTCGTGAGCGGCCTGACGGGACAGTTCTACCGGCAGTTCGCGCTCACCATCGCCTTCTCCACCGTCATCTCGGCGTTCAACTCGCTCACGCTGTCGCCCGCGCTGGCGGCGCTGCTGCTGCGCCCGCACGACGCGGCGCCGGACCGCCCCACGCGCGTCATCAACCGGCTCTTCGGCTGGCTCTTCCGCCCCTTCAACCGCGGCTTCGCGTCCGCCTCCGGGCGCTACGGGCGCACGGTGGGGCGGCTGATCCGGCGCAGCGGGGTGGCGCTGGCGGTGTACGCGGGCCTCGTCGGCCTCGCCGTGCTGGGCTTCGTGAAGGTGCCTTCAGGCTTCGTGCCGACGCAGGACAAGCAGTACCTGGTGGCGTTCGCGCAGCTTCCGGACGCGGCGTCGCTGGACCGCACGGAGGGGGTGATCCGGCGGATGACGTCGATCGCGCTGAAGCACCCGGGCGTGGAGTCGGCCGTGGAGTTCCCAGGGCTGTCCATCAACGGCTTCGTCAACAAGCCCAACTCGGGCATCGTCTTCGTCACCCTCAAGCCCTTCGAGGAGCGGCGGAGCAAGGAGCTGGGCGGCGGGGCCATCGCGGGCTCGCTGAACCAGGAGTTCGGCGCCATCCAGGACGCCTTCGTGGCCGTGTTCCCGCCGCCGGCGGTGGCGGGGCTGGGCACGGTGGGCGGCTTCAAGATGGAGCTGGAGGACCGGGCGGGGCTGGGCGAGGCGGAGCTGTACCGCGCCAGCCAGGCGCTGATCGCGAAGGGATACCAGACGCCGCAGCTGGCCGGCCTGTACTCCGGCTTCCAGATCAACGTGCCCCAGCTCTTCGCGGACGTGGACCGCGACAAGGTGAAGCAGCAGGGGCTGGAGCTGGCGGACGTGTTCCAGACGCTGCAGGTGTACCTGGGATCGCAGTACGTGAACGACTTCAACCGCTTCGGGCGCACCTACCAGGTGGTGGCGCAGGCGGACGCGCCCTTCCGCGCCTCGGCCGAGAACATCGGCCAGCTCAAGGTGCGCAACGCCCGCGGCGAGATGGTGCCGCTGGGCTCGGTGCTCACGGTGAAGCCCTCGTACGGGCCCGACCAGGTGCAGCACTACAACGCCTACCCCGCCGCGGACATCAACGGCGCCGCGGCGCCGGGCTTCAGCTCGGGCCAGGCGATCGCGGCCATGGAGCGCCTGGCGCGCGAGACGCTGCCCAACGGCATCGGCTTCGAGTGGACGGAGCTCACCTTCCAGCAGATCGACGCGGGCAGCACCACGCTCTTCGTCTTCCCGCTCTGCGTCCTGCTCGCCTTCCTGGTGCTGGCGGCCCAGTACGAGAGCTGGTCGCTGCCCCTGGTGGTGGTGCTCACGGTGCCCATGTGCCTGTTCTCGGCCATCACGGGCGTGTGGCTCACCCGCGGCGACAACAACATCTTCACCCAGATCGGCCTGGTGGTGCTGGTGGGGCTGGCCTGCAAGAACGCCATCCTGATCGTGGAGTTCGCCCGCGAGCTGGAATCGCAGGGCCGCGACCCGTTCGCCGCGGCGATGGAGGCGTGCCGGCTGCGCCTGCGTCCCATCCTGATGACCTCGCTCGCCTTCATCATGGGCGTGCTCCCCCTCGTCTTCTCGCACGGCGCCGGCGCCGAGATGCGCCACGCCATGGGCGTGGCGGTGTTCTCGGGCATGCTGGGCGTCACCTTCTTCGGACTGATGCTGACGCCCGTCTTCTACGTGCTGATCCGCGGCTTCTCGGCCCGGCGCGTGCCCGTTTCCGCGCCGGTGATGGTTCCGGCCCCTTCGACGATCCCGGCGGAGGAGGTGCAGTATGCGTGACGTCTCCGGAGTGAAGACGTTGCTCGCCGCCGGTCTCCTCGCCCTGGCGGCGACGGCGGCCGCGGCGCAGGACCGGCCGCTGCCCGTGGCCGTGCCGGCGGCGTTCGCGGCGGTGGGCGCGGGCGGGGGATCGTTCAGCGGCGAGGCGCCCGCGCCGGCGTTCTGGCGCGAGCTGGGGGACAGCACGCTCGCCCGGTTGGTGGATGCGGCGCTGGACGCCAACCCCGACGTGCAGGCGGCCCGCGCGCGGCTGGCGCAGGCGCGGGAGGCGCGGCGGCTGGCGTCGTTCGACCTGCTGCCGACGGTGACGTCCGGCGGCGGATACGACCGGGGTCGCCTGTCCGCCGCGCAGGCCCCGGGCGCGTCCGGCTCGCAGCGGGGATACCGGGCCTTCGACGCGGGCGTGAGCGGCGCGTGGGAGCTGGACGTGTTCGGCCGCACGCGGCGCACGCTGCGGGCGGGCGATGCGCTGGCCGGCGCCGCGGGCGAGGACCTGCGCGACGTGCGCCTGGCGCTGGCGGCCGAGGTGGCGCTGGCATACCTGGACCTCCGCGGCGCGCAGGGCCAGCTCGCGGTGGCGCTGCGCAACGCCGAGAACCAGCGCCGCACCCTGGCGCTCACGGAAGAGCGCCTGTCCGCCGGCCGGGGCAACGCCTTCGACAGCGAGCGGGCGCGCGCGCTGATGCAGCTCACCCTGGCCGGCACGCCGCTGCTGGAGGCGCGCATCGACGCGGCGCGCAACCGGGTGGCGCTGCTGCTGGGCGGCACCGCGGCGGACCTGCACGGCGCGCTGGACGCCCCCGCCGCGCCGCCGTCCCTGCCCGCGAAGGTACGGGTAGGGTCGCCAGAGTCGATGCTGCGCTCCCGGCCCGACGTCTCCGCGGCGGAACGCCGGGCGGCGGCGGAGGAGCAGCTCCTGGGCGCGTCGCGGGCGGAGTACCTGCCGCGCCTGAGCCTGGTGGGCGGCGCGGGCCTGAACGCCACCTCGTTCGATTCGCTGGGCCGCGCGGGCGCATCGCGGTACCAGGCGGGCGTGGCGGTGTCATGGCCCTTCCTGAACCTGGGGCGGATCCGCTCGCAGGTGGGCATCTCTCGGGCGCGGGCGGCGGAGGCGCGGGCACTGTACGCGTCGGCGGCGCTCCGCGCGGTGCAGGAGACGGAGAGCGCGATGAGCGGCTACGACCGCTCGCGGGCACGGCTGGCGGCGCTGGAGTCCGCCGGCACCGCCAGCGAGCGCGCCGCGGAGCTGGCCCGGCTGCGGTTCCAGGAAGGCATGACCGACTTCCTGCCCGTGCTGGACGCCGAGCGCACCCTGCTGGACGTGCAGAACCAGCTCGCCGCTGCCCGCACGGATGCTGCCGCTGCGCTGGTGGGGGTCTACCGCGCCCTCGGCGCCACCGGCCCGGCCGAGGAGGGTCCCGCGGGGAGCTGAGGACTTCACCAGGGAACTGCGGCATCGGTTGATGAACGGCGAAGGGCGGCGCAGTGGGGCCGCCCTTCGCCGTTCTCCGTCGCGGCGGTTTCAACCGCCTGGGCGTGGCGGCGGCGCCGTCAGGCGTATCCCCCATCTTGCGCACGACGATCGACGTGGCCACGCTGTCGACGCTCAACCTTCGAACCGGAGCGTCGCCGCCTACGACGGCGGCGCTCCGCCTTCCTGCCTGCTTCGAGGAGTCGTCCCATGGCCGACGAGCACGCATCCGCCGGGACCCGAACGTCGCGGATCATCAAAGCCACGCCCGGAGAGCTGTACGGCGCGTTCATGGACCCGGCCGCGCTCGTCGAGTGGCTTCCGCCGGCGGAGATGACGGGGGAGATGCACGAATTCGACGGGCGGGTCGGTGGTGGGTACCGGATGTCGCTGTTCTATCCGCCCACCGAGCGTGTTTTCCGGGGCAAGTTCGCCGAGCGGGAGGATCGCGTCGTCGTGCGCTTCGTGGAGCTGGAGCCGCCGCGCAGGATCGTGCAGGCCGTCACCTTCGACACGCCCGATCCGGCGTTCGCGGGCGAGATGACGATGGTGATGACGTTCGACGAGGTTGCCGGCGGAACCGAGGTGGCCATCGAATGCACGAACCTCCCGCCGGGCCTGCGGCCGGAGGACAACGATGCCGGCTCGCGGCTGTCGCTGGAACAGCTCGCGCGCCGTTTCGAGGAGTGAATCCATGCACGGTGGATCGATCGACGTGCGATCCGCCGACCGTGACGGTGAACTCGGATCATCATCCCCGACGTCGTACCGACGGCGTGCGGAGCGCGTCCTCCATCCGCCTCCGCTCCCTGGCGCGGCGGCGGGTGTCGTTGTAGCGTAAGGCCCGCGAGCGAGCCGGCCGGTGCGGGAGCGTCCTTCGATCCACACTGCGCCGCATCGGCGCTCAGCAGTCTCGCGACGCTGCACGATCAGCCGTCGTCCGTCCCGCCTCCCTGCGGTTCTCCGCAACGCGCATCTACCGAAAAAGCCGTCCGAATCACCGCCGGGGCTCCCGCCCGGACGGGCGGCCCGCCTTCCGCATCGTGCCGCCGTCGAGGCGAGCGCGTCCGTTCCCGAACGAAGCCCCCGCGCCCGACCTCCGCGGCTCCTGAACACCCATCCTCGATTCCGGACCTTGATGCGGCCTCGATTCCATCTCCTGCTGGGCACCTTCGCTTCGATCCTCGGCCTCGCCGCCGCACCCTCCGCCCGCGCACAGGAAGACGTCACACCGCCCGCTGTGACGATGTCGCCGGCCGGGGGAACGAGCGTGACCCAGCCCCGGCTGCGGGTGACCATCTCGTACTCCGACGCGCACCTGGGCCTCGCGGCGATGCGGCAGGTCTACCTGGGATCGGTGCGGGTGGACACGGCCTTCCACTATTCGGGGACGGGCACGGCGGCCACCGACACCGGCACGGTCACGCTTCCGCTGGGCACCACGACGCTCACGGTGCACGTGTGCGACACGGCGGGGATCTGCACGGGCGAGGGGTCGGCCGATCCGTCGGCCGCGTATACGTACGCCCTGCCGGCCTATGCCGTGGCGGTCGCGCCGGACGGAGCCCTGGCCTTCGCGCCGGGAGGCAGCGCCGGCCTCACGCAGGCGTTCACCGTCACCAACGCGGGCACCGCCGCCGCGTCGTTCGACCTGACGGCGACCTGCGGGGTTCCGCTCACCGGCTGCACCGTGGCGGGGCAGACGGCGCTGGCGGCCGGGGCGAGCGCGAGCGTGAACGTCACGTACGGCACCACCGCGTGGCCCGGCACCGGCCGC
The DNA here is from genome assembly GCA_028287185.1 of Gemmatimonadota bacterium. Taxonomy (GTDB): domain Bacteria; phylum Gemmatimonadota; class Gemmatimonadetes; order Longimicrobiales; family Longimicrobiaceae; genus JAQBQD01. The sequence continues at coordinate 4,264 of JAQBQD010000011.1, read as the reverse complement.
ATCCGCCTGCGCGCCGTCTACGCCGGCAACCCCGCCGTGTCGGACACCGGCACGGTGAGCGTCACGACCGCCGCCGTGCAGTCCCCCGCCGTGTCGGTCACGCCCGACGGGGCCGCCCTGTCCGCCGCGCCCGGCACCTCGGGGCTCTCGCAGGTGTTCACCGTCACCAACCCGCGCACCACGGCGCAGAGCTTCACCACCGCCGCCTCGTGCATCGGGGCCGCGACCGGGTGCGGCGCGGGCGGCACGCTGACCCTGGCCGGGGGCGCGAGCGCGGCGGTCACGGTGGCGTACGCCGCCGCCGGAGCCCCCGGCGCGGGCCGGGTGCAGCTCGTGGCGAGCGTGGCGGGCGTGGGCGCGGACACCGGCTGGGTGGACCTCGCGGTGAGCACGGCTGCCACCTACACCATGACGGTCTCTCCCCACGGCGGGAGCGCCGGCGCGGGGGTGGGGACCGCGAACAAGCTGGAGTTCACGGTCCACAACGTGGGCAGCGCGATGGCCTCGTACAACGTGGCCGTCGCCTGCACGGGGGCGGTGGGGGGATGCGCCGGCACCAGCTGGGTGCAGGTGCCGGGCGGCGCGTCGACGCGCGTCCTCGTGAGCTACACGGCCTCGGCGCTCGCGGGCGCCGGCCGCGTGACGCTGCGGGTGACGCGCGCCTCCGAGGCGGACTCGGGATGGGTGGACGTGACGGTGGCGGCGCCCGCGCCGGCGGCGCCCGCCGTATCGCTGGACGACGGCAACCCCGGCCCCACGCGCTCCCGCGGCGGCTGCGTGGAGCTGGGCATCGGCGGCGGGGCCATCGAGTGCGGCGACCTGCGCGTGGCCGCCGGCACGCCGGGAATCCGCGTGCTGAACGCGCAGCGGGCGCCCGTCCTGGTCTACAACAGCCAGACGGCGCACCCGTGGCCCACGGTGGCGGCCGACGTCGCCTTCCCCACCTCGGCCACCCTGCCGGACAGCGTGACGGCCGACCTGGTGATGTCCGGCAGCAGCACCGCGCACGGGCGGTGGTCCGGCGCGGACTGGACGCCCGGCGCCAGCCGCCGCATCACCCTCGGCCGCGACGGGCTGAGCCTGGCCACCTCCGTGTACGGGTACACGCTGCAGGTGCGCGCCTGGTACGGCGCCACGCCGCGCGAGACGGATGCCGCCGGGACCTTCGCCGTCGTCAACAACGCCGCCTCGGGGTTCGGGGCGGGATGGTGGATGGCGGGCGTGGACCGCGTCGTCACCGCCGGCTCCTATGGCGTGCTGTGGGTCGGGGGCGACGGGAGCACGCGGCTGTACGCCCCGGCCGGCACCCAGCTCTGGGTGAACGGCGGCTACGACGGAGTGGACTCGCTGTGGTACGACCCCGGCACCGGGCGCTACGCGCAGCACACCCGCGGCGGGGGAGCCATCTACTACCAGGGCAGCAGCGGCCTGGAGGTGGAGGCGGTGGGCCGGCTCGGGCTGGGCAGCACCTTCACCTGGGCCGACGGAGCCCTGCTTACGGGGATCACCCTCCCGCACGCGGAGGGCGTCTTCGACACCGGCCGGGCGTTCGCCCTCCAGTACGCCAACGCCGGAGGGGGATACAGCCGGCTGAGCCGCGTCGTCCCGCCGTACGCGGCGGCCGCGGGCGACCGGGACGTGGTGGTCGGGGTGAGCACCGCGGGCGACCTCACCGGGCTGGCCTACCCGGACGGGAGCGCGCGCACGTTCACGTACGACCCCGCGTTCGCCCACCGCATCGCGACCTCGACGGACGCGCGCGGCACCACCACGGCGTACGGGTTCTCCGCCGCGAGCAAGGTGTCGTCCGCACGGACCTTCTACTCCGGCACCACCGCGGGCGCGCAGGACGTGGTGGTGACGTACACCGCGGTGGAGATGCGCGGCTTTGCCGGGGTGGCCGCGGCGATGGACACCTCGGCCGTCAGCGCCTTCTTCGACGGGCCGCGCCCCGCGATCGACGCCAATGACTACGCCACCTTCTGGGTGGACCGGTTCGGGGCGCCCCGGCGCATCCGCGACGGCCTGGGCAACCAGACGCTCATCTACCACAACGACGACCGCTTCGCCGCGCTGCCCACGATGGTGGACCGCCCCGGGGGGTCGTCGGCGAGCGGCACGTACGGCACCCGGATGGTGACGTACAGCTACTACGACGCCCGGGGGCGTCCCTTCTACGTGGAGGAGTTCGGCCCCCTCGGCACCAGCACCAGCGCCGGGCACAAGTACTACTACACCGACCCGCGCTGGCCCTGGTTCGCCACGCTCGCCACCGACCCGGTGGGGCTGGAGTCGCGCACGGGCTACGATGCGCTGGGCAACCGCGCGTGGCAGCAGGTGGGGCCCGATTCTACGCGGCGCGTGCGCTTCGGGTACGACGCGCTGGGCCGCGTGGCGTGGGTGCAGAGCCGGCGTGCCGCGGCGGCCGGCGAGCAGCCCGAGCAGATGGAGTACGAGGGCGCGCTCGGCAACGTCGCGGCGGTGATCTCGCCCCTCGGCGTGCGCACGGAGTACCGGCAGGACCGGATCGGCCGCGACACCGTGGTCGTCTCCCCCGCCGACAGCGTGCGGAACTCGTATGACGGAACGGCGCTCGGCGGGCTGCTGTACCTGCGGCAGAGCACCACGTACGACGCCGTGGACCGGGTGCTCACCACCGTCACGCGCGCGCCGGCCACGCTGTACATGTCCGGCGACCCCGTGTTTCCGCAGACGCCGGTTCCGCTGGGGGCACAGACCCTCACCGTCATCAACACCTTCGACGAGCGCCACGACCTGGTGGCCGTGACGCGCACGCCGTCTCCCGACTCGGCGGGCACGGGGCCCATCACCACGCGCTGGAAGTTCGACCCGCTGGGACGCTCGGTGACGGAGATTGCGCCCGACACGGCCAACGCCGGCATCACTGTGGCCGCCCACGACGCGGGCTTCACGCGCGCCACCCCCCGCGACAGCACCGTCTATGACCTGGGCGGGAACGCGGTGCGGGTGCTCAGCCGCCGGGGCCGGTGGGCGACGATGACGTACGACGCCCTGGGGCGCGTGGGCACGCGCATCACCGAGGCGGTGACGTATCCCTCCACGGTGGACACCGTGCTGGTGCCCGGAGCGCTGTCCAAGCGCGACATCTGGCACTTCCCCCGCTTCTCGCCGGGCGGGGACGGGCTACTCAGCGACACGCTGGCGAATGCCGACCTGGTGCTGAAGGGCGACACGGCGACGTTCACGTACGACGGGGCCGGGAACGTGCTCGTCGCCGACAACGGAGACGCCCGGGTGCATCGCGGCTACTACCCCAACGGCGCGCTCAAGCTGGACTCGCTGTACGTGCGGAACCTGGCCGACGGAAGCTTCGGCCACGCGTACGGCATCAGCCACACCTACGACCTGGCGGGGCGGCTGGTCACCACGGGCACCCCGGCCGCGTTCGCCGCGGCGGACCCGTGGTGGGCGACGCACACCTACGGCTACCAACCCCAGACGGGCGCGCTCGCATGGGTCATGGAGGCGAGCGACACCGTCGCCACCTTCGCCTACGACGAGGACGGGCGCCTGGCCGCGACGCGCCTGGCCAACACCCTGGAGACGCAGGCGTACGACGCCGGCGGGCGGATGGCGTGGGAGCGGCGCTTCAACGCCGTGGGCACGCTGATGCAGCGCGACACCTTCGGCTACGACGTGCGGGGCAAGCGCACGCGGGTGTGGGCGATCGCGGACAGCACGGTGAACGCCTTCAACGGGATGGGGGCGCTGGCGTGGTCGTATACGAAGAAGCTGAACCAGACGGACGTCAGCGAGGAGGCATACTCGCCGGACGCGCTGGCCAACACGTACGGCTCCGTGCGCACCGTCACCAGCGACCGGCAGGAGCTGCAGCAGTTCCAGCGCTCGGCGACGGGGTTCGAGCGGGGCACGGGCCGGGTGGTGAGGGAGGGGCGCTGGGAAAGCACGTACGTGAGCGGAAGCGCCACGAACTTCACCGGCTCGCGCTACGACGCCTCTGGGAATCGGGTGAAGTACGATCAATGGAAGCACGTGAACTCGCTGGGCGTGGTGCCCGGCGCACAGCTCCAGGAGCGCACGCGCGCCTACTACGGCGCCGACGAGAAGCTGCGGGTGATGGACCGCCGGACCTGTGTGTTCGGCTCGATCGACTCGGGCCTCAACATGGGGTTCCACTGCCTGCCGCCGGAGTACACGGACCGGCCGACGTGGGAGGAGTACCGCTACGACGCGCTGGGCCGGCGGGTGCTGACGCGGACGG
>JAQBQD010000208.1 GCA_028287185.1 Gemmatimonadota bacterium | reverse complement strand
GGCGCTGGCGCAGCCACGGCCCCCCGCCGGGCTGCCGCGACCGTACGCGGTCACGGCGGGCACGGTGGCGCTGGCGCTGGGGATGGGGGCGTCGGGGGTGCTGGCCCTGGCCTCGCTGCGCCTGACGGCCGGCAGCGCCCCCGACCTGTACCTGCGCGCCCACAGCCCGTACTCGGACGCGCTGGCGGCGGGTGCGCTGGCGCTTCTGGCCGTGGCCCTCGCGGGCGTGGCGTCCGAGCGGCGCGCGCGGCTGCGCGCCGCGCAGATCGAGGGGCTGCGGCGCAGCGACGACCGCTTCCGCGCCCTGGCCTCCACGGGGGACCACCTGGTGTGGACCACGCCGGCCTCCGGCGACTTCGCCCAGCCGCAGCCGGGGTGGGAGGCCTTCACCGGCATGGCGTTCGAGCAGTACCGCGGGTCGCTCTGGCTGCAGGCCGTGCACCCCGACGACCGGCGCCGCGCGGCGGAGGCGTGGACCGTCGCCATGGACGCCGAGACGCCGTACCAGGTGGAGTACCGGGTGCGGCACGTGGACGGCGGCTACCGCCACGTGTACGCCTGGGCCGTGCCGGTGCGCGAGGCGGACGGGAGCGTGCGCGAGTGGGTGGGGCTGCACCGCGACGTCACCGAGCGGCGCGAGATGGGGCTGGCCCTGGCCGCCAGCGAGAAGCGCTACCGCGACCTGTTCCGCAACGTCCCCCTGGGGGTCTACCGGTCCACGCCGGACGGGCGGGTGCTGGACGCCAACCCCGCCTTCCTGGCCCTGGCGGGCGCGCGGACGCTGGAGGAGCTGGACCATCCCGGCGCCGCGCGGGGCGTCTACGCCCACTCCGCGCGCCGCGACGAGTTCCGCGCCCGGCTGGTGGAGGCGGGCGAGGTGATCGGCTTCGAGGCCGAGTGGGGCGCCGGCGGCGGCGAGCCCCGCTTCGTGCGCGAGAGCGCCCGCGTGGTGCGCACGCCGGACGGGGCCACCGTCTTCGAGGGCGTGGTGGAGGACATCACCGCCGTCAAGCGGGTGGAGCGCGAGCGGCAGGAGACCCTGTCGCTGCTGCGCGCCACCATCGAGTCCACCGCCGAGGGGATCCTGGTGGTGGACCTGGCCGGCCGCATCGTGGCGCACAACGACAACCTTGTGCGCATGTGGAGCCTGCGGGACGAGATGGTGCAGGCGGGGCTGGACGAGCGGGGCATGGGGCTGGCCCAGGAGATGGCGCGCGACCCGAAGGGCTACGCCGCCCGCGTCGCCGAGCTGTATGCCGATCCCGAGGCCACGGCCTTCGAGGTGGTGGAGCTGCGGGACGGGCGCGTGCTGGAGCGCTTCTCGGGTCCCCACCGGATGGACGGCGAGATCGTGGGCCGGGTGTGGACCTTCCGCGACGTGACGGATGCCCGCCGGCTGGAGGAGCAGCTCGCCATGTCGCAGAAGATGGAGGCGGTGGGACGGCTGGCGGGGGGCATCGCGCACGACTTCAACAACCTGCTCACCGTCATCAAGGGCAACGCCGAGCTGGTGCTGATGGACCTGGCGGCGGGAAGCCCCATGCGCGACGACGTCGGCGAGATCCACGCCGCCGCCGACCGCGCCGCCCTGCTCACCCGCCAGCTCCTGGCCTTCAGCCGCAAGCAGGTGCTGCAGCCGCGGGTGCTGGACCTGAACGAGGTGGTGCTGCACGCCGACAAGCTGCTGCGCCGCCTGATCGGCGAGGACGTGGAGCTGGAGACGCTGACGGACACGGGCCCCGGGCTGGTGCTGGCCGACGCGGGACAGCTGGAGCAGGTGCTGGTGAACCTGGTGGTGAACGCCCGCGACGCCATGCCCGCCGGTGGGGGGCGGGTGGCCGTGCGGACCGCCGCCGTCGAGGTGGCGGCGCCCCTGCGGCGCGGCGACGCCCAGGTGCCTCCGGGCGCCTACGTGGAGCTGCGGGTGAGCGACACGGGCACGGGCATCGCACCCGAGCTGCGGACGCGCGTCTTCGAGCCTTTCTTCACCACCAAGTCCGCCGACCGCGGCACGGGGCTGGGCCTCTCCACCGTCTACGGGATCGTGCGGCAGAGCGGCGGCTATGTGTGGGTGAGCGGAGAGCCCGGCGAGGGCGCCACCTTTCACGTGCTGCTGCCCCGCGCGGATGGGGACGCGGCGGAGGCCGAGGTCCGCGCCGCGGAAGGGCCGGCGCACGGCTCCGAGACGGTGCTGCTGGTGGAGGACAGCCCCCTGGTGCGCGACATGGCGCGCCGCAGCCTGGCCATGCACGGGTACCGGGTGCTCGAGGCCGCCAACGGCGAGGAGGGCCTGCGCGTCTGCGCCGAGCACCCCGCGGCCATCGAGCTCCTGCTGACGGACGTGGTGATGCCGCTGATGAACGGCCCCGAGCTGGCCCGGCAGGCGCGCGAGCTGCGGCCCGGGCTGCGCGTGCTGTTCATGTCCGGCTACACGGACGAGCGCATCGCCGGGCTGGGCGAGGCGGGCTTCGGCCTCATCCACAAGCCCTTCGGCCCCGGTGCCGTCGCCCGCAAGGTGCGCGAGATGCTGGACGCGGAAGCCCCCGTCTGACCGCCGTCCGCGCGCGACGGTCCGCGTGCCCCGCTCCCGCGACGGGAAACCGCGTCGTCGGACACGCGGCGATGGATCCGGTTCGGAAAGCCCGGTCCTCGCGGCGCCGGTTGCCGAAGCCCCTCGTCCGATGCGACGCCGACGGGCGTGCCGCTGGGAATGCTGGACGACGAGGAGCCGCTGACCGGGATTCGCGTCCGGTCAGCGGCTTTCCGTTCATCACCCGAGACACTGCGGCCGGCCGGCCGGCGACATCGTTCGGCGGCTGGAGGAAGGACCGCCGGCCCGAGGATCTTTCTCGGGCCGGCGGCTTCGTTCATCCTTGGAACCCTGATCGGCCATCCCTGGAACCCTGATCGGCCGATCCCGCGGCACTGCGCGTCGCAGGCCCCCGCGCGGCGGATGGAGCCGGTGTGGGGATGCGATCTGACGAGACGGGGTGCGGACGGCGGCGGAGAGGGGTCCCGCTGCCGCCGACGATTCCGGGCAGGGCCGAGCATCGCGCGGGACCAGCCGCTACGCCGCCGGACCGGGCGCGCCGCCGGCCGGCGCGGCGGAAAGGACGGCGATGCGCTCGGCGAGGCGGCGGGCGACGTCCTCCAGGTCGAAGGGCTTGTACAGCACGGGGACGCCGGCCGTGCTCAGGAAGTGGCCGGCGTCGGCGGAGACGGCGTCGCCGGTGAGGAACATCACCCGCTCGGCCCACCCGCCGCCCATGGCGCGCAGCCGGTGGAAGAGGGCGTCGCCCCCCATTCCCGGCATGCGCAGGTCGGACAGGATCAGCGCGTACCCGGTGCCCTCCGCGGCCGCGGCCTCCACGGCGCGCAGGGCCTCGGCGCCGTCACTCGCCAGCTCCACGGCGTACCCGCGGCGGGCCAGGAAGCGGGACAGGGTGCGGCGGATGGCGTCCTCGTCCTCCACCACCAGCACGCGGTGCTCGGCGGCGGGCGCGGCGGGGGACGGAGCCGGCTCGGCCGACGGGCCGGCGAGGGCGGGCGGGGCGGACGGAGGCGGCTCCGGAGCCTCGGGCGCGGCGGGCAGCACCACGTGGAAGACGGCGCCGCCGCCGGGCGGGCTGTCCACGTGCACCTGGCCGCCGTGCGCGCTCACGATGCCGTTCACCAGCGACAGGCCCAGGCCGGTGCCGGCGCCCGTGGCCTTCGTGGTGAAGAAGGGGTCGAAGATGCGCGCCTGGTCCTGCGGCGCGATCCCCTCGCCCGTGTCGCGGACGGTGAGGCCCAGGGCGTCCGGGCTCTCCGCACGCGTCGTGACGGTCAGCGCGGCCGAGTCCCGGCCCGCCATGGCCTGCTCGGCGTTCACCACCAGGTTCAGCACCACCTGCTCGAGCTGGCCCCGGTCGCCCAGCGCGGGGGGCAGCTCCGCGGCGAGGTCGACGTGCACCTGGACGTTGTGGGTGTCCAGGGCGTAGCGGCGCAGCTTCAGCACGTGGCGCACGACCTCGTTCAGGTCCACCGCCTCGCGCGCGGACTCGCCCCCGGCCTGGCTCTCTCGCGCCACGCGGCGCAGGTCGGCCACGATGCGGGCGGCGCGGTCCGCCTCGCGGCCGATCACCTCCAGGCCCTCGCGGGTGCCGGCGGGCGGGTCCTCGCCCAGCAGGAGCTGCGCGAAGCCGCGGATGGCGGCCAGCGGGTTGTTGAGCTCGTGGGCGACGCCGCTCACCAGCGTGCCGATGCTGGCCATGCGCTCGGCGCGCTGCAGGTGCTGCTCGTGGCGGATGGTCTCGGCCGCGTCGTGCACCAGGGTGAAGTAGTGGCGCTCGCCGTCGCGCAGCTCCACCCGGCCCACCACCATGTCCAGCGTCACCAGGCCCGCGTCGCGGCGGCGGCGCTGCACCCGGCCCTTCCAGAGCTCGCGCTCCTCCAGCCACCGGCGGATGTGGCCGAGCTGGTCCACCGCCGCCGGGTCGGGCAGCAGGTCGGCCAGGAACAGCTCCTCGTCCGCCGCCGAGGGCGCCGTGTGCAGCAGCGCCGCGAAGGCGCGGTTCCAGTACACCAGCCGCCCCATGGAGTCGTTGATCACCACCCCCTCGGGCAGGCCCTCCAGCGCGGCGGAAAGGAAGCGGCGCTGGGCCTCGGCGGCCCGCTCCTCGGTGACGTCGCGGGCGATCCCGTGCACGCCCACCGCGCGTTCCCCCTCGCGGATGGCGGTGGCGGCCACGGCGATCCGGCGCACCTCGCCGTCGGGGCGGCGCACGCCGATCTCCAGGTGAACGCTTTCCGTGCGGCCCTCCACCAGGCCGGCCAGCGCCGCGGTGGCGGGACCCACGTCGGGAGCGTCCAGCATCTCCAGGAAGGACGCGCCCTGCACCTCGGCGGCGGTGCGGCCCAGCAGTTTCTCGCCGGCGGGGTTCAGCTCGGTGAAGGCACCCGAGGCGTCCACGGCGTAGATGGTGAAGGGCGAGGTGGTGACCAGGCGCCGGTAGTGCATCTCGGCGCCCCGCACCCGCAGCTCGGCCTCGTACTGCCGGGTGATGTCCTCGGTGACGCCGGCCGCCCGGTACACACGCCCCTCCGCGTCGGCGATGGGGAAGCCGCGGTCGCGCAGCCAGCGGCGCTCGCCGTCGGGGCGCACGATGCGGTAGATGAGCTCGTACGCGCTCCCCACCCGGGCCTCCAGGGTGCGGCGCACGTAGTCCGCCTCGTCCGGGTGCAGGGTGGCCTGCCACGCGCGGGCGTCGGCGTACTGCGCCTCGCGCGGCAGCCCGAAGATGCGCTCGTACGCCGGGCTGGTGTAGATGGTGCGCGCCGTGGCCAGGTCGAAGAGCCAGAAGTTGGCGTCGATGCTCTCGGCGAGCTGGCGGAAGCGCTCCTCGCTTTCCCGCAGGGCCTGGCGGGCGCGGCGCCGCTCCGTCACGTCGCGCTGGAACCAGACGCGGCCGTACGTCTTCTCGGCGTCGCGCACGGGGCGCACGTAGGTCTCGATGATGCGCCCGTCGGCCAGCTCCAGCTCGAACTCGTCGGAGAGGCCCGGCTCGCGCAGGTAGCCGTCGATGCGGGCCTGGAACCCATCCGGGTCCGTGAGCTGGGACGCCATCCACTCCGCCAGCCGGTGGCCGTCGCGGCTCTCCATCACCGCGTCGGGGCAGCGCCACATCTCCACGAAGCGGCGGTTGTACGACAGCACCGCGCGCGCGGTGGACACCACGACGTTGGCGTCCAGCGCCGCCTCGCCCTGGGCCGTGAGCAGCGCCGCCTGGAAGGTGAGCCGCTCCTCGGCGCCGATCTGGCCCGTGATGTTCACCATCATCCCCCGCAGCCGCACCACGCGCCCGTCGCCGTCGCGCACCATCTTCACCCGGTCCGAGATCCACAGCGTCTCGCCCGCGGCGGTGCGCACCCGGTACTCGGCCTGGTAGTCGCGCTCCTGGCGGCGCGCCTCCACGGCGTGCGCCACCACCCACGCCCGGTCGTCGGGGTGGATCACGCGCTCCTCCCAGAGGCGCGGCTCCTCGTACCACCGGCTGGGCGGGTAGCCCAGGATGCGCTGCGCCGCGGAGTTCACGAAGTCCATCCGCGGGCTGTGCGCGTCCGCCTCCCAGACCACCGCGTCCAGGTCGTTCAGCAGGTCGTAGTACTCCTTCTCCGGCACGGGGCCGCGCGGGGCCGCCCCCGCGGGCGGGAGTGCCGCTTCGTCGGGAGAGGTACCGGCCGGGGGTGGGTGGAGATCGTCGCGGAGCGTCATGCCTAATGATACCACTTGGAGGAGCCCGGCGTTGCGTTCCCGTACGGGTACACGCCGCCCCCCCGACGGGGCGCGGGGCGGGGCGGGCTCCCGATCGGGACCGCGACGCGCGCGAGCGGGGCCCGCGGAAGGAGCGCCGGGCGCCGGCTCATGGAGCCGGCGCGTCCAGCACCTGCCGCACCATGCGCAGCAGCGCCTCCACCGAGAACGGCTTCTCCAGCAGCACCACGCCCTCGTCCAGCGCTCCGTGGTGGCTCATGGCGTCGTCGGCGTAGCCCGAGGTGAAGAGCACGCGCAGGCCGGGGTGCAGCGCCGCCAGCCGCTCGGCCAGCACGGGCCCGCTCAGCCCCGGCATCACCACGTCCGTCAGCAGCAGCGCCACCGGAGCGGCGGCCTCCTGCGCCCGGGCCAGCGCCTGCGAAGCGTGCGCCGCGGACAGCACGCGGTAGCCGGCGCCCTCCAGCACCCGTTCGGCGAAGTGGCGCACGGCGGGCTCGTCCTCCACCAGCAGCACCGTCTCGCCGCGCCCCGGCTGCACGCCGCCGGCCGCCACGGGCAGCGGGTTGGGCTCGGCCGCGGGCGCGGGGGCCGGGGGAAGGCAGATCTCCACCCGGGTGCCCTGCCCCGGCGCGCTGGTGATCCAGACGTAGCCGCCGCTCTGCTTCACGATGCCGTACACCGTCGCCAGCCCCAGCCCGGTGCCCCGCCCCACGGGCTTGGTGGTGAAGAAGGGCTCGAAGGCGTGCGAGCGCGTCTCGGCGTCCATGCCGTGGCCCGTGTCGCTCACGCACAGCATCACGGCGGGGGAGCCCTCCGCGGCGTGCGGGTACAGGGCGGCGGCGCGGGGGCCCATGGTGGAGAGCCGCGTCTCCAGCGTCAGCTCGCCCCCGTGCGGCATGGCGTCGCGGGCGTTCAGCACCAGGTTCACCAGCACCTGCTCCACCTGGCCGGGGTCGGCCAGCACCAGCGGCAGGCCGGGGTGCAGCGCGGTCTGCACGTGGATGTCCTCGCCGATCAGGCGCCGCAGCATGCGCTCGGTGCCCGCGATGCTGGCGTTCAGGTCCAGCAAGCGGGGCTGCAGCACCTGCTTGCGGCTGAAGGTGAGCAGGTGCCGCGTGAGCTCCGCGGCCCGCCCCGCGGCGCGCCCGATCTCCTCCAGGTCCTCGCGGATCATGGAGCCGGCCGGCACCTCGGGAAGCACCAGCTGCAGGTTTCCCTGGATGACGGTGAGCAGGTTGTTGAAGTCGTGGGCGATGCCTCCCGCCAGGCGCCCGATGGAGTCCAGCTTCTGCGCCTGGGCCAGGTGCACGCCGCTCTCGCGCAGCTCCCGCTCCCGCCGCTTCAGCTCGCTCACGTCCTCGATGATGCGCACCACCCCCACCGGGTGCCCGCCGGCGTCGCGCAGCACGCCGGTGAAGACGCGCACGTCCACGGGCGAGCCGTCCTTGCGACAGCGGGGCCCCTCGCTGGGCATCTCGGGCTCCTCGCCCCGCAGCGCCGCCCCGATCTGCGCCCGGAACTCCTCCAGCGACTCGTCGTCGCAGAAGAGCGGCAGGGTGTTGCCGATGGCCTCTTCGCGCGTCCACCCGAAGATGCGCTCGGCGGCGGTGTTCCAGATGCGGATGCGGGCGTCGGACTCCAGCACCACCACCGCCACGGGCGCGGCGTCGATGATGATGCGCAGCATCTCGCGGCTCTGGCGCATGGCCTCCTCGCCCCGCTTGCGGTCGGTGATGTTGCGCGAGGTGGAGACGATGCCCCGCACCCGCGGGTCGTCCAGCCGGCTGCAAAGCACGGCCTCCAGCGTCACCCACTCGCCGCGCCGGTGCCGGAAGCGCACCTCCACGCGGTGCAGGGTGCGGGGTCGGGCGGCGGTGGCGGCCAGGGCGGCGGCCGCCCTCTCCCGGTCGTCGGGGTGCAGCAGGTCCAGCACGTTGCGCCCCACCACCTCGCACGGATGGTAGCCCAGCTCGCGGCGCACGGCGTTGCTCTTGTAGAGGATCACCCCGTCCGCGTCCATCACGGTCAGCATGTCCAGCGAGTGGTCGGCGAGGACGCGGAAGTCCATGGCGCGGGGTTCGGAGCGGTGCGGAGGGCGGCTCGGTTGCACTGTGGATCTCCTGGAGCCGAGCGTGGAGCGGAGGGGGGCCGGGCGGGGTCGGGCGGCACGCCTGCGGGAAGGGTCGGACGGTGTGCGGCCCTTCGTCCCTCATGCATAGCGCCATGCGGACCGCCGCGCCAGTGCGACGGCGTGGACACGGGTTCACGACCCGCGTTTCCCGGTGAAAGACGAGCAACGGTGCGGAAAACCGGCGGCATACGGTGGACCGGTCGCCACGGAAACAGGCGGCGGACCACACGCGGGGGGCCACACCGCGCGGCCTCCGCCGGGCCTGCGGCACAGGGCCCGCCCACCGGCCGCCGAGGCCGTCAGGCGTCCGGCCGGTTCTTCGCCGGGGTGTCGCACGGGACCTTCCGTGGAGGTACATTTCCGCCCGGCGCGCCTTCGATCGACACGGGAAGCCGGTTGACCGGTGCCGGCCAGGCCCGTCCTCGACCCCCTCCTTCCCCGAACTTCCCCCACCACCGCACGCCCGGGAGCCGCCCATGCGCACTCCGATCCGCCGAGTCCCACTCTTGCTGGCCTGCGCGCTTGCCGCGGGCTGCACGCCGCGCGACTACCACCGCGACGCCCAGCGCCCGGTGGCGGCGGACCGGGACGCGCTGAAGTGCAGCGCCGAGCGGCTTCGCGGCCTGGGATACACGGTGCGCGAGAACGAGCCCACGGAGCACGAGCTGTGGGCGAAGCGGCTCATCGTTCGCGAGCGGGGCGCGCGGTACGATCGCTTCGACAGCATCCAGCTCCGACTGCGCGGCGGCGGCGCGGCGCGAACCCTGCTCGCGTCCGCGGCCACGCTGGAGGGCGGCGAGGGCGGTGTGGCACCGCGCTGGCGTGCGCCCTCGCCCCGCGCGGTGGCGGACGCAGACGCCGTGCTGGCGGCGTGCACCTGAGCGGGCGGACCGATCGCGCCGGCGTGCAGGCCTGTCCCGAAGCAGACCCGTCCCGGAGACGTCGACCGCCGGCAGATGGCCGACGGCAGGCCTCTCGCTGACGCCTGCGCCTCTGCAGGGCGCGCGCACCGGCGGCCCGACCCATCGAACGAGAAGGAGACGACGGAATGCCCGAAGCCGAGCCGCTGTGGAAGGCCCCGGACCAGGCCGCGCGCCTGCACGAGCTGGCCGCCGACGACGCCGCGAGCAAGGAGGCGCCGCTGCGCCGCGACGTGCGCTCGCTGGGCATGCTGCTGGGCGAGATCATCCGCGAGCAGGCCGGCGATGCGGTCTACGAGGCCGTGGAGGAGCTGCGGCGCCTGCTGATCGAGCACCGCGAGGCCGAGGCGCGCGCCGACGCATCGACCGGAGCGGTGGACGTCGTGGGAGGGGCCACCGCGGCGGAATCGACCGAACCGACGAGCTCCGCGGAGTCTGGGGATGAATCTCGGTCCGCGAATTCTGCCGGCTCCGAGGACGATCCCATCCGGCGGGCGGAGCGGCTGGTGGAGGGGGTGGAGGTGGGGCAGGCGCACGCGCTGACGCGGGCGTTCGCCACGTACTTCGCGCTGACCAACCTGGCGGAGACCAACCACCGCAAGCGGCGGCGGCGCGCCTCGCTGCTGCACGGAAACCCGCCGCAGCCGGGCACCTTCCGCGGCACCCTGGCGCGGCTTCGGGGCGCGGGGCTGAGCGCGGCGGCCGCGCTGGAGGCGCTGGGGCGCACGGCGGTGCTGCCCGTCTTCACCGCGCACCCCACGGAGGTGTCGCGGCGCAGCATCCTGTTCAAGGAGCGGCGCATCGCGCGGGCGCTGGAGCGGCTGGACCGGCTGCCGCTGACGGACGCCGAGGCCGCCGGGCAGGAGCGCGCCATCGCCGGCGAGATCACCGCGCTGTGGCAGACGGACGAGGTGCGCGGCCAGAGCCCCACGGTGCGCGACGAGGTGAAGATGGGGCTGGACCACTATCCCGGCGTGCTCTTCGGCACCGTGCCCGCGCTGTACGCCGAGATGGCCGACGCCTTCCGCGAGGTGTACGGCGTGGACGTGGCCGCCCGCGACCTTCCGCGCGTGCTGGCGTTCGGCTCGTGGATCGGCGGCGACCGCGACGGCAACCCGTTCGTGACGCCGCGGGCCACCCGCGACGCCCTGGGCCTGGCGCGCGCGGTGGTGCTGGACCACTACGTCCGCACGCTGGAAGGGCTGGTGGAGCGCCTGAGCCCCTCCGTGCGCCAGGTGCCCGCGTCGGCCGCGCTGGTGTCGGCGCTGGACGCGTACGCAGGCACCACGCCCTCGCTGGACCCCACCCCCGCCGCGCGCAACGGCCAGGAGGTGTACCGCCGCTTCCTGGGATACGTGGGCTGGCGGGTGCGCGCCGCGCGCGAGGAGCCGCGGGACGGGCGCGCCTACCCCGACGCGGACGCCTTCGCGGCCGACCTGCGCCTGGTGCGCGACAGCCTGGCCGCGCACCGGGGCGAGCGCCTGGCCGCCCTCTGGCTGGACCCGCTGCTGCGCCAGGTGGGCACCTTCGGCTTTCACCTGCACACGCTGGACGTGCGCCAGCACGCGCGCATCCACGCCCGCGCCGTCGCCGAGCTGTTCGGCGCGCCGGGCTCCGCGGACGCCGGCGGCGGCGCGCTGCCGGACGCGCCCTCGGAAGAGACGGCGCTGGTGCTGGAGACGCTGCGCACGGTCGCCGAGCTGAAGCGCACGCACCCCCCGCAGTCCATCCGCACCTACGTCATCAGCGGGGCCACGGGCGCCGGCGACGTGCTGAACGTGGTGCGGCTGGCGGAGGTGGCCGGCGTGCGCGTGGGCGCCGCGGGCGGCGACCCCGGGCTGATGCCGGTGCCGCTCTTCGAGTCCATCGACGACCTGCGCGCCTGCGAGGGCATCTGCCGCGAGCTGTGGACGCGGCCCGACTACGCGCGCCTGCTGGACTCGTGGGGCCGGCGGCAGGAGGTGATGCTGGGGTATTCCGACAGCAACAAGGACGGCGGGATGCTCACCAGCACCTGGGAGATCTACAAGGCCCACCGCGGCCTGCACGCCGTCGCCGCCGAATGCGGCATCCGCCTGCGCCTCTTCCACGGCCGCGGCGGCACCGTGGGACGCGGCGGCGGGCCCACGCACCGCGCCATCACCGCGCAGCCCCCCGGCGCCTTCACCGGCGAGCTGAAGATCACGGAGCAGGGCGAGGTGCTGAACTGGAAGTACAGCGACCGCGTGCTGGCCGAGCGCAACCTGGAGCTGATGGTGGCCGCCTCGCTCGACGCCCTGGCGGGCCCGCCGCGCGTCTCCCCCGCGCAGGCGGAGCGGTGGGAGGCGGCGGTGGACGCGCTCTCGGCCGACGCGTTCGCCTTCTACCGCGAGCGCGTGGCCGAGAACCCCGACACGCTGCCGTACTTCACGCAGGCCACGCCCGTGGCCGAGCTGGAGCACGCGCGCATCGGCTCGCGGCCCGCGCGGCGCGGCGAGACGCGGGGGCTGGACGACCTGCGCGCCATCCCCTGGGTGTTCGGGTGGATGCAGAGCCGCCACGTGCTGCCCGCCTGGTTCGGCGTGGGCCACGCCCTGGAGCGGTTCGCCGCCCGGTCGCCGGAAGGCGAGGCGCTGCTGCGCGAGATGGTGGCCGAGTTCCCCCTGTTCGAGGACCTGGTGCGCAACGTGGAGGTGGGGCTGGCGAAGGCCGACCTGCCCATCGCCCGGCGCTACGCCGCCCTGGTGCCCGACGCCGGCCTGCGCGACCGCGTGTTCGGGATGGTGGAGGACGAGCTCGAGCGCACCCGGCGCATGGTGCTGCGGGTCACCGGCCAGCGCGAGCTGCTGGAGCGGAACCCCGTGCTGGCGCGCTCCATCCGCCTGCGCAACCCGTACGTGGACGCCATGAGCCTCGTGCAGGTGAGCCTCCTGCGCCGCCGCCGCGCCGGCGAGACGGGCGAGGCGCTGGACTACGCCCTGGCCGCGACCATCAACGGGATCTCGGCGGGCCTGCGCAACACGGGGTGACGCGGGGGCATCACGTCGTCACGTGAGCGACATGGGTCGGAGGCGCCGCGTCGCGGACGGAGGCTCCGGGGCTCCCTTCGCCGTCCACTCCACCTCCGATCCACCCGCACGCGTCCATAACCTCACGGGTTCAGCCAGTAGCTCACCTTCAGCAGGAACACGTTGTCCGGGCGCGAGTCGAACAGCGCGGGGCCGTCGCGCAGCGTGCGGATGTCGGCGGCGAAGGCGGCGGCCTGGCGGCTCTGCTGCCAGGCCAGGTACAGCGTGGACCCCGTCCTCCACTCCCACCGCAGCACCGCGTTCCCGCGCACCGAGCGCACCTCGAAGTCCTGCACGGCGATGGCGCCCGAGTAGGCGTCGAAGTCGTAGGTGCGCGCCGCCCGCAGCGACACCCGCCCGCCGAAGTCCGCGCGCGACACGAAGGGCTGCGCGTACACCTCCAGCGACAGCGACGGGTCGAAGGTGTAGTTGAGGCGCGTGTCCATGGACACGGTGGTCTGCATGTAGCGCGCGAACACGTAGCGCCGGCCGAAGGTGGCGGCGGCCCCGTCGTCGGCTTCGCTGCCCAGGAGCTGCGCCGGGTTGTAGCCCCGCGTCACCACCGGCCCCACGCTCAGGTTCCACCGCGGCGAGGTCTTGAGGCCCGCGGACAGGCTGGCCGTGTAGCTCCACGCCCCGCCGCCGTCCTGCTGCCAGTACACCGCCCCGCTGCCCGTCACGTCGCGCCGCGGGTCGCTGTCGACGCCGGCGGACACGCGCCAGTTGCCGGGGCGAATGGCGAGCGGGCCCCCGCGCGTCAGGCGGTCGTCCAGGGCGCGCAGGCCGCCGCCCGCCTCCAGGGTCACGGCCCAGTAGCCCGGCGTCTGGAAGTGTGACGACAGGTCGTAGCTGTCGTAGATCTTCTGGCCCGCGTAGTTGTGCTCCAGGCGCGCGCTGCCGTCCACCCGGTACGAGCGGAAGGTGCGCCCGGGCTTCCGCTGCGCGTAGGCGGCGTAGGCCTGGGCGTCCAGGCGGTCGCCGCGGCGCTGGTAGCCAAGGTCGTTGGTCTCGAAGCCGGGGCTGATGGCGTCCACGTCCGCCCCGCCCGACCAGTGCTCGCCCGCCTGCTTCTCGATCGAGAGCCGCCCCGAGTAGCCCGACATCGACGTGGCGGCCGAGTCCACCCGCAGGTGCGCGGCGTCCGGGCGCTGGAAGTAGCGGTCGGGCTGCTGCTGGGCGCGCAGCAGCGCGGACGGCGAGCCGCCGAGCCGCGTGCCGGCCGCGAAGCCGCTCACGGCCCACGCGCGCCCCGCCCACTCGTGGCGGAAGTCCATGCCGCCCGTGTAGGCGCTGCTCCGCAGGCCGGCCCGAAGCGCGTCGGTCGAGAGGTCGCGGTTCACCGCCGTCGCCAGCCAGCCGACGGACGAGGCACCCTCGCGCAGGTCGCGGCGGGCGCGGGCGACCAGGAAGTTGGCGAGCGGCTCCACCAGCATCCCGCTGTCCGCGCCGGCCAGGCGAAAGCGGGCATGCTCGCGGGCCGTCAGGGCCTCCATCACCCCCAGCGACCACCCGCCCGCCGTCTTCCCCGAGAGCTTGGCCGCGCCCAGGATGCGGGTCAGCGCCGGCACGTCCGCGCTGTCCCCGGCCGGCGCCAGCGGCGACGAGCGGCCCCCGATGCGGCGGGTGTAGAACGCGTCTCCCCCCGTGGGCAGCCCGCCCCCGCCGAACGCGAAGATCTCGCTTCCCTCCACGAAGAAGGGGCGCTTGTCCTGGTAGAAGGTCTCGTACGCGGACAGGTTGATGGTGGCGGGGTCCACCTCGACCTGCCCGAAGTCGGGGTTCAGCGTGGCCGCCAGCGCCAGGTCAGGCGTCACGCGGTACTTCAGGTCCAGGCCCGCCGACGCGCCCAGCTCCCGGTCGCCGCGGTAGGGGTCGGCGTGCGGGTCCACGTACTCCGCCTTCGCCACGCTGTACGGCAGCACCTCCAGCCGCCTGCCCGCGTGCAGGTCGCGCAGGCCCGTGAGGTGCGCGTAGGTGGCGATGCCGCCGCGCTCCTTCCTCGGCGTGAACGCCAGCACCGCGTACTCCTTGCGCCGCCCGATGATGCGCTCCAGCTGCAAGCCCCACGTCTGCTCGGCCGCGGGGTTGAAGCGGAGCTGCGAGAAGGGGATGCGGTACTCCGCCGTCCATCCGCCCGTGTCGCGCGCGGCCGCGCCCTGCCACACCGCGTCCCACGAGTTGTCGTCGCCCGCGTCCGTCTTGGTCTCGTCGCGCCGCACGCCGCCGGGGTTCAGGTCGAACGAGACGGCCGTGCGGTGGTCGTGGTAGCTGTCGATCACCAGCCCCACCCAGTCCGCGTCGCCCAGGTCCATGTCGCGGCGGCCCAGGCGGGTGCTCACGTGCCCGCGGTCGTGCAGCCGGAAGCCCACGTACAGGGCCTCGCCGTCGTACAGGATGCGCGCCTCCGTGGCTTCGCTGGCGGGCGCTCCCTCGTCCGGCGTCACCTGCGTGAACCCCGTCAGCGGCCGCGCGGACGCCCAGGCCTCCTCGTCCAGCCGGCCGTCCACCCGAATGGGCAGCGCCGTCCGCACCGCGTGCGCCACGGATGCGCGCACGGCGTGGGAAGCGGCCACCGGCGGCGGCACCTGCGCCGGCAGCGATGCCGGCAGCGCGAGGAGGGCGAGCGCGAGCGGGGTCCCGAGGTTCATCGGCAATGCTAGGCGCGGTCGGAGGCGGCGGGTTGACGGAGCGGTCGATCCATCACGACCGGTCGACGGGGTCCCGCGCGGCGGGACGCGATCGCAGGGTCCGACGGCGCTGGGAGGCTCGGACGATGTGGCAGGGAGGGTTGGCGGACGCGAAGGGAGGGAGATGGATCGTGGGCGGAGCGAGGGTCGGGAGCCGCGGGAGGATAGGCCCCGGCATCCATTCCGCGCCACTCCCCCGGGACGAAACGCACGGGGGGCGGTGCGAGACGCATGGCGCGGCGGCGCGGCGGCGGCTTGACACGGCCGGGCCGGTGTCCGAACGTGTCCGCCGTCCCCTTGATCGGACCCGCCCGTCCCAACCCGCCCCGGCCGCCCGCGCGGCGCCCGGCGGCGTCTTTCAGCGACCCCGCCCCGGAGCCGTGATGCACCGCACCTCGTCCGCCGCGCGCCGCCTTGCGCTGGCGCTCGCCTTCGCCGTGGCCGCCGCGCACCCCGCGGGGGCGCAGCAGCCCGCGCGGGCACATGCCGCCGCCGCGCACCTCACCTCGCCGCGCGAGCACTTCGGCCACGACATCGGCGCCGACTACCAGCTTCCCGACTACACGCAGATGGTGGCGTACTGGCGCCGCCTGGCCGCCCAGACCGACCGCATGCGCCTGGTGGACATCGGCCGCACGGCGGAAGGGCGCACGCAGTACATGGCCATCGTGTCGTCCCCCGCCAACCTCCGCAACCTGGAGCACTATCGGTCGATCGCTTCGCGGCTGGCCCACGCCGAGGGGCTGACGGACGCGCAGGCGCGGGTGCTGTCGCGCGAGGGCAAGGCGGTGGTGTGGATCGACGGCGGGCTGCACGCCAACGAGGTCCTGGGCGCGCAGCAGCTCATCGAGACCACCTGGCAGCTCGTGAGCCGCGACGATCCCGAGACGAAGCGCTTCCGCGACGACCTGGTCGTCCTGCTCGTCCACGCCAACCCGGACGGCATGGACCTGGTGAGCCACTGGTACACGCGCGAGGCGGACCCCCTCAAGCGCTCCACCAACAACCTGCCGCGCCTGTACCAGAAGTACATCGGCCACGACAACAACCGGGACTTCTACGGCTCCACGCAGCCGGAGACGAAGAACATGAACCGGGTGCTGTTCGGCCAGTGGTATCCCCAGATCGTCTACAACCACCACCAGACGGGCCCGGCGGGCACGGTGATGTTCGCGCCGCCCTTCCGCGACCCCTTCAACTACAACTTCAACCCCCTCATCGTCAGCAAGCTGGACCTGGTGGGCGCGGCCATGCACTCGCGCTTCATCGCCGAGGGCAAGCCGGGCGTGACCATGCGCAGCGGCGCGCCGTACTCCACCTGGTGGAACGGCGGGCTGCGCACCATCACCTACTTCCACAACATGGTGGGCCTGCTCACGGAGAGCATCGGCAACCCCACGCCCATCGACATCCCCTTCGTGGCCGACAAGCAGCTCCCGCGCGCCGACGAGCCGCTGCCCATCGCCCCGCAGCGGTGGCACTTCCGGCAGTCCATCGACTACTCGGTCACGGCCAACTGGGCGGTGATGGACGTGGCTTCGCGCTACCGTGAGACCTTCCTGTACGACGCCTACCAGATGGGCCGCGACGCCATCGCGGCGGGCCGGCGCGACACGTGGACCATCCACCCCTCCGTCCTCGACTCGGTCCGCGCGGTGATGGCGGCCGACCGGCGCGCGGCGGGCGCATCCACCTCCGCCGACGCGGGTGGCGGCGAGGCGCGCGGCGGCGGCGTGGCGGACCCGGCGGCCAGCGCGCGCTACTGGGCCATGATGCACACGGCGGACAGGCGCGACCCGCGGGGCTACGTGATCCCGTCGGACCAGGCCGACTTCCCCACGGCGACGAAGCTGGTGAACGCGCTGCTGGAGACGGGGATCGAGGTGCGGCGCGCGACGGCCGAGTTCACGGCGGGCGGCAAGCGGTACCCGGCCGGCTCGTACGTGGTGCTGGCCGCGCAGCCCTTCCGCGCGCACGTGCTGGACATGTTCGAGCCCCAGGACCATCCCAACGACTTCCGCTTTCCCGGCGCGCCCCCGACGCCGCCGTACGACCTGGCGGGGTGGACGCTGGCGTACCAGATGGGCGTGCGGTTCGATCGCGTGCTGGACGCCTTCGACGGGCCGTTCGCCAAGGTGGACGGCTTCGACACCCGTCCCGCGCCGGGCACCGTGGAGGAGCGGTCGGCCGCGGCCACGGAGGCATACCTGCTGTCGCCGCGCTACAACGACGCCTTCCGCGCCGCCAACCGGCTGCTGGCGGCGGGCGTGTCCGTGTCGCGCCTCACCGAGCCCTGGGAGTCCGGCGGGCGGACGTTCGAGGCCGGCAGCTTCGTGGTGGGCCGCGGCGCGGATCGCGCGAAGCTGGCGGAGATGGCGCGCGAGCTGGGCATCACCTTCCAGGGCGTGCCGTCCGCGCCCACGGCGGCCGCGCCGCTGCGCCGGCCCCGCATCGGCCTGTGGGACCGCTACGGCGGCTCCATCGAGTCCGGCTGGGTGCGCTGGATCCTGGACCAGTTCGAGTACCCGTACGAGGTGGTCTACGCCCCGGCGCTGGACGCCGGCGGCCTGCGCGCCCGGTACGACGTGCTGGTGTTCGTGAACGGGGCGATCCCCGAGCGCGACCGCCCGGGCCGCGGCGGCATGCCGGATTCGGCGACCATCCCCGCCGAGTGGCGCAGCCACCTGGGCAACGTCTCGGTGGCGCGCACGGTGCCGCAGCTCCGCCAGTTCCTGGAGGAGGGCGGCACGGTGCTCACCATGGGCAGCTCCACCGTCCTGGCCCGCGACCTGGGCCTGCCGGTGGGCGACGCGCTGGTGGAGAAGGCGGCCGACGGCACCGAGCGGCACCTGGCGGACGAGAAGTTCTACATCCCCGGATCGTTGCTGCAGGTGCGGATGGACGCGCCCCGCCCCGTCACCTGGGGCATGGCCGACAGCGCCGTGGTGATGTTCGACGAGGACCCCGCCTTCCGCCTGGCGCCCGACGCCGCGGCGCACGGGGTTCGCGGCATCGCATGGTACGGCGCGCGGCCGCTGCGCAGCGGGTGGGCATGGGGCCAGCAGTACCTGGACGGCGCCGCCGCCATGGCCGAGGCGGACGTGGGCCGCGGCAGGCTCTACCTCTTCGGCCCCGAGATCACCTTCCGCGGCCAGCCCCACGGCACCTTCAAGCTGCTCTTCAACGGCCTGACGAACGCCGGCTCCACCCCCGTGGCGACGCCGTAGCCCCGGGATGAAGCCACACCCCTCCGGACGCCGCGCCTTTGCATCGTCCGGAGGACTTCAAAACCGCGTCATCGGATGAACGAAGGGCCGCCCCCGCATTGGGAAGCGGCCCTTCGCCGTTCCGTGGACTCGACGTGGATCTCGAGGAGGCGATCAAACGCTGGAGTCGGGGCCTTCGATCACGCCCTCCCGACATCGCCCGGACGAAGTCCCTGTCCAGAACCCCGACGCCCGCTCAGCTTCGTTCCGTCCACCGCAGCACGGGCGCCTCGGCGATCTCCCCGATCTCCGCCGCATACCGGTAGAAGGTGTTGAGGCCCTCCAGCATCGGCTCGTCCAGCACGTACGACAGGTCGCGCCAGTAGGCGTCCAGGAACGGCGCGGAGAAGCCGAAGTGCTCCGCGTACTTCTCGGCGAGCGCGGCGCGGTGCTCCAGCCCGTGGGCGCGCGAGCGGAGGAGAAGCCCGTGCAGGCGGCGCAGCTCCGCGTCGGACCCGCCGGACGCCTGCCACACCGCGAACGCGAACGGCAGCCCCGTGTGGTCCCACCACTCCTGCCCCAGGTCCAGGCGCACGGGCAGCGCGGGATACAGGTCCGCCCGCAGCGCCACGTCGCCGATGAACAGCGCCGCGTCCGCGCCGGCGGCGAACGGGTCCTCCTTCGCCTGGTCGAACCACACCGTGCGCGGCGAGACGCCCCAGCGCTTCCTCAGCAGCACCTTGAGGAGGACGACGCTGGTCGCCGACGCCGTCGGCATGGCCACGGTGGCGTCCGCCAGCTCGCGCGGGTCGCGGCCGGCCAGGAAGAGGATGCTGCGCACCGGGCCGCGCGACCCGATCACGAAGTCAGGGACGATGCGGTACCCCGCCGCGTGGCGCGCGTACTCGATGCTGGACGACGGCGACACGTCGATCTCGCCGCGGGCCAGCAGGCCGTTCAGGAACGAGGGAACGCCCTCCACGAGAACGGGGCCGCCGGCCACGGCCCCGTCGATGAGTCCCGCGTGCACGGGAAAGCAGTTGCTGTACGTGATGTTGCCCAGCTTGAGCGGCATCGTCCATCGCCTTCGGTCGGTCCACCTCCCCACCGGCACCGTCCTCGCGGGAAGGGGCGCGGCTCGCGAGCCGTGATTATGGACGCGCCCCTGCCCCCACGCAACATCCCGCGCGGCACGGACGTCCGTCTCACCGATCCGTGAGGCGGATGTTGTCATCCGCGTCCGCGGCGGCTACCGTACGCGGGTCCTCATCCAGCACAGACCCGCCGGACCGTCGAACCCCGTCCGCGCGTCGATCGATTCCCCTTCCCGGAGCCCCGCCGATGGCCGAGCCGCCCCCGCCGCCCGTCCCCGCCGCCGCCGCGGGGCCCGAGCCCGACTGGGCCGCCGTCTCGGCGGACCCCGACTTCCGCGCGCTGGTGGCGGCGCGGCGGCGCTTCATCGTGCCGGCCACGGTGTTCTTCATCGCCTACTACTTCGCGCTGCCCGTCCTGGTCGGCTACTTCCCGGGGATGATGGACCGGCACGTGCTGGGCGACGTGAACCTGGCCTACCTGTTCGCCCTCTCGCAGTTCTTCATGGCGTGGATCCTCATGGCGATGTACGTGCGGCGCGCGCGGACCTTCGACGCCATGGCGGCCCGCATCGCCCACCGCGTGCAGGGAGGCGGCGCATGAGCATCTCACTGGCGATGTTCCTGGTGTTCATCGCGCTCACGCTCGCCATCACCTACTGGGCCTCGCGCCGCACGCGGACCACGGCGGACTTCTACAGCGCCGGGCGCAGCATCACCGGCTTCCAGAACGGCTGGGCCGTCGCCGGCGACTACATGAGCGCGGCGTCGTTCCTGGGCATCGCGGGCCTCATCGCCTTCTACGGCTACGACGGCTTCATGTACTCCGTGGGATGGCTGGTGGCGTACCTCACCGTGCTTCTCCTGGTCGCCGAGCCGCTGCGGAACACGGGCAAGTTCACCATGGCCGACGTGCTGGCCTTCCGCCTGAAGACGCCCGCCGTGCGCACGGTGGCGGCGATCTCCACGCTGGTGGTGAGCCTGTTCTACATGATCGCGCAGATGGTGGGCGCCGGCTCGCTGGTGAGCCTGCTGATCCCCGGCATCGGCTTCAACGCCGCCATCGTGATGGTGGGCGTGCTGATGCTGGTGTACGTGATCTTCGGGGGGATGCTGGCGACGACGTGGGTGCAGATCGTGAAGGCGGTGCTGCTGATGGCGGGGACGATCCTGCTGTCGGTGCTGGTGATGGCGCGCTTCGGCTTCTCGTTCGGCGCCTTCTTCCACGCCGTGGCGGGGGTCACCGGCAAATTCTGCGAGGTGGGCGCGCTCAAGGACGGCGTGTGCCCCGGCGGCGCCGCGCCCCAGGTGCGCGACTTCACGCAGCCGGGCCTGTACTACCACGGCAAGTGGGGCCCGCTCTCGCTCATCTCGCTGGGCGTGGCGCTCATCTTCGGCACGGCGGGCCTGCCGCACATCCTGGTGCGCTTCTACACGGTGAAGTCGGCCGTGGCGGCGCGCACCTCGGTGGTCTGGGCCATGATCCTGATCGGCTCGTTCTACATCATGACCACCTTCCTGGGCTTCGGCGCCGCCACACTGGTGGGCAAGGCGCACATCGGGCTGATGAAGGACGGCGTGCTGGTCCCCAACCAGAACCTGGCGGCGCCGCTGCTGGCGGCCGAGGTGGGCGGGCCCGTGTTCCTCAGCTTCGTCTCGGCCATCGCCTTCGCCACCATCCTGGCCGTGGTCGCCGGCCTCACCATCGCCTCGTCCTCCGCCTTCGCCCACGACATCTGGTTCAGCGTGGTGAAGCGCGGCGAGAAGCACGACGAGCGCGAGCAGGTGCGTGTGGCGCGCATCGCCGCGGCGGTCATCGGCGTGCTTTCCATCGTGCTCGCCATCGCCCTGCGCTCGCTGAACGTCGCCTTCCTGGTGGGCCTGGCCTTCGCCGTCGCCGCCAGCGCCAACGTCCCCGCCATCCTGCTCACGCTCTACTGGCGGCGCTTCAACGCCACGGGAATGGTGGTGGGGATGCTGGTGGGCCTCGTCGCCTCGCTCGTGCTCATCGTACTCAGCCCCGCCGTGATGGGCGTCGACCCCGCGACGGCCGCCGCCCGCCACCTCATCCAGGCCGCGCCCATCTTCCCCCTCGACAACCCCGCGCTGGTCTCGGCGCCGCTCGGCTTCCTCGCCGCCGTGCTGGCCTCGCTCCTCACCGGTAGCCCCGCCGCCGAGGCCGGCTACGACGAGCTGAACGTGCGGGCCACGACGGGGGTGGGGGCGGTGTGAATTCTGGGTGTAGTTCAGTCAGATTCCTGTTAGTGAATAGATGCCCTCTTTGCTTGCAGAGATCTAATACTACTGTGTTAGAAACATCTTGACAATTGGGAATGTGAGTAGCAAGGTGTAGGAATGAACACCGAAGCAGCGGGCCGGCGGCGGTTCGAGGGCTACCTGGAGTGCCTGCGGAATGCGGTG
>JAQBQD010000060.1 GCA_028287185.1 Gemmatimonadota bacterium | reverse complement strand
CGTTCGAGGGGTAGCGGGCGACCACGCGGCGATACAGCGCGTCCGCGCCGGCCCGGTCGCCCGCGTCGTCCGCCGCGTCGCCGGCCAGGAAGAGCGCGTCCGGCACCTCGGACGCGTTCGGGTACCGGTCCGCCAGCGCGACGAAGGTGGCGCGCCCCGACCCCGGTGCCCCGCGGATGCGCGCGCGGCCCAGGTAGAACGCCGCCTTCGGGCCCAGCGGAGCGGGATCGTCGGCCAGCGGCGCCAGCACCGCAGCCGCGTCTCCGTATCGCCCGGCCGCGAAGAGCGCCCGCCCCAGTGCCAGCCCCACGTCCGCCCGCTGCGCCGGCGAGCCGCCGCCCGCCGCCAGCCACGCGCGGTACTCCGCCGCCGCGCGGGCGCCCAGTCCGCGACGGGAGAAGACGTCCGCGATCGCCAGCCGTTCCTCCGGCGACAGGCCGCCCATCCCTTCCATCCGCCCCGCCGCCTCCTCCGCCGCAACGCTCGCGGGCGCCGCGGCCATCGCGCCGCGCAGGTCTCCCCGCGCCGCCGCGGCGTCCCCCGCAGCGAGCGCCGCGCGGGCGCCGGCCAGCAGCACGCCCGCGCGCTCCTCCCCGTTCACCGCGCGCTGCGCCTGGGCCAGTGCCAGCGACCGCCCCGTGCGCCCGTCGCCCGCCTTCACGTACGCGTCCGCGAGCGCCGCGGCCGCCCGGGTGGGAGGCACGGAGCCCGCGGCCGACTCCACCAGCCGCCGCACGCGCGCCGTATCGCCCTGGGGAGCCAGCGCCTCCGCCGCCAGGAGGGCCGCCCAGGCGCCGCCCCCGCCGCCGTGGGTGCGCAGGTGGTCCAGCGCCGCCGCGCCCTCCGCCGCACGCCCCGCGCGCAGCAGGGCGAGCGCCTGCCGCAGCTCCGCGACCACACGGAGGCCGGTGGATGCGGTGTCGTGCGGCGTCGCGCCCAGGTAGCGGCCGTACGCGTCCGCCGCGCCCGCGCGGTCGCCGGCCTCCTCGCGGGCGCGGGCCAGCCAGTACCAGCCGATGCCGCTGCCCGCGCGGTCCAGCCAGGGCCTTCCCTCCAGCAGCGCGCGCACCTCCTTCCATCCCCCCCATCCCGCCTCCGCCCGCGCCGCCAGCAGCGCCACGTCCGGGTCGGGGTTCGCGCGGACGATGGGGCGAAGGAGCTGCGCCGCGCGCCAGTTGCGGCCCTGCTCCAGCAGGGTGCCCACCTCGGGCGGCACGCCGTCCGGGAGCCGGGCGGCGGGCGCGGTGCGGGCCTCCGCGCGCGTGGCCGGGTGCGCCCCGGGCCGTGCCAGGGCCCACACCAGGAGCGGGACGAGAACGACGGCGACGAGCACGGCGGCGAGGGTACGGCGACGGGTCATGGGCTACGCGGAAGCGGTTGGGGGCGCGCCCCGCACGGGCGGCCGGCTGCGGCGGTGAGCCCGCGAAACCCGTGCCCCGGAAGCACCTGCGGCCCCCCGGCGTACCCTTGCAGGCGCGCCGCTCCCGCGCCCGGTCCCTCTCGCCACGTCACCAGCAGGTGCGTACCGCGCGGAGCCCTGATCCCGCAGGGAGCCAACCCGCGCAGGCGGGTCTCGCGCCGTTCAGCCGCGGATTCATTCGCCCGTCCCCGGCAAACTTTTCGGCGGCGCCACGCGTTTGCACGCCGATCCCCCTCAACGATTCCTCGGATCCGATCCCAAGTCGTTTGAGGATAATACGTTCGGTGGAATCGGGCGGCGGGCACGCGGCTCGCATGTCGAACCAGGCGTTCCCCAGCGTTCGAAGCGGGCGCCTGGGGGCCCGGCGCCGAGCCCGCCGCGGCCCCCAAGTGCCGGCCCCGCCTTGCGTTCTTGCCCGCGGCCCCTTACCATGTGGGCCGGGAGGCACCCTCCGCCCGCGCCTTCCCGGCGGGCCGCAACCGCCCGTACCGCCCTTGCCCGAGGTCCCGTGAAGACGTCACTCCTCGTCGCCGCAGGCCTGCTTGCGGCCGCGCCCCTGGCGGCGCAGCAGACGCCCGCCGCCGGCGCGCAGGATCGCGTGCACACCGTGCAGAACGGCGAGACCCTGTGGGGCATCGCGCAGTCGTACATGAGCGATCCCTTCCTGTGGCCCGAGATCTTCCGCCTCAACACGGGCTCCGTGCGCGACCCGGCCCGCATCTACCCGGGCCAGCGCCTGGCCCTGCCGGAAGGCGTCTCGGGACCGGCCGGCCCCGGCGACGACCGCACCGTCTTCTATCCCAGCGCCAGCCAGGAGGCCCGCAACCGCATCCTGGGCGCGGACGGCCCCCCGATCCCGGCCGTGACGCCCGCGGACTTCTACCGCGCCGCGTTCCTGGCGCAGGCGTCCGAGGTGCGCACCATCGGCCGCGTGGCGGGGCCCATCTCGCCCACCGTGGTGCCCATCGAGCACGCACCCCAGATCCAGCCGTACGACCGCATCAACGTGGCGCTCACGGACCCCTCGGCGCTGCGCGTGGGCGACCGCGTGGGCTTCCTGGCCGAGGGCGGCAAGGTGGAGCCGCTGGGCCGCGTGTACCGCCCCACGGGAATCGGCACCGTGGCCGCCGTGCAGGGAAGCACCGCCACCCTGCAGGTGGTGCAGATGTTCGGCGCCGTGAGCGTGGGCGACCTGGTGACGCCCTCGCCCCGCTTCCCGGTGCCGGTGGGGGTGGTGCCGGGCGCTTCCGCGGGGCCGGACGTGCACATCGTGGCCTTCGCCGAAGAGCACACCCTGCACAACGTGGAGGAGCTCGCCTTCCTGGACGCGGGCCGCGCCGAGGGCATCCACGAGGGGGACGAGTTCGAGACCTACCTGTCCAGCAACCAGGCCGAGTGGGGCGTGGAGCCGGCCGTCACGGTGGGCCGGCTGCAGGTGGTGAAGGTCACCGAGCACACGGCCACCGTGCGCGTCCGCTCGCTGCGGCAGCCCGCCCTCCGTCCGGGGCTTCCGGCGCGCCGCATCGGCCGGATGCCGTGAACGCGCCCGTGGCACAGGCGGGACCCCGTACGGCTTCCGACGCCCTTCCCTCCGGAAGGGCGTCGGCGTTGTTGGGGGATGCCCGCGCGGGGCGCGTCGCGTGACGGGGCCGCTGCACGGGCTCGCGCTGGCGCTGTACGCCGCCGCCGCACTGCTGCTCGCCCTGTCGCTGGCGCGCGGCAGCCGGCGCCTCGCATTGCTCGCCACCGTGCTCACCGGCGGCGCCGTCGCCGCGCACCTGGGCGCGCTCGCGGCGTACGGCGCGCGCTACGGCGAGCTTCCCCTCGTCGGCCTTGGGCCTTCCCTCTCCGTCCTCGCCCTCCTGATCGGCGTGGGCTCCCTCGGTGTCGCCACGCTGGGGCGGACGGGTCCCGTGGGGCTGATCCTCGTCCCCGCGGCGGCGCTCGTCGTCGCGGCGGCGGAGTTCGCGGGGGTGCGGCCCAGCGGCGAGGTGCTGGCGTTCCGCGGGCCCTGGTTCGTGCTGCACGTCACCCTGGCGATGGTGGGCTACGCGGGGCTCACCGTGGCCTTCGCCGCCGGGCTCATGTACCTGGTGCAGTTCCGCGAGCTGAAGGCCAAGCGCTTCGGCGCGGTCTTCCGCTTCTTCCCCCCGCTGGACACGCTGGACCGCCTGGGGCGCCGGGCCCTGCTCGTCGGCCTGCCCTTCCTGACGCTGGCGCTGATCGTGGGCTGGGCCTGGTCCGCGCGCTTCCATAGGCCCCTGGCGCCCGGAAACCCCAAGGTGATCTGGGGGGTACTCACCTGGCTCGTGTTCGCCGCCGCGCTGGGGGTCCGCGCGGGCGGGGGACGCCGTGGGCACCGCGCGGCGCTGGCGTCCGTGCTGGGGTTCGCCGTGGTCGTCGCCGCCTATCTCCTGCTCCGACTGGCCTCCGCGCCGGCGGGCGGGGAGTTCCTGTGAGCCTGTATCCCATCTTCGTCGATGCCGCCCGCTGCCGCGTGCTGGTGGTGGGCGGCGGCGCCGTCGCCTGCCGCAAGGTCCGCGGGCTGCTGGAGGCCGGCGCCCGCCCGGAGATCGTGTCCCCCGCCCTGTCCGCCGAGCTGGCTGGTCTGGTCGAGACGCACGCCCTCGTCCACCACGCCCGCGTCTACCAGGCAGGCGATGCGCTCCGCCGCCACCTCGTCTTCGCCGCGACCGATTCGGCCGAGGTGAACGCTGCCGTCGCCGCGGAGGCGGAGGGTGATCGCGCGCTGGCGAGCGTGGCCGACGACGGCGAGGGATCGGCCTTCCACGTGCCCGCCGTCATCCGCCGCGACGGCGTCACCGTCGCGTTGTCGACGGGCGGCGCGGCGCCGCTGCTGGCGAAGCGGCTGCGGGAGCGGCTGGAGGACGTGGTGACGGAAGGGGTCGGACGCGCGGCGCGCAGGCTCGTCGCGCTGCGGACGGAGGTGCAGGCACGCTGGCCGGGCGACGAGGGGCGGCGGCGGGCGATGTGGACGTCGCTGGTGACGCCCGCCTTCCTGGACGACGCCGTCGCCGGACGGGATGCCGAGCTCGAGACACGGATCGCGCGATGCCTCTCGCAGTCGTAGGCGTCAGCCACCGGACCGCGCCCATCGAGGTGCGCGAGCGCTTCGCGTTCGGGCGCGCCGAGATGGCGCCCGCGCTGCTCGCGGCCACCGGCGGCCGCGCGGGCGAGGCCGTGCTGCTCTCCACCTGCAACCGCACCGAGCTGTACCTGGCGCTGCCGGAGGACGGGTTCTCGGTCGAGCAAGCGCAGGCCATCCTGGCGGCCAAGATCGGCGAGACGGCGCAGGGCGCGGCGCGCTGGATGTACGTGCACCGCGACCGCCAGGCCGTGGACCACCTGTTCCGCGTCACCAGCGGGCTGGACTCCATGATCCTGGGCGAGCCCCAGATCCAGGGCCAGGTGAAGGAGGCGTACGCCACCGCCCGCGAGGTGGCCGGCCCCTCCGGTCCTGTCGTTGGTTCGGCCCTCAACCGCCTGTTCCAGAGCGCCTTCGCCGTGGGCGGGCGGGTGCGCAGCGAGACGGGGCTGGGCCACGGCGCCGCCTCCGTCTCGTCCGCCGCGGTGGAGCTGGCGAAGAAGATCTTCGGCTCGCTGAAGGGCCGGCGCGCGCTGGTCCTTGGCGCCGGCGAGATGAGCGAGACCACGCTGGAGTGCCTGCGCGGCGAGGGCGTGCGCACGGCCATCGTCGCCAACCGCACCTTCGACCGGGCGCGCGAGCTGGCGGAGCGCTGGGGCGGCGAGGCGGTGCGCCTGGACGACTTCGGCACGGCGCTGCCGGCGGTGGACATCGTCATCTGCTCCACGTCGGCCCCGCATCCCGTGCTCACCCGCGAGCGCCTGCGCCGCGCGCTGCCCGGCGGGCCGCGCCAGCCGCTCTGCATCATCGACATCGCCATCCCCCGCGACGTGGAGCCGGCGGTGGGCGACGAGCCCAACGTCTTCCTCTACAACATCGACGACCTCACGCAGATCGTCGACGACAGCCTGGACCGCCGGCGCGCGCAGCTTCCCGCGGCGGAGGGGATCCTGGCGGCCGAGGTGGAGGAGTTCTGGGCCTGGTACGCCTCGCTCGCCGTCGTGCCGACGATTCGCGCCCTCCGCGAGCACGGCGAGCGCGTGCGGCTGGCAGAGCTGGAGCGCGCCGGGCGCCACCTGGCGCACCTGAGCGAGCGCGACCGCGAGGCGGTGGAGGCGCTCACCCGCTCGCTGCTCAACAAGCTGCTGCACGCCCCCACCGTGCGCCTGCGCGACGCGGCGGGCAACGGGCGCGGCACGGCGGCGCTGGACACGCTGCGCTACCTCTTCGAGCTGGACCATCCCCCTCCCGGCGACGCCGGACCGGAGCGCGACGAGACGATGACCGAGGCGCGGGAATGATGCTGCTCCAGGCGGCGCACGGCGGCCCCAACGAGTTCGCGAAGGCGTGGCAGATGATCGCGGAGGGCACCCCCTCCACCAAGATCATCATGGCCGTCCTCGCCATCTTCTCGCTGGCGTCGTGGGGCCTGATCGTTTGGAAGCTCATGCAGTTCCGCCGGCTGAGGCGCGACTCGGACCGCTTTCTGGACAAGCTGGAGGGCGCGGACCGGCTGGACGTGGCCTACGAGCGGGTGGCGGCGCTCCCCGAGTCGCCCTTCACCCGCGTCTTCAAGCGGGGGATGGGCTTCTTCGCGGAGCTGCGGCCCGGGGCGGCGCGGGCGGGCAGCGAGGTGCGCGGCCTGTCTCCCGCGCAGCTGGAGGTGCTGCGCATGGTGCTGGAGAAGGAGGAGGGCGAGGAGCGCGACGACCTGACCGCAGGCCTGTACTGGCTGGCGATCATCGCCACCGTCTCCCCCCTCCTGGGCCTTCTCGGCACCGTGCTCGGCGTGATGAACTCCTTCGTCGGCGTCGCGGCGGCGGGGTCGAGCAGCATCAACGCCGTCGCCCCCGGGATCGCGGAGGCGCTGGTGGCGACGGCGGGCGGGCTGGTGGCGGCGATCCCGGCGGCGATGGGATACAACTACCTGACGGCGCGGCTCAACCGGCTGATGGGCGAGCTGGAGGGGTTCTCCAGCGAGTTCATCGGCGGGCTGGCGCGCGAGGGGCGCATCTAGGTGCCCCGCCGGCGGCGCCGCGACGGCGAGCTGGGGCCCAGCGCCGAGATCAACGTCACCTCACTGGTGGACGTGGCGCTCACGCTGCTCGTGATCTTCATGATCACCGCCCCCATGATGCAGGGCGGCGTGGAGGTGCAGGTGCCGAAGGCCCACACCGAGTCCGTCCCCTCGTCCGAGGGCGTGGTCGTCACCGTGGACCGCTCCGGCGCCATCTTCATCGGCCAGGCCCCCGTGCGCTGGGACGAGTTCGAGCGCGTCTTTCCCGCGATGGTCCGCGCCAAGGGCGCGCAGAACGTCTACCTGAGGGCCGACCAGGGCGTCCCGTACGGCCGCGTGGTGCAGGTGCTGGGGGCGATGAAGGCGGCGGACGTGGCCACCGTGGGCCTGATCGCCGAGCCCGAGGCCGTTTCCCCCTCGGCCCCGCGCTGACGTGACGCGCCGCCGCAGGCACCGGCGGCCCGCGCGGGCGGGCCTGGCGCTCGCCGGCTCGTTCGCCGTGCACGCGCTCGCCGGCCTCCTCCTCTGGGCCGCCTCCGCCGGCGCCGCCCCCAAGCCGCCCGCGATGCGCGTCTACAAGGTCGCCATCGTGTCCCCGCCGCCGACGGAGGCCGGTCCGGCGATGGCCGAGCCGCCGATGGAGTCCCCCCCCGGCCCCGCCCCCGCGTCCGCATCCCCCGCGCCTTCCGCGGAAGCGCCCGCCTCCGCTCCGCCGGCCGCCGCCCCGCCGAAGCCGGCGCCAGCCGCGACGCCGAAGCCGGCTCCGCCGACCCCGCCTGTCCGCACGCCGCCTCCGACCGCGCATCCGCCCGCGCCGAAGCCCGCGCCGCCCGCGAGGGAACCTGCGCCCGCCCCCGCGCCTACAAGGAAGCCGCCGCCTGCTCCGGCGCATCCCGCTCCGTCGACTCCGGTGAGGCCGTCGAGCGCGTCGAACCCACCGGCCTCGTCGAAGCCGGCGGCGGGATCGACCCCGGCGACCACGCGCCGGCCGCCCGCATCCACGGATCGACCCGCGCCCGGAAAGCCGGCGGGCGGAGCCGCGACGAACGCTCCGCCCACTTCCACGCGGCCGGGGCTGGGCACGACGGGGCCGGGGCGCAGGCCGGTGCCCGCGACTGGGGCGAACCCCGTCGCGTCCGCCGCCGGCGGCGAGGGGCTGAACGTGCGGACGGAGGGCGCGGACTTCGTGGACCGCGCCTACCTGGAGAACATCATCCGCCAGGTGCGCCGCTACTTCCGCCCGCCGGCCGGGGCGCGCACGGACCGCGCCTCCGTCCGCTTCTGGATCGAGCGCGACGGCGGCGTGAGCGACATCTCCACCGTCGCCGGAAACGGAAGCTTCGCGTTCCGCAGCGCCGCGATGGAGGCGGTGGAGCGCGCCGGCCGCGACGGCGCCTTCGGCCGCCTGCCCGCGGGCTTTCCCGACGACCGGCTGGCCATCACCTTCGACTTCACGCCGCCCCGCTGACCCCGAACCTCCGCCCCATGCGCTTGCGTCCGCTCGCCGCCGCCCTCGCGCTCCTGCTCTCCACCGCCGCCGCCCTGCGCGCGCAGGACAGCACGGGCGTGCGCCTGGGCCTGGTCTACCAGACGGAGTATCGCCCGGGCTTCGTGGTGCTGCCCTTCGCCGCCGCGTCCGGCGCGGAGCCGTCCGCATCGACCGCGAGAGAGATCGTGGCGCGCGACCTGGACTACGCCGACCGTTTCGAGATGAAGTCCGCGGACCCGGGTACGCGCGCCGCCGACCCCGTGAACGCGGCGCTGTGGAAGGAGCGCGGCGCGGACTGGGTGCTCGCCGGCCAGCTTCGCCCCTCCGCCGGCGGCGTGTCGCTTCGGCTGACGCTGACGGACGTGGTGTACGGCCAGGTCAAGGGAGACCAGAGCTTCGAGCTGCCCTCCAGCGGCGGCCGCGGCTTCCGGATGGCGGTGCACGCCGCGTCGGACGTCGTCGTGCGCTGGGTGACCGGGCAGCCGGGGACGGCCGCGAGCCGCATCGCCTACACGGTGGCGGGCCGGGGGAGCAAGGAGATCTGGATCGTGGACTCGGACGGCGAGGGCGCCCAGCGCGTCACCACCGACGGCTCCATCGCCCTGTCGCCCGCCTGGTCGCCGGACGGGCGGCGCATCGCCTACACCTCGTTCCGGGGCGCCGGGCCCTGGCTGTACGAGCGCGACCTGGTGAGCGGGGCGGACCATCTGCTCTCGGACCGCGCGGGGCTCAACATGACGCCCGCGTACGCGCCGGACGGACGGACCCTGGCCTTCGCCACCACCGTCGGCGTGGAGACGGAGGTGGCGACGTACGACGTGGGACGGCGCTGCTGCCTGGCCCAGCAGACGCGCGGCGGGCGCTACGCCTCGTTCTCGCCGAGCTGGTCGCCGGACGGGTCGCGCTTCGCCTTCGTCTCGGACCGCCTGGGCGAGCCGCAGATCTACGTGATGTCCCCCGGGGGCGACGCGCGGCTGGTGTCGGACTACGTCTACGGCCAGCGCGGCTACAGCGCCTCGCCCGACTGGTCGCCGAAGGGGGCGGAGATCGCCTACCACTCGCGCGTGGGCGGCAGCTACCAGATCGTCGTCGGCAGCGCCGACGGCGGACAGACGCGCCTGCTGACCAACTCCGGCCGCAACGAGGACCCGAGCTGGGCCCCCGACGGTCGCCACCTGGTGTACGCCTCCAGCCGCGACGGCGGCGGCCTGTACGTGCTGGATACCGTCACCGGGAGGACGCGCGCGCTGCTGAAAGGCAGCAACCTCGGCCTGCCCGCGTGGTCGCCGGTGCTGGCGCGGTAGGGGGGCGGGTCGCAGAGGCTGCCAGAAAGTCAGCGTTTCGCTGGATTCTCGTAGGCCGGAGGTGGTGCGGATCGCGAAGGGGCCCTCACCCCCGGCCCCTCTCCCGCAAGCAGGAGAGGGGTGTCTCAAGCGAGGGGTGTCGCGGGGTGCGTTCGATCCCGCTGCGATCCGGGTTCCACGGATCGCGGCGATTCGATAAGATGCCCGTGCCGGCGCGGAGCAGTCCGCGAAGGCGGACTTCGTGCCGTTCCAGCCGCGGCTTCAACCGCTTGGGGGAGTCCGTCGCCGGGGGACCTCTCGGTACCCAGCGGGACCGCCTGAGAGCCCGCCGCCGACCGAGACGCTCGATCCGCCTCGGAGCAGCCTCCGAAGGGAGGCTTCGCGCAGTCGTTGCAGATGGTATGAGAAGGCCGACCTCTCGGCGGTCGGGGTAGCAAAGGAGCTGCTCCCCAAGGAAACCGTCGGGCTCGAAGCCCCTCAACACCGGAGGCCGGCCATGCGGTATGTGCTCGCACCCTTCCCCGAGAGGACGATCGGAATCGACGTCGGAGACCAGGTCTGCGATCTGTGCTCCCTGGACTACACCGGAGAGGGGGTTCGGTTTGCCCAGGTGAAGACGACGCAGGAGGCGATCCGCGCGCACTTCGCGCAGGACACCCCGGCGCGGGTGGTCCTGGAGGTCGGGACCCACTCGCCGTGGATGGCGCGGCTGCTCAAGGAGCTGGGTCACGAGGTCCTGGTGGCGAATCCGTCTCGGATGAAGGAG
Source organism: Gemmatimonadota bacterium (assembly GCA_028287185.1). Classification (GTDB taxonomy): domain Bacteria; phylum Gemmatimonadota; class Gemmatimonadetes; order Longimicrobiales; family Longimicrobiaceae; genus JAQBQD01. The sequence continues at coordinate 842 of JAQBQD010000060.1, read as the reverse complement.
GGCCGCAAGAAGCGGGGCCGGAAGAAGAGCGACCGGACGGATGCGGAGCGTCTGGCCCGGCTGGGGCGATCGGATCCGGAGCTGCTCTGTCCGATCGAGCATCGCTCGGAGGAGGACCAGGCGGCGCTGGCGCGGCTGCGTGCCCGCGACGCGCTGGTCGGGAGCCGGACGGCGCTGATCAACACGGTGCGAGGGCAGGTCAAGGCGCTCGGCGCGCGGCTGAGCCGCTGCTCGGGGCCCGCTTTCTCGAAGCATGTGTACGACGAGCTGCCGCCGCTGCTTCGCCCCGCACTGGTGCCGCTGCTGGAGACGATCCAGGTGCTGACGGTGCAGATCCGCAGGTTCGACAAGGAGATCGAGGACGCGCTGGAGGGCAACGACGTGGCGCAGAGGCTCCTCGCGATCGGGGGCGTGGGACCGCTCACCGTCTACTGCTTCCTGCACGTGATCGGAAATCCGAAGCGCTTCAAGCGAAGCCGCACGGTGGGTGACTACGTGGGACTCACCCCACGCCTGGAAGAGTCGGGCGGGCGGGGCACAGGACCCGAACTCTCCATCAGCAAGGCCGGAGACGAGATGCTGCGCTGCCTGCTGGTCCAGTGCGCCCACTACATCCTGGGACCCTTCGGAGCGGACTGCGATCTGCGTCGCTTCGGGATGCGCCTGATGCGGGGCGGCCAAAGCAAGCGGGCGAAGAACACCGCCGTGGTCGCGGTCGCACGCAAGCTCGCCGTGCTCATGCACCATCTGTGGGTCAGCGGACAGGACTACGAGCCCGTGCATGACGCCACCCGGGTTGCTCGGGAGACCCAAGCAACCCGCGCGGCGTGATCTGAGACGGA
>JAQBQD010000041.1 GCA_028287185.1 Gemmatimonadota bacterium | reverse complement strand
GCAGGCGGCGGCGGCCAGCAGGAGGCGGACGGCCGCGGCGCGGCCGGAGGAGGCGGGGATGGGCACGCGGGGCTCGGCTCGCGGCGCGCTACATCAACCCCTGGACGAAGCCGCCGTCCACCTGGATGGTGGCGCCCGTCACGTAGCTCGCGCGCTCCGAGGCCAGGAACGCCACCAGGGCCGCCAACTCCTCGGGCTCGCCGATGCGGCCCACGGGAATGCGGGACGACATCTCGGCCAGCACCTCGGCGGCGTCGCGGCCCTCGTTCTCGGCGCGCTCGGCGGCCAGGTCCTCCACGCGGCCCGTGCGCAGGTATCCCGGCGCCACGACGTTGCACAGCACGCCGAAGGGCGCCAGCTCGTTGGCCATCGACTTCACGAAACCGACGACCCCGGCGCGGGCGGTGTTCGACAGGATGAGTCCCTGCAGCGGCTGCTTGACGGACACCGAGGTGAGGGCGATGAAGCGGCCCCAGCGCTTCGCCTTCATGTGGGGCGTGGCCTCCTTCGCCAGCCGGATCGTGCCCATGAGGTTCATCTGGATGGCGCGCTCGAACTGCTCGGGCGAGGTGGTCTCGTACGCCGTGCCCGGAGGGCCGCCGGCGTTGGCGACCACGATGTCCACGGCGCCGAAGCGCTCCACCGTCTGCTCCACCAGCGCCTCCACGTCCTCCTGGCGCGTCACGTCGGCGCGGATGGAGCACACCATGCCCCCGCTCTCGCGCCGCAGCTCCTCGGCGGCCTGGCGCAGCCGCGCCTCGTTCCGGGCCGAGATCACCACGCGCACCTTCTCGCGAACCAGCTCTCGCGCGATGGCCAGCCCCAGCCCCATGCTGCCGCCCGTGACGATCGCGACCCGATCCTTGATGCCCAGATCCATGACGTCCGCCGTTTGCGTTGCCCGTAGTGCCCGGCCCCCCTTCCACCAGACGAAACCTACACCCGCGCGCGCCGCTCTGCCAGCGGGCGCGCCGGTCGGTGGATACGGATGTTTGCATCACCCGCGGCTCGATCGCGGGCCGGAAGGCCGATCGACGGCGGAGAGGCGCGCGCGGTGGATGGTCGTCGCCGGCCTGTCCTCTCCGCCGATTGCCGGTGCCGGGCGGCGCGTCTATGCTTCCGCGCAGTCGACGATCCGCCGTCCTCCATGATCGGTGGCCCGCCCTGCCGGTGCCTCCGGAAAGGGGAGGATCTCCACGGATCTTCATCAGCCGACAGGGAGGATGCGGGTGCCGAAAGCCAGGGTCGTGTTCCAGCCGACGCCCAACCCGCAGGCGGGCAAGTTCACCGTGGACCGCACCCTGGTGGAGGGGCGGCGCGGCCGGACGTTCGACACCGCGGAGGCGGCGGCCGGAAACCCGCTCGCCGAGCGCCTGCTGGCCGAGCCGGGCGTGGTGAGCGTGTTCATCGTCGCGGACTTCGTCACCGTGACCAAGCGGCCGGACGCGGACTGGAAGGAGCTGGCCGCGCGCGTGAAGGCCGTGCTGCGGGACGTGTTGTAGGCCGATCGCCCGTCGATCTCGTTTGACATGCAACCGGATGGTTGCGTGATTGGCCCGTGCCTGCTACCATACATGCAACCGAATGGTTGCACATTGACGCGTACCGAGGAGCAGCGATGACCCAGGCGAGCACCGAAACCCGGACGAGCACCGATCGCATCGAGAAGAACGTGATGCTGCAGGCGCCGCGTTCCCGCGTGTGGCGCGCCCTGACCACGGCGTCGGAGTTCGGCGAGTGGTTCGGCATGGACATGAACGGCGAGTTCGCGCCGGGCGCGGTGCTGAAGGGCAGGATCACCAACGAGGGGTACCGCGGCGTGCCGGAGTTCGAGCTCCGCATCGAGCGCGTGGAGCCGGAGCACACCTTCTCGTACCGCTGGCACCCGCACGCCATCGAGCACGGCGTGGACTACAGCGTCGAGCCGATGACGCTGGTGCTGTTCACGCTGGAGGACGCGGGCGGGGGCACGCGGCTCACCGTGGTGGAGACCGGGTTCGACGCGCTGCCGCCGGAGCGCCGCGACACGGCGTTCCGCGGCAACTCCGGCGGCTGGGCGTCGCAGATGGAGCGCATCCGGAAGCATGTCGATTCGTAGCCCGCAGGGCGCGGCGCCCGTCTTCGCCGCGCTCGGCGACCCCACGCGGCTGCAGGTGGTCGACCGGCTCTCGAGCGGGGGGCCGTCGTCCATCGCCGTGCTCACCACCGGGTGCGGGGTGTCGCGCCAGGCCGTCGCCAAGCACCTGCGCGTGCTCGCCGAAGCGGGCCTGGTGCGCGGGTGGCGGCGGGGACGCGAGAGCGTGTGGGAGCTGGAGACGCGCCAGCTGGCGGAAGCCCGCCAGTACCTGGACGCCGTCTCCGGGCAGTGGGAGGCGGCGCTCGGCAGGCTCAAGGCGTTCGTCGAGCAGTAGGTTTCTTCCGGGAACCGGAGGACGGCAGCGGACGCCGTCCTCCGGTCCGTCTCGTTCGATCCAAGATCGCTCGGTGGATCGCCGGCTCCATCGAGGCTCCGCCGGAGTCGCGGGCATCGGATTCGTCGACGTTTCCGTGGATTCCGTGTGGTCCGCGGATTCGACGCGGTGTATCGACCGGGCGCAGACCCGGGACGTTCGATGCGGTCGCGAGCCTCCGCTCGCGGCCGCTTTCCGCGTTTGCGCCCGCGCGGCGGCGAGGGTATCGTTGGACGGCCGCCGGTGGCCGAACTCTTCCCGATCTCCGCAATCTCCTGTGATGACCGAGTCTCCGCACGCCTCCCTGCGACCGCCCCCCCATCCCGAGCCCGAGGTCTTCCGCGCGCGTCGCGAGCGCCTGCTGGAGCAGGTGGGCGACGGCGTGGTGGTGCTGTGCGCATCGCCCGAGCTGCTGAAGTCGCGCGACACGGACGTGCGCTACCGGGCCGACAGCGACGTGTGGTACCTGACGGGATTCGCCGAGCCGGGCGCCGTGGTGGTGCTCACGCCGCACGACGACGAGGCGCGCTTCACCCTGTTCGTGCGCCCGCGCGACCCCGAGCGAGAGACGTGGACCGGTCGCCGTGCCGGCGTGGAAGGAGCGGTGGAGCGGTTCGCGGCGACGGCGGCGCACCCCATCGACGAGCTGCCCGATCGTCTGCTCAAGCTGCTGGAGCCGGCGGACGCCGTGTGGTACTCGCTGGGCGCCAGCGCCGAGATGGACCGCCGCATCGTGGAGCAGATGAAGCGCTTTCGCGGCACGCGGCCGCGCTCGGGCAAGGGGCCGTGGGACGTGCGCGACACCGCAGCGCTGCTGGAGCGCATGCGGCTGGTGAAGGAGCCGGCCGAGATCGAGCGGATGCGCCAGGCGGCGACGCTGACGGCCCGCGCCCACCGCGCCGCGATGGCCGCCGCGCGCCCCGGCATGGGCGAGTGGGAGCTGGAGGCGGTGCTGGACGCCACCTACCGCCGCGCGGGCGGCTGGGGCCCGTCGTATCCCAGCATCGTGGGATCGGGCGACAACGCCACCATCCTGCACTACACCACCAACGACCGCGTCCTCGCCGACGGCACCCTGGTGCTGGTGGACAGCGGCGGCGAGCTGGGCATGTACTGCGCCGACATCACCCGCACCTTCCCCGCCAACGGCCGGTTCACGCGGACGCAGCGGGCCGTGTACGACATCGTGCTCGCGGCCGAGGAGGCGGGGATCGCCGCGGTGCAGCCGGGCGCGCCGTTCTCGGACGTGCACGACGCCGCGGTGGGCGTGCTGGTGCGCGGGCTGGTGTCGCTGGGCGTGCTGGAGGGAGAGCCGGACGCCCTGGTCGAGGCGGGCGACCACAAGCGCTTCTACATGCACCAGACCTCGCACTGGCTGGGCCTGGACGTGCACGACGCCGGTCCCTACCGCGGCCGCGACGGCTCGCCCGTCACGCTGGAGCCCGGCATGGTGCTGACGGTGGAGCCCGGCCTGTACTTCCCGGTGGAGGACGACGTGCCCGAGGCGCTGCGCGGCATCGGCGTGCGCATCGAGGACGACGTGCTGGTGACGGCCGACGGCCACGAGATCCTGACCCGCGACGTGCCGGTGGCCGCGGACGAGGTGGAGGCGCTGGTGGGATCGGCGGTGCGGTGACGGTGGATGTTTCCGCCGGCTACGCGTGCCCCGCCGCGGCGCGTGGACCGAAGTGAGATGGGGGATTCTCAGCCGATCTTGAGACCAGGGGTCTTCGACTGCGGGAGAGGGCGCGGGGACGCCGTGGCGCCCCCGCGCGTGCGGCTCAGAAGCAGCGGGGCGTGGTGGGCTGGCACGAGTAGATGGTGGCGGGGCCTGTGCCGCACACCGCGTACGCCGTCCGGCAGTAGCACGAGTCCACCGCCGTACAGTCCGCCATGAAGGGCACTCCCTCGCCCTCGCCGTGCGCGCGCACGGTGCCGCGCAGCTCCAGCTCGGTGCCGGTGTCGAACGACTCCACGGCCAGCTCGTCCAGGTCCAGGCGCAGCTTGCTCATCGTGTCCTCCTTCGCGGGTGTGCGGCGCGCCGGGTGACGCGCCCGGGGGAAGCTGCCGCTTCCCTTTGGCGACACGATGCAAGTGGAGTTCCAGCGAGGCACGACGGCCTTCTCTCCATCTGTCTGAATCGTAAGATTATACCCTTCCGTCGGATGCGAACGGGTCCGCGTGCGCCGGACCCTCGGCTGGTTGCGCTGCACCGCGCATGAAGTGCCACAACGGATTCTCCGCTGCCCCGCATCGATCGACCTCCGCCGTCTCTCCTCTCCTTCCTCCGCACCCAGGCCCGCCATGATCCGAGAGCACGTCTTCGACGGCCGCGCCGGGGTGCGCGACGCCATCCGCTGGCGCGGCGCCGAGGTGTCGCGGCTGGAGGCGCTGAGCGACGCGGTGTTCGGGTTCGCCATCACGCTGCTCGTGGTGAGCCTGGAGGTGCCGCAGACGTACGGGCAGCTCATGGACGCCATGCGGGGCTTCGTGGCGTTCGCGGCGTCGTTCGCGCTGCTCTTCCTGGTGTGGCACCACCAGTACCGCTTCTTCCGGCGCTTCGGGCTGGAGGACAACGTGACGGTGACGCTGAACGCCATGCTGCTGTTCGTGGTGGTGTTCTTCGTCTACCCGCTCAAGTTCGTCTTCACCCTGTGCGTGAACGAGCTGATGGGCCGGCGCGACGTGGTGCTGCCCGACGGGCGCCACGTGCCCGTGTTCACGAGCATGAACGAGCCGCGGCAGATGATGGTGGTGTTCGGGCTGGGATACGTGGCCGTGTTCTTCCTGTTCGCCATGATGCACCTGCGCGCCCACCGCCTGGCCGACGAGCTGGCGCTGTCGCCCCGCGAGCGCTTCGAGACGCGCGCCGGCGCCACCGAGGCGCTGCTGAACGTGGCCATCGGCCTGCTCTCCATTGCGGTTTCGCTCACCGCACCTGGCAATTCCGCGGCGGCGTTCGGCGGCCTGGTGTACATGCTGGTGGGGCCGGTGATGACGGCCAACGGCTTCGCGAAGGCACGCAGGATGCGCCGGCACGGCTTCGCGGAGGCCGGCGCCGCGGCGGAAGTGCCCGCGCGGGATGCCGGCTGAGCGGCGGCCGAAAGGGGACGCCTTGGAGGACCGGGAGAGACTCCGGGGACGGCTGGTGGCCGGGGGACGAGCGGGGCAGACGGATACGGGGCGCGGCCGTGGGATGGCCGCGCCCCGCCCGCGCTCAGCAGGACACGTCGAAGCTGGCGCAGGTGTGGAAGGTGGCCTTGCAGCCCGAGAAGTTGAAGGTGCACGGCGTGGCGTTGGCCATCACGGTCCCGCGCTCCTTCTCGTCCATCTCCGGCGTGGTGGGGAACGAGTCGATCGAGAGCGTTTCCACGTCGAGGGTCAGCTTCTTCTGCATCTGTGCCTCCAGTTCCGGTGAATGCGGGTGAAGTGGGAGGCTAACCCCGATGCAATTTCCACGCAAGAACACGCGGGAAAGGATGATTGACCCCCGTTCGCTTCGATCCACGGCGTCTGTCGGCTGCTGCAACCCCGACCGCGCCCGTCAGACCGAACCGCTGGAGCACGGAGCGGAGGGGGAGATCGGCGGGCATGGGCCGGCGGAGTTTGGGGCAGGCGCCTGGGGGGGAAGGTGAATCCGTACACGTACGGTCGGTCCAGTGGCGAGCCGGCGGGCGCCTCGGCATTCCGGGGTCCCGGGTCAGGGGGCTTGCCCCGGAGCGGACCGCGTGGTACTATCGAAGCTGCACGCACAACTGCGTGCCGAGGATGGATTTGCGCGACCGCTTGCGACCTCGTTAAAAAAACGCTAAAGAGTCGGGACAGCCCGGACCGCAGGTCCGGCCGCTTCGTTGCCCCGCACTCTCCTCACCGAGTCGCGGGGCCTTTTTCGTATTCCGAGACGCCGATGTCAAGCCACACCGCACCCTACCTGCGCGCCCTCGCCGAGCGCGTGCTCGTCTTCGACGGCGCGATGGGCACCTCCATCCAGCGCTACGCACTGGGCCCGGACGACTTCGGCGGGCCCACGCTGGAGGGGTGCAACGACTGGCTGGTGATGACCCGGCCCGACGTGATCGCCGAGATCCACGCCTCGTTCCTGGACGCGGGCGCGGACGTGCTGGAGACGGACACCTTCCGCAGCAACCGCCTGACGCTGAAGGAGTACGGCCTGCACGACCGCGTGCGCGAGCTGAACGTCGCGGCGGCGCGCTTGGCGCGCGGGGTGGCGGACCGCTTCTCCACGCCCGAGCGGCCGCGCTTCGTGGCGGGCTCCATCGGCCCCTCGGGCTTCCTGCCCTCGGCCAGCGACCCCACGCTGGGCAACGTCACCTTCGACGAGCTGGAGGCCTCGTTCCGCGAGCAGGCCGAGGCGCTGGTGGAAGGCGGCGTGGACGTGCTGCTGATCGAGACCTCGCAGGACATCCTGGAGGTGAAGGCGGCCATCTTCGGGTGCCGGGCGGCCATCGCCGGCGCGGGCCGTCCCGTCGCGCTCCAGGCGCAGGTGACGCTGGACGTCTCGGGCCGCATGCTGCTGGGCACGGACATCGGCGCGGCGCTGGTGACGCTGGAGGCGCTGCGAGTGGACGTGGTCGGGCTCAACTGCTCCACGGGCCCCGAGTTCATGCGCCAGCCCATCGGCTTCCTGGGCGAGACGTCGCGCCTTCCCATCTCGTGCATCCCCAACGCGGGCATCCCCCACAACGAGGGCGGCAACGCGGTCTATCCGCTGCTGCCGGTGCCCTTCGCCGAGATGCTTGCCGAGTTCGTCAACGACCACGGCGTCTCCGTCGTGGGCGGCTGCTGCGGCACCACGCCCGAGCACATCCGCGAGCTGGTGGCGCGCGTGGGCGGGCAGAAGCCGAAGGTGCGCGACGTGCCCCTGGTCCCCCGGCTGTCCAGCGCCATCCGCGCGACGGACCTGGTGCAGATCCCGGCGCCCACCATGATCGGCGAGCGGGTGAACGCGCAGGGCAGCCGCAAGGTGAAGCGCCTGCTGCTGGCCGACGACTACGACGGCGTGCTGGAAGTCGCGCGCGATCAGACGGAGAGCGGCGCGCACGTGCTGGACGTGTGCGTGGCGCTCACGGAGCGGCCCGACGAGGCGGATCAGATGCGCGCCGTGGTGAAGCTGCTCTCGCAGGGCGTGGAGGCGCCGCTCTGCATCGACAGCACCGAGGCGGACGTGATCGCGCTGGCGCTCAAGCAGTGTCCTGGCCGGCCCATCGTGAACTCCATCAACCTGGAGAACGGGCGCGAGCGCATCGACGCCGTGGTGCCGCACGTGGCGGCGCACGGCGCGGCGGTGATCGCGCTCACCATCGACCGCGACCTAGGCGGGATGTGCAAGACGGCCGACAGCAAGCTGGAGGCCGCGCGCAAGATCCACGCGCTGGCCTGCGGCGAGTACGGCCTGCCGGCGGACGCGCTGATCTTCGATGCGCTCACCTTCACGCTCGCCACCGGCGACGAGGAGTTCCGCCGCAGCGCGCTGGAGACCATCGACGGGATCCGCGCCATCAAGGCGGCGCTTCCGGGGGTGCTGACCACGCTGGGCGTCTCCAACGTCTCCTTCGGTCTCCAGACGCACGCGCGCGCCGTCCTCAACTCCGTCTTCCTGCACCACTGCGTGGAGGCGGGGCTGGACACGGCCATCATCAACCCGGCCCACGTCAAGCCGTACTTCGAGATCGCCGAGGACGAGCGCCGCCTGGCCGACGACCTGATCTTCGACCGGCGCACCGCCGACCACGACCCGCTGGCCGCCTTCATCGCCAACTACGAGAGCCGCGGCGCCGAGCAGGAGAGCGCGGTGGACCCCACGGCCGAGATGACGCCCGAGGCCGCGCTGCACTGGAAGATCCTGCACCGCAAGAAGGAGGGGATCGAGGACCTGGTGGACGCCGCGGTGGTGAAGCTCTCGGCGGTGCCGGTGCTGAACGAGGTGCTGCTTCCGGCGATGAAGGAGGTGGGCGACAAGTTCGGCGCGGGCGAGCTGATCCTGCCCTTCGTGCTCCAGAGCGCCGAGGTAATGAAGAAGGCGGTGGCGCGGCTGGAGACGTACCTGGAGAAGACGGAGGGGCAGACCAAGGGCAAGGTGGTGCTGGCGACGGTGTACGGCGACGTGCACGACATCGGCAAAAGCCTGGTGAACACCATCCTCACCAACAACGGCTACACGGTGTTCGACCTGGGCAAGCAGGTGCCCGTGAACACCATCCTGGAGAAGGCGCTGGAGGTGGGCGCCGACGCGATCGGCCTCTCGGCCCTCCTCGTCTCCACCAGCAAGCAGATGCCCCTCTGCGCGCAGGAGCTGCACAAGCGGGGGCTGCGCTATCCCCTCCTCGTCGGCGGCGCGGCCATCAACCCCAGCTTCGTGCGCGGCGCGGCCATGGTGGGCGTGGACGAGCCGTACCCGGCGGGCATGTTCTACTGCAAGGACGCCTTCGAGGGCCTGGCGGTGATGGACCGCCTGGTGGACGAGCCCGCGCGCGACGGCTTCATCCGCGCCCACAACGACGAGATGCTGCGCCGCAGCGCCGAGTACGCGGCCAACCGCGCCAAGGCCAAGGACCTGCGCCCGGCCTCGCAGCTCGACGCCACGGTCCCGTCCGTCGAGGCGCCGGCACCGCCGTTCTGGGGATGGAAGGTGCTGGACGCCATCCCCGTGGACGACGTGGTGGAGTGCATCGACCTCAACACGCTGTACCGCATGCAGTGGGGCGCGCGCAACCTGAAGGGCGAGGAGTGGGACCGCCTGCTGCGCGAGGAGTTCGAGCCCCGCCTGCGCCGCTTCACGCTGGAGGCGCGCACGCAGGGCTGGCTGCGTCCGAAGGCGATCTACGGCTACTTTCCCGCCGGCCGCGACGGCGACGCGGTGGTGGTGTTCGACCCCGCGGACCGCACGCGCGAGATCGGCCGCTTCGCCTTCCCCCGCCAGGAGGACCGCGAGATGCTGTGCCTGGCGGACTACTTCCGCCCGCTGAACGGCGCGGGGCCCGAGGACGTGCTGCCGCTGCAGGTGGTGACCAGCGGCGACCGCGCGGCCGGCTTCATCGCCCAGCGAAACGCCGGCGGCGATTACAGCGAGGGCTACTTCCTTCACGGCTTCAGCGTGCAGACGGCGGAGGGCACGGCCGAGTACGTGAACCGCCGCGTGCGTGCGGAGCTGGGGATCGGCGCCGAGCGGGGCCTGCGCTACTCGTGGGGATATCCCGCCTGCCCCGACGTGGAGCAGCACGAGACGCTGTTCCGGCTGATGCCCGTGAAGGAGGGGATCGGCGTGGGGCTCACCACCGCCTTCCAGCTCGATCCCGAGCAGTCGACGGCCGCGCTAGTGGTGCACCACCCGGCGGCGAAGTACTTCACGACGTAGGGCCCGACGAGGCTCCGGCAGGGAAGATGCACAGTCGGCGCGGCTCGACCGCCCGCCGCGCGCAGCTGCGGGCCAGGGATCAACCCATGGACAGGGGAGGCGACCATCGCCGCATCGGATCGGCACGTGGAGCGCGTGATCGGCGGGGGGCCCAGGGCGGCCCGGGTGGCGACGCTGGTGATCGTGGCGCTGGGGCTGGTGGCGGTGGCGTGGGCGGGCTTCGCGCGGGTCAACAGCCGCGAGCACCGTGCCGGCCGCATCCGCCTGGGCGCCGACTCGGCGGACGTGGTGGGGGTGCTGGGGCCGCCCTCCGCGCGCTGCCCCGGGGGCTCGGTGGACCACCTGCGCGAGTCCTTCCCGTCGGGCATCCCCGCGACGACGGTGGACGACGAGATCGTGGCGCTGCGTGAGGAAACCGCGGCGCGCTGGATCTACACCTCGCGGGGGCGGGCGGGGTGCGCGCCGGGGCGCGGAGACACCGAGGTGGGGTGGGACCGCGGGGGGCGGGTGGCGTGGTACGTGGCCGCCATCGGCGGCACCCCGCTGGTGATCCCCGACTCGGCCGTGTCCGGAGCGCAGGCCCCGTAGCGGCGAATTGGCACCGTCGGCCTCCGCGCCGGCGCACAGAAGGGCGGCCCGGCACCTTCCCGGCCCGCGCATCCCAACCGACAGGACGCTTCCGATGGCGGACTTCCGCGAGCTGCTGGCCGACGGCCGGCCGCACCTTTTCGACGGGGCCATGGGCACCATGCTCTATGCCCGCGGCGTCTACATCAACCGCTGCTACGACGAGCTGAACCTGGTGCAGCCGGACCTGGTGTCCGACGTGCACCGGCAGTACGTGCGCGCCGGGGCGGAGATCCTGGAGACCAACAGCTACGGCGCCAACCGGCCCAAGCTGGCGCGCTTCGGGCTGGAGGACCGGCTGGCCGACATCAACCTGCGCGCCGTCGAGATCGCCCGCGCGGCGGCGGGGCCGCGCACCTGCGTGGCGGGGGCCATCGGGCCGCTGGGCCTGCGCATCGAGCCGTACGGCCCCACCAGCACGGACGAGGCGCGCGGCTTCTTCCGCGAGCAGGCGCGCGCGCTGGTGGCGGGGGGGGTGGACCTGCTGATCCTGGAGACCTTCGCGGACCTGCTGGAGATCCAGCAGGCCATCCTGGCCGTGCGCGAGGAGTGCGACCTGCCCATCGTGGCGCAGATGGCGGTGCGCGAGGACGGGCGCACGGTGTTCGGCACCGAGGCGGCGGTGGCGGCGGAGCGGCTGGCGGCGTGGGGCGCGGACGTGGTGGGGCTCAACTGCAGCGTGGGGCCGCACGCCATGCTGGGCGCGGTGGGGCCCATGGTGGGCGTGACGGACCGCCCCCTTTCCACGCAGCCCAACGCCGGCCTGCCGCGCGAGGTGGAGGGGCGCACGATGTACATGGCCTCGCCCGAGTACATGGCCTCGTATGCGGGCCGGCTCATCCGCAAGGGCGTGCGCTTCGTGGGCGGCTGCTGCGGCACCACGCCCGAGCACATCGCGCGCATGCGGGACGCCGTGCGGATGCTGGCCCCCGGCGACCCGTCGCGCGTGTTCGCCTCGTCGCCCGAGCCCACCTCCGCGCCGCGCGAGCCGGTGCCGCTGGCGGAGCGCTCGGGCTGGGGGGCCAAGCTGGCCGAGGGGCGCTTTCTGACCACCGTGGAGATCATCCCGCCGCGCGGCATCAACCCCGACGAGATGCTGCGCGGGGTGGAGCTGCTGAAGGCGGCGGGCGTGGACGGCGTGAACGTGCCCGACGGCCCCCGCGCGCAGAGCCGCATGGGCGCGCTGGCGACGGCGGTGCTCATCCACCAGCGCGTGGGCATCGAGCCCGTCATCCACTACTGCTGCCGCGACCGCAACCTGCTGGGGATGCTGAGCGACCTGCTGGGCGCGCAGGCGCTGGGGCTGCGCAACATGCTGTTCGTCACCGGCGACCCGCCCAAGATGGGCCCGTACCCCGACGCGACGGCGGTCTTCGACATCGACTCCATCGGGCTCACCAACCTGGCGTCGCGGCTCAACCAGGGCCTGGACCCGGGCGGCAACGTCCTCGGCGAGCCCACGAGCTTCGTGATCGGCGTGGGCGTGAACCCCGGCGCCGAGGACTTCGAGCACGAGATGCGGCGCTTCTACTGGAAGGTGGAGGCGGGGGCGGAGTACGCCATCACCCAGCCCGTGTTCGACGTGCGGCAGCTGGAGCGCTTCGTGGAGCACATCGACCGGCAGGGCATCCGCATCCCCGTGATCGCCGGCGTGTGGCCCCTGGTCTCGGCCCGCAACGCGGAGTTCCTGGCCAACGAGGTGCCCGGTGTGGTGATCCCCGACGCCGTCCTGGAGCGCATGCGCCGGGCGAGCGCGCTGGGCAAGGAGCACGGTACGGAGGAGGGCACCGCCATCGCGCGCGAGATGCTGGCGGCGTCGCTGCCCATCATCCAGGGCGTGCAGGTGAGCGCCCCGTTCGGCCGCGTCCCCCTGGCGCTCAAGGTGTTCGACGCGATCCCGGGATGGGAGGGCGGGCGCGCGGTGGAGGCGGCGGTCGCGGCGGGGGCGGCGTAGGGGACGCCTGTCGGTGGATCGACCCTCGGAGCCTCCGCTCGCCAAGCGGGCAATCGCGCGACTCCGCGAGACCCGGTGTGACGCGACCGGCATCTTCCTCGTCGGCCTGCCCTGGTACGCAACGTTGAGCGGCTGTGTGCTCCCCGGCTCGTTGCCCGGCGGCTGCGAAGCGACGTTGACGAGCACACGCCGAAAGCCGCATTCTCACGCCCGGTGAATGCGTTCGAGCGTAGACTGCGTAGTTCCGCCAGGTCGATCGTCCAGCGCGTTCCCCTCGCACCTATGGTACGCTCATCTACCCTGTTTGCACGCGTTGAGGGCGCAATCTCCAGGCACTCGGGAGCGAAACGTGGACCTTGAATCGTGCCTGCCGGCGAACCTCCGCGGTCCCGCCACCACGATCAACCGGATCGGCATCGGCCAGTCGGGGGCCGGGGTATACCGCGTGGACGCAGCCGGGGAAGCGTACGTGCTGAAGATTGCCGCTGCGGAGGAGCCGGCCGCGGGGTGGCTCGGCAAGCTGCACGTCCAGCAGCTTGCGTCGGATGCGGGACTTGCCCCTCGGATCGTTCACGCCGACGAGAAGCGGCGGGCGGTCGTGAGCGCCTTCGTGACGGATCGGTCGTTCCCGGCTCTCTACGGCAACCCGGGCACGCGAGAGGCGGCGCTCGCGCAGCTCGGCCGGGTGTTGCGCCGCGTGCACGAGCTTCCGCTGCCGGCCGACGCGGAGGCGAAGGACCCACGGGAGCTGCTCGCCGCGACGTCGTCGAGCCTTGCGGAGAGCATCGCTCTGCCGGCCTTAGTAGCGGAGGCGGTCGGGCGCGTGATGCAGGAGGAGCCGCCGCCCGGCGGCCGTGCCGCGGTGCTGAGCCACAACGACGTCAATCCCACGAACCTGGCCTTCGACGGCGAGGCGCTCCTGCTGCTGGATTGGGATACGGCGGGACCGAACGAACCCTTCTACGATCTGGCGACGATCTCCGTATTTCTCCGCATGGACGAGGAGACGTGCGGGAGGCTGCTCGCGGCGTACGACGGTGAGCCGGTTTCCACGCTTCCCGATCGATTCGCCTACGACCGGCGGCTCGTGGCGGCGCTGTGCGGTGCGGCCTTCCTGAACCTGGCCCGGCTCTGCGGGCACACCGATGCCACCGGAACGGAGACGAGCGAAGCCACGCCCTCGCTCGGTGAGGTCTACCAGCAGCTTCGCTCCGGGTCGCTGAGCCTCGACACGGCCGAAGGTCGGTGGGGCTTCGGCCTCGCCCTCATGAAGGGCAGCCTGTCCCTCTAGCGAACCGGCCTTCCAGACGGGGTTTGCAGACGGTGAAACCGGGTGATCCTGGAGGGTTGATTTCCTCCGCGATGCTTGCTATCTTGTTTCAGCAACGCTGCTTGCGCAGCGTGGGCCGGCGGCGGGGCCTTCGGGTTTCGCCGCGGACCGCCGGGGTTCGAGGACCCCGACTCTCCAGCCCGATGTCGAACCCGAGAAAAGGAGGTGATCCCTTGGCCATCACGACCACTGCTCGCAACCTGGCACGGGCAAGCGATCGCCGCGTCGGCGCCTAGCCGAACGACGAAGCACGAACTCCGCGTCGGCGGGATGTCCCCAGCGGCATCGCGCCAGGAAGCGGCAGAAACGAAGCACCCCCGGCGGTCTACGCCGGGGGTGCTTCCGTATATGCATCCAGCGGAATCCGCGGACGATCGAGCCACGTCCGGCGAAGGGCCGGATCCCGAAGATCAGCCCTTCACGAACACCATGTCGGCTTCCATCCGGCCGCGCGGGCCGTCGTCCACGCGGTGCACGGTGAGCGTGGCGTGGTCGGGGCTCAGGTGCCAGTCCTCGGTGGTGACGCCGGTGACCGGGCCGGAGGGCATGGGGATCTCGTGGCTGATGGTGATGTGCAGCCCGCCGTCATCCGCCACGGTGGCCTTCAGCGTCGTGGGCACGCTCACCATGCCGTCGCGCGTGCGGATGGACGAGGTGGTCTTCGTCTCGATGCCGTCGAAGGCGTAGACGAAGCTCAGGTGGTCGGGCTGCGGCTGCCCGAAGTCGATGTCCACGCCCACGTTCAGGTGCTGGTCGTCCTGCGTGATGGCGAGCTTGTGCGAATGGACGCGCGAGTAGTACGGCGGCAGGTTCTTGCTCTGCGCGACGTCGAGCGTCCAGTTGCCCGCGTAGTTGGCCGGCACGGCGGGCACGTGCCCCTGCGGTCCCACGGCCAGCGCCAGCGCGACGAGAAGCGTCTTCACGTTCGGTTTCCTTGGGGAAAGGAGAAGGGTGCGTCGGTTGGATTCGGTCCATCGCCCACGCCCGTCGGGGAGGACGGATGCGCGGGCGATTCGTTCGATCGGCGGTCGAAGCCGATCCCACGAGCGCAGGCGTCACGCCCGCCTCTCCGACGCCGCCGGGCCGCGCGGGGTTGCCCGTGTCGGGCGCCGCCCGTCGCCGCATCACGATCGGCCGCGATCAGCGTCGATCGGCCTTGATCACGAGTTCGGGGGCGACGGTCCGTCGGATGATCGGCGGCGAGCCGTGGATGTCCGCGTTGCGGGTGGATGCCGGCGATGGGATGATCCACCGCCGTTCGTCGGCCGAAGCGAAGGGGCGGCCCTACTTGAGGCCGATGGCGATGGCGAGCACGACGGCGCCGGAGCCGAGCGCGAGCAGCACCAGGTAGCGCGGCAGGACGAAGCGCAGCCAGTCGTCGTAGCGCACGCCGGCGGCGGCCAGGATGGCCATGAGCGCGCCGTTGGTGGGCGTCAGCAGCTCGCAGAGGCCGGCGCCCGTCTCGTAGGCCAGCACGGTGACCTGGCGGCCCAGGCCGAGAAGATCCGAGAGCGGGACGAGGAGTGGCATGGTGAGCACGGCCTGGCCGCTCACGCTGGGGACGGGGACGTGCACCAGGGTGTGCAGGCCCACCATGCCCAGCGCGGCCAGCGTCACGGGCAGGTGCGAGATGGGCACCAGCATGGCGTTCACCATCGTGTCCACGATGGCGCCCTGGTCCAGCACCACGTAGATGGAGCGCGCGAAACCGATCAGCAGCGCCGCGAACGCCATCCCGCCGAAGCCCTCCACGAACGCCTCGGCCGTACGGCCCACGCCCAGGCCGCCGACGAGCCCCGCGACGACGCCCATCACGAAGAAGAGCGCCGCCATCTGGTTGAAGTCCCATCCCAGCTTCAGCACGCCGTAGACGAACACGGCGAAGGTGGCGAGCACGATGGCCAGCACCAGACCCTGTCGGCGCGGCGCGGGCGCGTCGTCCACCGCTTCGGCCGCGTCGAGCGATGCGGCGGGGATGGCGTCGGCGATGACGGGCGCCACGCGGGTGCGGCGGGCGTAGCGGATGGTGCTGTACGTCCAGAAGGCGAACGCCACCGCCAGCAGCGCCAGGCGGAATCCCCATCCGGACAGCAGCGGCAGCTCGGCCACCTTCTGCGCGATGCCCACCTGGAAGGGGTTCACGGGGCTGAACGCCGCGCCCACCGCGGCGGAGCCCAGGCTCATCGCCACCGCCGTCAGCGGGTCGAAGCCCAGCGAGCGGGTGAGGATGAGGAGGATGGGCACCAGCGCGATGATCTCCTCCTGCATGTTCTCGAGCGCCCCGCCGATGACGAAGGCCAGGCACGCGATGGGGATCACCACCAGCCCCCGGTTCTTCAGCTTGCCGACCAGCCGTTCCGCGCCGCGCCGGAGCGCCTCCGTGCGGTCCACCACGGTGAGCGCGCCGCCGATGAGGAAGACGAAGAACACCACGTCCGCCGCCTCGCCCATGCCCTTGGGGATGGCGACGATGGCATCGAACGGCCCCACCGGGTGCGCGGGCACGCGGTGATACGTTCCCGCCACCACCACCTTGCGGCCCGTCACGGGGTCCTCGCGCCGGTCGTACTGGCCCGCCGGCACGATCCACGTGAGCGCCGCCGCCACCAGGATGCAGCCCACCAGCAGGGCGAGCGGATGCGGGAACCGGAGCTTGCGCATGGGCGGCGTGTCGTCGGCGGGTGTGCGGATGTGGCGCGGAGGCAGGCGGAGAAGGTGCGGGCGGCGGGTGGAGCACGCAAGGAGGACGGGCTTGGCGCGGCGTTCGGGCGCGGTCCGGCGATCCCGCCGCACGGCAGGCGTTCGCCGGCGAAACGCATCCGTCGGTCCCTGTGCCGCTGGAGTTCCGTGATCGCGGGACCATGCGAAAGGGAGCCCGGAGACGAGTCTTCGGGCTCGATCGAGATCGGTCGCCGGGAAAGAACGTGGAACCTGTCGGGACCGCGTGTCGCGAAACCGGTACGGGAACGACGGACCGGACGCTACCTGTGCCGCCGGACGGGCACGCTTCCCCGAAGCCCTTTCGCTTCCGCAATCTCGTGCGCCACGTCGGGATGCCTGCCGAACACCCGGAGGAGGGTGTCGGCCGGGCCGGTCGGCGAAACGGTGCCGCGCTCCCACCTGGTCACCGTCTTGGCTCCGGTGTTGAGAATCGTCTCCAGCTCAGCCTGCGTGTAGCCGAGATCGCGACGGATCGCCGCAATCTCCACCGGCGCGAGCGTGCCGTCCTCCTCCCGGATGGCGGCGGCGGCGTGGGCCAGGACCGCGTCCATCATCTCCGGCTCGAGATACTCCTCCGCGCATCCGCCGCACCGATAGAACTCATGCTCCACGCGGACGGTTCGCCTGCCCACGGTGATGTCCCTCATCTCGCGAGTCAGAACCACGGCACCATCACAGATCGGGCAACGCTCCATGGCTCACCTCACCTTCTCTTGAACTGGATGACCACGGCCTTTCCGTGGCGGGACAGCTGCAGCTTCACGTAAAGTCGAACGCCGCCGTAGAGTGGCCTGTAGACGTCCTGCCAAAGCCCGGGCACGTTCTCGGCTTCCATCGTCTTGTGAAGGTCGTCGAGCCTGAGGCCAAGGACGCAGTCGCGGATGTCGTCGCTGTCGAACGAGAGCGACGCTGCGCCGGAAACGGCCTTGGACGTCACCACGTAATGGTTCTCGCGAACGAGACGCTGGAGCTCGGCCAGGTCGTATGTCGGATTCTGGGGCTTGGGCATTCGATGGATGGAAAGGTAGCATTTTGCTACCTGCTACACAAGGGTTGGGGAGGGGAAAATCTGTATGCTCACGCGATGCTCACGGTCAGACGGCGGCGTGACTGGAGCGGCTGGCAGCGAAGATACAGTAGACCGAATTTGTGCGAAAGTAACACTGATCCCCTGGAGAACGCTGCGATCTCGGCCAGGTCTCAGCGCGCCTTTTCTCCCGCGGTCCAGCGGTTCGGACCACATCGTCCGCAGACGGGGGGCGATGACCTCCTACGACCCGACGTGGTATGGGGAACTCCCGCGTGATCCGGTCGTCCACGGGCGCGGCCATACCGGAGGAGCGTCAGCTTCGACCCTGCCGCCGCACCTCGTCCACGCCGCCCACCGCATCGGCATCATCCGATGGCTCCGGCGCGTTCCCCTCCGTCAGCGCCGAAAACTCCGCCGATCCTGCGCCGGCGGCGGATTCGTCCGGATCGCCCGCATCCGGATTCTCCGTGCTCTCGGTGAGCACGCCTTCGCGCATGTTGTCCATCACGTCGCTGATCTGCCGGATGTCGCCGATCGCTTTCAGCTCGCCATCCAGCACGCTCCACTGCTCCACGCTCCAGGTGCTGGCGGGCTTGCCCTGCTGGCGGTCGTCCTCCTCGCTTCCGCGCACCAACTCGTCGGCGACGGCCCGCGTGCGGCAGATGGCGGCCAGGCTGGGGCAGCGCTCGCCGGGAAGGCGCTGGAACACGCACCACACGCTCGGAAGGTCCATCACGACTCCTCGATCGATCGGGAGAAACCGCAGGCGGACACGATGGCCGCGTCCGCAATCCGCCGGCCGCCGCGCGGCTCCGCCGTCAGGCGTCCGCCAGGGGCGGGCGGGGAACGGGCGACGGGAGGGGAGACGGAGGGACAAGGTACGGCGCGCGGGATCGTGTTTCCAGCGGCCCGCCGCGCGGTGCGGCGTTGTTCGCGGCGGCGCGGTTCGCTATCCTTCCGGGTTCCATCCGCCGTGCCCGGACGCTGCACCGCCGGGCCCGTAGACGATCCGCCGAGCTCCGACGACGCAGCCGTGGACACGAACCGCACCGACACCCGCACCGCCGCGCCGGCCGAGGGCATCGCCCCTGGGCCGGGGCTGGACTTCATCCGCGCCATCGTGGCCGAGGACCTGCGCGAGGGACGGTACCAGACCGTGGTCACCCGCTTTCCGCCGGAGCCCAACGGCTACCTGCACATCGGCCACGCCAAGGCCATCGTCCTGAACCACGGGATCGCGCGCGAGACGGGCGGGCGCTTCAACCTGCGCTTCGACGACACCAATCCCGAGACGGAGGACGCGGCGTACGTCGAGTCCATCATCGACACGGTGCGGTGGCTGGGCGCGGACTTCGGCGACAAGGTCTTCCACGCCGCCGACTACTTCCCGCAGATGTACCGCTTCGCGGAGTTCCTGGTGGTTGGGGGGCATGCGTACGTGGACAGCGCCTCGGACGAGGAGATCCGCGAGGCGCGCGGGACGGTGACGGAGCCGGGCCGCCCCACGCCCTTCCGCGGCCGGACGGCGGACGAGAGCCTGGACCTGCTCCGGCGCATGCGGGCGGGCGAGTTCCCGGACGGGGCGCACGTGCTGCGGGCGCGGATCGACCTGGCGTCGCCCAACATGCTGCTGCGCGACCCGCTGCTGTACCGCATCCGCCACGCGCACCACTACCGCACGGGCGACGCGTGGTGCATCTACCCGCTCTACGACTTCGCGCACCCCGTCGAGGACGCCATCGAGGGGATCACGCACTCGCTCTGCACGCTTGAGTTCGACAACAACCGCGCCGTCTACGACTGGACGGTGGAGCACTGGCAGGACTTCGTGCGAAGCGAAGGCGGGGAGCCGGCGCGGCCGCACCAGTACGAGTTCGCGCGCGGCAACCTGGACTACACCGTGATGAGCAAGCGCAAGCTGCTCGAGCTGGTGAAGGGCGGGCACGTGGGCGGCTGGGACGATCCGCGCATGCCCACGCTTGCCGGCCTGCGCCGCCGCGGCGTGACGCCCGAGGCCATCCGCGCGTTCTGGGAGCGGATGGGTGTGGCCAAGTTCAACAGCCGCGTGGACATCGGCAAGCTGGAGTTCGCCATCCGCGACGACCTGAACCCGCGCGTGCCCCGGGTGATGTGCGTGCTTCACCCGCTGAAGGTGACCATCACCAACTATCCCGACGGTCGTTCGGAGGAGCTCGACGCGCCGCTGTACCCCCACGACGTTCCGCTGGAGGGCACCCGCACGCTGCCGTTCGGCCGCACGGTGTACGTGGACCGCGACGACTTCGCCGAGGCGCCGCCGAAGGGGTGGCACCGCCTGGCCCCCGGCGCCGAGGTGCGGCTGCGCTACGCCTACGTGGTGCGCTGCGACGAGGTGGTGAAGGACGCGGCGGGCGAGGTGGTGGAGCTGCGCTGCTCGTACGACCCCGCCACCCGCGGCGGCGACACGCCGGACGGCCGTACGGTGAAGGGCACCATCCACTGGGTCTCCGCCGAGCATGCCGTTCCGTGCCAGGTGCGCCTGTACGACCGCCTGTTCACGGTTCCCGATCCGGAGGAGGGGGGCGGGGACTTCAAGGCGTTCCTGAACCCCGAGTCCCTCGTGGTGGTCGGCACGGCGCTGGTGGAGCCGTCCGTCCGCGGCGACGCGCCGGGCACGCGCTATCAGTTCGAGCGCGTGGGATACTTCTGTAGCGACGCGGTCGATTCGTCCGCGGACGCGCTGGTCTTCAACCGCACCGTCACCCTGCGCGACACCTGGGCGAAGGCGCATCCGGCGGCGTCCACCCCCGCCGCCGCGCCGAAGAAGAAGGCGGAGCGGAGGGAGGAGACCGCCGCCGCGCCGAAGCCGCGCCCCAGGCCGGCGGCGACGGGGCCGCGAGACCCGGCCCTGGACGCCGAGCGCGCCCGGCTGCGCGACGTGCTGCACCTGTCCGCCGAGGACGCGGACGCGCTGACCCGCGACGGGGGCGCCGTGGCGCTGCTGGACGCTGCCGTGGCGGCGGGCGCCCCTGCGGCGATGGCGGCCAACTGGGTGATCCACGAGCTTCCGCGCGAGTCGGCCGGCCGCGCACCGGGCGAGCTGCCCTTCGGCGGCGCCGAGCTGGGGGCGCTGGTGAAGCTGGTGGACGGCGGCACGCTCTCCACCGCGGGCGCCCGGCAGGTGCTGGCGGTGATGGCCCAGGACGGCGGCCGGCCGGACGAGATCGTCCAGCGACTGGGCCTCACGCAGGTGAGCGACGCGGGCGCCCTGGCGCCGGCGGTGGACGCCGTGCTGGCCGCCAACGTGGCGAAGGCGGACGAGTACCGGGCGGGGAAGACGGGGCTGCTGGGCTTCTTCGTGGGCCAGGTGATGCGCGCCACCGGCGGCAATGCCAACCCCGAGGTGCTTCGCACGCTGCTGGAGGAGCGGCTCAGGTAGCCGCCTTCCGCCGGGCGGCCGGGCGGGTCGACGTCGATCCTCCGCCCGGCTGCGCCGTCGTTCGAAGGCAAGCGGGGCGACATGGCCCCGGCGTGGAGATCGCTCTCCGCGGCGGGGCCTTCGTCGGTCCGGAGCCCGTCGGAAGTGCGCGTATCCGACGACGGGGTTTCGGATGCAGGCCGGGCGTGCTTTCTTGGTGGATGCTGGATCGTGGAAGTACCGCCTGACGGTTTCCCAGCGCGGCGGCCCCGGGGGATGGAGACGGATGCAGGAGGGGAAGAGCCAGGCCGCCGCACCGGTGGCCGCTCCGCGCGAGCGGCCCGCGATCCAGGCGGAGGCGCAGGCCCTCGGCGGGGCGGCGGCGGCGCTGGCCCACGCGGCGTTCTCGCCCGGCGCCCTGCGGCCGGCGGACGTGCTGCGCCTTCAGCGGGCGCTGGGGAACCGCGCGGTGGGCCGGCTGCTCCACGCGGGGGCCGCGCAGCGGCGGGCGCTGACCGAGGGGGAGCGGGGCGCGTTCATCGTCGACCCCGCCGGCCGGGCGCTGGCGGACTGGCAGAGCATCGGGGACGACGTGGCGGGCACGCCGGACCTGGTGGCGTTCGCGCGCATCCCCGGCTGGGGCGTGGCGGCCGTGCGCCGCCTGGCGGTGGCGTTCGGCATCAACCCGAACGGGCTCAGCGCCGCGCGGTGGGCATCCCTTGCCGGCCGCGTGCCCGCGGACGACGACCCGGCCGCAGTGGCGTTCGCCCGGCTGGCGGGATGGACGGCCAACGACGCCGCGCGGCTCGCCACCGCGTACGGCACGGACCGCGGCGGACGGGCGGTCGCGGACTGGGTCTCGGTGGCCGCGGCCGTGCCGGACAACGCCGACGCGGCCGCGGCGCTCGCCCGCGTGCCCCGGTGGACCCCCGCGCGCCTGGCGACGCTGGCGGGCTCCTACGCGGCGGGGGCCGTCAACGGGCTCACCGGGGCGGAGACGGCCTCCATCGCCCGGCTGCTGCCCAACCACGCGGACGGCCCCGCCGCGGTGGTGAGGCTCTCGGCGGTGGCCGACATCGCGACGCACGGGCTGGCCGCGGTGACGGACCTGGCGGCGAGGGTGGGCGCGACGCCGCTCGGGATCGCGACCGTCCTGGAGAGTGCC
This sequence comes from Gemmatimonadota bacterium, assembly GCA_028287185.1. Lineage (GTDB taxonomy): Bacteria > Gemmatimonadota > Gemmatimonadetes > Longimicrobiales > Longimicrobiaceae > JAQBQD01. The sequence goes on along the minus strand of JAQBQD010000041.1, from coordinate 38,678 downwards.
GCGATCGCCGCCTACACCTGGACCCAGACGAACACGCTGCTCGCGACGCACCTGCCCGGCCTGTCGCTTCCGCTGGTCATCCGCCGGCTCGACGTGCACGGGCTTCCGGCGGTGGGGGCGCACGGTGTGGCGGGAGTGCTGCAGGGGATGACGACGGACATGGGGCGGCTGGACCAGGCGCTGCAGGCGCGCCACGGGATGCCCCAGCCCAGGCGCGACGAGGTGAAGGCGGCGTACCGGATGCGCAACTGGGCCATCGCGGACATCCTCGCCTTCCTGCGGGTGGCCTCCGTGCGCAACGCCCTGGGCAACGGGGCCGCGACCAACCCGGCGCACTGGCTGTACCAGCTCGCGCGCGAGCATCAGGGCCCGCTCGGCGCAGGCGACAACACGGTCCGCGACCAGGTCCGCGCGCCCCCGGACCGCATCAACGTCAAGAACTGGATCATCCACCACGTGTGCGACCGGCACACCTTCCGGCACTTCGACTTCGCGGGCATCGCGAACGTCAACACCATGCTCGAGCCCGATCGCGGCGCGGCGGCCGTCCGCGCCGAGATCGTGCGGGTGGCCAGCCTTCCCGCGCTGCTCAACGCGCGGCTGCAGTGGAACGGCCAGCCCATCCAGCTCGGCTCGTACCAGGTTCGCGTGGCGCAGGACCCCAACAGCCTGGCGGACTTCATCCTCACCCAGTTCTTCTTCGAGCAGGCCGCGGGTACGCCGATCCCGGGCACGGCGCTCACCGCGATGCACGACAACAACCTCTTCTGAGCGCAGCGGGGCTCGTCGAAAACGCGGAACGGCCGGCGGGGATCAGGGGATCCCCGCCGGCCGTCGTCTTCCCTCGTCCGCGCTTTCGTCGACCCCGTCGGTTCGGACCGGCTCGCCCCTCTACTCCGAACGCTCGTGGCGGCGGGTCGTCGACGCGTGCCCGGTCAACTCGGCGTGGGGCTTCTTGTGCGAGGACGTGGACGCGTGCTCGCGCGACTGGGTGGAGCGGTTTGCCGTCGTCCGGCTCCGCCCCGACTCCGACGGCCGCGTCGAGTGCGTGCCGCGCGTGGAGCTCCCGGAGCGCGACGCGGAAGAGCCCGCGCGATGCTTCGACGTGCTTCCCCGCGACTCGGACCGGCTGGGCTCCGCGCGATGGGTCGTGGAGCGGGCCGTCGAACGGTGCGAGCGCTCGCTTTCGCCGCGCTTCTTCGTGCGGGTGGAGGAGCGCTCTTCGGACGCGCGGCGGCTGGACGAGCGCTCCGTGGACCGGGCGCGCGACGTCGAACGTTCCTCGGACCGGCCGCGGCTGGACGAGCCTTCGCCCGAGCGGCGGCGCGCCGATGCCCGATCCCCGCGCGAATCGTCGGAGTCGCGCCCACGGCGGGCGGACGGCTCGTCCTTGCGCGCCGGGGCGCAGGGGGCGGAGTGCGCGGCGGAGGCCTTCGGCTTCACCGCGTGGCGCGTGCCGGACCGGCGGGCGCGCGTCGCGTGCTCGGGCTCGGCGGCGGTGCAGACGCGCGGGTCCACGTGGCGGGCCAGCAGCGCGCGGGCGGCGGTGAAGCGGTCGCCGACGGACTCCCGGCAGCGGGCGCGCGCGCGACCCGTCTCCTCGGCGCAGCGGTGCAGGGCGGCGCGCTCCTCGCGCTCCAGGCGCTCGCCCGTGGCGCGTCGCTCGGCGGCGTTCAGAGTGCGGTTCGCCTCGGGCGCGGCGCGCTCGCGGCGGGGACGCTCCACCGCCACGGAGGGCAGGCGCACGGGGCGCGGGCTGGCCGCGTCGCCCGCCGTCTCGCCGCCCGGCGAGGCGCCGTCCACCCGCGCGACGCCGTCGCGCAGCAGGTAGAAGGGATCGAGCGTCTGGCCGTCCCACCAGCGGTGCAGGTTGCTGAGCAGCGCCACGGCGAAGTGCAGGTGGTAGTCGCCCGGCTGCGCGTTGCCCGTGTCGCCCACGTAGCCGATCACCTGTCCCCGGGACACGTGCATCCCTTCGCTCAGCCCGTCCGCGTAGTGGTCCAGGTGCGCGTAGTAGTACCGGGTGCGCCCGTCGTCGTCCAGGTGGTAGATGGTGTTTCCTCCGATCCCGCCGCGGTGCAGCTTCAGGATGGTGCCGTCGGTGACGGCGATGACGGGGGTGTTGAGCGGGGCGTGGATGTCGATCGCGTGGTGCGTGCGACCGCCGGAGCGGCCTTCCAGGTACGAGTCGCGCAGGCGGTCGGGGTTCACGCCCTGCACGGGCACGATCAGGTGCTTGGAGAGGACCGAGCGGAGGTTGCCGAAGCTGGGGAGCAGCGAGCCGTCGAAGATGCGGGGCGAACTCTGCGCGTGCGCGGGCGAGGCGGCGAGGGCCGCGAACGCGAAGGCGGCCAGCATGCGGCGGATGGACGCGGCGGTGCGCGGGGGGTGCTGCGGGGCTCGTTGCATCGGCTCGTGGATTCGTTCGGCGGAGCTGCCGGGGAGGGTCGCCGGCGTCCGCGCGCGTACGGAAGGAACGAAGCGGGGCGGCGTACGGCCGCCCCTGACGGGCATACCCCAGGTCCGGGTCGCGGGAACTTCGCTGCCGCAGATGGTAGGGGAAGGTATGCGCAAGCTAGGGCGCCGGGCGCGGCCCGGCAAGAGCCTCGTCGCCGCGCGCCCCGCGGAGGGCGTCATCGCGAGCGTTGTCCCCGGGGGGTGAACCGTTTAGCTTTCCGCGGCGTCACCTGTTATCAATCCGTCATCTTCGGCCCCGGCCGGCGTCGGCGGAGCCACGGTCTGCCCTCCCCCGCTCGTGATCCATCCGCCTGTCCAGCCCCTTCCACGCACGCGGCGCAGCGCCGGGCCCGCCGCAAGTCCGGCGGCCCCGCCTACGTTCGCGCTGGTGATCCACAACCACGGCTCCGCCTGGGGCGGCAACGAGAAGTGGCTGGCCACGCTCGCTGCCGGCCTGCTGCGCCGGGGCCACCGCGTGACGGTGGCGTGCCGGCCCAGCGGGCCCGTGGCGGACGAGCTGGCGCGGCGCGGCATCCCCGTCGTGGGCGTCCGGCCCGGCGGGTACCTGGACGCGGTGCGGGGGCTGGGCTTCGCGGCGTGGCTGCGGCGCGAGCGGCCGGACGCGGTGCTGCTCACCTCGCGCAAGGGCGCCGCGTGGGGGGCATGGGCGGCGCGCGCCGCGGGGGCCCGCGTGGTCGCCCGGGCGGGCATCGCCGGCACGCCGCAAACGTGGCGGCACCAGCTCCCGTTCCGGCGCTGGATGGACGGCGTGATCGTGAACGCGCGCTTCATCGCGGACGAGTGGCGCCGGAACGCCCCGTGGTTCCCGGCGGAACGCGTGCACGTGGTGCTGAACGGCACCCTGCCGCCCCGGCGCGGCACCTCCTCGCTCACGCGGGCGGACGTCTGCGGCGATGCGGGCGCGGTGCTGGTCGCGGGCGCGGGCAACCTGGCGCACCGCAAGGGATTCGACCTGCTGCTGCGCGCCGCCGCCCGCCTCGATGCACCCGAGGTGCGGCCGGTGATCGTCGGCGCGGGCGAGGCGGAGGGTGAGCTGCGCGCCCTGGCGGCCGACCTGGGGATCGCGGAGCGCGTGGTGTGGATGGGACACCGCGGCGACGTGCCGGACGTGCTCGCCGCCTGCGACCTGTTCGTGCTGTCCAGCCGTAGCGAGGGGATGGCGAACGTGATGCTGGAGGCGATGTCCGTCGGCACGCCGGTGGTGGCGACGGACATCAGCGGCGTCGCCGAGGCGCTGGCCGGCCGCGGCGCGAACCCGCCCGCCGGCTGGATCGTCGCGCCGGACGACGCGGACGCGCTGGCGGATGCGATCCGCGCGGTGCTCGATCTCCGCCTTACCGCGCCCCGGGAGATCGAACGCCGCGTCACCGAGGCCCGCCGCCGCATCGACGAGTGGTTCACCGTGGATCGGATGGTGGACGAGTGCGAGCGCATCCTCTTCGCTTCGGATTTTGCCCACGAAGCGCCATTCGCCGGCAGCGGGGCGAAGCTGGCCCGGCGCTAGGCCACGTCTCCAAGCGCGGCCGGCCGTCCCCATTCACGGCGGAACGCGGCGAAGGTCGCGGGCGAGCATCGCAGGCGCTCGCCGATGCCTTCCCGTCCCTCGAAGCCCGACTGCAATCCGGCGGCGTTCTCCATTCACGGCGAGAGGCCGAGGTTCGGCGGACGCGCGACGGAAGGTCCGCGGGCTCCGGGAGCAGCACTGGAACCCGCGTTGCGTCTGAGGCGAGGCGATCCTGGGAGGAGCGGCGACGAACCCGGCGCGTGCGTGGCTGGAGGTGGGTTCGAGGCCCGAACTCGTGGGGTGAAGGATGGTCCTGCCACGAAGCCGGCCTCCGCAGCGGCGTGGTGGCGGAGGCTCGGCCAGGCGATCTAGGCGTTCGTCATGGAGAGCTGCCGGCCGGCGGTCACAAGATCGACTTTATTGCATTCGTCATCTTCTTTGCCTCCGCGGTTGCGACGATGCGCACGTGGTCGCCGGAGGTCAGGTGGAGATCGATCGTGCTGAGAACCAGAAACTTGGTCGTCAGCTCGACGTCGCGGATACTGTTTGCGGGTATGGTGACAGACTCGATCCCCTCGTACAAACCGCTCAGGAACCGAAACGCCGGCTCGAAGACGACCTTGTCGGAATACACGAGCACCGATCCCGGAAATAGCATCCCACCATGGAGCTTGCGCGAAACGGCGAGCGAGGCGTCCATGGCGGCGCTGAGAACCGAGCCGGCCCCTCCGGCCCCGACGGCCTTGTAGGCAATTCCGATCCCGGATTTGGAGAGCTTCGCCAGACCGCCTTCCGGAAACACCATCTGCACATGCTGCGTGAGGGCATTGCCGCATTTCACGATCAGCTCACTCATGTCTACCTCCTGGGAAGAGATTCGTGACCTTTTTTGGAGCCGACGGTGTCGGCGCCGTTCGCACTCGCGATGTGCGGTCGGAAGCCCGCCCGCATTTCGACGTACCGGAAGTGCTAGGCCGTGCGGTAGGCGTCAAGCGAACGTGGTGCGGTGCGCAGTGGAGCTTTTCCGGGCGCTTTCCGGGCCGGCGGCGAGAACGGGGTCTGGACCAGGCTGCGGCGATCGGCGGGCCATCGATCGCGATGGGAACCATGAGTGCGAGATCCCGTGAGCCGGCGCTGGATACAGTATATGTCCGATAAAGAACAGATACAAGCAGACGATTCTACCGGCTGGCCGGCTCTCCACACGGAGATCCACGAGGCTTCTCGCCTGCACCACCTCGCCCGTCAACTCGCCCCCTGACCGGGGACGGGCTGCGCGCCTGCCCTGGCCGACGTCTGCCCGCGTGGCGGGACGGCGATACGAACGAAGTGCGACGGCCCCGTCCGCAACGAGCGCGGACGGGGCCGTCTGTCGTTTCCGGACGCGGCGTCAGGGCCGTGGCGCGGCACCCGGTGCGGGGGTAGACCGGCGGACCTGGTCCCAGCGGGCGAGGGCGGCGTCCAGCGCACGCAGGCGGTCGTCGATGGCGGCGTGCGTCTGCGAGGTGGGCTCCGCGTCCACGCCCTGCACGCTGCCGTACAGCTCCGCGAGCTGCCCGGCGATCCGGGCGATCCCGCCGCCGCCGGACTGCAGCCCGGCCGCCGCCGAGTCCGCCGCCTCCAGCGCGGGCGACGGCGCGGTGGGGGAAGATCCGCGCGCCGTCTTGATCTGCGCCCGGTACGCATCCACGTCCGCGAGCGCCCGAGCGGCGCGGTCCATGCTCGCCGCGAGCGAGGTGCCCAGCGCAAGCTGTTGCGCCAGGACGGCCGGCGAGGCCGTGACGCGCGGGTCCATCCGCACGGCGAGCGGCTGCGTGTACGTCCTGCCATCCACCGTCAGGCGGACGGTGTAGGCGCCCGGCAGCGCCCACGGCCCCTGCGGCACCCGCGCGGTGTTGCCGGCGACGGCGGCGATGGGGAAGCTGGACTCCGGCGCGGCGGGGGGCGCCCCGTGCAGGTCCCATACGAAGCGGTGCATGCCCGCGGCGGCGGAGGGCACCTGCGGCGGGCGGATCCAGTACGCCGGCACGTTGCCCTCGTCGCGCACGGGCGGCGCGCTGTCCGTGCTGGCGAAGCGGCGCACCACGCGGCCGCCGGCGTCCAGCACCTCCAGCGTCACGGGACCATGCGCGGGCGCGGCCAGCCAGTAGTCCAGCACCGCGCCGTCGGGCGGGTTCTCGCCGCTGGGCTCGTCGGGCGGGATGGGCGTGTCGGTGTTCAGGTTCCAGCGCACACGCACCGCCTCGGCCGGGCGCGCGAGGCCCGCCGGGGCGGTCGATGCGATCTCCGCCGCCTGCCGCAGCGGCGACACGTCGTCCAATATCCAGAACGAGCGCCCATGCGTGGCGGCGACCAGGTCCGCGCCGTGGACGGCGAGGTCGCGGATGGAGGTGGCGGGCATGTTACGCCGCAGGGGGCGCCAGTGCTCGCCGTCGTCGGTGGACCAAAACACGGCCGTCTCCGTGCCGGCGTACAGCAGCCCGCGGCGCACCGGGTCCTCGCGGACGACGTTCACGATGGCGCCGTCCGGCAGCCCGGCCGTCACCTCGCGCCAGGTGCGGCCGCCGTCGCGGGTGCGCAGCACGTGGGGGCGAAGGTCGTCCAGGCGGAAGGTGTTGATGGCCGCGTAGGCCGTCGCCGTGTCGAAGTGCGAGGCTTCCAGCACCGACACCTTGCTCCACGGCGCCGCCGCGGGGGGCGTCACGTCCCGCCAGCTCGCGCCGCCGTCGCTGGTGACGTGGATGGAGCCGTCGTCCGTGCCGGCCCACAGGCGGGCGGCGTCCAGCGGCGAGGGGGCGAGGGCGTACACCACGCCGCGGTGCGCGCCCTTCTCGGGATCGTCCGCCGCGAAGACGCCCAGGACGGGGGGGACGCCGGCGCGGGCGCGGGTCAGGTCGGGGCTGATGGAGTCCCAGTGCTGCCCGCCGTCGCGCGTGCGCCACACGGTGTTCGATGCGAAGAAGAGCAGGTGCGGGTCCGCGGGCGAGAAGGCGATGGGCGCCGTGCGCACCAGCCGGTAGCCGGGCGAGCGGAAGGCGCGCGGCGACACGTCCTGCACCTGCTTCGTGCGCCGGTCGAAGCGCGTGATCTTGCCGCCGTAGACGAGGTCGGGGTCCAGCGGATCGGGCACCGCGTAGCCGTACTCCTCGGCGCCCACGGGAATCCAGTCGCGGAGGGTGATCTCGCCGTAGTCGCCGCGGCTGCTGACGCACGCCGACCCGCTCTCCTGCTGGCCGCCGCAGACACGGTAGGGGAAGGCGTTGTCGGTGTTGACGTGGTAGAACTGCGCCGTGGGCTGGTTGTACCACGAGCCCCACGTCTGGCCGCCGTTCACGGTGACGACGGCGCCCTGGTCGCTGGCCAGCAGGATGATTCGCGGGTCGGCGGGGTCGATCCACAGCCGGTGGTAGTCGTCGCCGCCGGGCGCGCCGCGCAGGGCGCCCCAGGTGTGGCCGCCGTCCGTGGACTTCCAGGTCACCACGTTGGCGTCGTAGACCACGTCGGCGTCCTTCGGATCGACCCGCAGCTCCGCGAAGTCCGACCCGCGGCTCCACAGGCGCTCGTCCGTCTGGATGCGCGTCCAGCTCTCGCCCGCGTCGTCCGAGCGGAAGACGCCGCCCGCGGTGGCGTCCACCAGCGCGTACAGCCGGCGCGGATCGCTGGGGGCGATCACCATGCCGATGCGGCCCAGGCGCCCGTGCTCCCAGTCCGGCAGCCCGCGCGTGAGCGGGCGCCACGTGTCGCCGCCGTCCGTGGACTTCCACAGCCCGCTGCCGGCGGACAGGAACGACCCGCCGATCTCCCACGGCGCCTGCCGCCCGGCCCAGGTCACGGCGTACACCGTGTTGGGATCGCGCGGGTCGAGCACCACGTCGAAGGCGCCCGTGTTCTCGTCGCGGTACAGCACCCGCTTCCACGTCCGCCCTCCGTCCGTGCTGCGGAACACGCCACGCTCGGCGTTGGGGCCGTACGGGTGGCCGAGCACGGCGGCGAACACGCGGTCGGGGTCGCGCGGGTCGACGGCCAGCGCGGGGATCTGCTGCCCGTCGCGCAGGCCCAGGTGCGTCCAGGTGCGCCCGCCGTCCGCGGAGCGGTACACGCCGTCGCCCGTGGACAGGTCCGGCCGCTGCAGTCCCTCGCCGCTGCCCACGTAGACCACGTCGGGGTTCGAGGGCGCGACGGCGATGGCGCCGATGGAGCCCGTGGGCTGGTCGTCGAAGACGGGCGCCCAGATGCGCCCGTAGTCCGTGGACTTCCAGACGCCGCCGTTGTTGGCGCCGATGTAGAACACGCCCGGCCGCGAAGGCACGCCCACCGCCGCGACGGTGCGCCCGCCCCGGTGCGGGCCGATCATGCGCCAGCGCAGCGCCTGCGCAGGGTCCAGCGCCTGCGCGCGCGCGTGCACGGAAGCCGGCGCGCCCGCGACCAGCAGGAGCGCGAGAAGGGTGCGGCGGATGGGGGGCAAGGGAAGCCTCCAGGTGGGGATTGAAGACCGTCTCGAGGTCGGATCGCGAGATGCGCCCGCAAACTACGCCGGACGTCGCGGAAGCGCACGCCCCCCGATGGATTGGCGCGGATTCGCTCCACCGGCGCGCGGTCTCCGCTTTCGGCGTACGCGCGGAACCGGCCTGCGCGCCGGCGCCGGATGCACCAACGCCGCGGCGGGAATCCGAACCCGCGATTCCCGCCGCATCGAACCATCTTGTTCCGCCGATCCCTCCCGAGGCCCGGTGATGGCGGGCGGGCTCGCGGCGGCCGTCTCGTGCCGATCCCGCGTTCCCGGCGCCGGTGAACGGCCGCCCCGGCCCCGCTCAGAGCCCGACGATCAGGTCGACCAGAAGCGTCCCCACCAGCGGGCAGAGCGCGGGATCGCCGCAGCTTCCGGCGCCCGAGCTGAAGTCGGGCGAGGTGAAGCTCTGCTGGGCCAGCGGGGCGGAGGTGTAATGGCTGGTCCCGACCGTGGCGAAGGCGCCCGCGGAGAAGCTCGCGTTCCGCTGGACGAGCAGGCAGACGAGCCCGTTGGCGTCGGTCGTTCCGGAAGAATCGTACTGCAGGCCGTGCGCGGTCACGCTGGCGAACGGGATCGCATAGCCCCAAATGGACTGCACCTTCAGAGTGACGCACACCGTGTCCTGGGGATCGTCCAGGTTGTGCGCGCCTCCGAACGACGTCACGGTGCCGTTGTACGTCAGGGTGGTGCGGGCCAGCTCGAACGTCCCGACCTGGTTCCACAGACCCGCCCCCGTATCGAAGTCGAAGAAGCCGACGCGTTGGGGCGCCGAGTCGGCGAGCCTTCGGGGAACGGAGATCGAGAGATCGATGCGGGCGTCCGGCCGGAGGCCCAGAGGGCGCCCCGCGGAATCGGAGATCCCGAGGTCGAAGATGCCGTACGAGCTCAGCCTTCGGATGCCGCGGTCGAGCAGCCGGCCCGAGAAGTCGCCGGGCGCGGCCGCCCGCTGCTGCCTGCTGGTGACGTCGAACAGGGTGAACCGGAGCGTGGCGGCGCTTCCCGGCCTCTCCATGCCCGCACCCGCCAGCGCACGCGCCGGAACTCGGATGCGTGACGAGCCGAGCCCGACGTCGAGGTCGCGGGACGGATCGAAGGTCACCCGGTATGCGACGGGCCACAGGGCGACGGCGTTGGTCCCCGTCGCGGCGGAATCGAACACCTTCGTGTTGGGGACGTATCCTTCCGCGGCGAACGTCAGCGCTATCCGGGACTCCGGCTTCGCCACCTTCACCGCGAAGAACCCGTCCGCGCCGGTTTCGGCGACCTGCCTGCCTTTCAGCGAAACCCTGGCGTTGGGGACGGGATGACGCTCGTCGTTCAGCACGTGTCCGATGATCTGCGGCATTTCCAACCCTCTGGGCTGAGGTAGCCGGACCGTCGAACGGCGCGACGCTGTCGCATTCCGTCTGGTCCGAAATTGTCCCCAAAGGGCAGTATAGTGGACCGCGGCGCCCGGCAGCAATCCTTTTACCGGCTTGCCCATTTGAAGAAGGTGCCGAAGTGCCGCGAAGACCGCGTAAGGCGCTCGGGGTCCCCCCCGGTGGCGGAACCGTCCTCGGCAAGTCGCCGGAACCGAGGCTCCGCTCGCTTGATGGGGCGGATGCCGGGTCGCCCCGTGCCGCGCCGGCCCGGCCCGTGGCGCCGGGAGAAGCCCCCCGCTGCGCTCGACCGGATGGCCGATGGATCGGACTTCTGCCCGTCAGGTGCCTTCGGCGGACGAGACCTCGGACGTGCGCTCGGCGACGAAGACGAGGCAGCTGCCGGGATCTTCGATGTGGAACTCGGTCATCCCGTACTCGCGGTCGAACAGGTCGCGGATGCGGTAGCGGTCCTTGAACGTGCGCACGTGCTCCCACAGTGCGCGGATGCCGCGCACCTCGATGTAGATCTCCGTGTGCCCGCGGACGCAGCGCAGCACCTCCTCGTCCGCCGCGTCCATGAAGTGGATCGTCTGCCCGTCGCGCTCGACGATCGCGTACCCGGCGGCCACCAGGGTCGGTGTGAAGCCGAGCACGTCGCGGAAGAACGCCAGCGTGGACTCCATGCTCTCCACCGCCAGCATGGGACTGATCCGCTTCACCGTCGATGAGCTCTCCATCGCCTCCTCCTTTCGCATCCCGCTCGCGTCCGCCGAACCCTACGGAGATGCACGGCTCGGAATCGCGCTCTCGGTCGAACTGATCGCTTCCCAGCACGAAAATCACACCGTCGATGTCCGCTCCGTCGACAGCGTCCCGGCGCCGGCGAGGCCGTCGACGGACGCGACGGCCTCCACGGACACGGGCACGGCGTTCAGCGCCGCGTTGCCGCTCACGGGATCGACCAGCAGCTCGTCGGTGAGGTCGTTCACGCTGGCGCCGGGGTGCCGGGCGGCGACGGACAGGCGGACGCCGGGGCGTGCGTGGCCCCAGCCGTGGGGCAGGCTCACCACGCCGGGCATCAGCGCGTCCGTCACCTCCGAAGGAACCTCCACCGTGCCGGTGCGCGAGCGGATGCGGACCTGCGCGCCGGGGGCGATGCCGCGGGCGGCGGCGTCGTCGGCGTGCAGCATGAGGGTGCAGCGGTCGCGGCCGCGCATCAGCCGCTCGTAGTTGTGCATCCACGAGTTGTTGCCGCGAAGCTGCCGCCGCCCGATCAGGAGCAGGTCCAGCCCGTCCGCCCGGGCGGACGGGCCGTCCGCCAGCAGCGCGCGCAGGCGCTCCACGTCCGCCGCCAGGACCGGAGGCGCGGCGTGGATGCGCCGGTCCTCCGTCATCAGCCGCTCGGGTAGCCGTGGCTCCAGCGGTCCGATGTCGATGCCGTGCGGATGGCGTTTCAGGCGGCGGAGCGTGAGCCCCCGGCCGAAGGGGCGGAAGCCGCGGCCGTGCGGACCCATGCGCAGCGCAAGGTCCAGCAGCCCGTCCGGCCCCAGCCAGCGCAGGACCGCGTTCCGAAGGCGCGCTTTCAACCCGGATTGAAGCCGTTCCTGGAGGCCCAGGAAGATCTCCCAGTCGTGCAGCGCGCCGGGCGCGGCGGGAAAGACGGGCGGCGAGTACCTGGCCGTGTTGCGGACGGCGAGGGCGTGGAAGACCAGGTCGTAGTGCGCGTGCTCCAGCGGCCCGGTGGGCGGCAGGATGTAGTGCGCGTGGCGCGTCGTCTCGTTCACGTAGAAGTCGACGGAGACCATGAAGTCCAGCCCCGCCAGCGCCGCGTCCAGCCGCGCGCCGTTGGGCGTGGAGAGCACGGGGTTGCCCGCGGACGTCACCAGCGCGCGCACCTGCCCCGCGCCCGGCGACAGCATCTCGTCCGCCAGCGTGGCGACGGGCATCTCGCCGCCGAACTCGGGAAGCTCGCGGCCGCGCGTGCGCCGGCGTCCCAGGCTGCCGCGCCCCGTGTGTCGGACCACATCGACCGCCGGCGTGGTGAACATCGCGCCGCCGGGCCGGTCCAGGTTGCCGGTGACGAGGTTCTGCACGTTGATCAGCCACTGGCACAACGCCCCGAACGCCTGCGTCGACACGCCGAACCGCCCGTAGGCCACCGCGCTCGGCGCCGCCGCGAACTCCCGCGCCAGGCCGCGGATCTCCTCCGCCGCGATGCCGGTGAGCGGGGCCACGGCCTCCGGCGCGAAACCGTCGGCCAGCGCGCGCACGGCGTCGATGCCGTCGGCGTGCTCCGCGAGGCGTCCGACCTCCGCCAGCCCGTCGGCGAAGACGGTGTGCAGAAGCGCCATCAGCAGCAGCGCGTCCGTGCCGGGGCGGATGAACAGGTGCCGGCTCGCGATCGCCGCCGTCTCCGTGCGCCGCGGATCGACCACGACGACGGTGCCGCCGCGGGCGCGGATGGCCTTGATGCGCCCCGCCGCGTCCGGCGCGGACATCATGCTGCCATTCGATACCGCGGGGTTCGCGCCCAGGGCGAGGAGGAAGTGCGTGCGGTCGATGTCCGGCACCGGCACCACGAGCTGGTGGCCGAGCATGAGGTACGCGGCGAGCTGGTGCGGGAGCTGGTCGACGGAGGTGGCGCTGTAGCGGTTGCGCGTGCCCAGCGCGCGGATGAAACCCGGCGCGAAGAGCAGCGTGCCGTAGTTGTGCACCGTGGGGTTGCCCTGGTACACGGCCACCGCGTCGCGCCCGTGCTCGCGCTGCACGTCGCGCAGACGCCGCGCGGTGTCGTCCAGCGCCTCGTTCCACGACACCCGCTGCCACCCGTCCGCGGTGCGCCGCACGGGCTCGCGAAGGCGGTCGGGATCGGCGTGGATGTCCTGCAGCGCCACGCCCTTGGGGCAGATGTGCCCGCGGCTGAACGGGTCGTCCACGTCGCCGCGGATGCTGGTGACGCGTTCGCCCTCGACCTCGATCGCCAGGCCGCATATGGCCTCGCAGAGCGTGCACGTGCGATGGTGCGTCATCGGCGGCCTTGGAACGCGGAGCGGGATCGCGGATGCGATCGATGCGGCAAGATAAGCGCCCATCGCCGCCTCGGGGAGATTCGATTCGATCGACCGATCCGATCGTCGCCGGGGACTCGGGGCGACGGAGGAAACCAGGCGTTCGATACGGCGATTCGCCGCCGACCGCGCGAGTGGCGGGGGTGGGAGTGGGGCGGGCGGTTCCAGGGGCATGAAGCCCCTGGCTGGAACTACAATCGCTCCTACGCGGACCGCCACCGCCCGTCCGGAGGATGGTCGTGGTTCGAGCCGCGCGGTTGATCCGCATGGCGCGGAGCCCCGCGTCGCGAAACCGATCGCGCGCGAGCCGCCGACCCGGCGTGTCGATCTGATCGGATCCGCAGCGTGCGGCGGCCTCGATCGAGCGACCAGGGTCCAACGACGACGGGCCGCCGGCAGCCACGCCGGCGGCCCGTCATCCTCGATCGACCTCGCGGGCGTCCGATCCGCATCCCACGAACCGCGTCTCCGTATCCACCGAACCGTTCCACGCCTACCGGATCGGCACGTACGGGGTCGCGGGCCAGGCACGGACGGTGACCTTCTGCTGCATCTTCCGGCCGCCCACCTCCAGCGTCACGGTGTACTCGCCCGGCTCCACGCGGCGCAGGTCTCCGCCCAGGGGGCCGCCCAGCTCGCGGGGGCGGGGCCTGTCGCGGTTCAGGTCCCAGGTCACGCGCTGCAGGCCGGCGTATCCCGCGCCCGTGAGCTTGCGCACCTGCTGGCCGTGGGCGTCGGTGATGACCAGGTCCACCGCGGCGGGCTGCGCCTCCTTCAGCCAGTACTGGATGACGGCGCCGCGGGGCGGGTTGGGGAAGACGTTGGGCTTGGCGCCGAAGCTGGGGTACGTGTCCACGTAGCGGTACTGGAAGGCGGGCGCGACGGCGAAGAGGCGCGCCCTGTCCGCGAGCACGCTGTCCGCCGGCTCCTCCAGCGCGGCCACGTTCGTCACCCACATGCCGCGGCCGTGCGTGGCGAGCACCAGGTCGTGCTGCGCGTTGCTCATCCCGAACATCATCACCGGCACCGGCGGCAGGTTCTTGCCGAAGCGCTGCCAGGTGCGCGCGCCGTCGGTGGTGACCCATGCACCCGTCGCCGTGCCCACCCACACCAGCCGCGGGTTGCGCGGGCTCTCGAACACGGTGAGGCTCCCGCCCTCCGCCGGCAGCCCGCGCCCCACGTCCGTCCAGCTCTGCCCGAAGTCCGCAGTGCGATAGACGTGCGGAGCGTAGTCGTCGCGGTGGTGGCAGTCGTAGACCAGGTACGCCGTGCCGTCCGCGAAGTGCGACGGGGCGATGGCGCTCACGAAGCAGCGCGTCGGGGCCCCGCGCGGAAAGCGGCCCGTCACGTTGGTCCAGGTGCGCCCGGCGTCGCGCGACAGCCACACCAGGCCGTCGTCGCTGCCCGTCCACAGCACCTGCCCCGTGCGCGGGCTCTCGCCGATGGCGAACAGGGCGTGGTAGGACGTAGATCCAGTGTCCGGCTCGGGGCTCTCGCGGCCGGCGCGGGTCATGTCGGGGCCCAGCACCTCCCAGTCCTCGCCGCGCAGCTTCATGCGCATCAGGTGGTTGCTGCCGGCGTAGAGCACCGTGGTGTCGTGCTGGGACAGGACGAGGGGCGCCGTCCATCCCCAGCGGTACTCGAAGCCGCTGCGCCGCCCCGCATCGAGCGACAGGGGCTGGAGGTCGTCGCGCTCGCCGGTGCGCGCGTCGTAGCGGCTGATGCTGCCGAACTGGGACTCGGAGACGAAGGTGTAGGGGTCGTGCGCGGGCACCTGCACCCACATCCCGTCGCCGCCGTTCACGGGGTACCAGTCGGCGTCGGTGATGCCCAGCGTGTCGCGCGTCGCGCTGGGGCCGCACCACACGCCGTTGTCCTGCAGCCCGCCGCACACGCGGTACGGCGTGACCGAGCTGTCCACCGCCACGGTGTAGAACTGGCCGACGGGGATGGCATGGTGCTCCCACGCCTTGCCCGCGTCGTACGACGTGTAGAGCCCGCCGTCGTTGCCCAGCAGCATGTGCGCGGGGTCCGCCGGGTCGATCCAGAGCGCGTGGTTGTCCACGTGCACGCGGGCCAGCGAGTCGGGCTCGAAGCTGCGCCCGCCGTCCTTGCTCTCCAGCAGCGGCGAGGCCGCCACCCACACGTGCTCCGCGTTCGTCGGGTCGACGCGGATCTCGTCGTAGTAGTAGTGGGGATTGGCGGCCAGGTCGTTCACATGGCGCCACGTGGCCCCCGCGTCGTCGGACCGGAACACGCCCCCGAACGGCGCCTTGCGCACGTCCGTCACCCCGCGGTCCACGGCGATCACGGCGTAGACGGTGCGCGGATCCTTCTCCGAGACGGCCAGGCCGATGCGGCCCAGGTCGCCCGTGGGCAGGCCGTTGCGCAGGCGGGGATCGTTCAGGCGCGTCCAGGTGCGCCCGCCGTCCGCCGTCTTCCAGATGCCGCTGCCGGCGCCCGCGCCCTCCATGTGCGACCCGCCCCAGCGCAGCCGGTGCCAGGTGGCGGCGTAGAGGACCTCGGGGTTCGACGGGTCCATCGCCAGGTCCACCACTCCCGTGGTGTCGTCCACGAACAGCACCTTCTGCCAGGTGCGGCCCGCGTCCGTGGTCTTGTAGACGCCGCGGTCGCGGTTGGGACCCCACAGGTGGCCCAGCGCGCCGACGTAGACGACGTTCGGATTGGTGGGATGGATGACGATGCGCCCGATGTGCCGCGTGGCCTCCAGCCCCGCGTGGCGCCACGTCTTGCCGCCGTCCGCCGACACGTGCACGCCGTTGCCCCAGAACTGCGACCGCAGGCTGTTGCGCTCGCCGGTGCCCGCCCACACCACGCCGCTGTCCGAGGGCGCCACGGCCACGTCGCCGATGCTGCTCACGCCCAGGCTGTCGCCCACGGGCGCCCAGGTGATGCCCGCGTTGCCGCTCTTCCACACCCCGCCGCCCGCCGTGCCCAGGTAGATGGTGCGCCGCGACCCGCGCGGCACCGCCACCGCCGTGATGCGCCCCGCGAACGCCGCCGGCCCCAGGTTGCGCAGCGGGAAGCCGCGGGTGAAGCGGGTGAGCGGACCCGCCGTGTCGGGCGGCGTGGGCGGGCGCGCGGCGGCGGTGTCGCGCTGCTGGGCGTCCTGGCGCGCGGTCTCGCGCTTCGCGTCGGGCACGCTGTCGGCGCGGGCGCGGCCGCCCTCCTGTGCCGGCGTGGCGTGGGCGAGCGCCAGCAGGGCCAGCCCCGCGGCCGCCGCGGTGGTGAACGGTCTCATTCGGTGTGGGGTCGGTCGGGGGAGGACGATTCCGGCGCGGCGCCGCGGTTTGCCGGATAGGACGGCCGCGGGGCGGGGACGCGGTACAATGCCCCGGCGCCGGACGCCCTGCAAGGGCGCGCCGCGCTCTCCACGGAAGCCGGACATCCTCCAGGGAATCGAACGCACGAACGAGAACGTGGCCCGGACGGGCTCGTCCGTTTACGTTTGCGCGTGCCGGCCGCGCCGCGATGGATCCTGGACGCGTCCGCAAGCGGATCGACCGCGAGCCCGGTCCCCCGTCCGACTCCTCCTCGACACCCTCGAATCCCCCATGCGAACGCGACTCTCCTCCAGCCTCACGCGCGTGGTGCGCGTGCTGCTCCCCGTGATGTTCGTCGTCGCGTTCGGCGCGGGCGTCGTGCTGGCGTGGGTGGGCGGCCCGCCGGACGTCCCGGACGTGCCGATGGCGCAGAAGGTGATGATGACCGTGTGGTGGGCGGTGGTCGCCGGCGGCGTTCTCTGGCTGCGGCGGGCGCTGAGCGACGTGTGGATCGAGGACGATCGCCTCGTGGTGCCCGCAGGCGGGAGCGAATGGCTGGTGCCGCTCTCCGCGGTCGAGGCGGTCTCCGAGTTCGCGCTCTCCAACCCGCGCGCCATCACCCTGCGCGTGCGCCTGCCTTCCGGCGAGCTGCGCCCGGTGCGCTTCCTGGCCTCGGCGGACACCTTCCTCTCGCCCTTCAAGCCACATCCCGTCGTCACCTTCCTGCGCGAGCGCATCGCCGCCGCCCGCGCGGACCCCGTGGCCGCCCCAGCGCGCTGAGCCTGCGGACGCGACTTCCTCCGTCGGATCGTCATCGTCCCCTCGCGCCCCGCCGCGCCCGTCGACGCCGGAGCGCGGCTTCGGGTGGAGAGGCTGGAGGATCTCTCCGCCGGACCGCGACGCGCCCACCGGTCTCCGCCCGGCGGTTTGTCGCCGCGGGCCTGCGCCGCGGGCCGCGTCCGGCACCGGCCCCTGCTTCCCGGCCCACGTCGGATGCGCACAAGGGACGCACGGGCGCGTCCCGAACGTGCCGTGGCAACCGTGAACAAAGTGCAATGATCCACGCAATATTGCATGGGTTCCGAAGCGAAACACGACTGCCTTGACAGCGGCTGGCGCGATACGTTTCTTGTTCCCTCACACCCGCTCCACATCCAGGTCGGCCGGCCTTCGTCCGACGCTCCACGGGCCGTCACGATGCGGCACCTTCGCGTCCCAGGCGGAGTGTCGGGGCAGCAACGGTTCCCTCCCGTTCCACCCGTCCGTTCAGGCAGATCCTCCGTGCACCGCCGCGCCCATCCGGGGGCGGCGGACGCGCCCTCTCACGCTCCTTCCACCCGACCCTCGATGCATCTCCCTTGTTGCCCGCGTTCGCGCCGGCGTGCGGAAACCCGGCTCGTCCCGGTGCTGCTGGCGCTGGCATGCGCCTGCAGCGATGCCGCGCGAAGCACCGCTCCGAACGTGCCCCCCACGCCGCCGGTGACCGTTCCCGTCCCGGAGAAGCCACCCATCGAGGCCGAGAACGCCGCGCCGGGATCACGCGAGTGGTTCTCCGAGCGGCTGGCGCCGCAGGGGGACCTGTCGGTGTGGGCCAGCCCGTACGCCCCGCATGCCGGCGACACCCTGGACGTGTACGTCCACGCCATGCGTGGGCCGGTGCGGGTGCAGCTGTATCGCCTGGGATACTACGGTGGGGCCGGCGGGCGCATGGAATGGGAGCGCGGCGGGGTGCCGGCCGCGCCCCAGCCGGCCTGCACTCCCGCCGTGCCCGGGCCCGTGGAGTGCCCGTGGCAGGTGACCGTGCGCGTTCCGCTGGGGGCGGGCTGGACCAGCGGGATCTACCTGGTCAAGGTCACGGACGCCGCGGGAATGGCCGCCGCGTATCCGCTCGTGGTGGAGGACGACCGCCGCACGCGGTTCACCGTCGTGGTGCCGCAGCTGACCTGGCAGGCGTACAACAGCTTCGGGGGCGCGAGCCTGTACACCTATCCCGGCGGAGGATACGGGCACCACGTGTCGTTCGAGCGCCCCTACGGACGCACGGGCGGGGCGATGTTCGCCTACACGCGCGGGGTGAGCAACGAGGTGGAGGCGGTGCACTGGCTGGAGAAGGAGGGCTGGGACGTGACCTACGTCTCGGACGCGCGGCTGAGCGGAGCGGCGCGTCCCGAGATCGACCCCTCGAAGGGCGTCATCTTCGCGGGCCACGACGAGTACTGGACGATGGCCGGGTTCGACCGCGTGCAGCGGCTGCGGGACGCGGGAAAGCACCTCGCCTTCCTTTCGGGCAACAACCTGTACTGGAACGTGCGCCTTTCTCCCGGCCGGGTGACCGGGCGCGCCGACCAGGTCATCTCGTGCTTCAAGTACGACCCGGATCCCGATGCCGCCTCGCCCGAGGTCGCCACGCGGCGGTTCCGGTCGCTGGGCAAGCCCGAGAACGCGGTGTACGGGATCATGTTCGACAGGGTGGCCGAGGCGGATGGGCGTCCCCTCTACGTGGCCGACAGCACGGCCGGCCCCGAGGCCCGCCAGTTCCTGGCCGCGGCGGGGCTCCAGCCGGGAGACAGCATCCCCGACACGCTGGCGGGCGAGGGCGACGAGATCATGGGCAACGGGCGCACGCCCGCCAACCTCCAGGTGCTCTTCAAGTCGCCGTTCCTGCCCCGCGGAGGGACGGGGCCCGCGGGCTTCTACTACACCACCTTCTTCATCGCCCCCTCGGGCGCGGGCGTGTTCGCCAGCGGAAGCAACGAGTACGCGCGCGCGCTGGACGACTGGTTCGGCTCGCCGGCCGATGCACGGCTGCAGCGTCTCACCCACGCGGTGCTCCAGTGGATGCAGGACCACTGACGCGCCCGTCGCGTCCCCTGCCCGAGCGGCGAAAGTAGGAAAGGTCGCGGCGACCCGGCTAGGCAACTCCGTCCGACGGCTGCCGGCCGTACGCGGCGCTCATCGAGACCTTGCCGTCGTCGACCATCGCGCTCGCGGCGCGAGGAGTCGGTGACGACGCCGGGCGGAATCGTACGAACGCGGGGGGCTCCCGCGGGACGGCGGCAGGCAGTAGCTTGCGCGTCCCGGAACCCGATCCCCCCAAGAACCGAACGCGCCGTGAACCTGAGCCTGCTTCGCCGCCACCTGGTCCCCTCGCTCGCCGGCACGCCGGAAGAGATCGCCGCGCGCCTCTCCGGCCGCGACCTTCCCGTGGCCCGCATCGTTCCGCTGGCCGAGCTGCTGCGGGGTGTCGTCGTCGGCCGCGTGGACGCGGTGGCGCAGCATCCCAACGCCGACCGCCTGAAGGTGTGCACCGTGAGCGACGGCGGCGAGGCGCCGCTCCAGATCGTGACCGGCGCGTCCAACGTGTCCCCGGGCGCCTTCTACCCGCTCATCCGCAGCGGCACCACCCTGCCGAACGGCACGAAGATCAAGAAGGGCAAGCTTCGCGGCGAGGTGTCCGAGGGCATGCTGGGCTCCGCCGACGAGCTGGAGCTGGGCACCGACCACGCGGGGCTGCTCCGCCTTCCCGGCGAGCCCGCGCCCGGGACGCCGCTGCCGGACGTGATGGACACGCCCGGCGTCGTCTTCGTCTTCGAGGGCGCCGCGACGGAGGACGACGTGGTCCGCGCGCTGGGCGGAACGGTGCCGGAGAAGCCGGCCGGCGCGTAACGCCGGCGGATCTTCCGCGCCAGAGGCGATCGCTTCCGTCCGTCCGCCGCACGCTCCACCACCTCGCCGATGCGGCGCGGCGCGCGATTCCCGGTGCCGCGCCGCGTGCGCGCTTCTTGCCACGTCCGCGCACCATGCAGGACCGGGACGAACGGGGGATTGAGGGGGAAGATGATGCGAGATCGCGGCGCGGTGGCGGTGCTGCTCCTGGCGGGGATGGCGGCGGGCTGCAATGGCGGGGGCCGGTCGTCCGATGACCAGCAGGCGGGCACCACGGGGGATGCGGCGCACACCACGGCGCAGACCGCGATCGGGGCGCCGCTCACCGATCCCGGCATCGCCCTTCTCGTCGGGCAGATCCACTCGTCCGAGATCGGGGCGGCGCAGGCGGCGATGGGCAAGCTGCAGGATGCCCGCGTCCGCGAGCTCGCCACGGCCATGATCGCCGAGCACGAGGCGCTGCGCGCGGAGCTCGAAGCCCTTCGCGTGAAGGCGAGCCAGGCCCCGCAGCCCCCGCCGCAGTGGTCCACGATGGACGCCGTCTCGAAGTCCAACGCGCAGCTCCTGGCGCTGATGCCGGCCGGACCCGCGTTCGACCGGACGTACGTGACGCTGCAGGTGGTGGCGTACTCCACCGCGCTCGACAGCCTGCGCGTGTGGCAGGGGCTGGCGACGGACGCCGACCTCAAGGCCTGCGTGGGCGGCGCGATCCCCAAGGTGCAGACGCACCTGGAGCGCGCACGGACGCTGCTGGGCGCCCTGGGCGGCGGATCGGAAGCCGCCGCGGTCCTTCCTCCGCCGCCGGACACGGCCTGGTACAAGGGCGGCGGCGCCGCGCCGGTGCCGCCGGGCCCGAAGTCCAACGCCGAGCCCCTGGTCGGCGACAACCCGGCCGTCACGCCGCCGCCCGCGAAGCCGCAGCCGCCCGCCGCCGCGCTGCGCCACCCCGCGCTCCCGCGCAAGCAGCCGCAGGCCCACGACACCGTCGTCCATCGCCCGCCGGCCCGTCCGTAAGCCGCCCTCCGCGACTCCCCCTGATCCGCGCCGACCCGCCGTCCGCGCGGAACTTCCGCTGCCCACGACGACGACCGGTGGCCACACGGAGCCCCGCGAAGGCGGGGCTTTTTCTGTCATGGCAGCCCCGGGTTCCCAGCCCGAGGGCGTCGTGGCGCCGCAAAGGATCGACTTCGGCCGCCGACCTTCCCCACGAATCCGCCGAATCAGCAAACATCATCGATCGGGCAGATCATCCATCGACCCCTCGATCGGGTCAACCGACTTCCTCGACGCCAATCCTCCAGGCGACCCCCGCGAATCCATCAACCGAATCCCCCCGCTCTTGCGACGGACGCGCGCGGGCGCGACCGTGTAGGCCTTCCGCAGCACGGTGAGCAGAGCCGCACAACAACGCAGAGGGTGGGGATACGCGTATGGCACAGATCAACGAGACGGAGTGGATCTGGCGGGAGGGGGAGTGGATTCCCTGGAAGGACGCCACGGTGCACCTGCTCACCCACTCGCTGCAGTTCGGCAGCTCGATGTTCGAGGGCATCCGCTGCTACTCCACCCCGCGCGGCCCCGCCATCTTCCGCCTGCGCGAGCACCTGCGCCGGCTGTACGACTCGTGCCGCGTGTACCGCATGCCGCCGCAGCACGACCCGGAGACGCTGTTCGAGGCGTGCCGCGAGCTGGTGCGGCGCAACGGCGTGCAGCACTGCTATCTGCGGCCGATGGTGCTGCGCGGCTACGGCGCCGCCGGCATGAACCCCATCGGCAGCCCGGTGGAGACGTACCTGGTGTGCTGGCCCTGGGGCACGTACCTGGGCGAGGGCGCGCTGGAGGCGGGGGTGGACGTGTGCGTGTCGAGCTGGCAGCGGCAGGCGCCCAACACCTATCCGGCGCTCGCGAAGGCGGCGGGCAACTACCTGAACGGCCAGCTCAGCCGGCTGATGGCGATCGAGGACGGCTACGCGGACGCGATCGCGCTGAGCCACGGCGGGCTGGTGAGCGAGGGCACGGGCCAGAACGTGTTCCTGGTCCGCGACGGCGCCCTCATCACCCCGGCGCTGGACGGCACCAACCTGGCCGGCATCACCCGCGCCAGCATCATCGCCCTGGCCCTGGACATGGGCATCGAGGTGCGCGAGACGGCCGTGCCGCGCGAGATGCTGTACCTGGCCGACGAGCTCTTCTTCAGCGGCACCGCCAGCGAGGTGACGCCGGTGCGCAGCGTGGACCGCATCCCCGTCGGCGAGGGGAAGATGGGCCCCGTGACCCGCGCCCTGCAGCAGCGCTTCCTGGACATCGCCCAGGGCCGCGCGCCCGACACGTTCGGCTGGCTCACCCATGTCGACTGAGCATCTCCCGGTCCCCGACGGAACGGGGAAGGCGATGCGGACGATGATTCCGCCCGCCGCCCGACGGACGATCGCAGCCGCCGGCCTCCTGTCCGCCGTGATCCTCATCTCGCCCCTCGCGGCCGGTCCTCTCCTCGCACAGCGGACCCACGCGCGTCCGGCGCGATCGGGCGCGGCGGCCATCCGCCGGGCGGACCTGCGCGCGGACGTGTACGCCATGGCCGCGGACAGCATGCGCGGGCGCGAGGCGGGCACGCTGGACGAGCTGCGGGCCGCCGCCTGGATCGCCGAGCGCGCCCGGGCGGCCGGCCTGGAGCCCGCGGGCGACGGGGGCACGTACTTCCAGTACTTCCCCCTGCGCCGCGTGCGCACGGCCGACGCGGGGACGGTCACCCTAGGCGGCCAGCCGCTGCCGCTGTGGCGCGAGGCCGCGGTGGTGTCGCCGGTGGACGCGGAGCTGGACCTTCCTCTCGTCTTCGTGGGGCAGGGCCGGGAGGCGGACCTGGCGGGCGTGGACCTGCACGGGAAGGCGGCGGCGGCGGTGGTCTCGCCGCCGCGCGACGTGCCGGCGCCCGGCATGAGCCTGTGGGCGGTGCGCTATGCGCGGACGGCCATCCGCGAGCGCGCCGCGTTCCTCGTCGCGCACGGCGCCGCGGCGGTGGTGCTGGTGGCGGACTCGGTGACGGACGGCGCGTACGGGTGGCTGGCGTCGTCCTTCTCCCGCGGCAGCTACGGCGTGGACTCCGCGAACGCCTCCATGCGCCCGGGCGCGCAGCCGCCCGTCATCCTGCTGCGCCGCGCCGCGATCGACCGGGTGCGCGCGCCGGCGCAGCGGCTGACGGCGGCGCTGCACAGCGAGAGCTTCACGTACCCCTCCGTGAACGTGGTCGCGCGCGTCCGCGGCACCAGCCCCCGCCTGCGCGGCGAGTACGTGCTGTTCAGCGGCCACGTGGACCACGACGGCGTGCGCGCCCCGGTGGACGGCGACTCCATCTACAACGGCGCGGACGACAACGCGTCCGTCGATGCCGGCGTCCTGGCCATCGGGCGGGCGTTCGCGCGGCACCCGGAGCGGCGCTCGGCGCTGTTCGTGTGGCACGGCGCGGAGGAGCGGGGGCTGCTGGGATCGCGCTGGTTCGCCGCGCATCCCACGGTGCCGCGGGAGTCCATCGCCGCCGTGCTGAACGCCGACATGATCGGCCGCAACAGCCCCGACAGCGCCGCCCTGCTGGGCGCCACGCCGCCGCACCGCAACTCGGCGGCGCTGGTGCGCATGGCGATGGCGGCCAACGCGCGCACCTCGCGGTTCATCGTGGACACCTCGTGGGACGCCGTCACCCACCCCGAGGGATGGTACTTCCGCAGCGACCACCTGCCGTACGCCCGCGCCGGCATCCCCGCGCTGATGTTCACCACGCTTCTGCACCCCGACTACCACACCCCGCGCGACGAGCCCCAGCGCATCGACTACGCCAAGCTCGCCCGCGTGGCCCGGTGGATGTACGAGACCGGCCGCGCGGTCGCGAACGCGCGCGTGCGGCCCGCGGTGGACCCTGGGTTCAAGCTGGAGCGGTAAGGGGTTCCCCCACCCCCGGTGACCTGCCCCCCGAATGCGTGGGATCTCGTTGCGAGTGGCTCACCGGCGTTCTACAGGAGCTCCGACACCGGATTGGGCTGGCCTTCGGCGAAGCGCGAGGGGCGGAGGGGGTAGGTGTCCATCGCGCTCGCGAAGCCGTCCAGGATGATCTCGGCGAGCAGGTGGCCCAGGGCGGGGGAGTGCATCACCCCGTGGCCGGACGATCCATTGGCGAGGAAGAGGTTGTCCACGCCGGGCGCGCGGCCCAGCAGCGCGTGCCGGTCGGGCGTCATCTCGTACAGCCCCGCCCAGCATGCGTCCCGGTCCACCGGCACGCCCCGCAGGCAGGGGATGCGGGCGTGCGCGCGGCGGGTGACCTCCGGCAGCCACGCCTCGTCGAGCTCGTGGTCGAACGGGTCCCGGGTCGCCGGCTCGTCCGGCCACAGCAGCAGCGCCCGCCCGTCGCGCATGCGCAGGTGAAAGCCGCTCTCCACGAAGATGGTGAGCGGCATCTCGTCCGGCAGTGCGGAGCAGGGCACGGTGGACGCGACCTGCCGCCGCAGCGGTGCCAGCGCGATCTCCACGCCCGCCATCCGCGCCACCGCGCCCGCCCACGCGCCGGCGGCGTTCACCACGCAGCCGGCGGAAACCTCGCCGCCGTCCGTGACCACCGCGTCGATCCGCCGCCCGCGGGCATCCATCCGCATGCCGGTGACGTGCACGCCGTGGCACACGCGGGCGCCTATCCGCCGCGCGCCGTCCGCGTAGCCGTTCAGCATCCCGAGCGGGCGGATGAAGCCGTCGGTGGGGCAGTGCACGCCGCCCGCCAGGCCGTCCGCCGCGATGGCGGGGTTGATCTCCCGCGCCTCCTGCGGCGTGACGGCGCGCGCCTCGTGCAGGCCGAGGGCGTGCTGGATGCGCTGGGCCGCGAGCAGGGCGTCGAGCGTCGCCTGCCTGTCGGCCAGGAAGAGGTAGCCGTGCGGGCGGTATCCCGGGTCGGCGCCCACCTCCTCCGGAAAACGGCGCAGCTTCTCGCGGGCGAACAGCGACAGGCGAACGTTGGGCTCGGACGCGAACTGCGCGCGGAAGCCGCCGGTGGCGCGCCCGGTGCTGCCCTGGCCCGGCTCGCCGCCGCGATCCAGCACCAGCACGTCGGTGCAGCCGCGCGCGGCCAGGTGCCACGCCACGCTCGCACCGACGACGCCTCCACCCACGACGACCACCTCCGCCGTCTCCATGTCGCCCTCCCGGGGCACGGGTTGCGGACGTTCGGTCCTGCTACCGCGCGGGGGCGGGCCGCCCGGTGCGCGTGGTGACGGCGGTCACGTCGCCGCCTTCCTCTTCCAGTCCGGTGAGGGTGGCCGTCTCCATGTTCGACACCATGGGGTTCGTTCCCGTGCGTGCCATCTGCACGCGCGGCATGCGGATGCGCCAGCGCTGTACGATCCAGCTTCCGTCGGGCAGGCGCCGGAAGTCGATGCTGCCGCGCGACAGGAGCTCGGTGCGCGCGCCGCCGGCCAGGCCCGTGTAGCGGTACTCCAGCGAGCGCAGCTCGGCCGTCGCCCGGTCCACCCACAGCACGCCGCGCACGTCGGTAGGCGTTCGCGAGCCGTGCACCGGCTCGAACGCCAGCCCGATCCACCCCGCGTGCGACGCCGGAGGCTCCTGCAGGCGGAAGCAGTGGCCGGCCAGGAACACGTCCGACAGCAGCACGTGCTCGTCGGGCGCGAAGAAGCGGGTGGTGTCGTGCGCCTGCTGCACGAACCCGTTCGCCGCCAGCGCCTGGGGGTCCGCCGCCTCGAACGGGTCGCCGCTCCAGCCGGACTGCGGCGACACGTCCTCGTGCAGCACGGCCTCGGTGCGCGGGTCCAGCCGCCGGTGGTAGCGGCGCAGCTCGAAGAGGTACGCCTTCTCCGCCGCGGAGGCCCGCGCGCCGGACAGCGCCTTGCGCGCCTCCTCCCACACCGCCACCGTCCGCGCCCCCGTCCCTGGACGCAGCTCGCAGCGCTGGCGGCCCGTGGCCACCACGCCCTCCAGGGCAATGCGCGCCCCCGTCGCCGCGATCGTCCGCTCCACTGTCTCGCCTGCCGCCAGCGCGAAGGGCGGCGTGACCGTGGCCGCGTAGCCGATGCGCTCCGTGCGTACCGTGAAGCGCCCCGCCCGCCCCGCGTTAAGCACGAACCCGCCCCGCGCGTCCGTCGTCGCGGAGGACGCATCGCGCCCGGCCGAGTCCACCAGCAGCACGCGCGCGCCGCCCAGCCCCGCGCCGGACTGCCCATCCACCATCCGCCCGCGCACCGTCTGCGCCCCCGACGGTGCGGCGGCGATGAGGAGTGCGAGGACGGCGGCGGGGATTCGAAATCGCATGCGGCGTCGGTGGATCGGTGGATCGGTGGATCGGATTCGGCAGACCACGCCCGTGGATCATGATCGACCGAGCCGGCCGGTGGATCGGTTCGACGGATCGGTGGCCTCAGCGGTCGGATGCGGCGTCGTCTGCCGCATCGCCCGATCCCCAACCTAACCGCCATGGCGCGATGCGCCATCCAGAGGCTCGTCGGGCGAATCAGAACAGGGGCGGCGATGCGGTGGGACCCGACGATGAAGGCGGCGCGGTCCGGACGAACCGAACCTGCGCCGCTTTCGGAGGATTTCTCCCCATCGTCCGCGGACTACCCGTTCAGCGCGCCCAGGATGAGGTCGCCCAGCGAGCGGAAGTTGCCGTCGAAGTGGTGCTCGCCCTCGCGCGAGACGAGGGTGACGGCGGCGGGGTCGGCGGCGCGGCAGAGCGAATCTTTCTCGCCGGTGCCGTAGACGCAGAGCACGCGGGTGCCGCGCAGGCGCACCAGCTCGGGCGCGGTGGGCAGGTCGTCGGGGCGCGGCGTGCTGGACACGAGGTCGGCCCAGTGGAACTCGAAGTTGGCATACGTGGACGGGCCCAGCAGCGCCACCAGCGACAGGCGCGCGCGGAGGTCGGCCGGCAGGCGGTTGGCGGCGAACGGGGCCGTATCCGCGCCGCGCGAGTACCCCACCAGCACCAGGCTGCCGCGCCGCCACGCCCCCATGTAGTGGCGGGCGATGCGGGCCACGTCGGCCGCCGTCTCGTCGGGCGTGCGGCGGCGGGAAAGGTAGGCGCGCATGTTGAGGCCGACGACCGCGACGCCGTGCTCGGCCGGGCCGGCGCGATGGCCCTGTCGATGGGCGCCCAGTCTCCGTCGCCCGTCAGCAGGATGGCGAGCGTGCCGCCTGCCCGGCCGGAGGGCACCTCGGTGAGCGGCAGGCCCCGCAGGTCGTCCGCGGCCACGTGCACCCGCGCCGTGTCCGCGCCCGGACGGACGGCGGCGCGCGCGGCGGGGGCGCCGAGGGCAAGGCAGGCCAGTGCGGCCGTGAGGGTGCGCATCCGAAGGCTCCGTGGTCGATCCGGCATCCGACAGCTCCATTCCCCGGTGGATACAGCACAGCCCGCAAACACGTTCCAACGATCGAACCACTGCAGTGCCAGCATCTGGGAACGGATGGTTCCTCCGCCTCCCGCCGCGATCGGCCGCGGCTTCCGCGATCGTCCCTCTACGGCGCTGCATCGACGCACGGACGGCGGGCCGGCCGGCCGCTCGTCACGATCCGTCCACCGATGGAGCGCGCGTCCGGCGCCGTTGTGACAGCGATCGCCGCTCTCGCCGGGAGCGCACCCGGGCGACTATGTTGCGATGCGCGCTCCACGCTCTCGACCGCCGCTGCGCGCCATCGTCCGATCCGTTCACCGATCCCGCGGGAGACGCCTCCTTGCTCCGCTTCGCACCGCCCGCAGGAACCCCCGCTCCCGCCGCCGTCTTCACCCCGGTAGCGCCGGCGCGCGCAGGTGCGTTCGCGCGGGCCGCCGCGGCGCTGCGACCCTGGGCCCGCGGATGGAGGCGCGCGCCGCGGGTGATGGCGGTGGCGCTGTTCGCCGGCGCGGGCATGCCGGGCGAGGCGGAGCGCGCGCCGGCGGACGAGAGCGCGGCCGAATCGCTGCGGCGGCGGGGCTTCGCCGAAGAGGCGCTGCCGCACATGGAGGCGGTGTACCGCTTTGCGCTGCGCCTCGCGCGCGGGCGGCAGGACGAGGCCGAGGACCTGACGCAGGACACCTTCCTGCAGGCGTACCGCGCGTGGGAGGGATACACGCCGGGCACCAACTGCCGCTCGTGGCTGTTCACCATCGCCCGCAACCGCTTCCTGCGCGGGGAGGAGCGCCGCGGCCGGCACCCCGAGGTGCCCGAGTCGCAGCTGGACACCACGGCCGAGGCGCTGGCGGCGGGAAGGTACGGGCCCGTGGAGACCACCGACCCCGAGCGGGCCTACTGGGACTCGTTCATCGACGAAGAGGTGATGCGGGCGCTGGACCGCATCCCGGCCCCGTTCCGCGAGGTGGTGGTGCTGAGCGACGTGCAGGGCCTGTCGTATCCCGAGCTGGCGGACGTCCTCGCGCTGCCCATCGGCACCGTGAAGAGCCGCCTGTTCCGCGGCCGGCGGCTGCTGCAGGACGCGCTGTACGAGTACGCGGTGGAGATGGGATACGTGCGCCCGCGGGCGGAGCGATGAGCGGCGACTGGCGGGTCGTCCCCTGCCGGCAGGCCGTCTCCCAGCTCTGGGAGTACCTGGACGGCGAGCTGCGGGGCGCGGACGCGGAGACGATCCGCGAGCACCTGGAGACCTGCGCGCGCTGCTGTCCGCACACCGACTTCCAGCGCGCCTACCAGCGCTTCCTGGCCCGCACGGCCGACATGCCCGTGCCCCCGGGCCTGCGCCGCCGCGTCTTCGAGGCGATCCTGGCGGAGGATGCCGGGTCGTCCGCCGGGTCGAGTGCGGAAGGACGCGGCGTCCGCCGGCCGAGGTGGGACGTGCGCGCGCTGCTGGGACGCATCTTCGGACGGAGCTGACCGCATGCACTCCAGGCCCCTGACCTTTCCCGGCGCCCACGGCGCGCTCCTGGCCGGACGCCTGGACCTTCCGCCGGACGGCGAGCCGGTGGCCGTGGCGATCTTCGCCCACTGCTTCACGTGCAGCAAGAACCTGAACGCGGTGGTGAACGTGTCCCGCGCGCTCACGCGGGAGCGCATCGCCGTGCTGCGCTTCGACTTCACGGGCCTGGGGGAGAGCGGCGGCGAGTTCGGCGACACGACGTTCTCGGGGAACGTGGCCGACCTGGTGGCGGCTGCCAGCTACCTGACGGGGCAGGGGATGGCGCCCTCGCTGCTCATCGGCCACTCGCTGGGCGGCGCGGCGGTGATCCGCGCCGCGGCGGAGCTGCCGACGGTGCGCGCGGTGGCCACCATCGGCGCGCCGGCCGACCCCGGGCACGTGGCGAAGCTGCTGGAGGGATCGCGCGAGCGGATCGAGAAGGAGGGGATGGCGACGGTGACGCTGGGCGGCCGGCCCTTCAACATCCGCCGCGAGCTGCTGGAGGACCTGGAGGCGAGCCGGCTGGAGGCGTCGCTGCACGGGCTTCGCCGGGCGCTGCTGGTGATGCACTCGCCGCTGGACGAGCTGGTGGGCATCGACCACGCGCGGCGCATCTTCGACGCGGCGCTGCATCCCAAGAGCTTCGTCTCGCTGGACCACGCCGACCACCTGCTGACGGCCGAGCGAGACTCGCGCTACGCCGGCCAGGTGATCGCCGCCTGGGCCGCGCGATTCCTGCCCGGCGCGCCCGAGCCCAGCGTGGAGCAGCTGGTGGAGGACGGCAGCGTGTACGCCGTGAACCGCCGCGGCACGGGCTTCCGCACGGAGATCGTGGCGGGCGGCGCGGGCCTGGTGGCGGACGAGCCCGTGGCGGTGGGCGGGGGCGGCGCGGGGCCCACGCCCTACGACCTGCTGCTGGCCGCGCTGGGCGCCTGCACGGGCATGACGCTGCGCATGTACGCCGACCGGAAGGGGTGGCCGCTGGAGGAGGTGTCGGTGCGGCTGCGCCACGGCAAGCTGCACGCGGTGGACGAGGAGCAGTGCGCCCACCGCGAGGCCCGGGTGGAGGGCATCGACCGCCAGGTGGAGCTGGACGGCCCGCTTTCCGCCGAGCAGCGCGCGCGCCTGATGGAGATCGCCGACCGCTGCCCCGTGCACCGCACCCTGTCCGCCGGCGTGGTGGTGACGACCACGCAGGGGGCGCCGGATGCGGACGCCGCCCCCGACCCGGCCGTAGAGGGGCCTGATGCGCATCCCGTGCTGGCGACGGTGACGGCGCCGGCCGCGGCGGAGGCGCTGGGGATCGGGGTGGAGGGCCCTCGCCCGGCGGGCTGAGACCCGCCACCCACTCCCGCAAGCGGGAGAGGGAGAGCACGGCAGGGTGTCCGCGCCGGATCATGGTTCCGCGCGGGTCCGAAGCGTCGCCCGGCGCCTGGGACGATCAGAGCTGCGCCAGCGACAGCACGTTTCCGTCGGGATCGTGGAACCAGGCGATTCGTGCTCCCGCGGGTGACGTCCAGAGGCCGGCTTCGTCCTGCTCCATCCCCGGATAGCGGTTGAAGGCGACGCCGTGGCCGCGCAGCCGCTCCACCTCGGCGCGGATGTCGGCGACCTTCCATCCCAGGATGGCGTACGGCGCGGGATGGACCGCGGGGACCTTCGCCACCCGCAGCATGGTGCCGTTGGCGTCGAAGACGAGGGCGAACGGGTCGTCGGCGACCAGCGCGAGCCCGAGGACGTCGCGGTAGAACGCCCGCGCCTCGTCGTGCCGCGCGGTGGCGGCGAACGCGATCACGTCTGCGGTGCTCAGCATCGCTCTCCCTCCGATGTCGATGTACCCCACGGGACGGGTGGCCGTCGACGAATCCCCGCCATTCCGACGACTCGACGAACTTCCGGCGAGGCGGACGCTCCAGGGTCGCCGCTCCTCGACGGCCCGCGGACGTTCCTCAGCCGATGAGCTTGAAGAATCCGCCGAAGACGGACTTCGCGAGTGGGGTGAGCTTGCGGCGGCGCCACTGGTCGGCGGCCTTGCGGATGACCTCGGCCTGCGTGGGGTAGGGGAAGATGAGGTCGCCGAGCTTGCCCAGCCCCGTGCCCGCCGCGATGGCCTGCGTGACCTGGCTGATGATCTCGCCGGCGTGCTCGGCCACCAGCGTCGCGCCCAGGATGCGTTCGCTGCCGGCCTTGAGGTGCACGCGGAAGAATCCCTCGTCCTCGCCGTCCAGCCGCGCGCGGTCCACCTCGCGGAGCGGCACCGTCACCGTCTCCACGCCGCCGTCCATCTTCTCCGCATCCCTCGCCGTCAGGCCCACGTGCGCCACCTCCGGGCTGGTGTAGGTGGCCCACGGCATCACCAGGTCCCCCACCTTCCCGCGCCCGAAGAAGAAGGCATTGCGGATCACCAGCCGCGCCTCCGCATCGGCCGCGTGTGTGAGCTGCCAACGCCCCGCCACCACGTCGCCGACGGCGAAGATGCGCGGGTTCGTGGTCCTCAGCCGTTCATCCGCCGTCACGCCCTTGCGGTCGTAGGCGACGCCGGCAGCCTCCAGCCCCAGCCCGTCCACGTTCGCCGCGCGCCCCGCCGCCACCAGCAGGTGCGTGCCCTCCGCCGACTCCGCCGTGGCGCCGCGCGTGTAGTGCACGGTGGATACGGAGCCGCTCCGCTCCACGCGCTCCACCGTTGCGCCCAGCGCCAGCCGCACGCCGTCGCGCTCCAGCGCCGCCGCCACGACCTGCGCCGCCTCGGGGTCGTCCTTGGTGAGGATGCGGTCCGCCCGGCCCACCACCGTGACGCGCGTCCCCAGGCGCGCGAACGCCTGCGCCAGCTCGCACCCGATGGGCCCTGCGCCGATCACCACCAGGCTCTCCGGCCGCTCCGTGAGCGAGAAGACCGTCTCGTTCGTGAGGTACCCGGCCTCCGCCAGCCCCGGCAGCGGCGGCACCGCGGCCCGTCCGCCGGTGGCGACGACCGCGCGGTGGAAGCGCAGCGTGGCGCCCCCCACCTCCAGCGCGCTTGGGCCCGTGAAGCGGCCGTCGCCCAGGAAGACGTCCACGCCCAGCCCCCGGAAGCGCGCCGCGCCGTCCACGGGGCTCAGCTCCGCGCGGATGCGCCGCATGCGCTCCATCGCCGCGCCGAAGTCGCCGCCCCGGTCCACGACCGCCGGCCCGGCGAAGCGCTCCGCCGCCTCGCGCGCCGCCTTCCACCCGCGCGCGGAGCGAATGAGCGCCTTGGACGGCACGCATCCCACGTTCAGGCAGTCGCCGCCCATCAGGTGCCGCTCCACCAGCGCCACGCGCGCCCCCAGCGCCGCCGCGATCGCCGCCGTCACCAGCCCCCCCGTGCCCCCGCCGACCACGACCATGTGGTACTTCGAGCGAGGCTCCGGGTTGACCCAGTCCGGCGGATGCACGTTGGCCAGCAGCGCCCGGTTGTGCTCGTCCAGCGGCTGCGTGGCGGGGAAGGTCTGCGGGGGAGTCGGCATGGCGGTGGCGGGATGAGGGCGGACCGGAGGAGTGATCGACCTGACAGCGGCTGGAAACCTCCATCAGATCGAGCACCTCGATACTTCCCGATGATGAGTTGGAGGAGTTCGAGGCGCACTCCTGTGCTTCAGGCTTCGACCTTCGTCGCCGATCCCTGCTCCGTGGACCGCGTCAGTGCCTTCTTCGCGATGCGTGTCACCACGGCGGTGACGGCGACGGTCGCGACCAGGCCCAGGCCGAGCAGCACGTAGTACTCCGTGCCCCGGTGCGCGCCCGCTCCGCCCGCGGCCGCGGCGACGTCCCCGGCCAGCTTGCCGTAGTAGACGTACAGCACCGTGCCCGGAAGCATGCCGAGGGAGGCGACCAGGTAGTCCACGAAGCGCACGCGGGTGAGGCCCAGCGCGTAGTTCGTGAGGTTGTAGGGAAAGACGGGGCTGAGGCGCATCAGGAAGACGATGCGGCGGCCGGACTGCCCGACCGCGTCCGCGACGGCGGCGAAGCGCTCGCTGCCCCGCAGCCGTTGCTCCACGAACGAGCGCGCCACGTGGCGCGACACGAGGAACGAGCAGACGGCCCCCAGGGTGGCGCCGATGAACACGTAGGCCGTGCCCAGCACGAGGCCGAAGATGGCCCCTGCCGCCAGCGTGAGCACCGAGCCCGGCGCGAACGCCACCGCCGCGGCGGCGTACCCCAGGATGAACACCACCGGCCCCAGCGCGCCCAGCCCGCGCACCCACGCGGCGAAGCGCGGCACGTAGGCGCCGAGCTGGTGGCCCGCCAGCACGAGCCCCGCCAGCACCACGGCGATCACGGCTCCCCGCAGCAGCGCCTTGCTCCACGAACGGCGCGGCGACGGATCGGCGCCCGCCGGCGGCGTCTGGACCGCGGGGCGCTGGGGGTGTGGGGTGGCGGGGTGCGGCATGAAGCTCCGGGAAGGGGTGGAGCGCGGCCGCGGGATGCGCGCGGGACGCGTCCGTATCACGAGGTCCGGCTCGGGGCGCCGGTGTTCCCTACCGCCGCCCCGGAAAGGTGCAACGCGCAGGCGTCCGCCGCCACTGCGCAGGAAGGAGCAGGGAAGATCCCGCCCGAACGCTGCCCTGCGCCGCTGTCCGTGATCCGCAGCATCCGCCCTGCCGAATTTAGCTCCCCGCGCGAGCCTGCGCGGACTTTCGCCCGCCTCCTCATCCCGGCGCAGCGATCGATCCCCGGCCGTCGAGACGGGCGGGAGCTGGCGGCGCTGCGCACGGCCGGCGCGCGGGTGGCGCCATCAAGTACGACGGCCTCAGGAAGGAACTAATCGGGATGGCGGCCGTGGTGGACAAGGCCGATCGGGGCGGAGGACGATTGTGCCCGCCGCGCCGAGCCGGCGGTTCGGCACCTGAGGCTTCGCCGCGCGATCCGGGGCGTTGGCGGGTCGGACGGTTCACCCGCCGTGCCGCAGCGCGCTCCGGGCTGCGTGGTATCCGCACATTCCGTGGACGCCGCCGCTCGGTGGGGTGGAGGCGGAGCAGAGGTATACGCCGGGGATGGGCGTGGCGTAGGGATCGAGCCGAAGCGCCGGGCGGAAGAAGAGCTGACCCAGGTTGGCGGCGCCCCCGTTGATGTCCCCGCCCACCAGGTTGGCGTCGTGGCGGTGCAGGGTCGCGGGGCCCATGGAGCTGCGGGCGAGGATCAGGTCGCGGAAGCCCGGGGCGAATCGCTCCACCTGCGCCTCGATGCGCTCCGTCATGTCCACGCCGCTTCCGTTGGGCACGTGGCAGTATCCCCAGGCGATGTGCCGGCCTTCCGGCGCGCGCGTGGGGTCGAAGAGGGTGGGCTGGCCCAGGAGGATGAACGGCCGGTCGGAGTGCAGGCCGTTCCACGGGTGCGCCTCGGAGCGCAGCAGGTCGGCGAAGCCCCCGACGACGTGCACGGTGCCGGCGCGCGTGCAGGCGGGGTCCTGCCACGGGATCGGGCCGCCCAGCGCCCAGTCCACCTTGAAGACCCCGGGGCCGTAGCGGTAGCGCTCCAGCGCGCGCCGGTAGCGGCCGCGGAGGCCGTCGCCGGCGACGGCCAGGAGCTGCCGCGGGGTCAGGTCCAGCAGCACGGTGCGCGCGGCGGGAAGCTCGCGCAGGGAGCCCACGCGCACGCCGGTGTGGATCTCGCCGCCCAGCGCGCGGAGGTACGCCGCCATGGCCTGCGTGAGCTGGCCGGCGCCGCCGCGGGGCAGGGGCCACCCCACCGCGTGGCCCGTCATCGCCAGCACCATCCCGTACGCGGCGGTGGCCGGCATGTCCAGCGGCAGCGCCGTGTGGCCCGCGCATCCCCCCAGCAGGCAGCGCGCGCCGTCCCCCTCGAACCACGCGTTCGCCACGCTCCGCAGGGTGCGCAGGCCCTTCCACCCGAAGCGCGCCATCATCCGCGGGTGATTCGGAAACCGCAGCGGCGCCAGCAGGTCGTGCGACAGCGCGTCCCACGCCAGGACGAAGGGCTCCAGCGCGCGCCGCCACGCCCGGCCGTCGCGGCGTCCCAGGGTGGCGGCGGTCTCCGCGACGCCGCGCTCCAGCACGGCGGCGGGGCCGTCCGGCAGCGGGTGGGCCAGGGCGGCGGGGGGATGCACCCACTCCAGCCCGTGCTCCGCGAGCGGAAGCGAGCGCATGAAGGGCGAGCCCACGCCCAGCGGGTAGACGGCGCTGAAGGCGTCGTGGCGGAAGCCGGGCAGCGTCAGCTCCATCGTCTTCGCCGCGCCGCCCACCTCGTCCTCCGCCTCCAGCAGCAGCGTGCGGCGTCCCGCACGCGCCATCTCGATCGCCGCCGCCAGCCCGTTGGGCCCCGCCCCCACCACCACCGCGTCGTATGCGCTCACGTCCCTCTCCGTCGCCGTGCCGCCCCACGCCCGCGGCGCGGGAGGCGCTCCCGGCCGCGGGCGTGGGGCGGACGGCGACGAACAAGGATCGTGCCCGGCGCGTGCGTCAGTGCCCGGTGTCCGCCGTGCCCGTGCAGCAGCCCTCGGCGCACGCGATCCAGGTGCCGGTCAGGTGGGTGAGGATGGACAGGGACGAGTCACCGGCGGCGCGGACCGCGCTGGTGCGCCAGCGGGCCATGGGAAAGCCCAGCACGTGTCCGTCCATGTGAGCGTCGAAGGTCCACTTCCGCGTCGCGACAAGGTGCACGGCCTGGCCGCCCTGCACGGCGACGGAGTCGAAGAGGATGCGGCCCGTGTGCCCGCTGGCCAGCAGGTACGAGGTGCGGGCGTGGTTGGCGGGCGTCATCCCCAGCGCCGCGAAGAAGTCCGAGCGCGAGCCGTCCGGCGGCACCGTGTCGAACGCGATGCGGGCCACGATGCGCTGCCCGGCGTGGAACGATGCGGTGTCCAGGTTCCGGGCCCCCCGCTCGGGCCCGATCATCAGCTTGACGTGGGCCGAGCAGGTGTCGCACAGCTCGTCCTCCTGCACGTCGTACGCGGGGAACAGCTCCGTCCGGTCGGCGAAGCGCAGGCCCTCCAGGTAGGCGGAGACCTGCGACCAGGGCACCGGGGTGCCGTCCAGGGGAAGGCTGTCGGCCAGCAGGGGCGTGGCCCGGGCCCAGTGCAGCACGCTGTCCGCCGTGGTCACGAGCACCTCCGTGCCCAGGGGGGCGGTGGCGTCGTTCCGTGACGGGGCGGGCGAGCAGGCGGCCGCGGCGGCGGCGGCGCACGCGCCCAGGGCGAGCGTTCGGATCGTGGTTCCCATTGTGGCACTCCGAAGGAAGGTGGGATGGATGAAGGGAGCTGCCTTGTTGCCGCACCTCCACACGCCGCGCCGGAAGGGGCGCGGAGCGGGCCGAAGGGGACTCCGCTGGTCGGAGGGGGAAGCCGAAGCGGGCGGGGGTGCGGCGGGTCCCGGAGGCGAAGATTGCCCCCTGGGTACTTGCAGGATAATCGCAGGCACGTCCTGGCGAAAGGGCGCCGTCGGAGCGGGGCCGCGGCGGCGCGCCGGTTCCCTTGCACGGAACCGCCCGCGGGCTGAGTATGCGGTCCGTGCCGACCGGCGGCCATCGCCTTCCCGACCTCCACGAGCACCCGGCTTACCGTGCGATCCCTCAAGCTTCTGGGCGGCGCCGCCCTGCTGAGCGGCGACAGGCCCGTCACCGGCCGCGGCGTCCACCGGCGGCGGCTGGCCCTGCTGGCGCGGCTGGCCGTGGAGCGCGGCAGCCCCGTGCCCCGCGAGCGGCTGACGGGGTGCCTCTGGGCCGAGCACCCGCAGGCCGAGGCCCGCCACCTGCTCTCGGAATCGCTGTACCAGCTCCGCAAGGAGCTGGACGAGGGCGCCCTGGTCGCCTCGGGCGACGCAGTGGCGCTGGACCCCCGCGTGGTGCCCAGCGACGTGGACGACTTTGAGCGCGCCGTGGAGCGCGGCGAGCTCGCGGAAGCGGTGGGCATGTACCGCGGGCCGTTGCTGGACGGCTTCTACGTGGCCGACGCGCCCGAGTTCGAGCACTGGATGGACGGCGAGCGCGACCGCCTGGCGCGCGCCTACGCCGGCGCCCTGGAGCGGCTGGCGGAGCAGGCCCAGCGCGCGGGCGACGTGCTGGCGGCCGCGGAGTGGTGGCGGCGGCTGACGGTGCACGACCCCTACAGCCCGCGCATCGCCCTGCGCCTGGTGCGCGCGCTGGACGCGGCGGGCGAACGGCCGGCGGCCCTGCGCCACGCCGCCGCCCACGCCCTGCGGCTGCGCACCGAGCTGGAGGTGGAGCCGGACGAGGGGATGGAGGAGTTCGTGGAAGGCCTTCGCGCCGCGCCCCCCCGCCGGCCCGTGAAGCCTCCCGCTCCCCCCGCCGCGCCGAGGCCCGCCCTCCGGTCCACGTTGGATCTGTCGACGGTGGATCGCGAGTCTGCCATGGACCCCGGATCGGCACCGCGCCCGGCCTCGTCGGAGGACCGGCCGGCCGCCGATGGGGGTTCGGAGGTCGACGTCGGACGGGCGCGGCCGGGCCTTTTGGACCCCGCCGCGGATTCCCCGGGCGTGGATCGCTTCCGCGGCGCGTCGGCCGATGGCGAACGGGAGCCTCCCACGATCTACCGCGGGCCCGACCGGCGGCGGCCGCGCGGCGGGAGGATGCGGTCGCGGCCCGTGATGCTGCTGGCCGCCGCGGGGGCGCTGGTGGTGGTGATGGCCCTCACGCGGCCGTCGGGCGCGCCGGCGAACGTGGAGCGGTCGGCCTACGTCGTGCTGCCCTTCGCGGGGCGCCCCGGCGGCGAGGCGGTGGACATCGATCCCGACGAGATGGAGCTGACGCTGCACGACGCCCTGGGCCGCTGGACCGACCTGCCGCTGGTGGACCGGCAGGCGACGCGGCTGGCGGTGCTGCGCCAGGGCGGGGTGTCCACGCTGGGCGACGCGCTGCGGGTGGCGGAGCGGCTGGGGGCCGGCACCCTGGTGTGGGGCGAGCTGGCGCAGGCGGGCGACTCGGTGGTCGTGCGGGGGCACGTGTACGAGGTGGCTCGGGGCGCGGCCGTGCGAGGCGTGCGCATGCGCCTGGGCCCGGGCACCCGCGACCTGCGTCCGGCGATGGAGCGGCTGGCCGAGGCGCTGCTCTCGCCGGGGCGCGCACGCGACGAGCCCCCCGGCGCCGGCCTGGCGACGTCGTCGATGGCCGCATGGCGGGCGTACGCCGCGGGGCGAAAGAAGCTGGACCGGTGGGACCTTTCCGGCGCGGGCGACGCGCTGGATCGTGCCGCCGCGCTGGACCCCGGCTTCGCCCCGGCGCAGGTGTGGCGCGCGCAGGCGGCCGAGTGGGCGGGCGCGACCGCCGCGGAGTGGAGCACGCCTGCGCGGCTGGCGCTGCGGCGGCCGGGGGCGCTGCCCGCGCGCGAGCGGGCGCTGGCACGCGCCCTGGTGGCGATGTCGGAGGGACGCCACCCGGACGCCTGCGCGGAGTACGGGCGCGCGCTGGCCCGCGACTCGGCGGACTTCGCGGCCTGGTACGGGCTGGGCGAGTGCCACGCGCACGACCCGCTGGTGGTGCGCGACCCGCGCAGCCGCACGGGGTGGCGCTTCCGCGGCAGCTACCGCCGCGCCGCGGAGGCGTACGGCCGCGCGCTGGCGGCGGCGCCCGCCTTCCTGGAGACGTACGGGAACGGCGCGTATCCCAGCCTGGCCGGGCTGCTGATGACCGAGGCGCGCTCCGTCCGCACGGGCCGGGCGGCGGGGGCCGACGGCGGGGGGATGGCGGCCTATCCCGCCCTGGACCACGACACGCTGGCCTTCTTCCCGCTGCCCGCGGGCGAGCTGGCCAGCCGCCGCGCGGTGGCGGCCAGCCCGCGCCGTGCCGAGGCGCTGGTGCGGAGCCGGGCAATGCTGCGCGAGGTGCTGGACGCCTGGGTGCGCGCCTCGCCCCGCAGCCCCTCGGCGCACGAGGCCTTGTCCGGCGCGCTGGAGGCGGCCGGCGAGCTGGACGCGGTGCGCCAGGGCGCGCCCTCGGCGATGTCCG
>JAQBQD010000040.1 GCA_028287185.1 Gemmatimonadota bacterium | reverse complement strand
TCCCTGCGCGCTCGCCCCGCCCGCCACCGTCGCCGCCAGCAGCATGGCCGCCGCGGCCGCCCTGCGCCACACCTTGCCGCTCATGGCCCACCTCCGTGTCCCGCCCCGCCGCGCGGCGAGGGACCCTGCTCGGCCCCGTTCGCCGCCGTCCGGCGTCCACCGCGCCCCGCGCCGGTCAGGCCGGCCGCCGGAGCGCCCCCTCCTCCGCGCCCTGCGGGCACCGCGCCCGCACCCGCGCGAAGACGCTCTCGAACACCTGCAGGATGGTCACCCCCTCCAGCTCGGCCTCCATGGCCCGGCTGGCCCGCGCGAACACCTCCTGCAGCACGCCCTGGATGTT
Organism: Gemmatimonadota bacterium; assembly: GCA_028287185.1. Lineage (GTDB taxonomy): Bacteria > Gemmatimonadota > Gemmatimonadetes > Longimicrobiales > Longimicrobiaceae > JAQBQD01. The sequence continues at coordinate 27,521 of JAQBQD010000040.1, read as the reverse complement.
GCCTCCCACGTCGCAGTGGCCGCACGGGGGCTGGGCGTGCAGCGCGAACAGCGCGTCGTCCTCCACCGCACGGTACACGTCCAGCAGGGTGATGCCCTCGGGATCGCGCGCGAGCTGCGCGCCGCCGCCCACGCCCGGCTGCACCGAAACCAGCCCCGCGTTGCGCAGCGCGCCCACGATGCGCCGCACCACCACGGGATTGGTGTTCACGCTGCCGGCCACGCGCTCGGACGTGACGGGCTCGCTGCGGCGCCACGTCATATAGGCCAGCAGGTGCACCGCGACTGCGAATCGGCTGCTGATGGTCGGCATCTCTCCCCGGGCATTCGTACGTTCAACTGCAACCAGTGTAGTTGCGGACCAGGCCGCGGTCAAGGGCCGCGCCTCCATCGCCCGCGCGGCCGGCCGGCGGCGACCGATGGCCGTCGTGAGACTTGGGGCCTTTCAGTCCACACGCGCATTCCGGAACCCATGCGATCCGGCTCCATTCCTTCCCCGAACCCGTTCCCGGAACGCGAAGGAGCCCCGGCGTCCGGCCGGGGCTCCCTGGGCGCAGGCTCAGCGGGCGTTCGTGCCGGGCGGCGCGGTGGCGGCGGGCGCGCGCGCGGCGGCGCGGTACTGGGGTCGCAGCTGCGCGCGGGTGATGGACCACAGGAAGTCCAGCTTGGTGTATCCCGCGAAGAGCGTGCTGTCCGCCGGGTTGATCTGGCCGTTGGGGCGGTAGTCGGGCGTCTCGGGGAAGCAGGTGTCGCAGGCGAGCACCTTCCACGCGGCCATCCGGTGGCAGCTCATGCAGTTGCTCTCGATGCCCGTCCACTTGGTGGAGTCGGTGCCCGGCCCGGGGATGTAGCCGAAGAGGTTGGTCTCCAGGTACGGGTTGTAGACCACGTGCGGCGTTCCGCCGGCCGCGCCCGGCGGCGTGACCATGTAGTAGGCCGCGTTCATGTCGTAGTGCGACCACGGCTCGGGCAGCCTGGCGGGCCGGCCCCGGCTGAACCGCGTGGTGCCCGGCGACCACCAGAAGGTCTGCCAGGTCCAGTTGGGGATCTCCTTGGTGGTCACGTGCATGGCCATCAGCAGGGCCAGGTTGCCGGGGCGCACCATCTTCAGCACGCTGTCCGTGGCGCCCTGGTTTCCGGCGCCCACGTCGTCGCCCGAGGAGGCGGCGAACTGGCTGTAGGCGGCCGAGTCGGCGGCGGTGAGCGTGAAGTGGTAGAACGCCGAGAGCGGCACCACCGTCAGCGAGTCGGGCGGGTTGCCGTTCACGGACATCCACACCTTGCTGCCCGGCCGCAGCCGCCCCGTGGGGTCCACCGCCACGCCCTGCTTCCACGAGCCCGGCGTGGGGTTCAGCGAGTCGCTGCTGGCGGCCGAGTTGTCGCCGCCCCAGTACGGCAGCGCCGTCACCTGCGTGCCGCTGACGAACTGGAACACCGGCTTCAGCGCCAGCTCGCCCGGCGCCACCGAGTCGGCCGAGCTCAGGATGAGCCGCTGCGCCACGGGAGTGTGCTCCTGGTCGAAGCGGGCGTTGATGCCGTTCAGCACGTTCGCGTCGTTGTACCTCTTGGTCCAGATGAACTGCGCCAGCGGCGTGGAGTAGCGGTTGAACGAGGTGACCGCCTCGGCCGGGAACTGCGGGATGGCCCGCGCCAGGCCCGCCCCCACCCGGTGCGCGTGCCCCAGCTGCCGCGGCGTCTCGAAGTCGTGCAGGTGCCGGCGGCCGCGCGCCAGCGACGCCGAGTCCATCTGGTACACCTCGTACCCCGAGTACCACGTCTCCCACACGGGCTGGTTGGGCACGCTCGTGGGCGAGGTGATGGAGGTCCACACGTCCCAGGCGTGCGCGCGGATGGCGTCCGAGTCCTGCGCCGCGATCCAGCCTTCCACCTGGTCCGAGCCGGACGGGTACGTGCCGACGCTGGGCGGCGCCACGGGCGCGTCGCTCGCAGCCGCGCGCGCCTCCTGCGTGCGCGGCTCTCGTCCGCATGCGGCGGCGCCCAGCAGCAGCGTGCAGCCCAGCCACACCGCGGTCCGTCGGGTCGTCGTGGAGCGCATGTGCCTCCGGAAGAGGTTGGGGAGCGAAGGAAAGGGCGCGAGATACGGAGCCCGCGCGGCGGATGCCGCGCGGGGGCACTCAGGAAGGTGCCGGGACGGGAAGAACGGCCGCCGCCGATCCGGTGACGTGCCCGGTGCCCGTCGGGAGACGGGCGGGGCGGATGGGACCTACTCCTGGTCCTTGCGCGCTACGGCGGGGCCGTTCTGCTGCACCACGTGGGTCAGCTCGTGCGCCAGCAGCTCCTGGCCCCCGGACGAGGCGGGGTCGTACTCGCCGCCGCTGAAGAAGATGTCCTGCCCGGTGGTGAAGGCGCGCGCCTGCACGGCCCGGTTCAGCGAGTCGGACTCGGCGCCGGTGTGCACGCGCACGCCGCTGAAGTCCGCGGAGAAGGCGCTCTCCATGGCGCCCCGGATCCCCGGATCCATCGCCTGTCCGCCGCCGCGCGCGGACTCGATCTGCGACTCCACGTGGGACGCCACGGGCGCGGGCGCGGATTCGCCCTCCCGCATCAGGTCGGGCTTGGCGAGCAGCTTCTCCTCGTCCTCGGGCAGGGGGTCGCGCTGCAGAAGCGGCTTGGTGAGGAGCTTGTCCTCGTCCTCTTCCACGCGCTGCACACCCGCGCCGGCCGTGCCGGCGGCGGGGGCCGGCTGGTTGATGGCGCTCACCACCTGGCGCGCCACGGCGTCGGCCTCCACCTCGTACGGGTCGCCGGGCACGTTCACGCTCAGCTTGGCCTGCACGCGCGGGCCGCCCGCCAGCATGCGCTGCACGGCGCGGTTGCCCAGCGTGCGCTGCAGGGACAGCACGTCCGCCGGCCGCATGCCCGCGCCCGAGGCGAGCGCGCGGCTCAGCACGGCCGCGGGGTGGGGCGCCGCGACCTGCACGGGCGCCACCGCAGGCGCCGGTACGCGCGCGCGGGTGACCGTCTGCTCCAGCCGCTCATCGTTTCGCGTGCTCATCTGCCCGAATCCCGTTGAGTAGGGGCATTGCCCGTCCACCGGCCCAATCTACCCGGCGCCTGCCCGCGAAGGCAACGATCTCGTTGCGCGTCGCTCCGAGGGACGGAGGTGAGCGGCGCGAGGGGGCGCGATTGCTCCTCGGTTGAACCCGGGGCTGCCTTGAGAGAAGAGCCCGCCTCCGCAGGCGCCGCGCCGAATCCCTCGATCGAGTCGATAGATCGGATGCGGAGATCGGATGCGGACGGTTCGGTGCGCGGCGCGCGTGTGGCGGGGAGCACGGAGTGATACGATCCTCCGAACTCGACTCCCCCGTCGTCCATCAACCGAGCGCTACCGGAGGAAGTCGATGGCGGCGCGGGTGAAGGCCTGTTTGGCGGCGGGGCCGGCGTAGGCGGTGCAGGCGGTGACGGGGCGGCCCATGCCTCCGGGCCCCAGCCAGAGCTGCACGGCCTCCTTGTTCAGGCTGGCGGGCTGGCCGGGACCGTGGCTGGCGCACCGGCCGGCCTGATCGTGGTCGGGATCGGCCGGGCAGGGCACGATCTCCGCCGGCACCCGCGCGCACGAGAACGCTTCCGGGTGCTGCAGGTAGTAGACGGCGTTCTGGTCCCACGGGTGGAAGCCCGGCTCGTGGAAGTAGCCGGACCACCACGCGATCCACGGCTTCGTGGCGGGCACCAGGAAGCCCGCGGGGCCGCCCGCCGCGGCGAGCGAATCGACCGACGCGCCGTTCACGAGCGCGCTGCTGGTGAGGCCGAAGGTCATGAACACCAGCGGGACGGCGGAGTGGTGGAGGACGACGGACATCGCGGAGTCGTCCATCACCAGGTTGAAGTCCGTGAGCCCCGCGCGGCCGCCGATGGCGAACGACTGGCCCGGCGTGCGGCCCATGATGGCGACGACCCGCCGGATGCGCGCCGCCTCGGCCGGGTGGTTCAGCACCAGGCACGCCACGTCCGTGAGCGGCCCGATGGCGATCACCGTCAGCGGCCCGCGCCGCAGCTCGGCCGCCAGCGAGTCCACGCCCTCGTTGCGGCAGGCGGCCGGGAACGCCGCGCCCGTCGTCGTCCAGCGCACGTCCGGGTTCGGCAGCTTCACCGCGGCGCCACGGGAGACGTGCACCCGGGGACGGCCCGTACGGCGCGCCATCATCCCGGCGATGGAGTCGGCAACGGTCCGCTCGGGCTCCATCAGGTTGTTGCCCAGCGTCACCGCCACGCCGCGCACGTCCAGCGTGCTGTCGGCCATCGCCATCGCGATCGCCCAGCCGTCGTCGGGGTCGCTGATGCCGCCGCGCCACCCGCCCTGCAGTCCCGCCGCCACGTCGCTGGAGAAGAACAGGCGCTCCCTCCGGCCGCTGGCCGCCGTCTCGACCCGCTCACTCGCCACCTCGCGTGCGGGCGCGGCGTCCGACCCGCGACAGCCGACCGTCGCGAGCGCGAGCACGGATGCGATCGCGACCGTGCGGTGGAGACGGTGAGAGGGGTGGGCGAGGCTGGGATGCATGATGCCGCGCTGTATCGGAGAGACGAAGGCGTCGAGATCCGGGGGGAATGCTTCGGGTTCGCGCGATGGAGCGTGGAGCCGAATGCGCCTCGTGAGGTCCAGACGGCAGCCGGGTGACGCGCTCTCGTCCGTCGAACCGCGGACCACGGGGCTGGGAGCCTCATGACGACGACGGCCAACGTGAGCCAGCCGGTGAGGCCGCCGTTCACCTTCGCGTCCACGGCCTGCCCCGCTCCGGCGTTTCCCACTGGGCTGCCGATCCTCCCGGCCGCCGTCACCGCATCGCGGCGAGCTTCTGGAAGCGCTCGGCGGCGGCGTCCAGCGTCGCGTCCGTCTTGCAGAAGCAGAAGCGCACCTGGCGGTCGCCGGCCAGCTCGGCGCGGTGGTCGTCGCAGTAGAACGACGACGCGGGCACGCACGCCACGCCGATGTCGCGCACCAGGAAGCGTGTGAAATCCACGTCGTTGGCGTATCCCAGGTGCGCGAAGGCGTCGATGCCGGCCATCACGTAGTAGGCGCCGTCCGGGGGCGTGAAGGTGAAGCCCGTCTCGGCCAGCACGCCCAGCAGCTTGTCGCGGCGGCGGCCGTACGACTCGCCCAGGCCGTCGTAGTACTCGCGCGGCATGCGCAGCGCGTGGGCGCCCGCGGCCTGCAGCGGGGCGGCGGCGCCCACGGTGAGGAAGTCGTGCACCTTGCGGATGGCGAGCGTGGTCTCGGCCGGCGCGATGGCCCAGCCCACGCGCCACCCGGTGACGGCGTACGTCTTGGACATGGAGTTGATGAGCACCGTGCGCTCGCGCATGCCGGGCAGGCTGGCGATGGACACGTGGCGCACCTCGCGGTCGCTTCGCGGATACAGGATGTGCTCGTAGATCTCGTCCGACAGGCAGAACACGTCGTGCTCCACGCACAGCTCGGCGATGAAGGCCAGCTCGTCCGGCGTGTAGACCTTGCCGGTGGGGTTGTTGGGGTTGCAGATGACGATGGCGCGCGTGCGCTCGTTGAACGCGGCGCGCAGCTCGTCGCGGTCGAAGCTCCAGTCCGGCCCCCGCAGCGGCACGTAGCGGGGGATGGCGTCGGCCAGCACCGCGTCGGGCGCGTAGTTCTCGTAGAAGGGCTCGAACACCACCACCTCGTCGCCGGGATCGACGATGGCGATCATGGTGGCGATCATGGCCTCGGTCGATCCGCAGGTGACGGTGATCTCCGCCTCCGGGTCCACGTCCAGGCCCAGGTACCACCCCGCCTTGTCGGCGATGGCGTCGCGCAGGTCCTTGCTGCCCCAGGTGACGGCGTACTGGTTGATGTCCGCCGTCACGGCGCGGCGGGCGGCCTCCTTCACCTCCTCGGGCGCGGGAAAGTCCGGAAATCCCTGGCCCAGGTTCACGGCGCCGTACTTGGCCGCCTCGCGGCTCATCTCGCGGATCACCGACTCGGTGAAGCGGTCGGCCTTGCGCGACGTGGGACGGCGGAGGGGATGCACGAGGCTGCTCATGGCGGGGCGGATGCGGGTGGAGGTCGGAAAGGTGCGGCAAACGTTCGGGGAACGCCGAAGCTAGGCCCGTCCGCACCGGCCAGCAAGAGCCGCGCGTCAGCCCCCCTGCCGAGCGCATCTGGCCGGCACCGCGTCCGTGAGCAAGCTTACGCCGCGGACGGCGGACGGCGGATCCACCCACCACGAACGAGGCGGCGATGGCGAGCTGGCAGGCGCGGGACCCGGACTACGAGGCCAAGGTGCGCGACAGCTTCGCGCGGCAGGCCGCGATGGCCACCATCGGTGCGCGCCTGGGCCGCGTGGCACCGGGCGAGGTGGAGATCGAGTTGCCCTTCCGCGGCGACCTGACGCAGCAGAACGGCTTCCTCCACGCCGGCATCGTCACCGCCGTGGTGGACAGCGCCTGCGGCTACGCGGCGCACTCGCTCATGGCGCCGGGGGCCGAGGTGCTGAGCGTGGAGTTCAAGGTGAACCTCCTGGCCCCCGCCGCCGGCGAGCGCTTCGTCGCCCGGGGCCGCGTCCTCCGGTCCGGCCGCACGCTCACCGTCTGCGCCGGCGACCTGTTCGCCATCCGCGACGGCGCCGAGACGCAGGTGGCGACGATGCTGGCGACCATGATCTCGCGGTAGGCTTCGGTCGAAGGCCGCGGATCGCGACGGGCTCGCCCGAGCGTCCGATCCGCCCACGCGGGCGCTGAAACACCCGCGCCGTCCGCATCTGCCAGCTTGAGGACTTCGTCTACGCGGCCCACGAGCGCACGTGGCGCCGCAGCTTCATCGACCGTCCTTTTCGAGATCGACGATGCGGGGCCCGGCATCGCGTCGGCCGATCAACCCCCGTCCACCACCGGTTCGGTCCGCGGAGCTTCGGCGCTTGGTGGATCGAGCACGGACAGGTGCCCGCCCTTGAACACGCGGAACAGGTACGACAGCGAGGGCAGCAGCAGCGCCAGGCCGAACGGCAGCGACCAGAGGACGAAGCGGAGGGTGGGCGCGGGCGCCGCGGCCGCGTGCACGGTCACGTCCGGGTAGATGAGATACGGATACTGCGCGATGCCCCATCCGCCCAGCAGACACGCGGTCTGGATCACGGTCGCCGCGCGGGCCAGCCGGAACCGGTGCCGCAGCAGCGCCCAGCCGGAGAGCAGCGCCGCAACGCCGCCCGCGCCCACCACCGGCGCCGCCCGTGCGCTCAGCAGGCCGCGCCACAGGTGCGGCGCCTGCGCGTGCAGCAGCGGCAGCACCAGCACCGACAGCGCCACCGTCGCGGTGCCCGCCCACAGCGCGCGGCGGCGGAAGTCGTCGCGAAGCTCGCCCTCCGTCTCGTTCGCCAGGTACACGGCGGCCAGGTACGCGCAGACGGCCAGCGCGAAGGCGCCCATCGCCAGCGACACCGGCGCCAGCCACGGCGCGGGCCCGTCGGCCGAGACGACACCGTCGATCACGCGCAGGCGGCCCGACGAGACGGCGCCCAGGCACATCCCCAGCAGCACGGGCGTTACCGTGCTCGCCACGCCGAACACCGCGCCCCACCGCCGCCCGCCACGGCCGGGCCCCACCGTCCGCGCGCTCTGCGGCGAGTACGCGCGGAAGACGAACGCCGCGCCGCGCAGGATGATGCCGAGCAGCACGAGGTGGAAGGGCACGAACAGCCCCACGCTAAGCGCCGCGTAGGCGGACGGAAAGCCGGTGAAGAGCAGCACCACCACGAAGATGAGCCACACGTGGTTGGCCTCCCACACCGGCCCCATCGCGTGCGCCACCGCGTCCCGCTGCCGTGCCGCGCGCGGGCCGCGGGCGAACGCATCCCAGATCCCTCCGCCGAAGTCCGCGCCCGCCAGCACGGCGTAGGCGATCAGCGCCACCAGCGCCACGGCGGCGACCCCGGTCTCAGCTTGCATGCGCCACCTCCGCCCCGCCGGTCGGGGCGCGCTCCGGCGATCCCGTGGCCAGGCGGCGCAGCAGCAGCGCGAGCGCGGTTCCCAGGGCCAGGTACAGCAGCGAGAAGCCGAAGAGCGTCACCGGCACCTCCGCCACCGGCGTCACCCCGTCTCGCGTGAGCAGCACGCCGCCAATCATCCACGGCTGGCGGCCCGCCTCGGTCACGATCCACCCGGCCTGCAGCGCCACGTATCCCAGCGGCGAGCCCACGACCAGGGCGCGCAGCAGCCAGCGGCTCGCCTCCCTGCGCTTCCGCCGCATCCACCAGTACGCCACGCCCAGCGCGACGAGAACGGTCGCGCAGCCCACCATCACGTCGAAGGCGGCGTGCACCACCGCCACGTTGGGCCGCAGGTTCCGCGGAACGGAATCCAGCCCGACCACCACCGCGTCCGGGTCCTCGTGCAGCAGCAGGCTGAGGCCGGCGGGGATGCGCAGGGCCCAGCGCACGGTGTCCGCCGCCGGGTCCGGGATGCCGCCCACCAGCAGGGGCACGCGCGGGCCGGTGCGGTAGTGCGCCTCCATCGCGGCGAGCTTGGCAGGCTCCTGCGCCGCGACCCCGCGCGCGCTCACGTCGCCGCTGATGCCCTGGAGCACGGCGGCGATGGCGCCCACGGCCATGGAGATGCCGAGCCCGGAGCGGTGGTAGACGTCGCGCCGCCCGCGCAGCATGCCCAGCGCGTACACGCCCGAGCAGGCGAACGCGGTCGAGACGTAGCAGGCGAGCGTGGAGTGCAGCGCCATCTGCGGCCACGCGGGGGCCAGGAAGGACGCGAACGCGGTCGTGCCCACCGGCTTGCCATCCACCAGCGCGTACCCCACCGGCGTCTGCATCCACGCGTTGGCGGCGAGCACCAGGATGCCGGAGAGCATGCCGCTGGCCGCCACCGCCACGCCGCACCACCAGTGCGCGCGCGGCGACAGCTTCTCCCACCCGTACAGGTAGAGGCCCAGGAAGATGGCTTCCAGGAAGAAGGCGTAGCCCTCCAGCGCGAAGGAGGGGCCGATGATGCCGCCCGCCACGGCCATGAAGCGCGGCCACAGCAGCCCCAGCTCGAACGAAAGCGCCGTGCCCGACACGGCGCCCACCGCGAAGGTGAGCGCCGTCGCCTTCGCCCACTTCCGCGCCAGGTCCCGGTAGTGCGGCCGCCCCGTACGCATCCACGCGCGCTCCGCGACGGCCATCTGCAGCGGCATGCCGATTCCCAGCGCCGCGAACACCATGTGGAACGCCAGCGACACCTCCATCTGCGCCCGCGCCGCCGTCAGCACGTCCATCGCAAGCCTCGCCCGCCGTGAGGGGATCGCCAAACCTCCGCAATGTAGACGGTCGGCCGCGCCGGCGGCATAGGGAATCGTCCTCCCCTGCCGTCGGGCTCCCCCCGCTCCCGCCGGCCCCGGCTGCGGGGCGACTCCCTTCCTCCATTCCCACACTGCTTCCCGACGCACCGCCCGAGGGCCCGGACCCCCGATCCACCTCGTCTTCGTGCTTTCGCCGACCTGGATGAGGAGATTCGGCGGTCAGGGCACTCGGATGGACGGGCGCCGAAACGTACCTCTTGCTTACCGAGAGGTCGCGATGCATCATTCTCGGTAACCGAGGGGAGTCCGCCCTCGTGCGAGCGTTCCGCGGAGCAGAGCGAAACCTGTCGGAGGATCTCCCCGTACGCCCCCATCGGTAACCGAGAGGAGAAGACCTTGAGCAAGCCGACCGACCTGGTGCAGGGCACGCTGGACCTTCTCATCCTGAAGATGGTGGCGCTGGAGCCGATGAACGGCTGGGCGATCGGGCAGCGCCTGAAGCAGCTCTCGTCGGACGTGCTGCAGGTCAGCGACGGCTCGCTGTATCCCGCGCTGCACAAGCTGGAGCAGGAGGGGTGGGTCACCTCGGAGTGGCGGCCCAGCGAGAACAACCGCCGGGCGAAGTTCTACTCGCTGACCGCCGCCGGCCGGAAGCAGCTCCGGGTGGAGGCGGGCAACTGGGAACGCCTCGCCCAGGCCATCACCTCCGTCGTGCGCCTCCAGGAGGTGTGAGATGAGCCTCGACCGCCTGCGGCAGATCGTCGCGCTCCGGCTCCGCTCGCTGTTCCGGCGCGGCGACGTGGAACGGGAGCTGGACGAGGAGATCCGGGACCACATCGAGCGGCAGACGGAGGAGAACGTCCGCCGGGGCATGGCGCCCGGCGCGGCCCGCAGCGCCGCGCTGCGCGCCTTCGGCGGGGTGGACCTCCAGAAGGAGCAGGTGCGGGACACGCGCGGAACGCGGGGGCTGGAGGAGCTGGTCCGCGACGCCGCGTTCGCGCTGCGCAGCCTGCGGCGGGCGCCCGGCTTCACCGCCGCGGTCGTGCTCACGCTGGCGCTGGGCACGGGGGCGAACACGGCCATGTTCACGCTCCTGCGGGGCACGCTGCTGCGGCCGCTTCCCAACCGCGGCGGCGAGCGGCTGGTGTACCTGCGGCAGCAGACGCTGGGGCCGGAGGGGCAGAACGTGCTCTTCTCCGTCCCCGAGGTCGCGGACTACCGCGCGGGATCGAAGACGCTCTCCGCCATCGCCGAATACTCCTCCGTGCTCCCGTTCACGCTGGTGGGCGGCGACGGGGCGCCCGTGCGCGTCAGGGCGGGCATCGTCAGCGGCAACTACTTCGCGGTGATGGGCCTGGAGCCGGTGCTGGGCCGGGTCACCGGAGCGCGTGACGACGGGCGTGCCGCCGCGCCGGTCGTGGTGCTCTCGCACTCGTTCTGGATGGACCACTTCGGGAGAGACCGCGGCATCGTCGGCCGCACCGTCCGCATCAACGACAACGTCTCCACCGTCGTGGGCGTGGTGCAGCCCGCTCCGTCCTATCCGCAGCCCACCGACGTGTTCGTCAACGTGGTCACCAGCCCGCACCACCTCGGCGCCGCGATGATCACGGACCGCACCCATCGCATGTCGGTGGTCTTCGCGCGTCTCGCCCCGAACACGACCCTGGAGCAGGCGCGCGCCGAGCTGGGCCGCATCGCCTCGGCCATGTTCCGCGACCACCCGGAGGCGTACCCCAAATCGTCGCGCTACGCCGTGTCCGTCACGCCGCTGCGCCAGGCGATGAACGAGCGTGCCTCGCTCGTCTTCTGGCTGCTGATGGGGGCCGCGGCGTTCGTCTTCCTGATCGCCTGCGCCAACGTCTCCAACCTCACGCTCATGCGCGGCGTGGCGCGCGAACGCGAGATGCTGGTGCGCGCGGCGCTGGGGGGAACGCGCGGACGGCTGCGCCGGCTGCTGCTGGTGGAGAACCTGGCCCTGGCGCTGATGGGCGGCGCGCTGGGCGTGCTGGTGGCCTTCGCGGGGCTGCGGCTGCTGGTGGCCTTTGCCGCGCAGCTCTCGCCCCGCGCCGGCGAGATCCGCATGGACGGCGTCGTGCTGGCCGTCGGGCTGGCCGCGAGCGTCGCCGCGGCCGTCGCGCTCTCCTTCGTCCCGGCGCTCGGCGACGGGCATTCGCTTGCCGAGTCGCTGGCCCCCGCGGGACGGCGCGCCACGCTGGGCCGCGGCCGCAGGCGCTTCCAGCGGTCGCTCGTCGTGGCGCAGCTCGCGGCGTGCGTGGTGCTGCTCTCCGGCACGGGGCTGCTGGTGCGCACGCTCCTCAAGCTGCAGTCGGTACAGACGGGGGTGCGCGCCGACCACGCGCTGACGCTGGAGCTGCCGCTCGAAGGATCGCTGGAGAGGCAGCTGGCGCAGCAGCCCCGGAACCTGGCGACGTTCGAGCGCATGCGGAAGCGCGTGGCCGCGCTGCCCGGCGTGGACGTGGCGGCGCTCGGCCTGGAGGTGCCGCTCCGCAGCTCCATCCTCGACTTCGACCTCAGGGCCGAGGGCCGGCCCGCGGCGCCGGGCGAGCCCACGCCGCACGCCGCGCTCAAGAGCGTGGATCCCGACTACTTCCGCGCGGCCGGCATTCCCCTGCTCCGGGGCCGACCCTTCGCGGCTAGCGACGGCCGCGAGGGCGCGCCGGTCGTGGTGCTGAGCCGATCGTTCGCGCAGAGGCTTTTCGGCGACCGGGACCCGATCGGCCGCCGGGTCGCGTGGACGGGCGAGGTGTTGAAGTTCACGCCGATCTCCGGCGACTGGCGCACCGTCGTGGGCGTCGCGGGGGACACGCGCGACGAGGGCCTGGACGGCGGCCCGACGCCGACCGTGTACGAGCCGTTCGCGCAGGAGGTGGTCCTCGGCGGCGCGCTGGTGGTGAGGGCGGGCTCGGACCCCACCCTGCTCCAGCCGGCGATCGTTCGCGCGATCCGCGAGGTCTCGCCCCGGCAGGTGGTGGAGAAGGTGGCGACGCTCGAGCAGATCCGCGACGAGGCCGTGGCGCCGCGCCGCCTAAATGCGCTGTTCGTCGCCGCCTTCGGAACGCTGGCGCTGGTGATCGCCATGGTCGGGATCGCGGGCGTGCTCGCCTTCTCCGTGAGCTCGCGCACCCCGGAGATCGGCATCCGCATGTGCCTGGGCGCGGACGCGGGACGGGTGCGTCGCATGGTGCTGGGCGAGGGGAGCGTGCTGCTGGCGGTGGGCCTGGGCGTCGGGCTCGTCGGCGCGCTGCTCGCCACGCGGCTGCTCCGCGGCCTGCTCTTCGGCGTCACGTCGTACGATCCGGCCACGTTCGGCACCGTCGCCTTCCTCCTCGCGGTGGTCGGCGTGGCCGCGTGCTGGCTCCCCGCCGCGCGCGCCGCCCGCGTCGACCCGGCCGTCGCCATCCGCGCCGAGTAAGGCGGAGATGCCCGCGGGACGAAGCCGAGGCTCGCGGCTCGCCATGCGGGTCCCAGTCGAGATCCGCGTCAGCCCGGATGGCCATTCCCGGCTGACGTGCGTGGAGACGAGCTCACACCTTGCAAGTGGATCAACGACGATGGACGGAACCGTCGAAGCGTCGCCGCGGCTGCGGGCCAGGACGGCCGGGGCCTTCTACCTGATCACCATCATCACAGGCGTGTTCGCCGAGGTCTTCGTTCGCGGCGCGCTCGTGGTGCGCGACGACGCGGCGGCGACGGCGGCGAACATCCTGGCGCACGAGCCGCTGTACCGTCTCGGCCTGGCCGCCGATCTTGTCATGCTCACGTCCTATGTCGCGGTAACGCTCCTTTTCTATGACCTGTTCAAGCCGGTGGGCGCAAGCCTCTCCCTGCTCGCCGCATTCTTCAGCCTGTTGGGGATCGCCGTCCTGGCCGTCAACTCGCTGAACCACCTGGCGCCTCTGCTCCTCCTCGGAGATGCCCACTACCTGGGCGCATTCCATCCGGCTCAGCTCCAGGCCCTCGCGCTGCTGTTTCTCAGGATGCATGCGCGCGGCTACAGCATCGCCGGGGTCTATTTCGGGATCTACTGCATCGTCATCGGACATCTCGTCTTCAGGTCGGGCTTCCTCCCGCGGATTCTGGGCGTGCTGATGGCGATCGGAGGCGCGGGCTAGCTGGTCGACAGCTTCGCGATCTTCCTTTCGCCCGCGCTCGCGGCTCGCCTTCCCGACACCGCGCTTCTCGGCGGAATCGCGGAGCTGGCGCTCTGCCTGTGGCTGATGGCAATGGGCGTCGACCGTGCCATGTGGAATGAGAGAGACCGCGCTCGGCGAATCGGTGGAGCATTGTCGTAGGCGCCGACCATTCCACTGGAACCGGAGATACCCGAGGTCACGTCACGCTCACCTGCTGGAATCCAGGGAAGGAGCAGTCGCATGGACCCGACGACGAAAGGCGGTGCAGTCCTGGACGACATCGAGATCCACGTGAGGGTGAAGATCTCGGCCCTGTGGGTCAGCGTCATGTTCTGCTACATCTACGCAGATTATTTCGGCCTCTACCAGCCGGGTGCGCTGCAAGGGATGCTGGCGGGAAGGATGGGGCCGCTGGGAGCGACGACCCAGGCGGTGCTGCTGGGAACCTCGCTCATGATGGCGATCCCCAGCGTCATGGTCTTCCTGTCGCTGGCATTGCCGCCGGACCTGAACCGCTGGATGAACATCGTTCTGGGCGCCGTCTACACGCTCATCATCGTCATCACGGCACCGGGCTCGTGGGCGTTCTACGTGTTCTTCGGAGCCGTCGAGGTCGCGCTCACGGCGCTCATCGTGTGGTACGCGTGGACCTGGCCCCGGCAGGAAGCAGCGTGAACGCAGAAGGGTATCGCATGGAAGTTGCCGATTCCGCAGGATGGCGCCTTCCACGTAGAGAACGGGGACCGCCAGCATCCGGTGGTCCCCGTTCGCTTTCCACCGTCGGTTGAGCAGGCCCATACGGAGTCGGTAGATTCCGCGGATCGGACCTGGTCGTTCGAGCATCCACGCGAAGTTCGGCTCGTCGGAACACCGGCTGCCTTTGCGGGTTCCGTATCGGATGGCCCTGGGCGCTCGCCCGCGCTCGGCAGGTCGCGCGCGAAACCGTTCCCTCGTCGCGACCCCGCCGCACGGACTTTCCGGCGAGTAGGACGACCATCGCCGATCCGATCGACCCCGGCCGCCGCCCATCCACCTGACGCGCACGTTCGATGACCCTCCGTCGCGCGACGCAACGCCACCGGATCGACATCGACCGACCTGCGATCCGCGGACCCATGATCCGAGCGAATCTCCGCCGCGCCGCCTTCCTTGCCGCGCTCCTGCTCCCGCTCGCCGGTCCGACGCCTGCGGCGGGGCAGGCCATCTTCACGCGGCCGTGGCTGGCGTGGCGCACGCTGCACACGGAGCACTTCGACGTGCACTACCCGGCGGAGATGTCGGCGTGGACGCTGGAGATGGCGTCGCGGCTGGAGGGCACGTGGACGTCCGTGGGCGCGCTGGTCGGCAGCACGCCGGGCAAGCGCGTGACGGTGGTGGTGGAGGACCCGTCGGTGCAGGCCAACGGGTCGGCGTACCCGCTGCTGGACCGGCCGTCCATCGTGCTGTGGCCCACGCCGCCGGACCCGCGCTCGGTGCTCAGCAACCACCGCGGCTTCGCGGAGCAGGTGGAGGTGCACGAGTTCGCCCACATCGCCCATCTCACCCGCCCCTCCCGCAACCCGCGCGAGCGCCTGCTGTTCGCGCTGCTGCCCGCGCGCTTCGGCCCCGTTTCGCGCCGCTCCCCGCGCTGGGTGGCCGAGGGCTACGCCACATACATCGAAGGAAGGGTCACCGGCAGCGGGCGCCCCCACGGTGCCGCGCGCGCCGCCACCCTGCGCGAATGGGCGCTGGAGGGCAAGCTGCCCACCTATGCGCAGATGAGCTCGTCCGCCGCGTTCCAGGGCGGCTCGATGGCGTACCTGATGGGCTCCGCCTTCCTGGAGTGGCTGGTGGACCAGAAGGGCGAGCAAAGCCTGGTGAACCTGTGGCGGCGGATGAGCGCGCGGCAGGAGCGCACCTTCGCCGAGGCGTTCGCGGGGGTGTACGGCGGCTACCCGCAGGACCTGTACGGCCGGTTCACGGTCGATGTCACCGAGAAGGCGCTCGCCGCCCGGCGCGCCCTGGCCGCCGCGGGCATCGAAGCCGGCGAGCCCGTGCAGCGCCTGGGCTGGGGCACGGGCGACCCCGCCGTCTCGCCGGATGGAAAGCACCTCGCGGTCGTGCTGCGCGGCGCCCCCGGCGTTCCCGTGCGCGTGGTCGTGTGGAACGCGCGCGACGAGCCGGAGGATTCGGCGTCGGTGCGCGCCCGGCGGCGGATGCTGGAGCGCGATCCGCAGGACGTGCCGGCCATCGAATGGAAGCCGCGCACCCGCCGCGCGCTCGCCACCCTGCTGCCTTCGGCCGGACGCGGCCACGACGAGCCGCGCTTCCTGCCCGACGGAAGGTCCCTCCTCGTCACCCGCTACGTGCCCACGGCCGACGGCGCCCTGCGGCCCGACCTGTTCGTGTGGACGTGGACGGGCCGCCAGCGCCTTCGCCGGGTGACCCACGGCGCCGCCATCCTGTCCGCCGACCCCACCCCGGATGGACAGGCGGCCGTGGGCGTGCGCTGCCGGGCCGGCATCTGCGACCTGGTGCGCATCGGCCTGGCGGACGGCGCGGTGACGACGATCGCGGCGGGATCGCCGATGCGGGTGTTCGACCGGCCCCGCGTGTCGCCGGACGGCCGCTCGGCGGCGGTCGCGGTACACTCCGGCGACCGCTGGCGCGCCGCCGTCGTCGCCCTGGCGACGGGCGAGGTGCGGTTCGTGGACCCGGACGACGGGGCCAGCCGGTACGACGTGGCGTGGGCGGATGCGGGCACGCTGGTGGAGACCTCCGAGCGCGGCGGCGTGGCCAACCTGGAGCGCCTGTCGCTGGCGGACGGCTCGCTGCGCCCGCTCACGCGCGTTACCGGCGGCGCCTTCGCGCCCGAGCCGGGCCCGGCCGGTCGCGAGGTGCTCTTCCTCTCCCTCCACAGCGGCGGATACGACCTGAACCGCATCCGCCCCGACAGCAGCGCCGTGCGCGAGGTGGTGGCCCTCTCGCCTGCGCTGGCTCCCGCCGCGCCGCCGGCGCCGGTGCACGCGGACACCCTGCCGCGCAACGGGTACTCGCCGCCCGCGCCGTACGGCCTGGGTCCCCGCCGCCTGCGCATCCTCCCGGGCGGCGCGGCGGACGCGGACGGAGCAAACGTCGCGCTGGAGGTGGCGACGCTGGACCCCATCGGCCGGCTGGCGGTGGCGGCGCGCGGCGTATACGGCCAGCCGGCGGCCGAGCGCGGCGGGGCGCTGGCCTTCGCGTGGAACGGCCGGCGGCCCTCCCTCTCCGGGAACCTGGCCTTCTCCCGCCGCGAGCCGTCACACGGACGCATCCTCTCGAACGGGCAGGACGCGGACCTGTGGGGCGCCGGTGTGTGGGGCGAGCAGCCCGTCTTCGGTGGGTCCACCAGCCAGCGGCTGCGCGCGGGAGCCTTCGCGGGCGCGCTGCAGCGGCGGGGGGAGGAGCGCGCGGGCCGGTACCTGGCCTTCGCGGAGTACGCGGCCGCCGCGGCGCATACCCGCGGCGGCGGCTCGACGTCCACGTCGCTGGCCCTGCACGGCTCCACCGGGTCGACGGACGGGCAGGGGTGGACGCGCGGCCTGGCGACGCTCACGATGGCGGCGGCCGGCGGCGGGCTCTCGTTCCGCGGCCAGGCGACGTACGGGCAGGTGAGCGCGGACGCGCCTGCGTGGGAGCGCTTCGCCGTCGGCGGCGTGGAATCGTCGCTGAACGAAGGGTGGGAAGTGTCGCAGCGCATCGCGATGCCGGGCCTGCCGCTGGGGTCGCTGGGCGGCAGCAAGGTGCTGGTCCTGCGCGGCAGCACACGGCTGGGGCCCCTCACGCCGTACTGCTGGACGGCCAGCGCGGACGGCGGGTTCGACCGCTGGCACCGGGTGATCGGCGCCGAGGCGGGAACGGACGTGCCGGCAACGGGGCTGCTCTCGCTGCCGGCCGTCCGCATCCGCGCGGGCGTGGCGTACTCGCTGGACGACCCCTGGCGGCACCGCACGCGCGCCTACGCCTCGGTGGCCTACCGGCCCTGACAAACGCCTGACAATGGGATGGAACTCCCTGCCCCCAGAGCACGTATCAGCACACGAAGGACCGCCGCTCGAGAAGGCCGACATGACCCCCGCCCCTGTACACACGTCCTCCTGGGTGGGCACGGATGAGATGCCGGCGGGAAGGACGAAGCCCCCGCACCGCCGAAACCGGCGGTGGCGGGGGCTTCGGCTTTCTGCCGTCCGTGGATCGGATTCCGTGGCGGAAGGCATCCGCGGGAACGAGCGGGTCGATGGATGGGGGAAGCCCCCCGCGCGGCACCGTCGGCCGTGCGGGGGGCCTGGTCGTTCGGGCGAGCGGAGGATCAGCCGAGCAGCCCGTGGCGCTCCAGCAGGTCGCGGGGCACGG
This sequence comes from Gemmatimonadota bacterium, assembly GCA_028287185.1. GTDB lineage: Bacteria > Gemmatimonadota > Gemmatimonadetes > Longimicrobiales > Longimicrobiaceae > JAQBQD01. The sequence continues at coordinate 9,738 of JAQBQD010000040.1, read as the reverse complement.
AGACGGTGAGCTGCTTGCGCGGGGTGTTGTCCACGGCATCCGCGCGGGTGGAGACCATCACCTGGTCGTCGGGTCCGTACACCACGGCGAACAGCTCGGGGAACACGCCGCCCAGCCGGTCGTCCAGGTCCACGAACTCCTTGGAGTTGTAGTCGAAGCGCACCTCGCCCTCGGCGCCCGTGGTGCCGGTGCCCAGCAGGTCGTCGGGGGTGATGCTGTCGCGGTCGAAGAGCGAGACCTTGACGCCGGGAACGGCCCGCGAGGGCTCCTCGGCGACGACGACGCGCGCGACGGTGGTGAAGAACATGGGCGCACCAGGGGTGAAAGCGGGAGCGGGCGCCGGACTGCCGCCGGCGGAGGCTGCATGCGGAGCGGGCGCCGCGCGGGGCGGCGCCGAATCGCAAGATAAACCGCGTGGACGCCGCGGGGAAGGTGGCAAACGCCTGCGCCGCCGCGCCTCCACCCGCCGCGTCCTACGGCTGCCGGCCCACGGCGTGCGCCAGCGCCTTCAGCCCGCGCAGCAGCCAGGGAAAGCCGATGATCCACAGGAACGCGATCGCGAACGCCACCCCGAACGCGACGGCGAACTGCTTGCGCCCGTCGGGCGCCCTTCCGTCCTTCTCCGTCCCGTCCATCCGTCTCCCCCGGTTCGCCTTCCGTCATCCCGTTCGTCCACGGGCCCCCTCCCCGCGCTCCGCCGCTTCCGCAAGCGAGCAGCCGGGGTCCGGCGCGCTCGTCCATCGCACGATCCGCCGCGGGGCGCCGCCGCCGGCATCGGCGAGGAGCTGCGCGAACGGGCGGACCACGGGCAGGCGGATGGCCATTCCCGCCAGCGCCCAGCCCAGGTGCAGGTGCTCCAGCGCCCGCCCGAGCGCCGCCACGCCCTCCTCCTCCGCGCCGCCGTCCCGCGGGTCGTAGCTCACGCGGCGCAGATCCTGGGCAGGGTGCGTCTCGGCCGGCACCACCTCCAGCCCCACGGCGCCGGCGCCCTTCATCCACCGGCCCAGCTGCGAGCAGGTGCCGCACCCCGCCGCCACGTACAGACGCGCGGGCTCACCATCCGTCGGCCAATATGGACGCAGGCGCGGCAGCCAGGGCCGCACGGCGCGCCGGTACTCGCGCCACGGCTCGCCGAAGCGGGCATCCAGGTCGGCCGCCTCGTCCCACGCGGCCAGGCCCGCGGAATAGACGACCGTCATCGCCGCGCCCGCCGCCAGCCACCCGCTGTGCAGCATCCACCCCCACACGGCCATCACCAGCGCGGCGGAAAGCTGCATGGGGTTGGCGACGTACGCGTAGGGCCCGCTGCGCACCAGCCGCCGCGGCGGATCGAACGGCAGCGGCGTGCCCCCGCCGCGCCCGGCGAGCTCCTGCACCGCCGACAGCCCGGGCAGCGCCGCCAGCGCGAGAATCTGGGCCATCACCTGGGTCCAGCGGAAGGGGCGGCTGAGCAGAGCCGTCCATCCACCGCCTACCTGCGCGAAGGTGACGGCGGGGATGATGCCCATCACCAGCGCCCCGGCCAGCGCCGCCTGCATCGCCGCACGCCACGCCAGCCGCCGGTCGCGCGCCGTCCACCGCGCCAGCAGCAGCGCGGGCGCGAAGCAGAGAGCGAGCGCCGCTGCCTCGCCCACCAGCCACCCGTGCCCCAGGACGAGCGTCGGCGAGCACAGCGGCATCAGCAGCACGTCCATGCACACCGCAGCGACCGCCGCGAGCGCCACGTGCGTTCGGCGGAAGGCGAGCGGGGCCGCGCCGCCCCACAGCAGCGCCCATCCCAGGTACAGCTCCACCGGCGCGCCCAGGAACGCGGGGCCGTCCGCCGAGAAGCTCCACCAGCCCAGGCGCGGAGCGGCCAGGTTCACCGCCGGCAGGAAGCACAGGTTCCAGGCGATGGCCAGCAGCACGCCCGTCCGCTCGCGCACCGGGGGCCGGCGTAGCGCCCACAGGCCCGCCGTGGCGGCGAGGGGCAGGTACAGCGCCAGCGCGCGCACCGCCGCATGGGAAAGCACGGCTACTCTCCCGCCCGGGGCCGTGCCAGCGAGTCGATCAGGTACCCCGCCGCCTGCCGGGTGCCGTAGCGCTCCAGCGGCCCGAAGTACCACGCGGGGTCCAGCCGCCGCCGGTAGCGCAGCGTCCACCGCACGCGCGTGCGGCCCGCCCCGTCCGCCGCCCAGCGCACCTCGGCGCCGCGCCAGGTCAGCCAGTGCAGCAGGTAGCTGTCGTCCCGCTCCGCAGCGAACGACACGCGTCCCGGCGCGCTCTCCACCACGCGGAGCGCGAGCGTGCCGCTGCCGTGGTGGCCGTGGTCGAAGCCCACCGTGCGCACGCTGCCGACGGCCAGCCCCGATCCCGACGGGTGCATGGGCATCGGAAAGCCGAGTTGGAAGAAGGCCGGCAGCGTGCGGTCGAAGCGCGCCGTCCGCGCGAGCGCCGCCGCCACCTGCTCCGGCGTCCCGGCCACGGTCCGCTCCACCGTCACCGCCTCTTCGCGCCCCACCTCGAACCCGGGGATCACGCCCTCCAGCGCCGCGGGCGTGAGCAGCACCAGCATCAGCGCGTACGTCTTTCCCCCGCTCCCTCCGCTCCGCTTCCGGCTGCGGTTCACGATGGCCGTGACCAGCGCCGCCACGCCGAAGAAGAGCGGCGACGCCATCAGCAGGCAGACGAACCCCTCGCCGAACACGATGCCTGCCACCAGCAGGCCCAGCGCGACGGCGCGCCCCGCCACCCCCTGCGGCGTACCCGGCTTCGGAGACAGCACCAGGGCGATCGCCAGGATGGCCGGGATGCCCACGAACACGGCGGACGTGTGCTGCAGCCCGCCGATCTCCAGCAGCCGGAACGCCAGGCTGGCGACCGTGATCGCGATGATGATCGCCACCCACGTCCTCCGCGACCCTTCCGCCTCACCCATCGAACCACCGCCCTGCTTTGCCGCCTCGTTATTCCTCATGATGGCACCCCACGTTGCATCACCCTTCCGCCCGCGCCGGTTGCGCGGTCAGATCGACAATTTGAACGTGTTCAAATATGCTGTTCGTCGATTGAAGAGCGCAAGGATTTTGTTGAACGCGTTCATTTGCGGCGGTGCTTGTACATCTTCTCGGAGCCGGTCGATGACGGGCGTTCCGCGTGGTGCGGTACGCCGGTCGATGCAGATGCACAGAGCCTCCCTCGACGCTCGACGGGGAGGTTCCGTGATGGTTCCCTGTTGCGTGTCGGCCGAGAGGGGTGCGGAGGAAGTGATCGAGTTCGGGACGGCGAGGGGAATCCGCGGAAAGCTCAGGTTCGAGGGACGTTCGGACGAGCGGCCTCCACCGGCGCCTTGGGCCTCCGCGCCCTAACCGGCGATTCCGCCGCCGATCCCGGGATCACACCCGCAGCGCGCGAAGAACCTGGCCGGCGGCGCGGCGCCCGCTGGCGATGGCGCCGTCGACCGTGCCGGTGCGGCCGTGCGTGTCCGTCGCTTCGCCGGCGAAGAACAGCGTCCGGGCCACGGGACGGGCGAGCGAACGCCCGGCAGTCGATCCACCGACCCGCGCGTAGCTGTAGGCGCCGCGGCTGAACGGATCGGCCTGCCAGTCGTGGGTCCACGCATCCACCACGCGCCGCTCCACCGTTCGCGGCGAGATGCCCAGCGCGCCGGCCAGCCCGCGGAGGGCCCGCCCCCGCGCCTCGTCCAACGGCAGCCCGGAGAGCGCTGCCGCGGGCGGGCCGCCGCTCCACGCGACGGCGAAGGGCACCCGCGCCGGGTGCGCGCTCCACCACACGGGAAAGTCCGCCGCGTGCGTCTGGAGGAACGCGAGGGACGCAGTCGTCTCGCCGGCGGCGAGCTCCACCCCGCGCGCGTCCCACGGCAGCTCGGTGAACCAGAAGGCGATGCGTGCCACGGCCCCCATCGCCAGCCGCGCCGACGCGCGGTGGATGGGGCCGACGTCCGGCGAGAAGGTGATGGCGCCCGGCTCGCCCGCCGCTGCATTCAGCACGCCGATCGGAACCGTGACGATGGCGGCCCGCGCGTCGACCACCGACGCCCTTCCGTCGACGGATGAGCGGACGAGAAGCGCGACGCCTCCCGGCTCCCACTCCACGCGCTCCACCGTGGTGGAGAGGTGGATGGATGGGCCGATGCCGCGCGCCAGCCACTCGGGCACCCGGTCGTATCCACCCGCCACGCGGCCCAGCAGCGATTCCGTGGGATCCTGGCCCGGCGATCCCCCCTCGGCCAGCGAGCGGGCGCTGATGCGCTCCAGGTCGGCGGCGTGGAAGCCCTGCACGAACTCGGCGGCCAGCTTCCGCATCACGCGGTCGACGCGCTGAAGATAGCCGTCCAGGGGAGCCAGCCTGCCGCCACGCGGCTCGAACCGCCCGCCACACAGGTCCAGCACCGCGAGACCGGCCGCGCGCGCCACCCGCCCCACCTCGGGCGCCGCGCCGTGGACGAACTCGGCGCCCAGCTCCACGGGCACCGGCACCCGCGGATCGCGCCGCGTGAAGATGCGCCCGCCGATTCGGTCGCGCCCCTCCACCACCGCCACGGACACGCCGGCCACCGACAGCTCGCGTGCGGCGGAAAGGCCCGCCGCGCCAGCGCCGATGATCGCCACGTCCACCCCGCGCATCCGCCATCCCCTCCTCCGGTGTGCCGTTCTTGCCCCCGCCCGGTTGCTGCGGCACGGAGATCGTGCGTCCCAACTCGCGCAGAGTATCACCATCCATCGACGAAACACGCGTCCCCCCACTCACCTGGTCGTAGCGCGATCGCAGAAGCCACGCCGCCACGGGTTTCACGTCTATCCCGAGGTTTCCACCACTTTCTCCGCGCTCGTCACCGACGTCCAGACGCAACCCCGGCAGCCTTCGCGCGAGGGAAACTCCGTGCACACCGGCACCTGCGCGCCCGGATCGCAGGGCTTTCTGCCGTGATCCAATCGAGGGGGAGCGCGCCCTTGTTTTCGGCTTTTATTCGGCTCCATTCTGTCTCCGCCACCGTGCCGGCCAAACCACCGAAGCCGGGTACGCGTCCGGAGACTGGAGAGACCATGCTGAACCTCATCGACACCGGCCACATCGGCTCCGACCCTCGACGGACCCCTGCAGCCTCCGCGGCGCCCGCTCGCACGGCGTCCGGCGCCGCCGCTCCGGTCGCGCACGCGCCCCCCTCCACCGCTCGCCGCGGGATGCGCCGCGCACCATCCGCGGGCGTGGCGACCGGCGACGGCGACGGAATCCTCGTCGTAGCCGATGTCTTCGGAGGCGGCCGCAATCCCGAGTGGACGCTGGACGCAATGGAAACCGTGGTGCTCGCCGCGCTGCTCCGCGGGCTCAAGCACCGCACGCCCGACGCAGAACCGTCCGCCGAAACTTCGGCTCCCGCCGCGCCCGGGCTGCTGATCCGTGGCTCCCGTGCCGTGCTGCCCGGCTGCCGCGAGGTCCGGCTGCATGCGGGCAAGGTGCTGGCCCGCTTCGAGGCGGGCGACCGGCACCTGGTGGATCCCGGTGGCGCCGTGCACGCCTGGCTCCTGGAATCGGCCCGACATCGGCTCTCGCCCGACGCGCACCGCGCGCTCGCCGCGGCGACGAAGCCCGCAGGCGGCGCTCGCGACCGGAGATAGGGTCCGCGAGGAAGAACGTTCGATGCCGCCGCACCGGTGATCGCACCAGCACGGCGGCATCGTTCGCTCCGCCCCTCCGAGCGCGCCCGACGCTCAGTCCTTGTACGGATCGAACTCGTTCGCGCCGGCCATCACCACGATGAGCGGGCGCAGCGTGTGGAGGACCCGTACCGTGTCGCCCTGGGCGGCCAGCACCTCGGGCAGGCGGCGGTACACGTGCGGGCTCTCGTCCAGCCCGCCGCCGCGGAGCACCACGCCCTTCCGCGCGATCCACGACTGCATCATCTCCGGGCTCACCTTGCCGGGAGAGATGATCTCGCCCGTCTTCCACCGCCGCTTTCCCGCGGCGGCCGTGCGCGACATCACCCGCCCGGCGCCGTGCACGGTGGAGTACAGCGCATCGCGCTGGATGCGCGCCGTCTCCGCGCCCGCCTCCTCGTCGGGCGAGGCGCCCTGCACGATCACCGCGTCGTCGCCCATCGACCCGCCGATGAAGCCCTTCTGGCCGGGAAAGGCGGGCGTGGCGCCCTTGCGCACCACCACGTACTCCACCGGCTCGCCGGCCGCGGACAGGTGCTGCTCCCGCCACGCGAAGTTGTGGTGGTTGTGCACCAGCTCCTGCTCGGTCCCGCCCAGGAGCGAGACCACCTTGCGGGCCACCCACTCGCGCCCGGCATAGGCGTAGCGGCCCGCCAGTTCCATCAGCGCCCAGTAGTCGTGCCCCAGCGGCTGCGACAGGTCCAGCAGCACCTCCTTCTCCGGAACGCGGTCGCGCCACCCGGCACCCTGGCCCAGCGCCAGGAAGCCTGACGCCACCGTGTGCCCGAAGCCGCGGCTTCCGAAGTGCACGCCCACCCACACGGTGCCCGCCTCGTCGGCGAAGACGTCCACGTAGTGGTTGCCGCTTCCCACCGTGCCGAGCTGGCCCCGCGCCTTCTCGCGCAGATTTCCGCGCTCGCGGGGCGGGAGCGCGCCCCATGACGGGTCCTCGAAGAGGGGATCGTCCATGGGCGCGTCGTCCGAGCGGTTCTTGCGGCCCACGCCGAAGCTGACGTTCGCCGCGATCTCGTCCGCCAGCTTCTCCAGGCGCTTGCGCCCCGTGCCGGCATCCGGCGCCAGGTCGTCCAGCGTCAGGTCGGTGCGGATGGCCGCGTTCCCGCACGCGATGTCGAAGCCCACCCCCACCACCGACACCCGGTCGCGGTACGCCGCCACGCCGCCGATGGGCATCACGTACCCCAGGTGCCCGTCCGCCATCAGCGCCACCCGCTCCGCCCGCTCGGCCACCGTCTCCAGCTGCCGCAGCGTGTTCTCGTCGTGCTGCCCGAAGATCCGCATCGTCCCCTCTCGTTTTTCGATTGCCGGGCGTCCACCGCTGTTGCGTCGTCTCGGCCCAGTCGTTCAGATCCCGCGCTCCGCGGGAGCTGTGCCCGCGGGGCGATCGTCACGTCACGTAGTTGCATCCACCGGCGCGGCGGGGAGCAGGCCCGGCACGGGGTCGCGTTTGTCCGCGCGCCCGGGCATCGCCCCCGCCGGCCGTCCTTCAGGTCCGGCGTCGGTCCATCGTGGTCACCTCCGGCTCCCGGGGAAAAAAGAAGCCGCCCCACCCGCGCGTCGTCGCGGGTGGGGCGGCGTTGAATCGCCACCTCTCGAAGCGTGAAGGGCCCTACGCGCCCACGGCGCACCTCTCCACGCATCCCGCACGGTTCCTCCGTCCCTCGTTCCATCCCGCCATGCTCCGCATCCCGCCAAGCTCCGGCTGCCGAATGCCGTTGCCGCGTGGCGCCGGCGGGTCCGTCACAATCCTGTGCGAATCAAGCCGTCCGAACGCGCCGCGCGAGGCCGCCGACTCCGGGCGCACGCATCGCGGCATGCCCGCGGCCATCGCCTTCGCGGTGCCGGGGGTGCCGGGATATGCGTGGACTCCGGAATCTTGCGTCATGCTGCCTTCTCCTGTGTTCGGTCGATGGAAAACGGGGAAAACGAAAAAGTCGCGCCGCCGATGCCATACCCCCTTGGGGCTGGCCCTCCGCGGCCGCACGATGGCGGGGTCGGAAGGGCCGGTTGCATCGGGACGCGACTCCCAGTGCACCGAGTCTAAGTAGCGGCTCGCGCACTGTCAAGCCTTTCGCGGAGTCATACGCCGGACGGGACACCCGCAGCGTAGGTCATCCACCGAATTCCCGTGATTCTGCGGCCGCTCGGTGACGCGTGATGGATCGCCGGGCGCGCGGTCGGGCGAATCGTGCGACCCCTGCGCCCGTCGACGATCGACGGAAGGCCCCGCGGTCGACTCCGATCTGCCTGGTCTACCGCCGCAGGCGCGACAGCGAGATGCGGCCGGCCGCGGGAAGGCGGTTGAGCCCCAGCGCGCCGAGCGGGACGAACGGCACGTCGAACTGGCCCTGGGTGAGCGTGATCTCGTGCGCCAGCTCCAGCTCCGTCGCGTGGCCGCTGAAGGTACCCTGCAGGCGCGTGGCGGTGGCGTTGGTGATGTGTACGGTGCCGGCGTCGCTGAGGTAGCTTTCCTCGCCAGCCACGGACTGTGAGGTGCTCAGGTCGTAGTTGAGGCCGATGAGGGCGATGGCGCAGCCGGCCAGCGTGGCCTGGTCGTAGCAGCTCTCGGCCAGGGACAGCGTCCGCTCGCCGCGCAGGTCCTGCATGTCGAACTCCACCAGGTGCCCGCGGCCGCCGACGGTGGGCTGGAAGCCCACCAGCGCCACGATGGGCTCCTCGCCGCTGCTGTCGCGCACGGCGGCGACGAACTGCACGGCGGGCGTGGTGCCCGCGCGGGGCAGGTCGCCCGATGCCGAGAAGTCGCCGGCGGACGAGCCCGCGAAGTGGAACGACAGCGAGCCCGTGCTGGAGCCGGGCCCCGTGGAGCCGCCGTCGCAGGCGGCCAGGGCGAGCGCGGAGGCCACGACGGCGGCCGAAAGCCGGATGCGACGCATGGGTTTGCCTCGGGCGGAGAAAGGCGCGTGCCTGCGCGCCGGGAGGGCCGGTCGGCAGAGCATCTTACGGGATTGTATGTCGGACGGCGGAGGATGCAAAGGAAAGGCCGCGGATGCACGACGCGGGGGCGCAAACCACCTGTTTCCAGGGAGGGGGAGGAAGAGGATCGGGACGGCGGAACCCGCCGCCGTCGACGGGTGGAAGCGGACGGAGAGGCGAGCGATGGAACGAAGGACTGGCGCGGGAAAGGACGCGGTCAGCGGTCGGGCGAGGCGGGGAGGCTGAGAGTGAAGACGGCGCCGCCGCCGTCCGCGTTCTGCGCAGTCAGGTCGCCGCCCATGGCGCGCGCCAGCCGGCGCGAGATGGCGAGCCCCAGGCCGCTGCCGGGCTCGCGCTTGGCCTTGCTTCCGCTGGCGAGCTGCAGGAACTCCTCGAACACCGCCTCCTCGCTGCCGGTGGGGATGCCGGGGCCGGTGTCGCGCACCGCGATCCAGCTCCGCTCCCCACCCAGGCCGGCCGAGACGGCCACCTCGCCCCCCTCGGTGAACTTCACGGCGTTGCTGAGCAGGTTCACCAGGATCTGCCGCACGCGCGAGGGGTCCACCTGCACGCGGGCGTCACGGTGGCCGTCCAGCTCCAGGCGCAGCGCCAGCGCCTTGCTCTGCGCCTGCGGCCGGATGGTGACGGCGGCCTCCTCCACCAGCTCGCAGAGCAGCACCTCCTGCCGGCTGAACTCCATGCGTCCGGCGTCCAGCTTGGCCAGGTCCAGGATGTCGTTCACGAGCTGCGACAGGTGCCCGGCCACCTGCGAGATGCGCTCCACCATCTCGTGCTGCCGCTCGTCCAGCTCGCCCACGATGCCGTCGCCCAGTAGCTCGCTGTAGCCCACGATGGCGGTGATGGGGGTGCGCAGGTCGTGGCTCATCGCGGAGAAGAAGCGGTCGCGGTGCACCGCCGCCTCCTTGAGCGCCGTGAACAGGGCGGCGTGGTGGAAGGCGACGGCCGCCTGCGCCGCGATGGCGCCGGCCAGCCGCAGCTCGGCGGCCGTCAGCGCCCGCGGCGTGCGCCACCCCAGCGCCAGCGCGCCGGACACCGCGCCGTCCGCATGCAGCGGCAGCACCAGCGCCGAGCCCGGCGTCCCGGGCGCCGCCGGCCGCGCCGCGCCCGC
>JAQBQD010000195.1 GCA_028287185.1 Gemmatimonadota bacterium | reverse complement strand
GGCCAGCCCGTCCGTGGCGGCCTCGAGCCCCGCCGCGTCGTGCGCGGAGACGGCCAGAAGCTGCCACGGCCGGGGCACCTGCGCGCCGCCCCCGGCCATGGCCGCGGCGGGCCGCGGCTCGGCGTCGACGCTCATCGCACGATGGCGGGGAAGGGCGGGCTCAGCCGAGCCCGGCTTCCTGCATCTTCTTGCGGAGCGAGAGGGGGCGCATGTCCGTCCACACCTCCTCGATGTAGGCCAGGCACTCGGCCTTGAGGCCCTGCTTGCCCACGGCGGTCCAGCCCAGGGGCAGCTCGCGGTCGGCCGGCCAGATGGAGTACTGCTCCTCGTGGTTCATCACCACCTGGTAGATCGTGGTGTCCTCGCGCTCGTTGCTGCTCATGGTGTGGGTTCCGGTTGGGTTTGGCGCTGGCGCTCCGCGGCGGCGTGCCGGGAGCGGTGGTGCGGCCGGTGTCCCCGGCCGGCGGGGGACGTCGGCGGACAATCTAACACCTTTCCCGCAGCTTTTGAATCTCTCCCGCCGTCCGCTTTCAGCCGGCCGGCGGCGGGGCCGCCAGGGCCGCGGAGATGCGGGCCGCGAGCGTCGCGGCGTGCGGGTCGGAGAACATGCCGTAGTGGTCGCCGCCCACGATGCGGCTCTCCACGCGGCCGACGGCCAGGTTGCGCCACCCGGGCAGGTAGTCGCCCGTGACCTCCATGCCGTACGCCTGGGCCAGCTCGCGCTCCTGCACCATGCGGTCGTGGGCCTGCAGCAGCAGGATGCGGCCCCGGTACAGGTTGGGGTGGTAGTTGCCCGCGGCGTGGATGCTCGCGCGGACGACGGCCAGGTTGCGGCGCAGCGGCTGGGGATCTCCCTCCGGAAGCACGGGCCCGTCGCGGTTGATCCAGCGCAGCGTGCGCAGGTAGCGGGCGTCGCCCTCCAGCTCCTCCAGCTCGTCCCGGAAGTCCTCCAGCGCGTCGCCCATGGGGCCGCCCATCTCCACCGCCAGCCAGGCCAGCAGGTCCACCTCGTCGGCCTCGTCCATCTCCGCGCCGGGAGTGGGCGCGCGGCCGTCCAGCAGCGCCAGCAGCGCCACCGCCTGCCCGCCGGCGGCGAGCTGCTGCGCCACCTCGAACGTCACCGCGCACCCCGTGCTCCAGCCCGCCACGTGGTAGGGGCCCTCCGGCTGCACCCCCCGGATGGCGGCCACGTACGCGGCGGCCATCTCCACCAGCGTGCCCAGCGGCTCCTCGCCCGCCTCGAGCCCAACGGCGCGCAGGCCGTACACGGGCTGGTCCGGGCCCAGGTGGCGGGCCAGGCCGGCGTAGCGCAGCACCGTGCCCGCGGCGCCGTGCACCACGAAGAGCGGGGGCTTGCCGCCCTGCGGCTGGATGGGCACCAGCGGCGACCCGGTGGACGCGCCCTCCGGCCCGCGCAGCACGGCGGCCAGCCCGGCGACGGTGGCGCCCTGGAAGAGCGCCGCCAGCGGCACCTCGCGCCCGAAGCGCTCGCGCAGCCGCGTCATCAGGCGCACCGCCAGCAGCGAGTGGCCGCCCAGGGCGAAGAAGTCGTCGTCGACGCCCACTCGCGGCACGCCCAAAAGCTCGGCCCAGATCCCGGCCAGCGCCGCCTCCAGCTCGTCGCGCGGGGCCACGTAGCCCTCGCTGCCCAGGTCCGCGGGCAGCGGCAGGGCGCGGCGGTCCACCTTGCCGTTTGGCGTGAGCGGCAGCGCGGGGAGCACCACGAAGCCGGCGGGCACCATGTGCTCGGGCAGGTTGGACCGCAGGTGCGCGCGCAGCCCGGCGGCATCCACCGGCGTGTCTTCCTTCGAGACGACGTAGGCCACCAGGCGCCGGTCTCCCTCGCCGAACTCGCGCGCCACGACGGCTGCGTCCGCCACCGCGGGGTGCGCGGCCAGCGCCGCCTCCACCTCGCCGATCTCAATGCGGAAGCCGCGGATCTTCACCTGGTTGTCCATCCGCCCCAGGTACTCCAGCGTCCCGTCCGGCAGGTAGCGCACGAGGTCGCCCACGCGGTACATGCGCGATCCCGGATCGCCGAACGGGTTCGGCAGATACCGCTCCGACGTCAGCGCCGGCCGGTCGAGGTAGCCGCGCGACAGCCCGTCGCCCGCGAGGTACAGCTCGCCGGGCACGCCGATCGGCACCGGGCGCAGCGTTGCATCCAGCACGTACGCCTGCGTGTTTGCGACGGGCCGGCCGACGTAGACCTTCGCCGCCCCGCGCGGCACGAGGGACCATGTGGAGTACGTCGTATCCTCCGTCGGCCCATACAGGTTCAGCACCTTGTCGATGCTGGGAAGCGCGTACAGCGCCTGCGCCAGCGCGTTCGGCAGGGGCTCTCCGCCCAGGTTGAGGCTGCGCACCGTCGACGGGATTCCGCCCATCCGCAGAAGCTCCTGCGCGGCCGACGGTACCATCGCCGCAAGCTTGATCCCCGCCGACTCCCCAAGCTCCGCCAGCGACAGCGCGTTCTCGACCAGCACCAGCTTCCCACCCCAGCACAGCGTGCCGAAAATCTCCGCGATCGACACGTCGAACGAGATCGAGGTCGATCCGAGGACGCACGACCGCTCCTCGTCCGTCACCGTCTCCCGCAACCAGTCGAGGACCGTGACGGTGGAGCGGTGCTCGATGACCACGCCCTTCGGCTTGCCGGTCGATCCGGACGTGTAGATGGCGTACGCCGCGTTCCCCGCCGTCGCCTTCGACGTCAGGTTCGCGCGGTCGCCCTTGCCGATGCGCAGCCAGTCGGCGTCCACGCGCACGACCTTGGCGTCCGTCGCGGGCAGGCGCGGCGTGAGGTGCGCCTGCGTCAGGACCACGGCCGCGGCGGAGTCCTCCAGCACGTACGCGATGCGGTCCGCGGGATAGGCGGGATCGACCGGCACGTACGCTCCACCCGCCTTCAGCACCGCCAGCAGCGCGACCACCATGTCCGCCGTGCGCTCCATCGCCACGGCGACGCGCATTTCGGGGCCGACGCCGAGCGCGGCGAGGTGGTGCGCGAGCTGGTTGGCGCGGGCGTTCAGCTCCGCGTACGTGAGCGTCGCTGCGCCGAAGGCGAGGGCGGGGGCGTCCGGCGTGGCGGCGGCCTGCGTCTCGAACAGGTCGTGGATGCGCAGACCCGAGGGATAGGGGCGCTGCGTCTGGTTCCACGCGCCGAGAACCTGCGCGCGTTCGTCGTCGCCGAGCAGGTCGATGGCGGAGAGCGGGGCGTCCGGGTCCGCCGTCGCCGCGTCGAGCAGCGCGCGCACGTGGCCCATCATCCGCGCGACGGTGCCGGAGTCGAAGAGGTCGCGGTTGTAGTTGAGCGACGCGGCCATCCCCTCGGCCGTCTCCTGCACGGACAGGCTCAGGTCGTACTTGGCCGTATCGTCCGACTCCCACTCCGCCTGCCCCGCCGGCGCGCCGGCCATGGCGCCCGTCTCGGCCGTCAAGTGGTTGAAGAGCACCTGGAAGACGGGCGTATGGCTGAGGCTGCGGTCCGCGCCCACCTCGTCCACGATGCGCTCGAACGGCACGTCCTGGTGCGCGAAGGCGCCGAGCGTGGCCTCCCTCACGCGGCGGACGAGCGCGCGGAAGGCGGGGTCGCCCGAGACGTCGGTGCGCAGCACCAGGTTGTTGACGAAGAAGCCGACCATGCCCTCCGTCTCGGCCCGTGTGCGCCCTGCGACGGGGGAGCCGACCACCACGTCGGCCTGCCCGCTCCAGCGCGAGAGCAGGACGCTGAACGCGGCCAGCAGCACCATGAACGGCGTGGCGCCCTCCGCCTGCGCCAGCGCGTGCAGCCGCGCGCCCGTCTCCGCCGGCAGCAGCGTCGTGCGCGTGCGCCCCGCGAAGGTCTGCACGGGCGGCCGCGGGCGGTCCGTGGGCAGCTCCAGAACCGGGGGGGCGCCCGCGAGCTGCGCCTTCCAGTACGCGAGCTGTCGGCCGAGCACCTCGCCCGACAGCCACGCGCGCTGCCACACGGCGAAGTCGGCGTACTGCACCGCCAGCGGCGGCAGCGGCGACGGCTGTCCGGCCGCGAACGCCTCGTAGAGCTGCGTGATCTCGCGCGTGAGCACGGCGACGGACCAGCCGTCGCTGACGACGTGGTGCATCACCATCGCCAGCACCTGCTCGTCGGCTGCCACCTGCACCAGCGCGGCGCGGAAGAGCGGCCCGCGCTCCAGGTCGAACCGCCGCGCCGTCTCCTGCCCGATCCAGCGCCCCGCGTCCCGCCGCGCATCGTCCAGCGCGCGGTCCGTCAAGTCCACGATCTCCATCCGGAACTGGCCGGCGGGGTGGATGACCTGCACGGGCTGCTCGCCCTCCAGCGCGAAGGTCGTCCGCAGGCTTTCGTGCCGGTCCACGATCGCGGCGAGAACGCGCTGGAGCGTGGACGGATCGGCCCCGGCGAGCGGCAGGACGAGCGGGACGTTGTAGGTGCCGCCGGTGTCCGCCAGCCGCTCCACGAACCACAGCCGCTCCTGCGCGAACGACAGCGGCGGCGGCCCATCGCGCGGCACGGGAACCAGCGGCGGCGCGGATTCGGGCGCTTCCTCCATCGACGCCGCATCCACGCGCGCGGCGAGGCCCGCGACGGTCGGCGCCTCGAACACGGCGCGCAGCGGCAGCTCCACGTCCAGCAGATCGCGGATGGCGGAGACGAGGCGCGTGGCCAGCAGCGAGTGCCCGCCGAGCGCGAAGAAATCGTCGTGTGCGCCGACGTTCTCCGCGCCCAGTAGCCGCGTCCAGATCGCCGCGACGGCCTTCTCCGTGTCGGTGGACGGCGCCGCATGGTCGGAGGAGCCGACAATGGCCGATGCGGCGAGCGCCCGGCGATCCACCTTGCCATTGGGCGTCAGCGGCAGCGCGGGGAGCACCTGGACCGCGGCGGGCACCATGTAGTCCGGCAACCAGCCGGCCAGGTGCGCGCGCAGGGCGGAGCCATCGATCTCCGCGCCGGGCTTCGCGACGACGAACGCGGCGAGACGGCGGGCGCCGGTGTCGTCCGCGGGCGCGGCGACGGCTGCGTCGGCCACGGCGGGATGCGCGCGCAGGGCGCCTTCGATCTCGCCCAGCTCGATGCGGAAGCCACGCACCTTCACCTGCTCGTCGGCGCGGCCCAGGTACTCCAGCGCGCCCTCCGCCAGCCAGCGCGCGCGGTCGCCCGTGCGGTACAGGCGTGCGCCGGGGCGGGCGGAGAACGGGTCGGGGACGAAGCGATCGGCCGTGAGCGCCGGCCGGTTCAGGTAGCCGCGCGCCACGCCCGCGCCGCCCACGCACAGCTCACCCGGCACGCCGATGGGCGCCGGTTCGCCCGCCTCGTCCAGCACGTACACGCGCACGTTCGCGATGGGCTGGCCGATGGCCGGCGTGCGCTCGCCGTTCTCGCCGAACGCGATCGTCGCGCAGACGGCGGTCTCCGTGGGCCCGTATCCGTTGAGGAAGCTGCGGCCGGCAGACCAGCGGCGCGCCACGTCGGCCGGGCATGGCTCGCCGGCGGAGACGAGGGTGGCGAGCGCGGGGAATCCGTCCGCCTGCATCACGGCCAGCGCCGAGGGCGGCAGCGTGGCCACGGTGATGGCCTGCTCGCGCAGCGTGGCGGCGAGCGGCGCACCGGGCATCAACGCATCCTGCGGCGCGAGGTGCAGACGTGCGCCCGCGAGCAGCGCCGTGAGCACCTCGCTGACGGCGGCGTCGAAGCTGAACGACGCGAACTGCAGGACGCGGCTCTCCGCCGTGATGCCGAACGCCTCGATCTGGGCGAGCGCCAGGTTGGCGATGGCCGCGTGCGACACCATCACGCCCTTCGGCCGCCCGGTGGATCCGGAGGTGTAGATGACGTACGCCAGGTTTTCCGGCCGCCGCTCGACCGTTGACGCCGCCCCATCTTCCGCCTCGATCGCCGGCCAGTCCGCATCCAGCCGGACGACGGTCGCCGTGTGCGGCGGCAGATCGTCGGCCAGCTCCGCCGTCGTCAGCAGCACCGGAGCGGCGGAATCCTGCAGCATGTAGCTGCGGCGCTCCGCGGGATACGCGGGGTCGACCGGCAGGTAGGCGCCGCCGGCCTTCAGCACGCCGAGCAGCGCGACCACCATCTCGGGCGAGCGCGGGACGGAGATGGCGACGCGCACGTCCGGACCGACACCGAGCGTCCGGAGGTGGCGCGCGACGCGATCCGCGCGCGCATCCAGCTCCGCGTACGTCAGCGCGCGCTCGCCGAACGCGACCGCGACCGCGTCCGGCGTGCGCGCGGCCTGCTCCGCGAAAAGCGCGTCCACCGTGAGATTCGTGGGATACGCGCGATCGGTGTGGTTCCACTCGTCCACCAGCCGCGCGCGATCCGCGGCGCCGTGAAGCGGAAGGCGGGCAATGGGACGATCGGGTTCCGCGACGGCCGCGGCGAGCAGCGCGCCGAAGTGCGCCATCATCCGCCGGACCGTCGCTTCGTCGAACAGATCCGTGCTGTACTCCACCGAGCCGGTGAGGCCCTGCGGCGTCTCGGTGAGGTTCAGCGTCAGGTCGAACTTGGACGACCCGGGCGTCGCCGGCGCGTCCACGGCCGGGGCGTCCGCCGGGACGACATCGACCAGCGTTCCGGGCGATGCGGATGCGGCGGGCGCGGCGGTATTCTGGAGCGCGAACATCACCTGGAAGAGCGGCGTGTGCGCCAGGCTGCGCTGCACGTCCAGCGCTTCCACCAGCCGCTCGAACGGCAGGTCCTGGTGGACGTACGCGCCGAGGGTCGCTTCCTTCACCCGTGCCACCAGCTCCGTGAACGACGGGTCTCCGGAGAGGTCGGTGCGCAGGACGAGGTTGTTGACGAAGAAGCCGATCAGCGGCTCCGTCTCCGCCCGATTTCTCCCCGCGATGGGCGAGCCGACGACGACGTCCTGCTGGCCGGACCAGCGCCCGAGCAGCGCGTTGAAGGACGCGAGCAGCATCATGAACGGCGTGGCGCCATGCTTTCGCGCGAGCGAGGCGACGGCATTGGACACGTCGCGCGGGACGGCCACCGGCAGCGTCGCCCCACGGAAGCTCTGCGACGCGGGGCGCGGCCGGTCGGTCGGCAGCTCCAGCAGCGCGGGCGCGCCGGCGAGGTGCTGCTTCCAGTAGCCGACCTGGCGCGCGACCACCGCGTCCGTCATCCACGCGCGCTGCCAGACGGCGAAGTCGGCGTATTGGACGGCCGGCTCGGGCAGCGGCGACGGCTGGCCGGCGGCGAAGGCTTCGTAGATGGCGTGCAGCTCGGCCATGAGCACATCGACCGACCACGCGTCGCCGATGATGTGGTGCATCACCAGGACGAGGACGGCGCCCGCGGCCTCATCCGGAAGGCCCTCACCCGTTCGCTTGGGCTCGTCTCCCTCTCCCACAGGTGGGAGAGGGGAAGCACTGCGTTCGACCGGGCGGACGAGGGTGGCGCGGAAGAGCGGGCCGGCTTGCAGGTCGAACGGGGCGTTGCTGGCGACGGCGATGATCCCCGGGATGTCGGATTCCGGCGCGTCCACGACCTCCAGGCGGAAGGCGCCGACCGGGTGGATGACCTGCGCGGCCTGGCCGTCGAGGGTGGCGAAGGTGGTGCGCAGGGATTCGTGGCGGCGGACGATCTCGGCGAGCGTGCGGCGAAGGACGTCCGCGTCGATGGCGGCGACGGGGAGGACGACGGGGATGTTGTAGGCGCTGGTGCCGGGGATCAGCCGGTCCACGAACCAAAGGCGTTCCTGCGCGAACGACAGCGGCAGGGGGCGCGTGCGATCCACCGGGACGATCGGCGGCTCGTCCGCGGATGTGCCGCGCCCGGCGTCGATGCGGGCGGCGAGCTCGGCCAGCGTGGGCGCCTCGAACACGGCGCGCAACGGAAGCTCCACGCCCATCGCCTGCCGCACGCGGGAGACGACGCGCGTTGCGATCAGCGAGTGGCCGCCCAGCGCGAAGAAGTCGTCGTGCGCGCCGACGTTCTCCACGCGCAGCACCTCGCGCCAGATGCCCGCCAGCGCCTTCTCCGTCGGCGTGCGCGGCGCGACGTGGTCGGCGGCGCCGTCCAGCACGGGCGCGGGCAGGGCACGGCGATCGACCTTGCCGTTGGGCGTCATCGGCAGCGCGTCCATCGGCACGAAGGCGCTCGGCACCATGTGCTCCGGCAGACGCGCCTTGAGGTGCACGCGCAGCTCCGCGGCATCGGCGGAAGCGCCGTCCTTCGCGACGACGTATGCCACCAGGCGGCGGTCGCCGTCCGCGAACTCGCGCGCCACCACGGCGGCGTCCTTCACCGACGGATGCGCGACGAGGGCGGCTTCGATCTCGCCGATCTCCACGCGGAACCCGCGCACCTTCACCTGGTTGTCCATCCGCCCCAGGTACTCCAGCGTCCCGTCCGTCAGGTAGCGAACGAGGTCGCCCACGCGGTACATGCGCGATCCCACCTCGCCGAATGGGTTCGGCAGATACCGCTCGCCGGTCAGCGCCGGCCGGCCCAGGTAGCCGCGCGACAGCCCGTCGCCCGCGAGATACAGCTCGCCGGGCACGCCGATCGGCACCGGGCGCAGCGTTGCATCCAGCACGTACGCCTGCGTGTTCGCGACGGGCCGGCCGACGTAGACCTTCACCGCCCCGCGCGGCACGACGGACCACGTGGAGTACGTCGTATCCTCCGTCGGCCCATAGAGATTCAGCACCTTGTCGATGCTGGGAAGCGCGTAGAGCGCCTGCGCCAGCGCGTTCGGCAGGGGCTCGCCGCCCAGGTTGAGGCTGCGCACCGTCGACGGGATTCCGCCCATCCGCAGAAGCTCCTGCGCGGCGGACGGCACCATCGCCGCGAGCTTGATCCCGGCGGACTCCCCAAGCTCCGCCAGGGAGAGCGCGTTCTCGACGAGGACGAGCTTTCCACCCCAGCACAGCGTGCCGAAGATTTCTGCGATCGACACGTCGAACGAGATCGAAGTCGATCCCAGCACGCACGACCGCTCCTCGTCCGACACCGTCTCCCGCAACCAGTGGAGCACGGTGACGGTGGAGCGGTGCTCGATGACCACGCCCTTCGGCCGGCCCGTGGAGCCGGAGGTGTAGATGGCGTACGCGGCGTTGTCCGCCGTGGACCGAGCCGCGGGATTCTCCACGCTCTCGGCGGAGATGCGGCCCGCCTCGGCATCGACCGAGACGACATGCGCGCTGGTCGTCGGAAGCGTCGCCGCGACGCGGGCCTGCGTGAGCACGATCGCCGCGCCGGAATCGTCCAGCATGTAGGCGATGCGATCCGCCGGGTAGGCGGGATCGACCGGCACGTAGGCGCCGCCGGCCTTCAGCACGGCGAGCAGCGCCACCACCATCTCCGGCGTGCGCTGCATGCAGACCGCGACGCGCGCCTCCGGCCCTACGCCGAGCGCGATCAGCCGGTGGGCGAGCTGGTTGGCGGCCGCGTTCAGCTCCGCGTACGTCAGCGTCGACGTGCCGAAGACGAGGGCGGGTGCGTCCGGCGTGGCATTGGCCTGCGTCTCGAACAGGTCGTGGATGCGCGCACCGGTGGGATACGGTCGCTGCGTCTGGTTCCACGCGCCGAGGACCAGCGCGCGCTCGTCCGGCGGGAGCAGATGGATGTCGGAGAGGCGACGGTCCGCGTCGGCCGCGACCTGCTCCAGCAGCGCGCGGAAGTGGCCGAGCATGCGCCGGACGGTGGCGCCGTCGAACAGGTCCGCGTTGTAGTTGATGCCTGCGTACACGTCCGCGCCCTGGTCGCTCACGGTGAGCGACAGGTCGTACTTCGCCGGCTCGTCCATCTCCACCACGTCGGTGGATGGGGCGTTCGCATCCGCCGCGGCGCCGCGCGAGGTCAGCAGGTTGAAGAGCACCTGGAAGACCGGCGTGTGGCTCACGCTGCGCTCGGCGCCCAGCTCCTCCACCAGCCGCTCGAACGGCAGGTCCTGGTGCGCGTACGCCCCCAGCGTGGTCTCGCGCGCCTGGCGGAGCACGTCGCGGAAGGTGGGATCGCCCGCGAGGCTGGTGCGCAGGGGCAGGTTGTTGACGAAGAAGCCGATCAGCCCCTCGATCTCCGCCCGGTTGCGCCCGGCGATGGGCGAGCCGATCACCACGTCTTCCTGGCCGGACCAGCGGCCGAGAAGGGCGCTGAACGCCGCCAGCAGCGTCATGAACAGCGTGGCGCCCTCGGCCCGTGCCAGGGAGTTCAGCCGCTCCGTCAGCTCGCGCGGCAGCGGCGCGGAGAGCGTGCGGCCGCGGTAGGTCTGCACCGGCGGGCGCGGGCGGTCCGCGGGAAGCTCCAGCACGGGCGGCGCGCCGGCGAGCCGTGACTTCCAGTACGCAAGCTGCTCATCCAGCACCGCGCCCGACATCCACTCGCGCTGCCAGGCGGCGAAGTCGGCGTACTGCACGGGAAGCTCCGGCAGCGGCGACGGGCGCCCGGCGGCGAAGGCGGCGTACAGCGCGTTCAGCTCGCGCGTCAGCACGTCCATCGACCAGCCGTCGCTCACCACGTGGTGCATCACCGCCAGCAGCAGCGCTTCATCCTCCGACACGCGGTAGAGCGTCGCACGGAAGAGCGGGCCGGCTTCCAGGTCGAAGGGCCGCGTGACGTCCGCGCCCGTCACCCGCGCAAGCTCCGCCGGCCTTTCGTCGACGGAGACGCCGCGGAGGTCCACGGTTTCCAGGCGGAAGCCGCCGGCGGGATGGATGACCTGCACGGGCTCGCCGTCGGGCGCCGCGAACGTCGTGCGGAGGGATTCGTGGCGGCGGACGATCTCGGCCAGGGCGCGTTCGAGGACGACGGAATCGACCGAGCCGGGGAGCGGCAGCGGGGCGGGCAGGTTGTAGGTGGCGGTGCCGGGCACCATCCGCTCGATGAACCACAGGCGCGCCTGCGCGAACGACGCGGGCAGCGGGCGGTCGCGCGGCACGGGCACCAGCGCGGGCGCCGCCGGCCCGGTGCGGCCCAGCGACGCGTCGATGCGCTCCGCCAGCGCGCCCAGCGTCTGCGCCTCGAACAGCACGCGCAGGGGCACCTCCACCCCGAACGCCTGGCGGATGCGCGTCACCACGCGCGTGGCCGTGAGCGAGTGGCCGCCCATGCCGAAGAAGTTGTCCGCGATGCCGATGCGGGGCGATCCCAGGAGATCGGCCCAGATGGCCGCCAGCTCGCGCTCGGTGTCCGTGCGCGGGGCCACGAACGCAGCGTCGTCGCCGGCGCCCTCCGGGGCGGGCAGGGCGCGGCGGTCCACCTTGCCGTTTGGCGTGAGCGGCAGCGCGGGCAGCGGCACGAAGGCGGCCGGCGCCATGTACTCGGGCAGCGAGAGCAGGGCGTGCGCGCGCAACGCCTCCGCGGAGGGCGCGGCGCCGTCGCGGGGAACGACGTACGCCACCACGCGCCGGTCGCCGGGGCGGTCCTCGCGCACGACGGCCACGGCGTCCGCCACGGCCGGGTGCTGGCGCAGCGTCGCCTCGATCTCGCCCAGCTCGATGCGGAATCCGCGCACCTTCACCTGGAAGTCGATGCGCCCCTGGAACTGGAGCTGGCCGTCCATCCGCCAGCGCGCGCGGTCGCCCGTTCGGTACAGGCGCTCGCCGGGGGTGAAGGGGCTGGGGACGAACTTCTCCGCCGTCAGCCCTGGCCGCCCGTGGTAGCCGCGCGCCAGGCACACGCCGCCGATGTACAGCTCGCCGGGAATGCCGACCGGCGCGGGGCGCATCCACCGGTCCAGCACGTACAGCCGCGTGTTGGCGATGGGCCGCCCGATGGGGGGCAGCAGGTCCCACCCGTCCACTGACTCCGGCATGCGGTAGGCGCTCACCACGTGCGCCTCGGACGGGCCGTACTGGTTGTCCAGCGTGCACCCCGTCGCTGCGACGAGCCGGCGCAGCGGGGGCGAGCTCTGGAGCTGCTCGCCGGCGGTGACGACCTCGCGCAGCGGCATGCCGCGCAGATCCCGCCCGTCCGCCACCTCGGCCAGTGCCTCCAGCGCAGCGAAGGGCAGGAACAGGCGCTCCACACCCTCCGTGCGCACGTAGTCCAGCAGCGCGTGCCCGTCGCGGCGGGTGTCCTCGTCCACCAGCACCAGCGTGCCGCCGGTGGCCCAGGTGGAGAACAGCTCCTGGAAGGAGACGTCGAAGCTGAGGGAGGCGAACTGGAGCGTCACCGCCGGCGCCTGGCCCGCCCAGCGATCCATCTGCCAGCGCAGCAGGTTGGCCAGCACGCGGTGCGCGAGGACCACGCCCTTGGGCCGCCCGGTGGAGCCGGAGGTGTACAGCACGTAGGCCGGATTGTCCGGCAGCAGGCCGGGATCGAACGCCTCGGCGGATTCGGAGGCGATGGCGTCGCGCTCGACGTCCAGCGCAACGACCGCGGCCGCGTGCGCCGGCAGGCGGGCGGCGACGGGTGCGTGCGTGAGCAGCACGGCGGCGCGGCTGTCGTCCAGCATGTATGCCAGCCGGTCCGCGGGATACGCGGGGTCCATCGCCACGTAGCACCCGCCGGCCTTCAGCACGGCCA
Organism: Gemmatimonadota bacterium; assembly: GCA_028287185.1. GTDB lineage: Bacteria > Gemmatimonadota > Gemmatimonadetes > Longimicrobiales > Longimicrobiaceae > JAQBQD01. The sequence continues at coordinate 37,171 of JAQBQD010000195.1, read as the reverse complement.
GCACCGCCACGGCCATGTCGATGCCGCGCGGAAGGCAGATGCCCACGCGCTGCTCGGGGCCCACACCCAAGCCGCGCAGGTGCCGGGCGAGGCGGCTGGCGCGCGCGTCCAGCTCCGCGTAGGTGAGCGCCTCGGCGCCGAAGCGGAGGGCGGGCGCGTCCGGCGTGCGCGCCGCCTGCGCGGCGAACAGCTCCGGCACCGTCTCGTCCGCGGGATACGGCGCGGCCGTGGCGTTCACCTCCGTCAGCATCATGTAGCGTTCCTCGGGGATGAGGAACGACAGGGCCGAGACGGGGCGGTCGGGCTGCTCGGCGACGAGCGAGAGCAGGCGCACCAGGTGGTACGCCCACCGCCCGATGGTGTCGCGGTCCCACAGGTCCGTGCGGTACTCGAAGGTCAGCAGCAGCCCGTCGGGCGACTCCAGCGCGTTGAGCGTCAGGTCGAACGTGGACAGGCGCGTGTCGGTGTCCACGCCGGCGAAGGCGGAGGACGGGACCGGGCCGGCTTCGGTGGAGGCGGGTGCGGGAGATGCCGGGGCGGCGGCGTCCGCGCCCAGGGTGCCCAGGGCGTTCTGGAGGCTGAAGAGGATCTGGAAGAGGGGGTTGTGGCTGAGGCTGCGCTCCACGCCCAGGTCCTCCACCAACTTGTCGAACGGCATCTCCTGGTGGGCGTAGGCGCCCAGCATGGTGGCGCGCACCCGGCGCACGGCGGCGCGGAAGGTGGGGTCGCCCGACAGGTCGGTGTGCAGCACCAGCGTGTTGACGAAGAAGCCGATCAGCCGCTCCATCTCGGCACGCGTGCGCCCGGCGATGGGGGTGCCGACGACCACGTTCTCGCTGCCCGTGTACGCCGCCAGCAGCAGCTCGAAGCCGGCCAGCAGCGCCATGAACAGGGTGGCGCTCTCCTGGCGGGCCAGCGCGTTCAGGGCGCCCAGCGTGGTCGCGGGCACCATGGCGCGCAGCACGGCGCCCTCGTAGCGCTGCACGGCGGGGCGCGGCCGGTCGGTGGGCACCTCCAGCACCTCGGGGGCGCCGGCCAGGGCGCCGCGCCAGTAGTCGAGCTGGCTCTGCAGCAGCTCGCCGCTGATCTGCTCATGCTGCCACGCGGCGTAGTCGCCGAACTGGATGGGCAGCGGCGGCAGCGGCGAGGGCTGCCCGGCGGCGAAGGCGGCGCACAGCACCCGCAGCTCCTCGCGCAGCACGTCCAGGCTCCAGCCGTCGGCGATGATGTGGTGCAGGCAGGCCAGCATCAGGTGCTCGCCCGGCGCGGCGCGCACCAGCGACAGGCGCAGCAGCGGCCCGTTCGCCAGGTCGAAGGGCCGCTGCGCGTTGTCCGTCACCAGGCGGCGCATCTCGTCCGCGCGGGCGGCGGGCTGCAGTGCGGCCAGGTCGTGGAAGGCGACGGGCACCTCCATGGCCGGCATCACCACCTGCACGGGCTCGCCGCCGGCGACGCGGAAGACGGTGCGCAGCGAGCCGTGCCGCCGCACCACCTCGTCCACGGCGCGCTGCATCACGGCGGGGTCGTGCTCCCCGGGCGGCAGCACGTCCGGCAGGGGAATGTGGTACACGGGGTTGCCCGGCTCCAGCTGGTCCAGGAACCAGAAGCGCCGCTGCGAGAACGACACGGGATACGTCCGGGGCTGCGCCGCCTTCTTCTGCAGCAGCTCCGCCAGGCGCCTCCGCTTCTCCTCCGCCGACAATCCCGCCGTGTCCGTCACGCTCATCGACCCACGCTCGCTCGGTGCCCGGTTGCTTCCGCGGAGGATTCCCGCGGCACGCCGATCCGCGCGCCGCGGCCCTTCACCCAATCAGACGTTTCAGGAAGGCGGAGGAATCTGCCGCATTTCCCCCGCCGGGACCAATCCTTATCCGCCGCCGCCGTGCATCCTCCCGACAACTCGAAGAGGATGGGCTCGGATCGAAATCAGCCCTCGCCGCCGGCCTCTCCCCGCCATCCATCCCGCCCGACGATGGACGCAGCGCGAAGAAAAGCCGGCCGCGTGGGGCAGGATGCTCGGGCAAACCCCGCGCACCGCGCCCTTCCCGCCGCCGGACAGACACTCCGTCGGACCCGATCCCGCTCGCGCGTCCAACCCGGATCGAATCCCGAGAATCCCGAGATTCCCGAGATCCGGCTACTCCGTCGACTTCCCCCGTGCCTCGGACGTGCCTCCGTCGACGCGGCGCCAGCGGGCGGCGATCTCGGCCGAGCAGGGTTCGCCGGCCGAGGCCAGGGTGGCGAGCGCGGGGAAGCCGTCCGCCGGCATCACCGCCAGCACGGAGGGCGGCAGGGTGACGATGGTGATGCCCTCGTCGCGCAGCGTGCGGGCGAGCGGCTCGCCGGGCATGAGCGCTTCCTGCGGCGCCAGGTGCAGGCGCGCGCCCGTGAGCAGCGCGGGCAGGATCTCCATGACGGCGGCGTCGAAGCTGAACGACGCGAACTGGAGCATCCGGCTGCCGGCCGAGACGTCGAACGACTCGATGCCCGAGAGCGCCTGGTTCGCCACGCCGGCGTGCGACACCATGACGCCCTTGGGCCGCCCGGTGGAGCCGGAGGTGTAGATGACGTACGCCAGGTTCAGCGGCGTCAGCTCCGTCGCCGGCGCGTCCGCGGGCCCGGCCTCGATCGCCGGCCAGTCCGCGTCCAGGCGCACGACCGTGGCGGCATGCGGGGGGAATCCGTCCGCCATCTCCGCGAAGGCCAGCAGCACGGGAGCGCCGGAGTCTTCCAGCATGTAGGCGATACGGTCCGCCGGGTATGCGGCGTCGATGGGCAGGAAGGCGCCGCCGGCCTTCAGCACGCCCAGCAGGCCGATCACCATCTGCGGCGAGCGCGGGACGGAGATGGCGACGCGCACGTCCGGCCCCACGCCCAGGCCCCGCAGGTGGTGCGCGAGCCGGTTGGCGCGCACCTCCATCTCCGCGTACGTCACCGTCGCGCCCGCGAACGAGAGGGCGACGGCGTCCGGCGTGCGGGCCGCCTGCGCCGCGATCATCTCGTGCACCATGCGCCCGGCGGGCCCGGGGCGCCCGGTGCGGTTCCAGCCGCGCACCACCTGCTCGCGCTCGCCGGCCGTGAACATCGGCAGGCGCGATACGGGGCGCTCGGGGTCCGCCACGGCCGCATCCAGCAGCGCCGCGAAGTGCGCCATCATGCGGCGGATGGTGGATTCGTCGAACAGGTCCGTGCTGTACTCCACGGAGCCGGCCAGGCCCCGCGGCGTCTCGGACAGGTTGAGCGTGAGGTCGAACTTGGAGGACGTGTGGGCGGACAGGTCCGGCTCGTCCGCGTCGGCCTCGGCGGACGCGGAGGAGGATGCGTCCGTCGATCCGCCGGCCGGCGCGGGGCCGGACGCGTCGGCGGTGTTCTGGAGCGCGAACATCACCTGGAACAGCGGGGAGTGCGCCAGGCTGCGGCCCAGGTTCAGCGCCTCCACCAGCCGCTCGAAGGGCAGGTCCTGGTGCGCGTAGGCGCCCAACGTCACGTTGCGCACCTGGCGGACGAGCGCGCGGAAGTCCGGGTCCGCGGAAAGGTCGGCGCGCAGCACGAGGTTGTTGACGAAGAAGCCGATCAGCGGCTCCGTCTCCGCGCGATTCCGCCCCGCGATGGGCGAGCCGACGACCACGTCCGCCTGCCCGGAGTAGCGGCCCAGCAGCACGTCGAAGGCGGCCAGCAGCACCATGAACAGCGTGGCGCCCTCGCGGCGGGCCAGCGCGTTCAGGCCGTCCAGCGTCCGCCGAGGGATGGTGAGCGGCACCATCGCGCCGCGGAAGCTCTGGAAGGCGGGGCGCGGGCGGTCCGTCGGCAGCTCCAGCAGCGTGGGCGCGCCGGCCAGGGACCGCTTCCAGTGATCCACCTGCTTCGCGACGACCTCGTCCGTCATCCACGCGCGCTGCCACACGGCGAAGTCGGCGTACTGCACCGCCGGCTCCGGCAGCGGCGACGGCTGGCCCGCGGCGAAGGCGGCGTAGAGGGCGTTCAGCTCCGCCGTGAGCACGTCCATCGACCACGCGTCGCTGACGATGTGGTGCATCACCATGACGAGGACGGCATCGGCGGGAGAAGCACTGCGCGCTGGCGTGCGGACCAGGGTGGCGCGGAAGAGGGGGCCGGCTTCGAGGTCGAAGGGGCGGTTGCTGATCTCGCCGATGAGGCGGGCGGTGTCCGACTCGGGCGCTTCGATGACGTCCAGGCGGAAGGTGCCGGCGGGGTGGATGACCTGCACGGCGGTGCCGCCGGCGCCGGCGAAGGTGGTGCGCAGCGATTCGTGGCGCCGGACGATCTCGGCCAGCGCGCGCTCCAGCACGGCGGCGGCGATGCCGGGCACGGGGAGGACGACGGGGATGTTGTAGGCGCTGCTGCCGGGGATCAGCCGGTCCACGAACCACAGGCGCTCCTGCGCGAACGACAGGGGCAGCGGCCGTCCGCGCGGCGCGGGAACGATGCCTGGCTCGTCGGCAAGCACGCGGCTCTCGCCGTCGATGCGGCGGGCCAGCTCGGCCAGCGTGGGCGCCTCGAACAGCGCGCGCAGGGGAAGCTCGGCGCCCAGCGCCTGCCGCACGCGAGAGACGACGCGCGTGGCGAGCAGCGAGTGGCCGCCCAGCGCGAAGAAGTCGTCGTGCGCGCCCACGCGGTCCACGTGCAGCACCTCGCGCCAGATGGCCGCCAGCGCCTCCTCCGTGGGCGTGCGCGGCGCCACGTGCTCGGCGGCGCCCGCGGTGTCGGGCGCGGGGAGCGCGCGGCGGTCCACCTTGCCGTTGGGCGTGAGCGGCAGCGCATCCATCACCACGAACGCGCCGGGGATCATGTACTCCGGCAGGCGTGCCTTGAGGTGCGCGCGCAGCTCCGCGGTATCGACCGCGCCCGCAGGAATCCCGTCCGCAGGACCTTCCGAGACGGTGGAATCCACGATCGCGTTGGAATTCTCGGAATCCGACGCGCCTGACGGGCGGGCGCGCTTCGCGACGACGTAGGCCACCAGGCGGCGGTCGCCGTCGCCCATCTCGCGGGCCACGACGGCGGCGTCGGCAACGGAGGGGTGCGCGGCGAGGGCGGCTTCGATCTCGCCGATCTCGATGCGGAAGCCGCGCACCTTCACCTGGTTGTCGATGCGCCCCAGGTACTCCAGCGAGCCGTCGGCCAGCCAGCGCGTCAGGTCGCCCACGCGGTACATGCGCGAGCCGGGCATGCCGAGGGGGTTCGGCAGGTAGCGCTCGGCCGTCAGCGCCGGCCGGTTCAGGTACCCGCGCGACAGGCCCTCGCCCGCCAGGTACAGCTCGCCGGGCACGCCGATGGGCGCCAGGCGCAGGCGCGCATCCAGCACGTACGCCTGCGTGCCCGCCACGGGCCGGCCGATGCCCACCTTGTCGCCGCCGCGCGGCACCAGCGACCACGTGGAGTACGTCGTGTCCTCCGTGGGCCCGTACAGGTTCAGCACCTTCTCCACCGTGCCCAGCCCGTACAGCGCCTGCGCCAGCGCGTTCGGCAGGGGCTCGCCGCCCAGGTTGAAGCTGCGCACGGTGCGCGGGATGCCGCCCATGCGCAGAAGCTCCTGCGCCGCGGAAGGCACCATCACCGCCAGCCTGATCCCCGCCTGCTCCCCCAGCTCCGCCAGCGACAGCGCGTTCTCGACGAGCACGAGCGTTCCGCCCCAGCACAGCGTGCCGAAGATCTCGGCGATGCTCACGTCGAACGAGATGGAGGTCGAGCCCAGCGTGCACGACCGCTCGTCGTCCGTGACCGCCGCCTTCAGCCAGCGCAGCAGGGTGACGACGGAGCGGTGCTCGATGGCGACGCCCTTGGGGCGGCCCGTGGAGCCCGAGGTGTAGATGGCGTACGCGGCGTTCTCCGGCACCGAGCGCGCGGCCGGGTTCTCCGCGCTCTCGCGGGCGATGCGCTCCGCCTCCGCGTCCACCGCCACCACGTGGGCTTCGGTCGATGGAAGGCCGGCCGCCACGCGCGCCTGCGTGAGCACGATGGCCGCGCCGGAATCCGCCAGCATGTACGCGATGCGGTCCGCGGGATACGACGGATCGACCGGCACGTACGCGCCGCCGGCCTTGAGCACGGCGAGCAGCGCGACGATCATCTCCGGCGTGCGCTCCATGCACACCGCCACGCGCGCCTCCGGCCCGACGCCGAGGGAGACCAGGTGATGCGCGAGCTGGTTGGCGCCCGCGTTCAGCTCGGCGTAGGTCAGCGTCTCCGCGCCGAAGGCCAGCGCCGGCGCGTGCGGCGCGGCGGCGGCCTGGGACTCGAACAGGTCGTGGATGCGCTGGCCGGCGGCGCGCGGGCGGCGCGCGTCGGCCCTGGCCCCCAGAAGCAGCGCGTGCTCGCCGTCGCCCAGCAGGTGCACGTCCGAAAGCCGCATCTCCGCGTCCGCGCACACCTGGTCCAGCAGCGCGCCGAAATGCTCCATCATGCGCCGCGCGGTGGCCTCGTCGAACAGGTCCGTGCTGTACTCCAGCGAGCCCGTCAGGCCGACGGGCGTCTCCGTCAGGTTCAGCGTCAGGTCGAAGCGCGAGGTGGCGTGCGCCGACAGGTCGGGCGCGGCCGCGTCGAGGGCGTCGTCGTCCAACACTCCGGCGGATGCGTCCGGCGACACGGGGCCGGCGGTGTTCTGCAGGGCGAACATCACCTGGAACAGCGGCGAGTGCGCCATGCTGCGGCCCAGGTTCAGCCCCTCCACCAGCCGCTCGAACGGCAGGTCCTGGTGCGCGTAGGCGCCCAGCGTCACGTCGCGGACGCGTCCCACCAGCTCCGCGAACGGCGGATCGCCCGACAGGTCGGCGCGGAGGACGAGGTTGTTGACGAAGAAGCCGATCAGCGGCTCCGTCTCGGCCCGGTTCCTTCCCGCGATGGGCGAGCCGACCACGACGTCCGTCTGGCCCGACCACCGGCTGAGCAGCACGTCGAAGGCGGCCAGCAGCACCATGAAGGGCGTGGCGCCTTCCTGCCGGGCCAGCGCGTTCAGCGCGTGCGCGGTGCGGCGGGGGATGGAGACGGGCAGCATGGCGCCGCGGTACGTCTGCACCGGCGGCCGCGGGCGGTCCGTGGGCAGCGCCAGCAGCTCGGGCGCGCCGGCGAGCTGCCGCTTCCAGTAGCCCACCTGCTTCGCGACGACCGCGTCCGTCATCCACGCGCGCTGCCACACGGAGAAGTCGGCGTACTGGATGCCCGGCTCCGGCAACGGCGACGGCTCGTCCACGGCGAAGGCCGTGTAGATGGCGTTCAGCTCCGCGGCGAGCACGTCCATCGACCACGCGTCGCTGATGATGTGGTGCATCACCATCACCAGGACGGCTTCGTCGGCGGAGGGCATCTCGGCGGAGGGGGACGCTTGGCCCTCTCCCTCGAGGGGGAGAGGGGAAGCACTGCGGCCTCCCGTGAGGACGAGGGTGGCGCGGAAGAGCGGGCCGGCCTCGAGGTCGAAGGGGCGGTTGCTTTCGGTGGAGAGGATGCGGGCGGCTTCGGCGTCCCGGTCGGCGGCATCGAGGGAGCGCAGGCCGACGACGTCCAGGCGGAAGCCGCCTGCGGGGTGGATGACCTGCGTGGCGTGGCCGTCGACGGTGCCGAAGGTGGTGCGGAGCGATTCGTGGCGTCGGACGATCTCGGCCAGCACGCGCTGCAGGACGTTTGCGTCCGCGCCGGGCACGGGAAGGGCGACGGACAGGTTGTACGCGGAGCTGCCGGGGATGAGCCGGTCCACGAACCACAGGCGCTCCTGCGCGAACGACAGCGGCAGCGGATGCGTGCGGTCCGCGCGGGCAATGGGCGGCTCGCCGGATGCGGTGTCGTGCTCGGCGTCGATGCGGCGGGCCAGCTCCTCCAGCGTCGGCGTCTCGAACAGGGAGCGGAGCGGCACGTCCGCGCCCAGCGCCTGGCGGATGCGCGACACCACGCGGGTGGCGAGCAGCGAGTGGCCGCCCAGCGCGAAGAAGTCGTCGTGCACGCCCACGCGCGGTACCCGCAGCACGTCGCGCCAGATGGACGCGAGCGCCTGTTCGGTGGCCGTGCGCGGCGCCACGTGCGGGGTGCCGGCGTCGGGGCCGGGGGCCGGCAGGTTCGCGCGGTCCACCTTGCCGTTGGGCGTGCGGGGGATCGCGTCCAGCGCCACGAAGGCGCTCGGCACCATGTGGTCCGGCAGCGTAGCCTTCACGTGCGCGCGCAGCTCGGCGGTGTCGACGGAGGCGCCTTCCTTCGCGACGACGTACGCCACCAGCCGCCGGTCGCCGTCGCCCATCTCGCGCGCCACCACCAGCGCGTCGTTCAGCGCGGGGTGCGTGGCCAGGGCCGCCTCCACCTCGCCCGTCTCGATGCGAAAGCCGCGCACCTTCACCTGGTGGTCCAGGCGGCCCAGGTACTCCAGGGTGCCGTCCGGCAGCGCGCGCGCCAGGTCGCCGCCGCGGTACATGCGCGAGCCGGCGGCGCCGAACGGGTTGGGCACGAAGCGCTCGGCCGTGAGCGCGGGGCGGTTCAGGTAGCCGCGCGCCACGCCGTCGCCGGCCAGGCACAGCTCGCCGGGCACGCCCACCGGCACCGGGCGCAGGGCCCCGTCCAGCACGTACGCCTGCGCGTTGGCCGCCGGCCGGCCGATGTGCACCTTGCCCGCGCCGCGCTCCACGGTGGCGCCGGTGGAGTAGACGGTGTCCTCCGTGGGCCCGTACAGGTTGCGCACCGCCTCCACGCCGGGCAGCGCGTACAGCGTGCGCGCCAGCGACGGGGGCAGCGCCTCGCCCGCCAGGTTGAACGCGCGCAAGGTGGATGGGATCGCCCGCATCCGCGCCAGCTCCCGCGCGGCGGAAGGCACCATCACCGCCAGGCGGATGCCCGCATCCTCGCCCAGCTCGGCCAGCGACAGCGCGTTCTCCACCAGCACGAGCTTGCCGCCCCAGCACAGCGTGTCGAAGATCTCGGCCACGCTGACGTCGAAGGCGATGGAGGTCGATGCCAGCACGCACGCGCGCTCGTCGTCGCCGATCACCTCGCGCAGCCAGTGCAGCAGCGTCACCACGGAGCGGTGCTCCACGACCACGCCCTTGGGCTTCCCCGTCGATCCCGAGGTGTAGATGGCGTACGCCGCGTTCTCCGCCACGCCCGCCGTCCGAGGACTCTCCGCGCTCTCCGCGCCGATCCGCTCCGCCTCCGCATCCACCGCCACGACGTGGGCGTCGGTCGGGGGAAGGCCGGCGGCGACGCGCGCCTGCGTGAGGACGACCGCCGCGCCGGAATCCGCCAGCATGTAGGCGATGCGATCCGCGGGATAGGCGGGATCGACCGGCACGTACGCGCCGCCGGCCTTCCAGACCGCCAGCAGCGCGACGATCATCTCCGGCGTGCGCTCCATGCACACCGCCACGCGCGCCTCCGGCCCGACGCCGACGGAGACCAGGTGATGCGCGAGCTGGTTGGCGGCGCGGTCGAGCTCCCCGTACGTCAGCGTGTCCGGGCCGAAGACGAGCGCGGGCGCGTGCGGCGCGGCGGCGGCCTGCGCCTCGAAGAGGTCGTGGGCGCGCAGGCCCGTGGGGAAGGCGCGCGCGGTGTCGTTCCAGGCGCCCAGCAGCAGGCCGCGCTCCTCGGCGGAAAGGAGCTGCACGTCCGCCAGGCGCACGTCCGCGTCCGCAGCCACCTGCTCCAGCAGCGCCCGGAAATGCGCCATCATGCGGCGCGCGGTGGAGCCGTCGAACAGGTCCGCGTTGTAGTTGAGGGCGGCGTACACGTCCGCGCCCTGGTCGCTCACGGTGAGCGTCAGGTCGTACTTGGCGGGCTCGGCGAACTCCACCACCTCGGTGGAGGAAGGCGCCGGGCCCGCGGGCGCGGCGCCGGCGGGCCGGTTGGTGAGCAGGTTGAATAGCACCTGGAAGACGGGCGTGTGGCTCACGCTGCGCTGCGCGCCCAGCTCCTCCACCAGCCGCTCGAACGGCAGGTCCTGGTGGGCGTACGCGCCCAGCGTCGTCTCGCGCGCGCGGCGCAGCAGCTCGCGGAACGTGGGCTCGCCGCCCAGGTCCGTGCGCATGGGCAGGTTGTTGACGAAGAAGCCGATCAGCCCCTCGATCTCGGCCCGGTTCCGCCCGGCGATGGGGGAGCCCACGACGACGTCGTCCTGCCCGGAATAGCGGCCCAGCAGTGCGCTGAACGCCGCCAGCAGCGTCATGAACAGCGTGGCGCCCTCGGCCCGCGCCAGCGCGTTCAGCCGCTCCGTGAGGGCGCGCGGCAGCGGGGCGTACAGCGTGCGGCCGCGGTAGGTCTGCACGGGCGGGCGCGGGCGGTCCGCGGGAAGCTCCAGCACGGGCGGCGCGCCGGCGAGCTGCGCCTTCCAGAAGGCGAGCTGCTCGTCCAGCACGGGCCCGGACAGCCATTCGCGCTGCCAGGCGGCGAAGTCGGCGTACTGCACCGGCAGCTCGGGCAGCGGCGACGGGCGCCCGGCCGCGAAGGCGTCGTACAGCGCCGTCATCTCGCGCAGAAGGACGTCCATCGACCAGCCGTCGCTCACCACGTGGTGCAGCACGGGCAGCAGCAGCGCCTCGTCGGCCGACACCAGGTAGAGGGTGGCGCGGAAGAGGGGGCCGGCCTCCAGGTCGAAGGGCCGCGTCCGCTCCGCCTCGGTCAGCCGGTCCAGCTCGGCCGCCTTCTCTCCCGCCGGCAGCGCGCGCAGGTCCACCGTCTCCAGGCGGAACGCGCCGGCGGGGTGGATGACCTGCACCGGCTCGCCGTCGGGCGCGGCGAAGGTGGTTCGCAGCGACTCGTGGCGGCGCACCATCTCGCCCAGCGCCCGCTCCAGCGCGTCCGGATCGACCGAGCCGGCCAGGGGGACGTGCGCGGGCACGTTGTAGGTGGGCGTGCCCGGCACCATGCGCTCGATGAACCACAGCCGCGCCTGCGCGAATGAGGCGGGGATGGGGCGGTCGCGGGGCACGGGCACCAGCGCGGGCGCCGGGCTGGCCGCGCGCACCTCGGCGTCCACGCGGGCGGACAGCTCGGCCACGCTCTGGGCCTCGAACAGGGCGCGCAGCGGCAGCTCGGCCTGGAACGCCTCGCGGATGCGCGTCACCACGCGGGTGGCCACCAGCGAGTGGCCGCCCAGCGCGAAGAAGTTGTCGTGCACGCCCACGCGCGCCGCCCCCAGGCACTCGGCCCAGATGGCGGCGACGGCGGCCTCCGTGGGCGTGCGCGGCGCCACGTACTCGTCGCCGGACGCGTGCGCCTCCGGCGCCGGAAGGGCGCGGCGGTCCACCTTGCCGTTGGGCGTCAGCGGCAGCTCCGGCAGCAGCACCACGGCGGCGGGCACCATGTACGCCGGCAGCCGGGCCTGCAGCGCGTCGCGCAGGGAGGCCGCGTCGGGCGCGGCGCCCGGGGCGGGCACGGCGTACGCCACCAGGCGCAGGCCGCCGGAGGGGTCGTCCAGGGCCGCCACCACGCAGGCGGCCACGCGGGCGTCGTCGGCCAGCGCCGTCTCCACCTCGCCCAGCTCGATGCGGAAGCCGCGCACCTTCACCTGGCCGTCGCCGCGCCCCAGGAAGGCCAGCGCGCCGTCCGCCGCCCAGCGCCCGCGGTCGCCGCTGCGGTACAGGCGCGCGCCCGGCGTGCCCGAGAAGGCGTCGGGCACGAAGCGCTCGGCCGTGAGCGCGGGCTGCCCCAGGTACCCCACCGCGAGGCCGGCCCCGCCGATGCACACCTCGCCCGCCACGCCCTGGGGCGCCAGGCCCAGCGCGTCCTCGAGCACGTAGACGCGCGTACCCGCGATCGGCTTCCCGATGGGCACCGCCGCGCCCTCCACGTCCTCCGCCCGCACGAGGTGGCAGGTGGTGAAGGTGGTGCTTTCCGTGGGCCCGTATCCATTCACCAGCAGGGTGCCGGGAAGGCCGGCCAGCGCGCGCCGCACGTGGGGCACGGACAGGGTGTCGCCGCCGGCCAGCAGCACGCGCACGCCGCGCAGCCGGTGCGCCTGCGCATCCACCATCTGGTGGAAGAGCCCGGCGGTGAGCCACAGCACGGTGACGCCCCGCTCCTCCACGAACCGTCCCAGCTCCTCCAGCGACGGCGTGCCGGGGGACGAGACGGCCAGGCGCGCGCCGTTCAGCAGCGGGCACCAGATCTCCAGCGTGCTGGCATCGAACGACACGGGCGCGAGCTGCGCGAACACGTCGGTCGATTCGAATCCCACCGGCCGGTCGTTCCGCGCCAGCCGCACGATGCCGCGATGGGGCACCGCCACCGCCTTCGGCCGGCCGGTTGATCCGGAGGTGAAGAGCACGTACGCCAGGTCGTCCGCCGACAGCGCCACGTCGTCCAGCGCCTCCGCCGGCTGCCCCGCGATCGCATCCGCGTCCACGTCCAGCCGAACGACGGTGCCGGCGAACGCCGCGAAGGCGTCCGCGGGCTCTCCATCGACCAGGAGGTGAGAGACGGACGCGTCCGCCACCATCCGGGAAAGGCGCTCCGGCGGCAGCTCCGCGTCCAGCGGCACGTACGCGCCCCCTGCCTTCATCACCGCCAGCAGCGCCGAGATCAGCCCGGGCGAGCGGGCGAGCGAGACGCCCACGCGGCTGCCGATGCCCACGCCGCGCGCGCGCAGGTGCCGGGCGAGGCGGGTGGAGCGCGCGTCCAGCTCCGCATAGGTGATCGTCGCGCCGTTTGCCGGGACGAGGGCGGCGGCGTCCGGCGTGCGCGCCGCCTGCCGCGCGAAGAGGCACGGGACGGTGTCGGTGGAGTCGAGGGCGATCGCGGTGTCGTTCCACTCGTCCAGCAGGCGCTCGCGCTCGCCGTCGGCCAGGAACTCGAAGGCGGAGATGCGTGTCTCGGGCTCGGCCACGGCGGCGGCGAGCAGGGCCTTGTAGTGGCGGCCCATGCGGCGCACGGTGTCCTCGTCCCACAGGGTGGTGCGGTACTCCACCTGCGCCACCAGCGTGTCCTCGCCCTCGAACACCTGCCACATCAGGTCGAACATGCTGGTGTCGGTGGGCATCGTGACCCCCTCCACCGTCACGCCCTCCAGGCTGGTGCGCTCCACGGGCGCGTTCTGCAGGACGAAGACGGCCTGGAACAGGGGATTGTACGCCGTGCTGCGCTCCACCTTCAGCTCGTCCACCAGCTTCTCGAACGGGAAGTCCTGGTTGGCGTACGCCTCCAGCAGCGTGCGCCGCACGCGCGCCAGCAGCTCGCGGAAGGTGGGGTCGCCTGCCAGGTCCGTGCGCAGGGCCAGCGTGTTGGCGAAGTAGCCGAACACGTTCTCCAGCTCGGGCCGCGTGCGCCCGGCGATGGGGGTGCCCACCACGACGTCGTCGCTGCCCGTGTACCGGTGCAGCAGCATGGCGAACACCGCCAGCAGCACCATGTAGGGGGTGGCGCCCTCGCGGCGGGCCAGCGCCCCCACGGCCTCGCGCGTCTCCGCGCCGACCTCCGTGTACAGCCGGTCGCCGGCGTAGTCCTGCACCGCCGGCCGCGGCCGGTCGAAGGGCAGCTCCAACGCGGGCGGCGCGCCGCCCAGCTTCTCCATCCAGTAGCGCAGCTGCCCGGCCAGCGCCCCCTCGCGGTACTGCTCCCGCTGCCACACGGCGAAGTCCGCGTACTGCAGCGGCTGCGGCGCCAGCGGCGAAGGCTGTCCCGTGCGAAACGCCTCGTACAGGGCGTTCAGCTCGCGGGTCAGGATGCCCATCGACCAGCCGTCGGCCACGGTGTGGTGCACCACCATCGCCAGCACGTGCCGCTCGGCCGTCTCGCGGAACAGGCGCGCGCGGAACAGGGGCGCCTGGGTGAGCGTGAACGACACCTCGCCGTAGTCCGCCAGCCGCTGGGCCAGCTGGCCGTCGCGCTCGTCCTCGTCCTCGAACCCCGAGACGTCGTCCACCTCCAGGCGGATGGAGGCCGTGGGCTCCACCACCTGCACCGGCTCGCCGTCCTGCGTGCGGATGGCGGTGCGCAGCGAATCGTGGCGCCGGACGATCTCGTTGAGCGCCCGCTCCAGCGCCGGCCCGTCCAGCACGCCGAACAGCCGCACGGCGCCGGGGATGTTGTACACGGGGCTGCCCGGCTCCAGCTGGTCCAGGAACCAGAGCCGCTGCTGGAGGAACGAGGTGGGATACACCTTCGCCGCCGCGCTCCTCTTCTGGAGAAGCGCGGCCAGCCGCAGCCGCTTCTCCTCCAGCGACGCTGCGCTCCCGGCGGTGGTGGTGTCGCTCATAAATCGGTCCTGCCTTGCTTTCGGGATGCTTCGGACGATGGACACGCGGGCCTTCCACGACGGCGGATCGCCATCGGCCCGGCTTCCTGCGACTGCGTGGGGCACTCACCCGGCGGGCCGGGACCCGCCCCCCTCTCCCGCAAGCGGGGGAGGGGAATCACTTCACGACCTCCGCGCGGAACCGGGGTTCCGCGCCGGACCCTCCGACGCGAACGGAGGCGGCGTTCCGCCATCGTCGGCTCGGGATCCGCCGATCATGGGGCGGAGTCGCGTCTCGCCTCCCGCGGCGAAACCGTCGAACCGCCGCCACGAACCTCCCGCGGCTTCGGACCTTCGAGGGGCGGCGCGGGACCCGGACGCCGCGCATCCGAATCCCCGCCGTTTCCGCCTCAGCCCTCTTCGCCCGCGGAAAGCTCGGCGAGCAGCGCCTCCATCTCCTCCTCGGACAGGTCGTCCAGGCGCGCCAGCAGGTCGGCCGCGTCCTCGCCGGCGTCGGCGCGCTGGATGGCCTGCACGGCCCCGCCGGCACCCGCGCCCGCGGCGATGGCGGCGGCGAGCTGGGCCACGGTGGGCCCCTCGAACAGCACGCGCACCGGCACGTCGGCCCCCAGCGCCACCCGCACGCGCGACATCACCTGCGTGCCCATGAGCGAGTGGCCGCCCAGCTCGAAGAAGTTGTCGTACACGCCGATGGGCTCGATGCCGAACAGCTCCTGCCAGATGCCGGTGATGGCCGTCTCGGGCTCGTCGCGGGGGGCCACGTAGTCGTTCTGCAGGTTGGGGCGCGCGTGCATGGTGGGCGCGGCCGGCTCCGCGGCCGCCAGCGCCGCGGCGGCCTCCTGCTCCTCCGTCGGCCGGCCCGCGGCGCCGATGGAGTAGTGGCGCCGCTCGAACGGATAGGTGGGCAGGGCGATGCGCCGCCGCGGCTCGCCGCCCTGCAGCGCCTTCCAATCCACGGAGCGTCCGCTCACCCACAGCGCCGCCACCGCGCGCAGCAGCGCCGCCCGCTCCGGCTCGCCGAAGCCGCGCATGAGCGACGGCACCACGGGCTGCTCCGCGGGATGCTCCGGGCTGGTGCGCACCACGCCCGTCAGCAGCGCCGCCGGTCCCACCTCCAGCAGGATGCGCGCGGGGTCGGCGTACAGCTCCCGCAGCCCCGCGCCGAAGCGGATGGTCCCCGTGGTCTGCCGCTCCCAGTACGCCGGGTCCGCCAGGTCCGCCGCCGTCAGCCAGGTGCCCGTGACGCCGGAGAGCGTGGGGATCGCCGGCTTGCCGCGGGGAACGGACCGCGCGACCTCCGCGAACGCCGCCGCCACCTCGCCGGCGGCGGAGGCCCGCAGCGCGTGGAAGACGGGCTGGCGGAAGACCTGGATGCCGCGCTCGGCCAGCCGGCGCTCCGTCTCGGCCATGTCCGCCGGGGGCCCGCTCAGCACGCACAGCCCCGGGCCGTCGTCCGAGAGCAGGTGCACGTCGCCGGAAAGGTGCGGCGTGACCTCGGCCGCTCCGCGCGTCACGATCAGGTTCGCGCCGTCGCCCAGGGCCTGGAGCGCCGCGCCGCGGGCCGCCACCAGCGCCAGGGCGTCGGGCAGTGCGAGCACGCCGGCCAGGCAGGCGGCCACGTACTCGCCCACGCCGTGCCCCGCCAGCGCCGCGGGCTGCACGCCCCACTCCATCCACTGCTTCGCCAGCGCGTACTCCGTGGCGAAGAGCGCCGGCTGGCCCAGCGCGGGGTGCGCCAGCCGCACGCCGATGGGCACCACGTCGTCCTCGGTCGCGGGATAGATGGCCTCGCGAACGTCCAGGCCCAGGAGCGGACGGAGGATCTCCGCGCACTCGTCCATGGCCTCGCGGAAGGCGCCGCCCTCCGCGTACAGCTCCTGGCCCATGCCGGCGTGCTGCGCGCCGTCGCCGGGAAGCAGGAAGACCACCGGGTGCTCGTCGGGCTCGCCGGCGCCCGCCATGACGCGTGCCGGGGTGGAGCCGGCCAGCACGGACGCCGCGTCCGCCACGTCCTGCGCCACCAGCGCCCGCCGGTGCGCGAAGGTGCGCCGTCCCACCTGCAGCGTGTAGGCGGCGTCCGCCAGGCTGGCGCCGGGGTTGGCGCGCAGCCACGCCGTCAGGTTGCGCGCCGCCGTCTCCAGCGCCGCGGGGGTGCGGGCGGACAGGGGGATCACCTGCCACGGCCGGTCGCGCGAGGGCTCCGGCTCCGGCGCCTGCTCCACCACCACGTGCGCGTTGGTGCCGCCGATGCCGAACGAGCTGACGCCCGCGCGGCGGGGGTGCGCATCCGCCGGCCAGGGCCTCGCCTCCGTCGGCACGTAGAAGGGACCGGCGGCCAAGTCGATCTGCTTGTTGGGCTTGCGGTAGCCCAGGCTGGGCGGCACCACGCCGTGCCGGACGGCCTGCACCGCCTTCAGGAAGCCCGCGATGCCGGCGCCCGTGTCCAGGTGCCCCAGGTTGCTCTTCACGCTGCCGATGGCGACGGAGCCCGACTTCGCGGCGCTGCCCTTGAACGCCTGCGCCAGCGCCGCCGCCTCGATGGGGTCGCCCAGCGGCGTGGCCGACCCGTGGCACTCCACCATGCCCAGCGTCGCCGGGTCGATGCCCGCGATGGCGTGCGCCTCGGCGATCACCTCGGCCTGGCCGTCCACGCTGGGCGCCGTGTAGCCGATCTTCATCGACCCGTCGTTGTTCACGGCCGATCCCTTCACCACGGCGTAGATGGTGTCGCCGTCGGCCAGCGCGTCGTCCATGCGCTTCAGCACCACCACGCCCACGCCGCTGCCCGAGATGGTGCCCGTGGCCTCGTGGTCGAAGCTGCGCGTGTGCCCGTCCTTGGACGAGATGCTGCCCTCGTCGTACAGGTAGCCAGTGACGGTGGGAAAGCTGATGCCCACGCCGCCGGCCAGCGCCATGCCGCACTCGCCGTTCAGCAGGCTCTGCGCGGCCACGTGCACGGCGACGAGGGAGGTGGAGCACGCCGTCGCCAGGCTCATGCTGGGGCCGCGCAGGTTCAGCTTGTACGACGTCCACGTCGACACGAAGCCGTTGCCCGTCAGCAGCCCCATCTGCATGCCGCCCAGGGCGAAGAGCGCCGCGCCGTTGTTGTTCAGCAGGTGGTGCAGCATCCAGCTGCTGGAGCTGGCGCCCGCGAACACGCCCACGCTGCCGGCGGCCGCGCCGTCGCCGTAGCCCGCGTGCTCCATCGCCGTCCACGCCGTCTCCAGGAAGTTGCGGATCTGCGGGTCCATCACCTCGGCCTCGCGCGGGCTGAACCCGAAGAACGCCGCGTCGAACAGCTCCGCGTCCTCCAGCACCCCCTTGGCGCGCACGTAGCCGGGCAGCGCCAGGTCGTCCGCGCTCACGCCCGCGGCCAGCAGCTCGTCGTCGCCGAAGAAGGTGATGCACTCCACGCCGCCCACGAGGTTGCGCCAGAACGCCTCCACGTCGGCCGCCTTCGAGAAGCGCCCGGCCATGCCCACCACCGCAACCTCGTCGGCGTGTCCCGCGTGCGCCGTCTGATCCGCCATCTCCCGCTCCTTCCGTGGATAGGTTCAAGGGCGCCGCGGGCCAGGCCCGCGCACCCGTCTCGTTCCGTCGATCAACCGCTCCGGACGCCGGCCCTCTCAATCGCGTCCCGACCGTCCGTCCCGGTCATCCCATCAGCCGGATCGACCCGCGTCCGTCGTCCGGTCCGTCCTGCTCCACGGCTCGAACCCGTCCGTCCCCGGAGCGCCGGACGACCGTGGATGCGGTCAGCGCCCGCGCCGGTCGCGGCGGGCGCTGCGTGCCTCGCGGCGGGCGTCGGCGCGGGCCTGGCCGCGCTCGGCGGTGGCGTCCTCCGCCCCCTCGCCCAGGTGGGCGGCCAGCGTGCGCACGGTGGGAAAGCGGAACAGGTCCACCATCGCCACCTCGCGCCCCAGCCGCTCCTTGAGCCCGGCCTGCACCCGCGCCAGCAGCAGCGAGTGGCCGCCCAGCTCGAAGAAGTTGTCGTTCACGCCCACCCGCTCCACGCCCAGCACGCCCTTCCACACATCGGACAGCACCGTCTCCAGGTCGCCCTCGGCGGCCACGAACTCGGCGGCGCGGGCGCTTTCCACGTCGGGCGCAGGCAGCGCCTTGCGGTCCACCTTGCCGTTGGGCGTCACCGGCAGCGCGGGCAGTGCCACGAAGAAGGCCGGCACCATGTAGTCGGGCAGCCGCTCGGCCGCCGCCGCGCGCAGGTCCGCAGGGCTGGGCGCCTCGGCGCCCTCGGCCGCGACCACGTACGCCACCAGGCGCGGGTCGCCGGGGGTGTCCTCGCGGGCGATGACCGCCGCGTCGGCCACGCCGGGGTGCGCGCGCAGCACGGACTCGATCTCGCCCGGCTCGATGCGGAAGCCGCGCACCTTCACCTGCTCGTCCAGGCGGCCCATGTACTCCACCGAGCCGTCGCCCAGCCACCGGCCGCGATCGCCCGTGCGGTACAGCCGCGCGCCCGCGTCGCCGCCGAACGGATCGGGCAGGTACCTCTCCGCCGTCAGCCCCGGCCGCCCCAGGTAGCCGCGCGTGACCCCCGCGCCGCCCACGCAGATCTCGCCCGGCACGCCGATGGGCGTGGGCTCGCCGTACGCGTCCAGCACGTAGACCCGCACGTTGGCGATGGGCTTGCCGATGCTGGGCTTGCGGCTGCCGTCCTCGTCGAAGGCGATGGTGGCGCACACCGTCGCCTCCGTGGGGCCGTACGCGTTCAGGAAGCGCCGCTCTCCCACCGCCGCCTGCTCAGGCGCCTGCGCCGCGCCGTCTGTCGTGTCCGTCATGGGCCTGGGCCGTCGTGGTGTCTGGCGTTTCCGGCGTCCTCGGTCGATGGATCGCGAGCCGCCTGCTTTCTGCTTCGGAGCGCGAGCCCCGTATCGTTCGATGGATGCGTCCCGATCAGCCGAGTCTCCCGATCCGATCCGTCCTCCGAATCGCGCTCGGCCGATCATCCGCTGACTACCTGTCGTCGTCCGGAACCAGTCTCTCCGTGCCGATCAACGGCCAGTCATCGGTCGATGCGGCGGCGCGATAGGCCGCATCCAGCGCGGCGCCGTCCTCATCCACCGACGGCTGTTCAGCGGATGTGCGCTCGACCATTAGACCTCCGTCGGTCTTCCGCGGTGCATCGACCGAAAGACCGTGTCCATCGATCGATCCACTCTCGACGTTGTCGTCCCCGACCGGATTCGTATCCGCCGAAGCTCCATCGGACGCCGCGCCGCGCCAGCGCTGGACGACATCCGCGGGCAGCGCCTCGCCGGCGGAGACGAGGGTGCGGAGGTAGGGGAGGGACACGGACGGCATGGCGGCCAGCACGGAGGGCGGCAGCGTGGCAACCGTCACGCGCTCGGTGCCCAGGGTGGCGGCCAGCGGCGCGCCGGGCAGCAGCGCCTCCTGCGGCGCCAGGACGAGGGCCGCGCCCGCGGTGAGCGCCGTGAACACCTCGCTCGCCGCCGCGTCGAAGCTGAGAGACGCGAACTGCAGCACGCGGCTCTGGGGCCCGATGCCGAACGCGCGCACCTGCGCCAGCGCCAGGTTCGCCAGCCCGCCGTGCGCCACCATCACGCCCTTGGGCCGCCCCGTGGAGCCGGAGGTGTAGGTGACGTACGCCAGGTTGTCCGGCCCGGCGTGCGACGGCAGATCCGCCGCGGAAAGCGCGGGATCGAACGCCGCGCCGGGCTCCACGATGGCGATGCCCTCCGCCGGCAGCTGGGCCGCGTACGCCGCGCGGGTCACGGCCAGGCGCGCGCCGGAATCGCGCAGCATGAAGGCGAGGCGCTCGCGCGGATAGGCCAGGTCCAGCGGCAGGTAGGCGCCGCCGGCCTTGAGCACCGCGAGCATCGCCACCACCATCTCCGGCCCGCGCTCCAGCGCCACGGCCACGGTCGCTTCCGGCCCCACCCCCGCCGCGCGCAGCCGCCGCGCGAGCCGGTTGGACGCCGCATCCAGCTCCGCGTACGTCACGCTCTGCCCGGGGAACGACAGCGCCACCGCACCCGGCGCGCGCCGTGCCTGCTCGCGAAAGAGGTCGTGCACGCACCCGCCCGCGTCCACCGCACCCTCGGCCGGCCGGCCCGAGGCCAGGACCAGCGCGCGCTCGGCGTCGTCCATCAGCGGGATGCGCGACAGCGGCCGGTCCGGGTTCGCGAGGGCGCCGTCCAGCAGCAGGGCGAAGTGCCGCGCCATGCGGTCCACGGTGGCCCCGTCGAACAGGTCCACGTTGTACTGCGCGGAGCCGTGCAGCGTGCCGCCCGACTCCTCGAAGGTGAACGCCAGGTCGTACTTGGCCGCCGCCTCGTCCGCCGCCACCTGCTCGATGGCCAGCCCGCCCAGCCGCAGCGCGCCGCCCGGCAGGTTGTGCAGCGCCAGCATCACCTGGAAGACGGGCGCGTGGCTCAGGCTGCGCTCCGGCGCCAGCTCGGCCACCAGCTTCTCGAACGGCAGGTCCTGGTGCGCGTAGGCATCGAGCGTGGCCTCGCGCGTGCGGCGCAGCAGCTGGCGGAACGACGGCTCGCCGCGCAGGTCGCCGCGGATGGGCAGGGTGTTCACGAAGAAGCCGATCAGCCCCTCCGTCTGCGCGTGGTTGCGCCCCGCCACCGGCGTGCCGACGACCACGTCCGGCTGTCCACCATAGCGCCCCATCAGCGCCTGGAACGCGGCCATCAGCGCCATGAACGGCGTGGCGCCCTCCGCCCGCGCCATCGCCGCCAGGCGTTCGGAGAGGTCCGCGGGCAGCGCGATGCCGCGCGTGGCGCCGCAGTACGTCTGCACCGGCGGCCGCGGACGGTCGGTGGGAAGCTCCAGCAGCGCGGGCGCGCCGCCCAGCGTGCGCCGCCAGAACTCCACCTGCGCGCCGAGGGCATCGCCGGAGAGCCGCGCGCGCTGCCACACCGCGAAGTCCGCGTAGCCCACCGGCAGCTCCGGCAGCGGCGAAGGGCGCGCGGCCGCGAACGCCTCGTACAGCGCCGTCATCTCGCCCACCAGGATGCCGAAGGACCACCCGTCGCTCACCGCGTGGTGCATGTTCAGCAGCAGCACGTGGTCCAGCTCGGAGACGCGGACCAGCGCGGCGCGGAACAGCGGCCCGGCGGCCAGGTCGAACGGCCGCACCGCCTCGGCCCGCACGAGGCGGACGATCTCCGCCTCGCGCGCGCCGGGGTCCAGGCTCGACAGGTCCTCCCGCGGCAGCGGCATCTGGCCCGCGGGCGAGAAGCGCTGCACCGGGCGGCCGCCCGCCTCGCCGAAGACGGCCCGCAGCACGGCGTGGCGGCGGGTGATCTCGCCCAGCGCGCGGCGCAGCGCATCCGCGTCCAGCGCGCCGCGAAGCCGCAGGGTGATGGGCAGGTTGAAGGCGGCGGCGCCGGGCTCCATCTGGTCCAGGAACCAGAGCCGCTCCTGCGCGAACGACAGCGGCACCTGCTCCAGCCCCGCCGCCGCGCCCGCCATCCCCGCATCCACCTCGTCCGCGTTCCCCGCCGCGGCGTCGATCCGCGCCGCCAGCGCGTGCACGGAAGGCGCCTCGAACACCGCGCGCACGGGCAGCTCCACGCCCAGCTCCGCGCGCACGCGGGACACCAGGCGGGTCGCCAGCAGCGAGTGCCCGCCCAGCGCGAAGAAGTCCGCCTCGGCACCCACGCCCCGCGCCGACAGCAGCTCCCCGTAGAGCACCGCCACCGCGCGCTCCGTCGGCGTCCGCGGCGCCACGAACGCCTCGGCCGCAAACGCATCGCGGACCACGGCCGGCAGCGCGCGCCGGTCCACCTTGCCGCTCGCGGTCTGCGGCAGCGCGTCCATCGCCATGAAGGCGGACGGCACCATGTGGTCCGGCAGCAGCGACCGCAGGTGCGCGCGCAGCTCCGCGGCGTCGAACGCGTGGCCCTCCGACGGCACGACGTAGGCGGCCAGGCTCCAGTCCCCATCGCCCGCATCCCGCGCGGCGACGGCGGCCTCGCGGACCGCCGAGTGCGCGGCGAGGGCGGCCTCCACCTCGCCCGTCTCCACGCGGAAGCCGCGGATCTTCACCTGGTGGTCCACGCGGCCCAGGTACTCCAGCGTGCCGTCCGCGCGGAAGCGCACCCGGTCGCCCACGCGGTACATGCGCGCGCCGCCGGCCGCCGCGAAGGGGTTGGGCACGTAGCGGTCCGCCGTCATTCCCGGCCGGTTCAGGTATCCGCGCGAGACGCCCTCGCCGGCCAGGTACAGCTCGCCGGGCACGCCCACCGGCACCGGCTGCAGCCCGTCGTCCAGCACGTACGCCTGCGTGTTCGCCACCGGCCGGCCGATGTGCACGCGCTCGCCGCGGCCGACGGTGCTCCACGTGGAGTACGTCGTATCCTCCGTCGGGCCGTAGAGATTGCGCACCATGTCCACCGTGCCGAGCGCGTAGAGCCCGTCCGCGACCGCGTCCGGCAGCGGCTCGCCGGCCAGGTTGAAGCTGCGGACGGTCGATGGGATCGCGCCCATGCGCAGCAGCTCGCGCGCGGCGGAAGGCACCATGCCCGCCAGCGTGATCCCCGCCTCCTCCCCCAGCTCCGCCAGCGACAGCGCGTTCTCCACCAGCACCAGCGTCCCGCCCCAGCACAGCGTGCCGAAGATCTCCGCGACCGACACGTCGAAGCTGATGGACGTCGATCCCAGCACCCGCCGCCGCTCGTCGTCGCCCACCGTCTCGCGCAGCCAGTGCAGCAGCGTGACGGTGGATCGATGCTCGATGACCACGCCCTTGGGCTGGCCGGTGGATCCCGACGTGTAGATGGCGTACGCCGCGTTCGAAGCCGTCGCGGCGGACCTCGGCGTCTCCGCGCTCTCGGCGGCGATGCGCTCCGCCTCCGCGTCCGCATCCACGGCAACGATGTGGGCTTCGGTCGATGGAAGCGTGGCGGCGGCGCGCTGCTGCGTGAGGACCACCGCGGCGGCGGAATCGTCCAGCACGTACGCGATGCGGCTCGCCGGATACGACGGATCGACCGGCACGTACGCGCCACCCGCCTTCAGCACCGCCAGCAGCGCGACGATCATCTCCGGCGCGCGCTCCATGCAGACGGCCACGCGCGTCTCCCGGCCGACACCCAGTCCGATGAGCCGATGCGCGAGCCGGTTGGCGGCGCGGTCCAGCTCCGCGTACGTCAGCGTCGCGCCGTGGAAGACGAGCGCGGGCGCGTCCGGCGTCGTGGCGGCCTGCGTCTCGAACAGGTCGTGGATGCGGATTCCGCTCGGGTACTCGCGCCCGGTGTCGTTCCAGGCGTGGAGCACGGTGGCGCGCTCGGCAGGGTCCAGCAGCGGAACGCGGCGCACGGGGGCGTCGGGGTCGGCGGCGAAGGCATCCAGCAGCATGCCGTACTGCCGGGCCATGCGCGCGACGGTGGCCTCGTCGAACAGGTCGGGGTTGTACTCGATGGAGCCCGCGATGCCGTGCTCCACCTCGGCCAGCGAGAAGCCCAGGTCCACCTTGCTGTCGGTGGCGCCGACGGCGATCTGCTCCGCTTCCAGGCCCGCCAGCCCCAGCCCGCCCATGCCCGCGTTCTGGAGGCCGAACATCACCTGGAACACGGGTCCGTACGCCAGGCTGCGCTCCGGCTGAAGCTCCTCCACCAGCTTCTCGAAGGGCAGGTCCTGGTGCGCGTAGGCCCCCAGCGCCGCCTCTCGCACCCGCGCCAGCAGCTCGCGGAAGGTGGGGTCGCCCGAGACGTCGGCGCGGATGGGAAGCGTGTTGACGAAGAAGCCGATCAGCGGCTCCGTCTCGGGGCGCGAGCGGCCGGCCACCGACGTTCCCGCCACCACGTCGTCCTGCGCCGCCCAGCGCGCCATCAGGGTCCCGAACGCGGCCAGCAGCGCCTGGAACAGCGAGGCGCCCGCCGCCCGCGCCACCGCGGACAGCCGGTCGGCGGACTCCTTCGGGAAGGCGACGGACAGCGTGGCGCCGGAGTGGGTCTGCACCGGGGGCCGCGGACGGTCCGTCGGCAGCGCCAGCAGCGGCGGAGCGCCGGCCAGCGCGCGGCGCCAGAACGCCACGTCCGCGGCCAGGGCCTCGCCGCTCAGGCGCGTGCGCTGCCACGCCGCGAAGTCCGCGTACTGCACCGCCAGCTCGGGCAGCGGCGAGGGGCGCCCGTCGCGGAACGCTTCGTACAGCGCCGCCAGCTCGCCGAAGAACACGCCGAACGACCACCCGTCGCTCACCGCGTGGTGGAAGCTCACCGCCAGCACGTGGTCGTCGGCTTCCGTCCGAAGAAGCATGGCGCGGAACAGCGGGCCCCGCGCCAGGTCGAACGGCCGCACCGCCTCGTCGTGCACCCGGCGGACGATCTCCGCCTCCCGCTCGTCCGCGGGAAGCGTGGACACGTCCTCCACCGGCTGGCGGAACTCCGCGGGCAGCACCACCTGCACCGGCGCGCCCCCGCCCTCGCGGAACACGGTGCGCAACGCGTGGTGGCGTCGCACGATCTCGCCCAGCGCGCGCTCCAGCGCGTCCGCGTCCAGCGCGCCCCGCAGGCGCAGGGCGAAGGGGATGTTGTACGTGCTGCGCCCCGGCTCCATGCGGTCCAGGAACCAGAGCCGCTCCTGCGCGAACGACAGCGGCGCGCCGCCCTCTCCGTCGAACGGAACGATCGCGCCGCCGTCGGCCGACAGGGGTTCCGCGGAGCCCGCGGCCGGCGCGTAGCGGGCCACCAGCTCGGCGATGGTGGGCGTCTCGAACAGGGCGCGGATGGGGATGTCGGCGCCCACGGCCTCGCGGGCGCGGGACACCACCTGCGTGGCCTTCAGCGAGTGGCCGCCCAGGTCGAAGAAGCTGTCGTGCACGCCCACGCGCTCCACGCCCAGCACCTGCGCCCAGACGGCCGCCAGCGCCGCCTCCTTCTCGTTGCGCGGCGCGACGAACACGGCCTCGGCGCGGGCGCCCTCGGGGGCGGGCAGGGCGCGGCGGTCCACCTTGCCGCTGGTGGTGCGCGGAAGCTCGGGCAGGGAGACGAAGTACGGCGGCACCATGTACGCCGGCAGCCGCCCCTTCAGGTGGCCGCGCAGCACGCCCACGGACGGCGCCCGGCCCGGCGCGGGCACCCAGTACGCCACCAGCTCGCGCGGGGCGTCGCCCTCGCCGCGGGCGGTCACCACGCACTCGGCCACGCCCGCGTGCTCCAGCAGCGCCGCCTCGATCTCGCCCAGCTCCACGCGGTAGCCCCGGATCTTCACCTGGTGGTCCACGCGCTCCAGGTACTCCAGCTCGCCGCCCTCGCTCCAGCGCACGCGGTCCATCACCCGGTACATGCGCGAGCCCGGCGCCCCGTGCGGGTCGGGCAGGTAGCGCTCGGCCGTGAGCCCCGGGCGCCCCAGGTAGCCCCGCGACACCCCGCCGCCGGCCAGGTACAGCTCGCCCGGCACGCCCTCGGCCGTGGGGCGCAGGCGCGCGTCCAGCACGTGCGCGCGGGTGCCCGGCACCGGCCGGCCCACGTGCACGCGCGCCGCGCCGCGCGGAACCAGGCTCCAGGCGGAGTACGTCGTGTCCTCCGTGGGCCCGTACAGGTTGCGCACGCGACGGACGGACGGCGTGGCGTACAGACCCTGCGCCAGCGCGGGCGGAAGCGGCTCGCCGGCCAGGTTCAGCGTGTGGACGGTGTGTGGGATGCCCCCCGCGCGCAGCAGCTCGGCGGCGGCGGTGGGCACCATGAACACCGCGTCCACCGCCGCATCGGCCGGGAGCGTGGCGAGCGACAGCGCGTTCTCCACCAGCACCAACGTGGCGCCGCGGCAGAGCGTGCCGAAGATCTCCGCGACCGAGACGTCGAAGGCGATGGAGGTGGAGGCCAGCACGCGCGCCGCCCCGTCGCCCGCCGTCTCGCGCGCCACCCAGCGCACGATCGCGGCACTGGCGCGGTGCTCGATCATCACCCCCTTGGGCCGGCCCGTGGAGCCCGAGGTGTAGATGACGTACGCCAGGCCGTCCGGCGTCGCGGCGGAGGTGACCGGTTCGGCCGGGTGAGCCGCGATCGCGCCGGCGTCCGCATCCACCCGCACGACGGCGGCGTCCGTGGGAAGAAGGTCCGCGGCCAGCGCGGCGTCCGTCACCAGCACGGCGGCTGCGGTGTCCTGCAGGATGAACGCGATGCGCTCGGGGGGATACGCCGGGTCCAGCGGCACGTAGGCGCCGCCCGCCTTCAGCACCGCCAGCATCGCGGCGATCAGGTCGGGCGTGCGCGGCAGGCGGATGCCGGCGCGGCGCTCGGGGCCCACGCCCAGCGAGCGCAGGTGCCGGGCGAGGCGGTTGGCGCGTGCGTCCAGCTCCGCGTACGTCACCCGCTCGGCGCCGTGCTCCACCGCGACCGCGTGCGGCGTGCGGCGCGCCTGCGCCTCGAACGTGGCGTGCAGCAGCTCCGGCGTGTCGGACAGCGGGTCGCCGGCGGCCAGGGCGTCCACGCGCCGCGCCTCGTCGGCGGGCACGGCGTCCACGTCGTCCAGGCGCGCGGCGGGGTTCGCGGCAAAGCGCTCCAGCACGTGGGCCAGGTGGCGCAGCATGCGCTCACCCGTCTCGGGCGCGTAGCGCTGGGTGTCCACCACCAGCCGCAGCGCCACGCCCTCTGCGCCGGGGGCCACCACCAGCAGCAGGGGAAAGGTGGTGCGCTCCGGCGATTGCGCGTCCAGGATGCGCAGCGTGCCGAGCTCTTCGGGAAGCGTCTCCGCCTCCGCCAGGTGCACCTCCTGCTGGTCGGTACGGGGCTGCACGGGCACGTTCTCGAACACGTACAGGGCGTGGAACAGCGGGTGATCGCGCGGCACCTCGCTCCAGCCCTGCACGTCCACCAGCGGGGTGTGCTCGTACAGGCGCGCCTCGGCCGTGAAGGCGCCCAGGCGCTCCAGCAGGCCGTCCACCGTCGTATCCGGCTCCATCCGCGCCCGCACCGGCAGGGTGTTGATGAACATCCCCACCATGTGCTCCACGCCCGGCAGCTCCGCCGGCCGGCCCGACGCCGTGGCGCCGAACACCACGTCCGCCGCGCCGCTCCAGCGGGAAAGGAGCAGCGCCCACGCGGCCTGCACCACGTTGTTCAGCGTCACCTTGCGCGAGCGGGCCAGGGCCTGGAGGCGCGCCGTCAGCCCTTCGTCCACCCTCAGCGAGGCCTTGTGGTAGCCCGCCCGCGGCCGCTCCGGCGGGGCGAACGCGGGCATCACGGGCCCGGCGAACCCGGCCAGCGCCCGCCGCCAGAACCCCTCCGCCGCGGCAAGGTCCTGCCGCCCAAGCCAGCCGATGTAGTCGCGGAACGGCCGCGGCGGGGTGAGCGCAGAGCGCAGCCCGGCCACCGCCGTCTCGTACGTGAACAGCACCTCCTGCAGCAGGATGGGCAGCGACCATCCGTCCAGCAGCATGTGATGGAACGTGAAGACCAGCGTCCAGCGCTCGTCCTCCATGCGCAGCAGGGTGAGGCGCACCAGCGGCGGCCTGGAAAGGTCGAAGCCGCGGGCGCGATCGGCCTCGCGCAGCTCCTCTACCCGCGCGGCGCGCGCGTCGGGGGCCAGGGCGCGCAGGTCGTCGCGGCGCAGCGGCAGCACCACCTTGCGGTGCACCACCTGCAGCGGCTTCGGCAGCTTCTCCCAGAAGAACGCCGTGCGCAGCGCCGGGTGCCGGTCCACGGCGCCCTGCCATGCGCGGTGCAGCTCGTCCACGCGCAGCGCCCCGGCCAGATCGTACGTGATCTGCTCGGTGTAGGCGCTGTCCTGGGGCGCCAGCAGCGTGTGGAACAGCATCCCCTGCTGCAGCGGGGAAAGGGGATACAGGTCCTCGACGTTCTGCTTGTTCATGACGCGGCGTTCGGGAAAGGCGGCGCCTGCCGGGCGCGGCCCTGCATCGCCCACAGGGGCGGAGCGTTCCTGGAAGGTCTCTGGGGCTGGGTGGATCGGGCGGGCACCGGGGTGCGTCCGCGTGCGGCCGGGGCTGCCCCCCGCCCTCGCAGCCCGCGTCACCGGCGTGTCGTGCGCGGCGATACGGCGTTAAAAGTCGCAAAAAGGAAGCGGGCGCGCTAGTGGGCGACCGCCATGATCCGTACGTTACGCGACACCGGAATCCCCGCGGCGTGGCTTGGATGCACGGCTTTCCGCACGCTTCCCTCCGCCCGCCCGCGTAGAACCCGTCGTTGCACTTGGGTGCGCCCGCGGAAAGGCGGACGTGCAATTGCTATTCTGCGGAAGATCATGCCAGGTCGGCGGCGGGGCGAGCGACCGTGGCGCGGCGCCCCGGACGACGGCTGCGAATCAGGAATCGTACGTTGCGGTCGATGGCCCGTAATGATCCACTGCCCGCCCCGCGCCGCCGGCCGGTCGCGGAACGGCATCTCGTCCCACGAGCGAAACATCAACCGCAGCCTTCGGATACGCCCGGATCGAACCCTCGCGCTCGCCACCCGCCGAGCCTTGAACCAGATCCTCGGTGAATCACTGCCGACTCCTGGTCTTCCCCGACGCGGCCCTCCTCGCGTCCGCCGGCGTCTCCGACCTGCCGGCGGATGCGGGAGCCTCCGCGGCGACGGCATCCGCGGACTCGCACGGAGAACCGCTCGTCGCGCACGGTCTGGACGCGGCGGGGAACCGGGGTCCCGGCGGCGGTACCCGTCGGCGCCGTCCATCGCGGACGCAGTGGACGTGGCCGGTCGGATCGATACGGCGTGGACGAAGGCGGAGGCACGTCGACGGGGGATCAGGTCTCGTCCAGAAGGCGCATGACCTCCTCGTCGGACAGGCCTTCCAGCGCCTCCAGGGCGGCGAGCAGGCCGTCGTCGTCCCCCGCGATGCGTCCCGCGACCAGGGCGCCGAGCGTGCGGATGGTGGTGGCCTCGAACAGGTCGCGCACGCTCAGCTCCACGGCGAACGCGTCGCGGATGCGCGTGGCCACGCGGGTGGCGCGCAGCGAGTGCCCGCCCAGCACGAAGAAGTCGTCGTCGATCCCCATGCCCCGAACCCCCAGCACCTCGCCCCAGATGGCCGCCAGCCGCTCCTCCACCGGCGTGCGCGGCGCCTCGTATCCCGCCCCGGCGTCCCGGACGATCTCGGGCGCGGGCAGGGCGCGGCGGTCCACCTTTCCGTTGGGCGTCAGAGGCAGCGCGTCGAGCAGCACGAACGCGCCGGGCACCGTGTGCGCCGGAAGCCGCCTGCCCAGGAACGCGCGCAGCTCCGCCGCGGTGGCGCCCGGCGCGACGACGTAGGCCGCAAGCTCGCGCTCGGGCCCGGTGTCCACCGTCTCCACCACCGCGGCGCGGACGGCCGGGTGCGCCGCCAGCGCCGCCTCCACCTCGCCCGGCTCCACGCGGAAGCCGCGCACCTTCACCTGGCGGTCGGCACGGCCCACGAACTCCAGCGCGCCGTCCGCCCGCCGCCACGCGCGGTCGCCGGTGCGGTACAGGCGCCCGCCCGCCTCGCGCGCGAAGGGATCGGGCACGAAGCGCTCGGCCGTGAGCCCGGGGCGGCCCAGGTATCCGCGCCCCACGCCGTCGCCGCCCACGAACATCTCGCCCGCCACCCCCGGCGGCACGGGCCGCATCGCCCCGTCCAGCACGTGCACCGTGGTGTTCGACACCGGCTTGCCGATGGGCAGTGTGCGCGCGCCCGGCGGCACCCGGTCCACGGGGTGCCAGGTGGCGTAGGTCGTGGCCTCCGTCGGCCCGTACAGGTTCAGCAGGGCGCCCGGACCGCCGGCCTCCAGCACGCGCCGCACGGCCCCCGGGTCCGCCGCCTCGCCGCCGAACAGCACCTGGCGCAGCGGGTTGAACGCGTCCGGAACCTCGCGCGCCACCTGGTTGAAGAGCGCCGTGGTGATGAACAGCGTGGTCAGCCGCCGCTCGCGCAGGAAGCGCGCGAAGTCCCGGGGCGACAGCAGCACGTCGCGCGGCACGCCCACCATCGCGGCCCCGTTCAGCAGCGGCGCCCACGCCTCCCAGGTGAACGCATCGAACGAGGTGTTGGACGTCTGCGCCACCCGGTCGCCCGGCCCCACCTGCGCGTAGTCCACGCCGCGCACCAGCTTGGCCAGCGAGCGCTGCGCGAGCCCCACGCCCTTGGGCACGCCCGTGGAGCCGGACGTGTAGAGCACGCACGCGAGGCTCTCCGCCAGCTCCGGCACGTCCCCCAGGTTCGATTCGTCCGTCGATCCCGCCAATCCCGTCGATCCCGGCGATCCCGGCGATCCCGGCGATCCCGGCGAAATAGGCGATTGGGCCGATCCGGTCGATCCAGATGCTTCGGTCGATTCGGAGGATGCGGTCGGCTCGGAGGATTCCGCCGATTCCTCGTCCACCAGCAGCGCGGGCGCGCCCAGGTCCGGCAGGTTCGGGAGAAGGGCGGCGGACGAGATCACCAGCACCAGCCCCGCGTCGCGCGCCATCCACGCCAGGCGCTCCGGGGGATACGCGGGGTCCAGCGGCACGTACGCCGCCCCCGCCTTCACCACCGCCAGCACTGCCGCCAGCAGGTTCGCCGAGCGCTCCAGGCACACGCCCACGCGCGACTCCACCTCCACGCCGCGCGCGCGGAGGCGGCGGGCGAGCACGTTGGCGCGGGCGTTCAGCTCGCCGTACGTCTCCGTCGCGCCGTCGTACTCCAGCGCCGGCGCGCTTGGCTGCCGCGCCGCCACGCCCTCGAACAGCCGGGCGAGCGAGGCGTCGCGGGGATACGGCGCCTCCGTGCGGTTCCACGCCTCCAGCGCCGCCCGCTCGTCGTCCATCAGCAGTGGCAGAGCGCCAATGCGCGTGCCGGGAGCGGCCAGCGCCGCCGCCAGAAGCGCCTCGTACCGCAGCGCCATGCGCTCCACCGTCGCGCGGTCGAAGAGGTCCGACGCGTACTCCCACACCAGCGTCAGCTCGCCGTCGTCCGCGCCGCGCACCTGCTGGCCGCGGGGGATGGCGATCACCTGCAGGTCGAACTTGGACGAGCCGTTGCCCAGCGCCTCCGTCACCTCCAGCTCCAGCCCCGGAAGCGACAGGCGGGGATACGGGGCATCGTGGAAGCTGAACGCCGCCTGGTACAGCGGCAGGCGACCCAGGCTGCGCTCCGGCTGCACCGCATCCACGATGTCGCCGAACGGCACCTCCTGGTGCGCCCACGCCCGTTGCGTCCGCTCGCGCACGCGCCCCAGCAGCTCTCCGAAGGTGGGGTCGCCCGCCAGGTCGGCGCGCACGGGCACCGTGTTCACCACCATCCCGATCAGCCCCTCCGTCTCGCGCCGCGAGCGCCCAGCCACACCCGCGCCCAGGCAGAACTCCTCCTGCCCCGCCAGCCGGCCCACCAGCGCCTGGAAGGCGGCGAGAAGGGTGGCGTACAGCGTCACCCCGCGCTCCCGCGCCAGCGCCCGGGCGCGGCGCACCGTCTCCGGCGCCAGCCGCACGCGGAACGACCCGCCGCGGAAGCTCATCTCCTCGGGCCGGGTGCGGTCCGTGGGGAGCTCGAGGACGCCGGGCACGCCCGCCAGCTCGGCGCGCCAGAAGTCCAGGTGCGCGCGGGCCTCGTCGCCGGCCAGCCAGGCGCGCTGCCAGGCCGCGTAGTCGGCGAACTGCAGCTCCGGCGCGGCCAGCGGGCTCGGCCGGCCCTCCGTGAAGGCGGGGTAGAGCGCCGTCACCTCGCGCAGGAACACGCCGAACGACCAGCCGTCGTGCACGAAGTGGTGCTCGACGGCCAGCAGACGGTGGTCCTCCGCGCCCATGCGGAACAGCGTCCACCGCACCAGCGGCAGGCGCTCCAGGTCGAACGGCCGCAGCGACTCCGCGCGCACCAGCCGCGCCAGCTCGGCCTCGCGATCCGCCTCCTCCAGGTGCGACAGGTCCACGGGCGGAAGATGGACGGGCCAGGGCTCGCGCACCTCCTGCACCGCCTCGCCGGCGCGCACGGGAAAGACGGTGCGGAAGATCTCGTGGCGGCGCACCATCTCCTCCAGCGCGCGCTCCAGCGCCGCCGCGTCCAGCCTTCCGCGGAAGGCGATCATCCCTTGAAAGTCGTACGATCGCATACCGCGCGAGAGTTCGTGAAAGAAGCGGATGGCCTCCTGCGCCGCCGACAGCGGGATCGGCCGGTCGCGTGGCGCGTGTGGAATGCGCGCGCGCCGGGACGTGGAGGCCCCCGCGGCGGATGCGTCCGCCGACGGCGAGCCGTCCGCCGTCGTGTCGGACGAAGAGGCGGCGAGCAGCGCGTCCACCTCCGCCGCCAGGCCCGCCACCGTCGGGTTCCGGAAGATGGCCGGCAGGGCGAGGTCGATGCCCGTCTCCGCGCGCACCCGGGCGACGATCTGCGTCGCCCGCAGCGAGTGCCCCCCCAGCGCGAACAGGTCGTCGTGCACGCCGAACGCGTCCGTCCCCAGCACCTCGCGCCAGACCGCGGCGACGCGCTCCTCCGTCGGCGTCCGCGGCCCTTCGCCGCCGACGGACGCGCCGGCGTGCCACACGGGCTCCGGCAGCGACAGCCGGTCCACCTTACCGTTGGGCGTGCGCGGCAGCGAGGGCAGCACCGTGAACGCGGCCGGCACCATGTGCGCGGGCAGCCGTGCCGCGACCGCACCGCGAAGCGCATCGGCCGAGACGCCGGAAGGCGGCCCCGCGACGTACGCGGCGAGCCGCGCCTCGCCCGTACCGTCTGCGCGCAGGACCACGACGGCGGCGTGCACGCCGGGCTGCTCGCGGAGCACCGCCTCGATCTCGTCCGGCTCCACGCGGAAGCCGCGCACCTTCACCTGCTGGTCCGTGCGCCCCAGGCACTCCAGGCGGCCGTCGTCCAGCCGCCGGCCCACGTCGCCCGTGCGGTACATTCGCGCGCCGGGCGGTCCGAAGGGGTCCGGCAGCCAGCGCTCCGCCGTGGCGCCGGGCCGGCCCACGTAGCCGCGCGAGACGCCCGCGCCGCCCAGGTACAGCTCGCCTTCCGCGCCCTCCGCCACCGGCAGCAGCACCGCGTCCAGCACGTAGGCGCGCGTCCCGTCCAGCGGCCGGCCCACCATCACCCGCCGCACGTCAGCCGGCAGCAGGTCGCAGGTGGAGTAGGTGGTGTCCTCGGTGGGCCCGTACAGGTTGCGCACGCGGTCCACGGTGCCCATGGCGTACAGCCGCCGCGCCAGCTCTGCCGGCACGGGCTCGCCGCCCAGGTTCAGCGTGCGGACCGCCGGGGGGATGCCGCCCAGCGCCAGCAGCTCGGCCGCAGCGGAAGGCACCATGCTGGCGGTCGCCACCTCGTGCCCCGGCGGAAGCGCGGCCAGCGCCAGCGCGTTCTCCACCAGCACCAGCGTGCCCCCCCAGCACAACGTTCCGAACACCTCCGCCATGGACACGTCGAAGCACACCGACGTGGACGCCAGCACCCTTGCCCGCTCGCCCCCGTCCATCTCCGCCCGCAGCCACCGCAGCCGCGCCACGGCGTTGCGGTGCTCGATCGCCACCCCCTTCGGCCGCCCCGTGGACCCCGACGTGTGGATCACCCACGCCAGCGATTCGGGAAGGCACGGGAATCCCCCCACGGGTTCCCGCTGCGGCGAATCGACCGAATCAGCGCAATCGGCCGACTCTACCGACTCTACCGACTCTACCGACTCAGCCGACTCAGCCGACTCGGCCGAATCAACCGACTCGACCGAATCCATCGATTCCGTCAAATCCACAGAATCCGCCGCATCAACCGCGGCGGCTGAACCCATCGACTCCGCGGAAGCGCCCGACACCGCGCCCTCGATCCACCCGCCGGCGAAGCCCGCATCGTCGAGAAGGACGGCTTTCGCCGCGTTGGGCGGAAGCCGCTCGGCGAGCGCGCGCGTGGTGACGAGCAAGGGGACGCGCGTGTCCTGCAGGATGAAGGCGATGCGCCCTGCAGGGTACGCCGGGTCCAGCGGCACGTACGCGGCGCCGGCCTTCAGCACGCCCAGCAGCGCGGCCACCAGGTCGGGCGTGCGGGGCAGGAACACGCCCACGGGCACGTCCGGCCCCGCGCCCAGCCCGTGCAGCCGGCGCGCCAGCGCCCGCGCGCGCGCGTCCAGCTCCGCGTACGTCAGCGTGCCCGCCACGTGCACGACGGCCGTCGCCCCGGGCGTGCGCTGCGCCTGCCGCTCGAACAGGCGGTGCACGCAATCGGCAGGATCGCGGGCGTCCAGTGGCGGATCTACGGGGAGATCGGGAGCACGAGCGGAGCGGAGGGCGGCGCGGAGCGTGCCGTGCGACGGCTCGGTCATGGGGACCGCTGCGAACCGGGTGGGGAGCCGGGGCGGACCTGCGGAGACGCGCGCCGGGGGGCCGGCGGCGGCCGTGGAGGCGCGCCGCCGGGGCCGCGCTCAGGCCGAGCCGGCCCTCACCGCGCGGGCCAGGCGCGTGATCCCCTCGTCGATGTCCGCGGGCGACGAGTGCGAGAAGTTGAGCCGCATGCAGTTGCGTCCCGCCGTCCCGCCGGCGATGTCGAACGCCTGGCCCGGCACGTACGCTACGCTCTCCGTCTCCAGCGCGAAAGGCAGCAGGCGCGTGGTGTCCACCGCCTCCGGCAGCTCCAGCCAGATGAGCGCCCCGTTGGTCGGCACCGTCCAGCGTGCGCCCGACGGGAACTCGCGGGCCAGCGCCGCCAGCATCACGTCGCGCCGGCAGCGGTACGCCTCGCGCACGGCCGGAAGGTGGCGCGCGAAGTGGCCCGAGCCGATGTACTCCGACACCAGGCGCTGCGTGAAGGTGCTGGTGTTGATGTCGCTGGCGTCCTTGGCGCACCCCAGCGTGCCCACCAGCTCCTCGGGCACCACCGTCCAGCCCATGCGGAAGCCGGGGGCCATCACCTTGCTGAACGACCCCACGTACAGCACCCAGCGGTCCTCCAGCGCGCGCAGCGGCAGCACCGGGCGGTCGTAGTGCAGCAGGCCGTAGGCGTCGTCCTCCACGATGGGCACCCGGTAGCGGCGCGCCAGGTCCACCAGGCGCACGCGCTTCTCGGGGCTCACGCTCACGCCCACGGGGTTGTGCCCGTCCGTGATCACGTAGATGAACGCGGGCCGCTCGCCGGCGCGCAGCAGGCGCTCCACCGCGTCCACGTCGATGCCCGTGCGCGGGTCGGTGCCCACCGTCAGGATGCGGGGCTGGAAGGGCTCCAGCACCTGCTGGAAGCCGCTGTACACCAGCCGCTCGGCGATCACGGTGCCGCCCGGGTCCAGCAGCAGGCGCGCGAGCAGGCTCAGGCCCTGCTGCGCCGCCGTCGTCAGGAACACCTGCTCCTCGCGGCACGCCACGCCGCGCTGGCGCATCACCTCCACGATCTGCCGCTTGAGGGGGGCGAACGGGGGGCGGTACTGCAGCGAGGTGCGGTCGTCCAGCGCGCGGGCGGCCGCGTCCAGGTAGGCCTCCGTGGGAAACATCTCCGGCGAGGGCAGGCCCAGCGCGAACGAGATCACGCCCGGCCGCGACATCAGGCCCAGCATCTCGGTGATGATGGACGGCCGGACCGCGCGCGTCCACGCCGCCAGCGGCAGCGCGGCCTCGTGCGCGGGCTCGGGATCCTCGCCCGGGTCGCCGTCGGCCTGGGGAAGCAGGGCGGTGCCGTCCATCTGCTGCAAGCTCATCGGGATGCCTGCCTTTCGCGAAGCGGTGTCTCGCCGGCCCGGAAGGAGCGGGCGCCCGGTCCGGGGGCGCCAGCCTTTCGCCGGCGCGGGGCGCGGCGGCGTGGGCACTGCGGAGGGAAGCGGCGGAAACCGTTGCGAAGTGTACAGATCGCCGCCTCCGCCGGGGCCTCCAAGGATATCGGAAGTGGCGGGAGATGGCAAGCCATGTCGGGAAAAGTGTCGGAGTGCACACCGTTCGAGATTCCGTCGACTTGCGATGCAAAACGATGCACGACAGTGGCTTACGAGGTCGGTGGAAAGAACCCGTGTCCATCCGCCGAAAGTCCCCGGCCGCACGCGCGCATCACCATCTGTTCCGCGGCGGCCGCTCGGGAGCGGCGCGGGGGTTCGCCGGCCTTCCGTCATCTGGTGGCACGAATGATCCGCGGCGGCTAGATTGCCCTGCTCCCGCCTCCGAGGCGGATCCACCCCTTCCGATCCCCGGAGCCCGCCATGCCGCGTTCCGCTTTGCCCCGCCCCCACGGCCGCCCCTTCCACGCCCTCCCGACGATTACCCGCGGCCCCGAGCCGGTGGAGGGGATCACCCTGCTGGACGAGGTCGCGGGGGACGTGGGGGTGGTGCTCTGGCAGTCGCTGCGCAACGTCCTGCTGTGGGCCCGCGCCCCGGCGGGCGAGCGCGGCGCCCTGTTCTCGGACGCCGCCGCCGAGCGCCGCGTGCGCATCCTGGGCGCGGTGCCGCTGGACGAGGCTCTGCGCGGTCCCGTGGCCGCCGTGGCCGACCTGCTGGCCTGTCCCGCGGGTGCGCGCCCCGAGCCCATCGCCCGTGCCTGCGAGGCGGTGTCGCGCTGGGCCGAGGCGAGGCACGCCCCGGCCACGGCGCTGGCCTTCATGCAGGCGGCCGCGCTGGCGCAGCCGGGGAATGCGGCGCTGGCCTGCGCGGTGGGGCGCCTGGCACGGCGCAACGGCGAGCCCGTGCGGGCGGAGGGGTGGCTGCACCTGGCCGTGGTGCTGGCGCGGCGCACCGGGGACTGGACGGCGTACGCCCGGGCCTTCCTGGGCCTGGGCAACCTGGCGCTGCAGCACGGCAACCTGCCCCGCGCCCGGCGCATGCACCGGCGCGCGCTGACCGCCGCCCGCCGCCACCGGCTGCACGCGGTGGAGGCCCAGGCGCTGCACGACCTCTTCGTCTCCGCGGCCGAGACGGGAAGCGACGACGAGGCGCGTGAGGCGGCCGCGGGGGCGCTGGCCGCCTACGGGCCCGACCACCCGCGCCTGCCCGCCCTGGCGGCGGACGTGGCGTGCTTCTGGACGGCGCGGGGCGAGTTCGCGCGGGCGGCGCCGGTGCTGCGCGCCGCGGCCCCCCACTTCGCCGACCCCGCCGAGCGCGCCGTGGTGCTGGCCAACTGGGCCCGGGCCGCGGGCGGCGTGGGCGACGC
>JAQBQD010000189.1 GCA_028287185.1 Gemmatimonadota bacterium | reverse complement strand
GGCGCGGGCGGCCCGGGCGTCGCGCCCGCCCGTTCCGCGGCCGGCGCCAGCGCCTGGGGCCGCGGAGCGGCGATCCCTGGCGCAGGCCGGCGGTGCTCGGGTGGAACGGTGGCGCGCATGGAAGCCTCGGGTCGTGGCCAGCCGGGTCGCGGATCCGCGCCTGCGGTGGATCTCAGTGTGGGGTCCGCGGGCGGGCGTGGCAAGGCTGCCAACGGTGGAGGATGCGTCAGCGCACGCCCCACTCCCAGATGCCGTAGCCGGTCTTCCTGTCCAGAGGGTGCCCGGCCTGCTTGAGCGTGAGCGCGATCTGCCCGCGGTGGTGGGACTCGTGCGAGACCAGGTAGCCCAGGAAGGCGGACGCGTGCGGCTTGAACCCCTTGATCCGGCCGTCGCCCTCCAGCGCCCGCCGAAGCAGCGCCTCCACCGCCGTACCCGACGCCTCCAGCGCCGCGCACAGGCCGTCGCGGTCGGCGGCGGCGTCCTTCTCCACCTTCGCCAGCCCCTGCAGCAGTTCGGGCGCGGCCGCCTTCAGCCACATCAGCCGCACGTTGTGCACGTGCGCGAGCTGCTCGCCCACCGTGCGTCCCTTCGATGCGGAGACGGCGCCGAGCGCGTCGCCCTCCACCGCGTCCAGCAGGTAGCGGTTGATGCGGTCGTGGATGCGCCAGGTATCGAGCAGGCTTTCACGGAGCGCGTCGGAGTCCATCGGAGTGGATCGGGTTTCGGACGTGGAGAGTGGGGGCGAGCGGCGAACGGGCCTCCATCCGCCACCTCCGGGGGTGTCGTACGCGAAGCACGTCCGGAAATCGAGCCGCCCCACCTACACCGCGACGGCCGCGCGCGGGGTGAGCGCTTCACCCGCGCGCCGGATCTCGTCCGCGATCTCGTGCGCGGCGACGGGGCTCTCGATGATGATCGGCACGCCTTCCGGAATTCGGTGCGCGACCTTCTGGAAGTCCAGGATCGCGCCGTAGGACAAGCGGGTGTGGCGGCTCTTGGTGCTCACCTCGCTGATGTGCACCTGCCGCAAGTGATCGGCGTATGCTGCCAAGATCGAATATGCCTCGAGCATCGTCGGGTCATACTGCGTGGCATGAGCGATGTCGAAACAGAGGCCCGCGTCCGGCAACTCGGAGAAAATCCTCCCCAGCTCCTCGACATTCCGCCCGATGGGCTTGCGCTTGTCCATGTTCTCGATCAGCAGCGACGCGCCGAACCTGCGCCACAGGCCGAAGTCGTGGATGGTGTCGGGGTGCAGGACGATGGGCCATCCGCGCGCTTGGAAAATGGATAGCTGCTCGACGATGCCGCCCTCGTCGTCGGACGAGAACTGGCTGGGCGCATGTACGGATATGTGGGTGTACCGCGTGAGAGGCAACCCGGAGGCAGCCGCGACCAAGGCCGGAAGCTCCTGCGTTCGGAGTGCGGACAGTTCGACCGCATCTGCCGTGCTTCCCTCGAGCAGTTGAAGGGCCTTCCTGAAGTCTCCCAGCGCAAGTGTCCCCGTAGAGAATCCGACCGGTCTCATCAGAATACCCCGTACGTGCGGGTCAGCTCTGGAATTTGAGAGCCGTTCGGCTCGAAGAACACCCGTCCGAGCAGTTGCTCGGACTCCTTTCCGATCGCGCGCGCCTGCTGGAACGTGGCCGCCGCGGATGGCCGGCAGCCCAGCTCTTCGAGCCTCCGCTGGACCTTCTGCGCGATGGTCAAGTGGGTGGATGCCGCCTGTGCGTCCACCAGCAGCTTCCAATCGGTGTCGCTGCCCGACGTGAACTCGTCCCGGGTCAGCGAACCGAACATGACGACGCTCGCGTCTTCCGCCGGTACCATCCCGGAGACCGGGTCCGACAGCCGTGACGTCAGGGATCGGGCGTCCTGCCGCGCCTGGAGGAGCGCCGGGAGATCGGCGATGGCTTCGTCGTAGCGCAGGAGGATGGGGAGCTCCGTACGGGCGGGCATGAACGGGGGACGCAGGCGATCCGAAAGCGGCAGTATCAACCGGCGACGCGCTGCACGATGGGGCCGAAACGGGTGGCGCGCAACACCTATCTCACGTCCTCACCACCTCCACCGACAGCACGAAGATGCCGCGCCCCGACGGGTCCAGCACGGTGGCTTCGATGGTGTAGTCGCCGTCGGCGGGGAGGGTGGTTTCCAGCGTGGCGCCCGTGGGGCCGGCGGGGCCGGAGCGGTAGGCGAGCACGGCGCCGCCCGCGGCCTGCGGCAGGTCGAGCGAGACGAAGGGCTCGAAGTCGGGCGAGGTGACGTGGATGCGCAGGCGCTCGCCGCCGCGGCCGGCGATGCGCCAGCGGGCGGCGGGGGCGTCGTCGAACAGGTCCACGTCCTCGTCCGTCAGCGTGCCGCGCACGGTCTGGCCGGGGCGGATGGCGGGCGTCTCCGGCTCGCCCGCGGCCGTCTGCGCCGCCGCCGGACGCGCGAGCGCGCACCCCAGCGCCAGTGCGGCGAGGGCGATCGCGAGCGGCGGACGGGGGCGGGCGCGCATGGAGGTCGGCGGCGTCAGGGAAGGGGGCGGGACATCACGTGGTCGTCCTGCAGGTCCGTGCCCATCAGGAACTGCACGCGGCCCACGACCGTGAAGCCCTGCTTGCGGTAGAAGGCGAGCGCGCGCGGGTTGCGCTCCCACACGAACAGCCAGACCGTGCGCGCGCCGCGGAGGGCGGCTTCGCGCAGCACGCCGTCCATCAGCGCCGCCGCGATGCCCCGGCCGTGCCAGGCATGTGCCACGTAGAAGCGCGCCACCTCCAGCGGCGCGGGCCCCACCTCGAACGGCGGATCGACCGTCCGGCGCAGGAAGGCGTAGGCGGCGAGCCGTCCGTCCACCTCGGCGACGAGATAGGTGCTGCGCGCGTCCGCCAGCTCCGCGGCCTGCTTCTCCGGGCCGAACGCCTGCGCCACAAACGCGGCCACGTCCTCGGCGCGCGTGTCGGGCGCGTAGGTGTCGATGAAGATGCGCTCGGCCAGCGCGGCCAGCGGCGCCGCGTCGTCCACCGTCGCCGCGCGGATCGTCACGCCCGGCGCCGCATCTCCGCTGCCCGCGTTCAAGGGGATTGATCGCTCCGCGCGCGTCCGGGGATCGCTCTCCGTTCCATGCGTCGGGGACGGATCTACCGACGGCGGCGGGTTCGTCATCGGAGGACGCTTCATAGGGACGTGCACTCCAGGCGGCGGGCGGCGGACCGGCACAGGGCCAGCGCGCGGCCGGTGGGGTCGCGCACGTCGATGCGCCATCCGCCGCGCGAGAACGTCACCAGCCCGTATCCGAAGCCCGAGAAGCCGGTGAAGCGCTCCAGCGGCGCGCCTGCGAGCAGGGCGCCACGGGGGCGCGCTGCGATCGCGGGATCGAGCGCCGTGCCCGAGTTGCCGACCACCAGCTGCGGCGGCCGCGTTCCGCCGAAGTCCAGGGCCTCGAACAGGTGCGCGTGGCCGGCCGCCAGCAGGTCCACCGACGCGGGAAGCCGTCCGCCGCCTTCGAGGGCCAGGGCGTTCTGCAACGAGCGCGTCCCGACCGAGTCCGGTCCCAGCGGCCGGAGCACGGCCCAGAACGGCACGTGCGTCGCCAGCCAGGCCGGACGGCCAGGGGTCGCGAGCGCGCGCACGGAGGCCAGCTCGCGCGCGTACTCCGCGACCGTCTCGTCCGGCTGTGGCGTGCAGTGGGTGCCGTTGGCCGCACATCCGGTGTCCATCAGCAGCAGGTCCCAGTCCGCCAGGCGCACGGTGTACGGCGGGGTGAATCGCGCGCAGGCCGTGTCCGCCGGCGCGCGTGGACCTGGGTCCAGCAGGCGGAACCAGCCCTCGCCGCCGCGTCCGCAGATCTCGTGGTTGCCGCGCAAAAAGATCCACGGCGCCACGGCCAGCAGCGGCGCCGCGGGACGGAAGAAGTCCGCCTCCCACGAGGCCCACGTGTCGCCGAGCGGTCCGGTGCCGGCGCAGGCGGCGGGGCCGGCAAGGCACGTCTCGCGATACCAGAAGTCGCCCAGGTGCAGCACCAGGCCGGGGCGCGCCGCCGCCACGCTGCGCACCACCTGCGCGAATGGCCACGCGCGCGGGTCGTCGCAGTGCTGCACCTCGTCGCGCTTCACCCGGCAGCCGGTGTCGCCCATCACCGCCACGCGGCCGGGGCTGGCGGACGGCCGCACGTATCGCCGGCCTCCGAGATCGGCGGACGCCTGGCTCATGGGCAGCCGCGCCTCGCACACGGTGAGCGGGAACGCGGCGTCCGGCAGCGCGCGCGGAACCATGCCGCGCGGGCAATCCGCCGCGCCGTCCAGCACCTGCCGCACGGACCACATCCCATCCGTCGCCATCTGCACCCACGCGTAGCGCGGTACGGGCGAGCGGGCCGCGCTCGGCGCGGAAGCCGGCCCGCCGGCGATCGTCGGCTGCCACGCGGCGAGAGCGGCGGATGCGAGGACCGCGAGTGCGCTTCGGGAGATGCCCAAGGTCGATCGGCGCGGTGTGGATCACGGGAGCGAATGGGGAAACGGACGCGCCGCCCCGTGATCCTGGAATGTATCCGGCTGCCCGGCCGCGTACAATCGCAGGAGCCGATCGACGACCCGCCCCGCGACGTTCGTTCGAAGATGCGCGGAAGGCGGCGGGGCTTCCTGCTCGCGCGCAGAGGGACGCCCCGCGCCGCCCTACTCGGCGACGGCGACTGCGGTGCGGTCCGGTCGGACTTCCGTGGCGGTTTCGGTGAGCGGATCGGCGGAGAGCACGGCGATGGCGGTGGCCGGGATGGCGGGCCGGCGGCCGAGGGACGGGCCCTCGCGCCACAGGACGAGCGCGGCCAGCACGAGCAGCACGGCATCCCACAGCATCAGCAGCCGCAGGTCGCCGTCGGGCAGCGCGCCGAAGCCGTAGCGGAGGATGGCCTCGGTGGATGCGTTGAGCAGGATGACGGGCAGCAGGCGGGCGCCGGAGCGGTTCCAGACCCAGGTGAAGAGCACCGTGAGCGGAATGGCGCCCGCCAGCATCCAGGCGGCCACGGCGCCTGCGGACTCGTCCGGCAGCAGGTGGAAGGGCAGGCGCCACACGCCCCAGCCCACGCCCAGCACCACGCTGGCCCCCAGCCCTCCGAACCGCCCCTGCAGCCGCGGCAGCAGGAAGGCGCGCCACCCCGTCTCCTGGCCCAATCCGGCGAGCGGGACCAGGAACAGGGTGGAGAGTAACGGCGCGTCCCACTCCGACAGCGGCGGAAACCGGCCGCCCATCAGGTGGAAGACGACCAGCGCCGCGCCCGCGGCCACCGTGGGGCCCTTGTATGCGATCGCGTACCACTTCCACCCGGCGCGCCAGTCCGCCACGCGCCCCCACAGCGCCCGCAGCCCCGCGCGGCCTTCCAGCAGCGCGGTGAGCACCAGCGCGGCCAGGCCCGGCGCCACGCTCGCCAGCGCCAGTGCCAGGGGCGAGGCGTGCGCATGCGCATCCACCCCGCCGGAGCGCAGCAGCGCGGGCAGCAGGGCGCCCCAGGCCAGGGCGAAGGTCAGCGCGAAACCCGCGGCGGTCGCGTGCCGCCGCAGCCAGTGCATCATGCGCGTGCGTCCGGAGTGCATCGGAAGTAGAGTGCTCACCTCTTCGGGTACCTCAGATTCCGGGCCCGGTTCCCATCTGCTACCGTCTTCCCTCGATCGAATGCGATCGGCGGCTGTCGATTCCTGCTCGCGGCAAGGCGCCGCACGCGAAGTACGGCGGGCGCGGTCGAGCAACGCAGTCGACGCCGGTCACTCCGCGATCCCGCCCGGGCGGCGCGGGTCCAGCGCGGCGCCCTGCGTGGGCCGGACTTCGCTGGTCGATCCCTCGCTCGCCCCGTCGTCGGCCGCTTGCTGCGATGACGGCGGATCGTGCCGCGCGGCCGGGTTCACCTGGCGCTTCCGCTTCTCGTCGTCTCGATCGCCCATGCTGGTCCTCCGCCGTCGGCGCTGGCCTCCCGGACCCGAGACGGCGGACCGCAGGAAGCCGGCCGCGGGCTCGCGCGCCGACGGGTGCGGCGGTCCGGGTGCACCCCTTGCATCGCGCCCCGGACGGCGGATGCGGCGCTCGGGGAAACGTCTGGCGCCACGGCACTTACGTCCACGCGGGAGAGTGCGGGATGAACGAGACGCTGGAGCTGCGGCACAGCCAGGTGGAGACGGTGGGCGAGGAGTGGCCGCGTGCGCTGACGGACGACCTTGCGTACCTCCGCACGGGCATCGTCAACGTCTTCTTCTACGGCCGGCCCCGCGCGGGCGACCGCGAGTGGGTGCTGATCGACGCGGGGATGTACGGCTACACGCACTCCATCGCCGAGGCGGCGGAGCGGCGCTTCGGGCCAGGCTCGCGGCCCGGCGCCATCGTGCTGACGCACGGCCATTTCGACCACGTGGGATGCGTGCGGGAGCTGGCGGAGCGGTGGGACGCGCCCGTCTACGCGCACGAGATCGAGCTGCCGTACCTGACCGGGCGCTCGGCCTATCCGCCGCCGGACCCCACCGTGGGCGGCGGCGCGATGGCCGCGCTGTCGTTCGCCTATCCGCGCGGGCCCATCGACCTGGGCAGCCGCGTCCACGTGCTGTCGTACGACGGCAGCGTGCCGGGGATGCCGGGGTGGCGCTGGATCCACACGCCGGGCCACACGGCCGGCCACGTCTCGTTATTCCGCGACGAGGACCGCACGCTGGTGGCGGGCGATGCGTTCGTGACCACGCGGCAGGAGTCGCTGTTCGCCGCGCTCACGCAGAAGCCGGAGATGCACGGCCCGCCGATGTACTACACGCCGGACTGGGAGGACGCCCGCGCCTCGGTGCGCCGCCTGGCCGAGCTGGAGCCCGAGCTGGCCGCGACCGGCCACGGCATCCCCATGCACGGTGCCGAGATGCGCGCCGCGCTGCGCCGCCTGGCCACGGAGTTCAACACCCTGGCCCGCCCCGCCCACGGCCGCTACGTGGGCCACCCGGCAGTGGCCGACGAGTACGGCGTCGTCTGCGTGCCGCCGCTGGACCGCCGCTCCAAGGCCATCTTCGCCGTCGGCAGCGCGACGATCCTGGGCCTCGCGCTGGGGCTGATGTCGCGGCGGCGGTGAGCCGGTGGCGAG
This sequence comes from Gemmatimonadota bacterium, assembly GCA_028287185.1. Classification (GTDB taxonomy): domain Bacteria; phylum Gemmatimonadota; class Gemmatimonadetes; order Longimicrobiales; family Longimicrobiaceae; genus JAQBQD01. The sequence continues at coordinate 6,761 of JAQBQD010000189.1, read as the reverse complement.
CTCAGCGTCGAAGGATGCGGGAACCCGTCGTCCGAGAACGCAGAACGGCCCCGGAAATCCGGGGCCGTTCCGCATCCACCATTCAACCACCTGCGGTCGCCGCGCCTAGATGTGCAGCGCGTGCCCCAGTGCGGCCAGGGCGGCCTCGCCGATGGCCTCGGAGAGCGTGGGGTGGGGGTGGATGGCGCGGTCCATCTCCTCCACCGTGGTCTCCAGGTGGCGGCCCACCACGAACTCGGCGATCAGCTCCGTGGCATGCGGGCCCACGATGTGGGCGCCCACCACCTCGCTGTACTTCTTGTCGCGGATCACCTTCACGAAGCCCTCGGTCTCGCCCGCGGTGAGCGCGCGGCCGTTGGCCGTCCAGGGGAAGGTGCCCACCTGGATGTCCAGCCCCTTCTCGCGCGCCTGCTCCTCGGTGAGGCCCACGGAGGCGACCTCGGGGTGGCAGTAGGTGCAGTTGGGGATGTTGGCGTAGTCGATGCCGGCGTGCGGGTCGCCGTGGATGGCCTCGATGCAGGCCACGCCCTCGTGCGATCCCTTGTGCGCCAGCAGCGGAGGGCCCGCCACGTCGCCGATGGCGTACACGCCTGGCACGCTGGTGCGCATCTGCCGGTCGATGCCCACGAAGCCGCGGTCGGTGAGCTTCACGCCCGCCGTCTCCAGGCCCAGGTCGTCCACCAGCGGCACGCGGCCGATGGCGGAGAGCACGCGCTCGGCCTGCACGGCCACCATCTCGCCCTTGGCCGTCTTCACCGTGAGCGTCACGCCGTCCTTGCCCACCTCGGCCTTCTCCAGCTTGGCCCCCGTGTGCACCGTCATGCCGCGCTTGCGGTAGCTCTTCTCCACCACGGCCGAGCAGTCGCGGTCCTCCAGCGGCAGGATGCGGTCGGCCATCTCCACGAGGGTGACCTGCGTGCCGAACGCGGCGTACACGTCCGCGAACTCGCACCCGATGGCGCCGGCGCCCACCACCGCCAGCGTCTTGGGCACGGTGGTGTTCATCATCGCGTCCGTGCTGTCCCACACGCGGTCGTGGTCGATCTTCAGGAACGGCAGGTCGCGCGGCTTGCTGCCGGTGGCCAGGATCACGTGCTTGGCCGTGAGCGTCTGCTTGCCGCCGTCCTGGGCCGTGACCTCCACCTTGCCCGCGCCGGCCAGCCGTCCGCGGCCCTGCACGTGGGTGATCTTGTTCTTCTTGAACAGGAAGCCCACGCCCTTCACCAGGCGGTCCGCCACCTGGCGCGAGCGCTTGACGGCCTGGGCCATGTCGGTGGTGACCTCGCCCACGTTCACGCCGAACTCCTTGGCGTGCGCGAGGTGCGAGATGAGCGCGGCGCTCTCCAGCAGGGCCTTGGTGGGGATGCAGCCGATGTTCAGGCAGACGCCCCCCAGGTTGCCCTCCTCCACGCACGCGGTCTTGTAGCCGAGCTGCCCGGCCTTGATGGCGGCGACGTAGCCGCCCGGGCCGGCGCCGATGACGATGATGTCGAAGGTCGTGTCCGCCAAGCTGCACCTCTGGGATCGGAATGTCCGCGATTCGTTCTTCCTGCGCCCGCAAACCGCGCACAAGCTACCGGATGCGCGCCCGGCGGGCAACGCTGGCGCGCCCGCCGTCCGCGTCCCTCGCTCTCCGCGGTGACGCGGCTTCGAAGCCTTCCCCGCGGAACGCGCCGGCTCAGCCCGCGGCGAGCAGGAAGCGGCAGCACGGCGGGCCGCTGCGATCACAGCCCTCGCGCACGGGGACGCCCGTCACTTCCTGCAGCAGCGCCGCGGCGAGCCGGCACACCTCGCCGTCGCCGCCCACGGCCTGCGCCAGCGGGCAGCCGTCGCCCAGCACGCGCATGCCGCCGCCCGCATCGGGCTCCGCGCGGGCCACGCCGCCCAGCTCGGCCAGCACGGCGACCGCGACGGCCGCACGGTCCTCCATCGACCCCGACGCCCGCGGTAAACCTTCGGCGAGGCGACGGCCCGTCTCCGCCACGATCTCATCCACCGACGCGGCGGGAAGCCGCTCGCCGAGCGTGACGAGCATCGCGCGCAGGACCAGCCCGTACGCCTTGGGGAACAGGCCCTCGCCGTCGGCGCTCAGGGCGTAGACGTGCGCGGGCTTGCCCACGCCGCGCTGCACGCCCCGCTGCTCCACCAGCCCGTCGCGCTCCAGCGCCAGCAGGTGCGCGCGCACGGCGTTGTCCGTGAGCGCCAGCTCGGCCGCCAGCTCGTTCACCGTGCTGCGCGAGCGCCTCAGGAGCGCGATGACGCGCCCCCGGGTGCTGCCGAACAGCCGCTCCGTCCACCTCGCATCCGCCATCTCGCCTCCCGTAGTGTCCCTCGTCGAACGGGGGAGGATAGCGAGGAGGAGAGTCTATGTCCAGTAAGTCAAATAAATTCTTGACAAACGATCACGGCTGCGTACCTTGCCTGCACGGCCCTGAATCCGGCCGGCGACGGGCCGCCGTACACTGCCGGCAGCCACGCCTCTTCCGCCGAGGCGCGGCCAGCCGATCATCCACACGCATCGCGAGGAGAACCGAACATGCCCAAGCTCCGCACCCTCCGCAGCGCCCCGCTGGCCGGCGCGCTCCTGCTCTCCGTGCTGGCCGCCGCCGCGTGCAAGAAGGACGACGCGAGCGCCGGCGGTGCCCCGGCCGACAGCACCGCCGCCCCGGCCGAGGCGCCCGCCGCCATGCCCGCCGACACCGCCGCGGCGTCCACCGCCTCCGCTCCGGGCGTCACGGACCCGCAGATCGCGGCCATCGTGGTCGCGGCCAACAACGTGGACATCGACGCGGGCAAGGTGGCGAAGGACAAGGCGGCCAGCCCGCAGGTGAAGCAGTTCGCCGAGACCATGATCCGCGACCACTCGGGCGTGAACCAGGCGGCCACGGCGCTCGTCACCCGCCTGCACGTGACGCCGGAGGACAACCCCACCAGCAAGTCGCTCACGGACGGCGGCGCCAGCAACGTGGCTGCCCTCAACGGCCTGAGCGGGGCCGCGTTCGACAAGGCGTACGTGGAGCACGAGGTGGCCTACCACCAGCAGGTGCTGGATGCCATCGACCAGACGCTCATTCCCGGCGCGCAGAACGCGGACCTGAAGAAGCTGCTGCAGGACACGCGTCCCGCCATCGCCCACCACCTGGAGATGGCGCGCGGCATCCAGTCCGCCCTGGAGAGCAAGTGAAGGTGGGGGGCCGGCCGCTCGCCCGGGCCGGCCTCGCGCTCCTCGGCGCGGTGCTGGTCGCGGCGGCGGGGTGCCGCCCGGTGCACGTGCCGCGCATGTACCGCGTCACCATCCACGGCTTCCGCTTCGATCCCGCGCGGGTGAGCGCGCAGCCGGGCGACACCGTGGTGTGGACCAACGGCGACGCGCTGCCCCACACCGCCACGCGCGACGGCGGAGGCTGGAGCTCGGGCGCGATCGCGGCCGGCGCCGAGTGGCGGATGCCCGTCACCACCGCCTCCGCGGGCCCGTACCACTGCGCCTTCCATCCCACGATGACGGCGGAGCTGGTTGCGGCGAAGTAGGCGGCCGGCGCCGGCGGCGGAGCTTGGAGGAAGGCAGCGTCCACGGGAGCGTCATCGGATGGATCGTCGCGACCTTGCCTGTCGCCGGTGATCGATCCGACGGTCTCGGCGAATCCTTCGTCTCGGAGATGGCACCGGTGACGGGGGGATTCGGCAACATCGACCGGGCCGCTTCGGAAGCGTTGAACCACCCCGAGGATGTCTGCCGGAAATGGTTGTTCGATGAAGAACCAGGGGCCCCGTCCACCGCGGACGGGGCCCCTCGCTTTCGTGCGGTCGAAGCGCGACGGATCAGCGAATGCGGGTCCAGATGACGATGGCGCCGCAGCCGCCGCGGTTGTCGCGGTTGAAGCCGGGGGGGATCTCCGAGGCGCCGCTGTAGACCTCCACCCCTTCCACGATGCCGATGGGGATGGATTCGATGTCCAGCGCCGTCACCAGCACGCCGTTCACGAAGTAGGCGGGCGCGCAGCGCCCCAGCCCGCCGCCGGTGTTGGTCGTGCGGCGCGGGCGGGCGGTGGAGCTCCAGGTGTCGTCGCGCACCTGCAGGCGCGAGAAGCGGCGCAGCATGAAGCTGAGCGAGCGGGGACGGTCGTGCTCGATCTGCTCGCGGGTGAAGAAGTTCCCGGGAAGGCTGTGCCGCCGGTCGTAGAAGCCGTGCGCCTCCAGGTAGCGCCGGCCCCAGGTGCGCACGTCGGCCTCCACGCCCTCCAACTCCACGGGCTGCACCTCGAGCGCGACGGCCAGGCCGGTGGTGCGTTCGGCTTCCAGCACCGCCTCCACCGTGCGCGTGGTGTACCCAAGCAGGCTCACCTCCACGCTGTACGTGCCCGCGGGCATGCGTGCCAGGCTGAGCGTGCCTGCGTCGCCCGTGCGGCCGTGCTGGCGGGTGCCCTGCACCACCACCGCGGCGGCGCGCAGGGGTTCGCCCGTGGCCTTGGCGGTGACGGTGGCGGCCAGCACTGCGCTGCCGCGCTGGGCGTGCGCGTGCGCGGCGGCGAGCAGCGCCAGGAGGGCGAGCGCGGGGGCGGCGATGCGGCGGACAGGGCTGGGCATGGGGTCCTCCGGGGGTGGAGGGACGGGGGAGCGGAGCTTCAGTGGCCCTGCTGCGCGGGAGGCGGCGGGCGTTTGGCGGCCGGGACGTCGTCGCGCACGCCGCGGCCCACGATCCGGTCGCGCTTCCAGATGACGATCACGCCGCAGTAGTCGCCGGGCCGCCGGAACTGGGGCGGCGCCACGGCCATGCGGCGGTAGATCTCGATGCCCTCCACCTCGCGCACGTCCACCTCGGCGGCGATCACGCCCTGCAGGGCATCCACCGGCGTCCCGTCCAGGAAGTAGAGGATGGGGCAGGCGCCCGCGCCCCGCTGCGGCCCCCCTCCGGCCAGCGCCGAGACGCCCGCGTCCTGCTTGGCGGCGCCCACCTGGCCCCCCTCCATCTGCGGGCGGTCGCCCAGCGAGGTGCTCACCAGCATCATCCCCGGCACCATGCGGAACAGGTCCGACACGTGGGCGGGGTTCACGCGCTCGATCTCGGCCCGGGTGAAGTACTGGCCGCCGCCGCTGGAGGCGCGCGCGTAGAAGCCCAGCAGGTGCCGGTTGCGGGTGGCGGGCCCCGCGCGGGTGGCGATGCCCGCGATGGCGATGGGCGCCGGCGCCAGCGCCACCTGCAGCGTGGCGGCGCCCCCGGCGGGCACGCGCGCCAGCACGCGCCGGGTGGCGTGGCCCAGGTGGCTCACCTCCAGCACCCAGGTGCCCTCCGCCAGCCCCGGGATGCGCAGCACGCCGGAATCGTCCGTGATCCCCGCGGGCCCGTCCAGCAGCGCGGCGCGGGCGCGGGGCAGGGGCTCGCGGGTGTCGGCGTCGACGACCGTCACCGCCAGCGCGGGACGCGGCTCCTGCGCGCGGAGCGGGACGGCCGCCGGCAGGGCGAGCGCGGCCAGGGCGCAGAGGGCGCGGCGGATGGCGGGAGATCGGGAGGGTGCGCGCATGCTCGCTCCGGCACGCAGCAGGCCCCGGCGCACGGAGGCGGGCCGGGCACGGCCGCCCGCTCCGGGGCAGAGGGCGACACGCATCTTCCGTGCGAATTCGCCCGGGGCGGGGGTCAGGGAAGCCGCTCGCGCATCCAGACCAGGACCACCGCGCAGTCCTGGTTCAATCTGCGGTACTGGGCGGGCGCCGTCGAGGGTCTCGTGTAGACCTCCACCCCTTCGACGTCGTCGGGGCGGATGGAGCCCAGGTCCGCGGCCGAGCCCCAGCGCACCCCGTCCACGTACAGCGCGGGCACGCAGTCGGCCGCTTCGCCGCTTTCCGGGCCGCCGGCGGGGCGCAAGGCCATCCCCGCGGCCTGGCCCTGGTCGCCGCTCCGACCGCGTCCGGTGGTGGCCATGCCGTTGCCGGCGGAGGGATCCAGCGAGCGGGGCACGGCGGCCTGGCCCGTGGGCACGTGCCCCTCCGCCGAGCGGAACCGGACGCCCGTGCCCACCACCTCGGCCGACGGGATACCGCGAAACAGGTCGGTCATGGCCCGCGGATGGCGGCGCTCGATCTCCGCCCGCGTCACGAAGCGCCCGCCGCCGCGCGACGCGCGCCGGTAGAAGTCGCCGATGGCGCGGCTGCCCTGCCGCCCCACGGCCTCCACCCCGGGCACCGCCACCGGCTGCCCCGGCGTGGAGCCCGCCACGGCCGCGGCGCGCGCGCTGTCCACGGCGCCGCCGCCCTGGGCCGCCAGCGGTGTGGCCGCAAGAAGGGCGGCGAGCAGGGTGGCCGGGACGGCCTTCCGGAAGCGCGGCATGGGCGGGCGCCTGTCGGGGAAGATGGGTGCGCTATCGCAGCGCGGACGCGTTCAGCGGAATGCTCCACAGCCACTCCCGCTTGGAGGGGCCCCCGCCGATCACCCGGTCGGGCTGCTTGGCGATGCGCACGCGGACCACGCGGTAACGTGTGGGGATCACGATGCTGTAGTCCGCCCGCGAGGTGCGCTCGTTGCGCACCGCCAGGCCGCTGCCCGTGACCACCAGCTTCTCGCCCCGCGTGGCGCCGGTGGCGCGGACGCTGGCCTCGGGCACGTTGCGGATGACCAGCGAGGCAACGCCGCGCTCCTGCACGTGGTCGAACACCAGCAGCACCTCGCGCCCCTGGGGCCCGAACGCCACCGGCGGCGGGCCGGCGTCGCGGGCGGGGGCCTTGGCGTCCCGGGCCTCCGCCAGGGTGCGGGGTGCGCGGGGCGACGC
>JAQBQD010000177.1 GCA_028287185.1 Gemmatimonadota bacterium | reverse complement strand
CGCGGAGCTGGACCTGGCCCGCCCGGGCACGCTCGCCGCCGCCGTCCGCGCCCTGGCGCCGCGCCTGGTGGTGAACGCGGGCGCCTACACGGCGGTGGACGCGGCCGAGTCCGACGCGGAGACGGCGCGCCGGGTCAACGTCGAGGCGCCGGGCGTGCTCGCCGCCGAGGCCGCGCGGCTGGACGCGCCGATCGTCCACTTCTCCACGGACTTCGTGTTCGACGGCGCCCGGGGCGAGCCGTACGCCGAGGGCGACGAGACGGCGCCGCTGGGGGTGTACGGGCGGACGAAGCGCGACGGCGAGCGGGCGGTGGCCGAGGCGGGGGGCGCGCACCTGGTGCTCCGCACCTCGTGGGTGTACGGGATGCGGGGCCGCAACTTCCTGCTCACCGTGCTGCGCCTGGCGGCCGAGCGCGGCGAGGTGCGGGTGGTGGACGACCAGCGCGGGGCGCCCACCTGGAGCCGGATGGCGGCGGAAGGGACGGCGGCGGTGCTGGCCCGCTGCGCCGTCCCCGGCGGCTTCGCGCTGCCCGAAGGGCGCGGGGGCGTGTATCACCTGAGCGCGGCGGGCGAGACCACCTGGTGCGGCTTCGCCCGGCGGCTCCTGGCGCTGTCGCCCGACCCCGCGGCCCGGGCCGCGCAAGTGGTGCCCATCGCGACCGCGGAGTACCCAACGCCGGCCCGGCGTCCGGGGTACTCCGTGCTGTCCGGCCGGCGGCTCCGCGCCCACTTCGGCGTGGCGCTCCCGCCGTGGGAAGAGCAACTCGCCCTCTGCATGGCATGACGCACCGCGCCCCGGCGCACGCCCTTCCCCCCAACGGACCCGGAATGACCTCCCGCTCCCCGTCACGACCCACGCGGCTGCCTCGCGCGCTCGCCCTCGCCGCGTGCGCCGCCGGGCTCGCGTCCGCGCCGCCGCGCGCCGCCGCCCAGGGCGTGGACGTCCGCGGCGAGGTGTTCGCCGGCTCGGAGGTCGAGGAGTACCTGCGCATTCTCCAGGTGGCTGGACGCGCGCCGCTGCAGCCGTGGTCCATCCGCGCCTTCTCGCCGGGAGAGGTGGCGGCGCGCCTGCCCGCCGGCACGGACCACCCGTGGGCGGCGCGCTACGAGCTGCGGGCCGACTCGGCGCGGCGCGCCTTCCACTGGGTGCGGCCGGACCTCCGCGCGGTGGAGAACAGCGGGTTCGCGTACGGCGACAACGACGGCGCCGTGTGGGCCGGCCGCGGTGCCACCGCGTCGGTGCGCGCCGGCTTCGCCGCGCGGATGGGGCCCCTGTCATTGACGGTGGCGCCGGTGGCCTTCGTGGCGCAGAACTCGGCGTTCCCGCTCATGGTCAACGGCTCGGCGACGGAGCGCGGGCGCTTTGCGGACGGCAGGGTCCCGAACGGGATCGACGCCCCGCAGCGCTTCGGCGCGGGCCGCTACGCCCGGGTGGACCCGGGGCAGAGCACGCTGCGGCTGGACCTGGGGCCGGTGGCCGTGGGCGCGTCCACCGCCAACCAGGTGTGGGGTCCGGGGGACCGCTACCCCCTGATCCTGGGGACGAACGCGGCGGGCTTCCCCCACGCCTTCCTGGGAACCTCGCGCCCGCTGGGGATCGGGATCGGGCGGGTGCACGCGCGGCTGGTGTACGGGCGGCTGGGACAGTCCGACTGGTCGCCCGCCCCGGCGGACTCGGCGCTGCGCTTCATGTCGGGGCTGGTGGCGGTGTTCGTGCCCCGGGGGCTGGAGGGCTTGGAGCTGGGGGTGACGCGCTTCTTCCACTCCCCCTGGCCCGACCGCCTGTCCGACGCCCCGTTCGGCGACCCGCTGCAGGCGGTGCTGAAGGGCCGGCTGGGCCGCTCCGGGCGCGACGCCGACGGCAACGACAGCGCCAACCAGCTCGCCTCCGCCTTCGCGCGCTGGGCCTTTCCCCGCAGCGGCGTGGAGGTGTGGGGCGAGTACGCCCGCGAGGACCATAGCTACGACCTGCGCGACTACCTGCTGGAGCCCGACCACTCGGGCGGCTTCACGCTGGGGGGCCGCAAGGTGTGGGCGCGGGCGGACGGGCGGCTGGTGAGCCTGCGCGCGGAGGTGCTGGACACCCGGCCCAAGTCCCCCGCCTTTCGCCCGGAAGGGCCCTTCTACGTCCACTCCTTCCGGCGGCAGGGCCACACGCAGCTCGGCCAAGTCCTGGGCTCGCCGGCGGCGTACGGGGGCGCGGCCGCCACCCTGGCGCTGGACGCGTACGGGCCGGGAGGACGCTGGTCCGCGGCCTGGAGCCGGCAGCAGATGGGGCCTTCCCGCGCCGGCGCCCGCCACCCGGACGACGTGCAGCAGGCGCTTTCGGTGGAGGCGGTGCGCTTCCGCCGCGGATGGGAGCTGACGGCGGGCGCCGCCGGGGTGTACGAGATGGGACGGTACTACGGGGGCGACGCCTTCAACCTGAACGCCTCGCTGGGGGTGCGCGTCGACCTGTGACGCGGCGGGCTCCCGGGTTGCGGTCCTGCGGAAGCTCGCCCGCGCCCGGTCGTGGGGGCGGGGCCTTCCCCTAAGCGTGGAAACAGTTTACAATGACCGGCTGCCCTCGCTTCGTGCACGGGCCGGCGGCCCGTGACGCCGGGACGGTGCCGCGGCACCGTCCCGGCGGAAGTTCCGCCGCTCCGCCGGGTTCCCTCCGGCGGCGCGCCTCCGCGCTTCGAACGTCCACCGGGTGTCAATGTCTCTGCTGACCACAACCCTGGTTCGCTCCCGCAGGGCACTGATCCTGGGGCTGCACCTGGCGCTCGTGCCGCTCGCGTACTGGATCGCCTTCCAGCTCCGCTTCGACTTCGCCGTGCCGCGCGAGCAGATGGCGCGGTTCTACGACACGCTGCCCTACCTGCTCGCCATCCGCATGGGCGCCTTCGCGGTGTTCGGGCTGTACCACGGGTGGTGGCGGCACGTCGGCATGCGCGACCTGACCGACCTGGTGAAGGCGATCACGCTCAGCTCGGGCCTCTTCCTGCTGACGCTCTTCTTCCGCGCCGAGCTTTCGGCGTACCCGCGCTCCATCCTGTGCCTGGACTGGGCCGCCGCGCTCATGGTGTTCGGGGGCATCCGCTTCGCGGGGCGCGCCTTCCGCGAGCAGCGCTTCTCGCTGGGGCGCGTCGCGCGCGGCAAGCGGACGCTGGTTATCGGCGCCGGCATCGCCGCCGACCGCTTCATCCGCCACTGCCACCAGGACGGCGGCGGCAAGGCCTACCCGGTGGGCCTGGTGGACGACGATCCCATGAAGCTGGGGATGCGGATGCACGGCGTGCGCGTGCTGGGCACCGCCGCCGAGGTGCCCGCCATCGTGGCGCGGGGCGGCGTGGAGCTGCTGGTGATCGCCATCCCCTCGGCCACCCGCAAGCAGATGCAGGACATCGTGGCGTCGTGCATCGCCACGGGGCTGGAGTTCAAGATCGTGCCCTCCGTGTGGGAGCTGCTGGAGGGGCGCAAGAGCCCCGGCGAGCTGCGCCCGGTGCAGCTGGAGGACCTGCTGGGCCGCGACGCCATCGAGATCGGGATGGACGGGCCGCGCGCCGAGATCCGCGGCAAGGTGGTGCTGGTCACGGGCGGCTCGGGCTCCATCGGCGCCGAGCTGGCGCGGCAGGTGGCGTCGCTGGGGCCCACGCGGCTCGTGCTGCTGGACCAGGCCGAGTCGCCGCTGTACTTCACCCACTTGGAGATGCAGCGCGCCTACCCCGGGGTGGAGGTGGTGCCCGTCATCGCCGACGTGACCGACCAGACCCGGGTGGAGCGCGTCTTCGCCCAGCACCGGCCCCACTTCGTCTTCCACGCGGCGGCGTACAAGCACGTGCCGCTGATGGAGGACAACGTGATGGAGGCGGCCCGCAACAACGTGCTCGGCACCCTGTGCGTGGCCCAGGCCGCCGCCGCGTGCGGCGCCGAGAAGTTCGTGCTCATCTCCACCGACAAGGCGGTGTACCCGTCCAGCGTGATGGGCGCCAGCAAGCGGGTGGCCGAGCAGATCGTGCTGGGATGGCCGGGGCTCCGCGCCTCGGCCACCGACTTCCGCGCCGTGCGCTTCGGCAACGTGCTGGGGTCGGACGGCAGCGTGATCCCGCTCTTCCGGCGGCAGCTCGCGATGGGCAAGCCGCTGACGGTGACGCACCCGGAGGTCACCCGCTACTTCATGACCATCCCCGAGGCCGTCCAGCTCGTGCTGCACTGCGCGGCGCTGGACGAGGCGTCGGGGCGCATCGCCATGCTCGAGATGGGCGAGCCGGTGCGCATCGTGGAGCTGGCCGAGAACCTGATCCGGCTGTGCGGGATGGAGCCGTACCGGGACGTGCCCATCGTCTTCACGGGCCTGCGCCCCGGCGAGAAGCTGCACGAGGAGCTGATGTCGCAGCGGGAGGAGACCATCCCCACCGCGGTCAGCAAGGTCCGCATCGTGCAGACGGACGAGCCCGACGCGCCGCGGCTCACCAGCGGGCTGGACCGGCTGGCGGCCTCCGTGGCGCTGGGCAGCGAGAACGACGTGCTGGCGGCCATCTGCGCGCTGGTGCCGGAGTGCGTGTCGCCGCTGCGCGAGCGGGGCCGCGCCGCCGCCCGCGTGACCTGACGCGGGTCCCGCCCGCCCATCACCCGGGCCCAACGAACGGAACGCATCCACCGCAGCTCCCCCCGGGAGCGGCGGTGTGCCGCATAACCAGGGGAACCATGCAGCGAGCGATCGACGGAGAAGGCCGCGGGCAGGTGGCGGGAGTGATCGGGCTGGGGTACGTGGGGCTTCCGCTGGCCGTGGAGCTGGCCCGCAGCGGGTACCGTACGCTGGGCTTCGACCTGAAGGCGGAGGTGGTGGAGGCGATCAACGGGGGCCGGAGCCACATCCAGGACGTGGACCGGGAGCTGCTGCAGGCGCTGGTGGGCGAGGGGCTGCTGTCGGCCACCGACGACCTGTCGCGGCTGCGGGAGTGCGACGCGGTGTCCATCTGCGTCCCCACGCCCCTCAACAAGACCAAGGACCCCGACCTGTCGTACGTGGTGAGCGCCTCGCACGCGGTGCTGGCGGGGCTGCGGCCGGGGCAGCTGGTGATCCTGGAGAGCACCACGTACCCGGGCACCACGCGCGAGGTGGTGCTGCCGATCCTGGAGGAGAGCGGGCTGGTGGCGGGGGAGGACTTCCACCTCTGCTTCTCGCCCGAGCGGGTGGACCCGGGGAACCCCACCTGGCACACGCGCAACACGCCGAAGGTGCTGGGAGGGGTGACCGCCGCCTGCCTGGAGGCGGGCAGCGACTTCTACGGGAGGGTGTTCGACACGCTGGTGCCGGTGCAGAGCGCCGAGGCGGCGGAGCTGGTGAAGGTGTACGAGAACACGTTCCGGATGATCAACATCGCGCTGGCGAACGAGCTTGCGCAGGCGTGCGAGAAGCTGGGCGTGGACGTGTGGGGGGTGATCGAGGCTGCGGCGACGAAGCCGTTCGGGTTCATGAAGTTCACGCCGGGGCCGGGGCTGGGGGG
>JAQBQD010000165.1 GCA_028287185.1 Gemmatimonadota bacterium | reverse complement strand
CGCGGAGGGTGACGGTGTGCTCGCCGTCCACGTAGACGGGGGCCTTGGGCTCCTCGAAGGTGCCGGGCAGCGAGATGCCCAGGTTGGCGTGCTTGCTCTCGCCGGGCCCGTTCACCACGCACCCCATCACGGCCACCTTCATCTCCTCCACGCCTGGGTGCGCGTTGCGCCACACGGGCATCTGGTCGCGCAGGTAGCCCTGGATGTCCTCGGCCAGCTTCTGGAAGTACGTGGACGTGGTGCGCCCGCAGCCGGGGCAGCTGGTGACCTGCGGGGAAAAGGAGCGGATCTCGAGTGACTGCAGGATCTGCTGGGCGACGTGCACCTCTTCCGTGCGGTCGCCGCCGGGCTTGGGGGTGAGGGAGACGCGGATGGTGTCGCCGATGCCTTCCTGCAGCAGGATGGACAGGCCGGCGGTGGAGGCGACGACGCCCTTGGTGCCCATGCCCGCTTCCGTGAGCCCCAGGTGCAGGGGATAGTCGGTGAGCGGCGCCAGCTTGCGGTAGACGGCCACCAGGTCCTGCACGCCGCTCACCTTGGCGGACAGCAGGATGCGGTCGTGCCCCAGGCCCGTGGCCTCGGCCAGCGCGGCGGAGCGCAGGGCGCTCTCCACCATGGCGTTCAGCATCACCTCCTTGGCGTCGCTCCGCGCGTCCTGGGGCAGCAGGGCGTTGGCGTCCATCATCTCGGTGAGCAGCGCCTGGTCCAGCGAGCCCCAGTTGACGCCGATGCGCACGGGCTTGCCAAACTCCACGGCCTTCTCGACGATGGCGCGGAAGTTCTCGTCGTGGCGCTTGGCGCCCACGTTGCCGGGGTTGATGCGGTACTTGGCCAGCGCCCGCGCGCAGTCCGGGTACTTGGCCAGCAGGATGTGCCCGTTGTAGTGGAAGTCGCCCACGATGGGCACGAAGACGCCGCGCTTTGCCAGGAACTCCACGACGTAGGGAACGGCGCGGGCGGCCTCTTCGTTGTTGACGGTGACGCGCACGATCTCGCTGCCGGCGCGCCACAGCGCGGCCACCTGGCGGACGGTGCCCTCCACGTCCGCCGTGTCGGTGTTGGTCATGGACTGCACCACCACCGGGTGCTCGCTGCCCACGGGCACGCCGCCCACGTCCACCGTGACGGTCCGCCTGCGCCTGATGTGCTCCATGCTCTTCCTGCCGCGGGGGTTGCGTTTGGCCGCGACCAATCTAACCCGCGCCGGGGCGGCGGGGGAGTCCCGCCCCGCCTACGTCGCGCGCCCCGCCCGGCTGCGTGCGCGGAGACCGGCGGGCGTACGGCGATGCGTCGCATCTTGGGTACGAGCCTGCCGCGACGGTTCCATCCCATCCGTTCCATCCCAGGGCACCCATGCTTCGACCCAACACGCCTCGCGCCGTCCCGCTGTCTTCTACACGCATCGTCCTGCTGGGCTGCTGCGCCGCGCTCCTGGCGATGGCCGCGCCCGCGCGCTCGGTGGCGCAGGACACCGTCCCGGCGCGCCCGGCGGCCGCCGACACCCTTCGCGAGGTCCGGCTCACGGACGGCTCGCGCCTGATCGGGACGATCGTCGAGGAGACGGACGACCGTGTCGTGGTGGTCACCTCCGCCGGCGCGCGGGTGGAGCTGCGGCGCGCGCAGATCGCGTCCGTCGCGCGCCTGGGGGGCCGGCTGGTGCACGGCGAGCTCTGGCCCGAGGACCCGCACGCCACCCGGCTCTTCATCGGACCGACGGGCCGCGCGCTGGAGGCGGGGGAGGGCTACGCGGGAGACTTCGAGCTCTTCTTCCCCTTCGTGGCCTACGGCGTCACCGACCGGCTGACGATCGGCGCGGCGACGGTGATCGCGCCGGAGGTGTCGGGGCGCGCGCTCGTGCTCACGCCCAAGCTCCAGGTGGTGCGGAGCCCCCGCGTGAACGCCTCCGTCGGCGTCGTCTCGGTCTTCGCGACGGAAGCGTTCGACCAGGGAACGGTCGGAGTCCTGTACGGGGTCGGAACGTTCGGCAGCCGCGATGCGTCCGTCACCCTGGGGCTGGGGTTCCCGTTCGTCGCCACGTCGGACAACAGCGACATCGCGAGCCATCCCGTCCTGCAGATCGGCGGCGAGACGCGCGTGGGGGTGCACACCAAGCTCATCACCGAGAGCTACTTCGTGCCCGGCGAGAGCGGCGGCATCGTGTCCGGCGGCGTGCGTCTGTTCGGCGAGCACCTGTCGGTGGATGCGGGAGTGGCGACCAGCACGTCCGGCGGGGGCCTGCTGCCGCTCGTGAACTTCGTGTACTCGTTCGGCGGCGCACGGAAGTAGGCGCCTACCCCCGCCGGGGCGGGCACAGGCGCAGGATGCCGACCTTGCTGGTGAGCACCTTGCCCTCGCTGGGCGTGTGCTCGTCGCGCACTGCGGCGGACTCCACGATCCAGCCGCGCTCCAGCATCATGTCGCGGAACTCGCCCAGGTACACGCGGCCGGGATCGGCCAGCAGCACCTCGCCGCCCGCGCGGGTGATGCGCGGCAGCAGGTCGCGGAGGGCTTCGGCGTTGCGGCGCTCGTACAGCACGTCGGCGGCCAGGACGAGGTCGTACGGCTCCGCCTCCGGCGGCCGGCGCCAGTCCAGGTTCATGGTGGGCAGCGGAGGGATGCCGTTGCGCTCGGCGTTGGCCTCGGCGAAGCGTAGCGCCTCGTCGTAGTAGTCGGTGGCGACCACGGACGCGCCGATGGAGCGCAGCGCCAGCGAGGGAAGGGCCACGCCGCACCCCAGCTCCACCGCCCGTCCGGCCGGCGGCTCGCGGCGGTCCAGGAGGAAGCGGGCGAGGGCGCGGGCGGAGGGCCACAGGTCGGCCCAGTAGGGCAGGCGCTCGTCGGCGTCGAACTCGGCGGGGTCGATCAGCTCCTCGGCGGCGCGCGGGAGAAGGACCGAGACGTCGAAGGCGCCGTGGGTGAAGCGCTCCTCGCGCACGGCGTGGCGGGAGCGGAGCTCGGCCTCCAGCGGGGTGGGCTGCGTCACGGAGTGCACATGTGCGGTGGGTCTCGGTGCGATGGGCGAACCGGCGCGCTTGCCGCCCGCTCGCCGCGCGGCGTAGCTTTCGTGGACACGCCGGTCCGCAACGTCACGCCGCGGCGGCCCGCCGTCAACCGGCATCCCCCGTCCCGCGCAGCCCCGCATGCCCCAGCGGCGCACCTTCCGACGCCGGCTCCGCCTTTCGCTGGTGCTGTTCTCCGTGGCCCCCACGCTGCTGCTGTCGGCGCTGGGGGCGTACGCCGTGTCCGAGGCGCTCGCCGTCACCGACGGCACGCGCACCTGGGAGCGGGTGGCCGCCAGCGGCAGCGACCTGATCCGCCGCGCCGAGGCGTCGCCGGACCCGGCGCTGATCGCCGCCGCGCGCGCGCACCGGGCCGAGCTCTCCGAGTCGGTGGTGCAGGCGCGGCGCTGGGAGTACCTGGTGCGCCACGCGCTGGTGCTGATCCCCCTGGCGGCGCTCGTCCTCTGCATCCTGCTGATCTGGCTGGCGCGGCGGGCCGCGCGGGGCATGGCGTTCGGCCTTTCGCGCCCGGTGGGCGACCTGGTGGACTGGGCCGCGCGCGTGGCCCACGGCCAGCCCCTGCCGCCGCCCTCGCCGCGCGAGGAGGAGGAGACGGGCGAGTTCGGGGTGCTGCGCGAGGCGTTCCGGGGGATGGCGGCCGAGCTGGAAACCTCGCGCGAGCGGGAGCTGGAGGCCGAGCGAACGCGCACCTGGATCGGGATGGCGCGCCGGGTGGCGCACGAGCTGAAGAACCCGCTCACCCCCATGCGCCTGGCCATCCGCACCCTGGAGCGCAGCGAGCCGCGCGACGAGGCCGAGCGCGAGGCCCGCGAGGTGATCATGGCCGAGTCCGGGCGGCTGGAGGAGCTGGCCCGCGCCTTCGCACAGTTCGGCCGCCTGCCCGAGGGGCCGGCCAGCGAGATCGACCTGCGCGAGCTGCTGGACTACCTGCTGCGCACCCACCTGCCCCCGGGCGTGGCGCCCCGCCTGCGCGCGCCCGTGGACCTGCCCCCCGTGCGCGGCCACTACGACGCCCTGAGCCGCGCCTTCGCCAACCTGCTGCTGAACGCCGCAGACGCGGTGGGCGGCGGCGGCGAGGGCGCCCCGGGCGGCGCCGTGAGCGTGGTGATGCGGGTGCGCGACGGGGCCGTGGAGGTGCGCGTGCTGGACAGCGGCCCCGGCATTCCCGCCGAGAACCTGGAGCGCATCTGGGAGCCCGACTTCACCACCAAGGCGCGCGGCACGGGGCTGGGGCTGGCCCTCGTGAAGCAGACCGTGCAGGCCCACGGAGGCCGCGTGGGCGCGCGGAACCGGCCGGAGGGCGGCGCGGAGTTCCGGGTGCTGCTGCCGAGCGCCCGGGCGGCGGCGAGCGATGGGTCCGCAGGCGACGGCGCGGAGTCGGGGAGCGCGGAAAGCACGCGGGCGTGATCCCGCGGGACCGGCCGTCCCCCGTCTCGACGCGGGCCGGAACGAGGCGGGCACCCGGAGGATCCTCGGGTGCCCGCCTCGTCGTCCGTCCGCCGGGAACGACCGGACGGATGGTGGGGAACAGGCCTACCGCGCCGCGCCCGCCAGCACCTCGCCGACCTTGCGTACCAGGCCTTCCGGGTCGAAGGGCTTCTCGATGAAGTTGGCGGCGCCCCCCGCCATGCCGTGGTGGAACAGGGCGTCGTCGGTGTAGCCCGACATGAACAGCACGCGCAGCTCCGGGTGCGCGGCGCAGAGGTCGTCGGCCAGCTCGCGGCCGCTGCCGCCGGGCATCACCACGTCCGTCAGCAGCAGCTCCACGGGGGGCGCGGCGCTCGCGAAGGTACGCCGGGCCTCGGCGGGGCCGGCGGCCTCCAGCACGTCGTACCCGGCGCGGTCCAGGATGCGGCGGATGAGGGAGCGCACCGCGGCCTCGTCCTCCACCAGCAGCACCGTGGCGCGGGCGCGGGGGCCGTCCTCGGGCGCGGCGCCCGCGGCGGCGGCGTCCAGGCGGGCCTCGGTGACGGGAAGGTACAGCGAGAAGGTGCTGCCGCGGCCGGGCTGGCTGTCCACGCCCACGTATCCCCCGCTCTGCTTGACGATCCCGTAGACGGTGGACAGGCCCAGGCCCGTGCCGCGCCCCGTCTCCTTGGTGGTGAAGAAGGGCTCGAAGATGCGCTCCCGCGTGGCCTCGTCCATCCCCACGCCCGTGTCGCGCACGCTCAAGCGCACGTACGCGCCGGGCTCCGCCTCCTCCGTGAGCCCCGCGGGCGAGGCGCCGGGCGCCACCGCCACGCGGTCCGTGGCGAGGGTCAGGCGGCCGCCCTCGGGCATCGCGTCGCGGGCGTTCACGGCCAGGTTCATGATCATCTGCTCCACCTGGCCCGCGTCGGCGGTCACGTGTCCCAGGCCCGGCTGCAGCTCGGTGCGCAGCTCCACGTCCTCGCCGATCAGGCGGTGCAGCATGCGCTCCATGTCGCGGACCACGGCGTTCAGGTCCAGCACCGTGGGCTTCAGGATCTGCTTGCGCGAGAAGGCCAGCAGCTGCCGCGTGAGGCCCGCCGCCCGGTCGGCGGCGCGCTCGATCTCCACCACGTCCTCGCGCAGCGCATCGCCCGGGGGCAGGTCCATCAGCAGCATCTGCGCGCCGCCCTTGATGGCCGTGAGCAGGTTGTTGAAGTCGTGGGCGATGCCGCCGGCCAGCCGCCCCACGGCCTCCATCTTCTGCGCCTGGCGAAGCTGCTCCTCCAGCGCGCGGCGCGCCGACACGTCGCGCACGATGGCCAGCACCAGGCGCCGTCCCCCCAGCTCGATCACGCTGTTGCGCACCTCCACGGGAAACATGCTCCCGTCGCGGCGGCGCACGGTGCCCTCGGCCGTCACGGCGCCGCCGGGGGAAAGGGCACGCCACTGCGCCTCCAGGTCGATGGGGGGGCGCTCGGCCTCCACGTCGCCCACGCGCATCTCCAGCAGCTCCGCGCGCGTGTAGCCCACGGAGTCGCCCATGCGCTGGTTCACGTCCACGAAGCGGCCCTCGAAGTCGTGGATGGCCAGCGCGTCGCCCGCCTGCTCGAAGAGGGTGCGGAAGCGGGTCTCGCTCTCGCGCAGGGCGGCCTCGGCCATGCGCGCCTCGGTCACGTCCCGCGAGTTCACCACCACGCCGCCCACCGCGGGGTCCTCCAGCAGGTTCTGCGCGACGGTGTCGAAGACGCGCCAGTGGCCCTGCCGGTCGCGGACGCGGTACTCCAGGCTGGCGGTGCCGCGCGGGGTGGCCGTGGCGGTCGTGAAGGCGTCCAGCACCCGCGCCATGTCGTCGGGGTGGATGTAGGAGAACGCCTCGGTGCCCTCCATCTCGTCGGGCGCGTAGCCCAGCAGGCGGTCCAGGGCGGGGCTGTGGTACAGGATGGAGCCGTCCGTGCCCAGCAGCGACACGGCGTCGGGGGCGTTCTCCACCAGCGAGCGGAAGCGCCGCTCGCTGCGCGCCACGGCCTCCTCGGCCGCCTTGCGGGCGCTGATGTCGCGCACGTAGGCCACGACGCGGCGCTCGCCGCCCACCGTGAACAGCTTGGTGGTGATCTCGGCGGGAAAGAGGGTGCCGTCTCGGCGGCGGTTCAGGAGCTCGGCGGCGACGTCGCCCGTGGTGTGGTCGTCGGTGAACTCGCCGGGAAGGGGAAAGCCGTCGGGCACCAGGTCGGCCACGGCCAGCGCGCGCATCTCGGCCCGGGTGTAGCCGAACATGCGGCAGGCCGCGCCGTTGCAGTCCAGGATGCGGCCGTGCACGTCCTCCAGGAAGATGGCGTCGGTGGACGCCTCCACCAGCACCCGCAGGCGCTCCTCGTTCTCGCGCAGGCGCTCCTCGGCCTCGCGGCGGTCCGTGGCGTCCTTCTGCACGCCCACCCAGTGCGTCACGATGCCGGACGTGTCGCGCACGGGGGTGAGCGACAGGTCGTTCCAGAACGGGGTGCCGTCCTTCCGGTAGTTCAGCAGCTCCACCGCCAGGGCGCGCCCGTCGGCGACGGCCTCGCGCAGGTCCGCCACGGTGGCCGCGTCGGTGCCGGGGCCCTGCAGGAAGCGGCAGCTGCGTCCCGCCACCTCGTCCGCGGGCCACCCGGTGAGGTGCTCGAAGCCCGGGTTGGCGAAGACGATGGGGTTGCCCGGCAGCGACGGGTCGGTGATGAGGATGCCCTCGCTGGCGGCGGCGATGGCGCGGTCGCGCATGCGCAGCAGGTCCTCGGCGCGGCGGCGCTCCACGGCGTAGCGCACGGCCCGCTCCAGCAGCATCGCCGTCAGCTCGCCCTTCACCAGGAAGTCCACGGCGCCGGCGCGCATGGCCGCCATGTCCACCTCGCGGTCGTCCTGCCCGGTGAGCAGGATGACGGGCGGCACGGGGCGGTCCACGGGAAGCCGCCCCAGGAAGTGGAGCCCGGTGTGCTCGCCCAGGCGGTAGTCCAGCAGCACGGCGTCGAAGCGGGAGGCGGCCACCAGCGCCAGCCCCTCCTCCAGCGTGGGGGCCCACGCCACCTCGGTGCCCGCGCGCTCCGCGTCCGCCAGCAGGGCGCGGGTCAGCACGTAGTCGTCCGCGTCGTCCTCCACCAGCAGCAGGCGCAGGGGGGCGTCAGCGCGCATCCGCGTCCTCCCCGGCCCGGGGAAGGTTTACGATCTCGAACCAGTAGCGGCCCAGGACGGTCATGGCGCTCACCAGCCCGTGGAAGGTGACGGGCTTGGTGATGTACGAGCTGGCGCCCAGGTCGTAGCAGCGCAGCACGTCCTCCTCGTCGCGCGAGGTGGTGAGCACCACCACGGGGATGCGGCGCAGCCCAGGGTCGGCCTTGATCTCGCGCAGCGCCTCGCGCCCGTCCTTGCGGGGCATGTTCAGGTCGAGCAGGATGAGACCGGGACGCAAGGGCCGCGCGGGAGGCGCCCAGCGTCCGTCGCCGTGCAGGTACTCCAGCAGCTCCTCGCCGTCCTCCACGAAGCAGAGCTCGTTGGCCACGCACGCCTCGGCCAGCGCGTCGCGGGCCAGCAGGCGGTCGTCGGGGTCGTCGTCCGCCATCAGGATGGGAACGGGGGTGCGGCGGGTGGTCATCCGGCGGCCTCGGGCGGTGCGGCGGACAGGGTGAAGACGAAGGCGCTGCCCTCGCCGGGGCGGCCGTGCGCGGTGATGGTGCCGCCGTGGCGCTCCAGGATGCGGCGGCAGATGGCGAGCCCCATCCCCGTGCCCTCGAACGCCTCGCGGCCGTGCAGGCGCTGGAAGGGCCCGAAGATGCGGTCGGCGTGCCGCTCGTCGAAGCCGATGCCCTCGTCGCTCACCGTGACCTCCACCCGCGGGCGGGCGCCGGGGGAGGCGGGGGCGAGCTCGCGCCCGGTGACGCGCACCCGGGGGGGCACGCCCGGGCGGTGGAACTTGAGGGCGTTGGCCAGCAGGTTCTGGAACACGCGGCGCACCTGGCCCGCGTCGCCCCGCGCCGGCGGCAGCGGGCCCACCTCCACCGTGCCCCCGTCGGCCGCGCGGCCGGATAGGTCGCCCAGGGCGTCGCGGGCGGCCTCCTCCAGGTCCACCGTCCCCATCTCGCGGGCCTGCGTGGCCACGCGTGCGAACGACAGCAGGTCCTGGATCAGGCGCTGCATGCGCGCGGCGGCGCCCTGCATGCGGGCCAGGTAGTCGCGCCCCGCGTCGTCCAGCGCCTCGCCGCTGCGCTGGGCCAGCCGGTCGCCGAACGCCTGGATCTTGCGCAGCGGCTCCTGCAGGTCGTGGCTGGCCACGTAGGCGAACTCCTGCAGCTCGCGGTTGCTGCGCTCCAGCTCGGCGGCGTAGCGCTCCAGCTTCTCCTGCGCGCGGCGGCGCTCGGTGGCGTCGCCGGCCACCCACACCACCGCGTCGTCGCGTAGCGGGGCCACGTGCGCCGAGAACCAGTAGCGTCCGCCCTTCATCTCCAGCGGGTACTCCATCCGGCCCACGCGCCACGTGTCCAGCACCTGGCGCACGGTGGCCACCACGCGCTCGGCCGTGTCGGGGGGGAAGACGTCGTGGACGCTGCGCCCCACCATCTCGCCCGGCAGCTCGCGCACGAGGGGATGGGCGGTGGCGGCCACCTTCAGGTACCGCCCATCGCGATCCAGCACCACCACCACGTCGGGCATCACGGCCAGCAGGGCGCCCAGCTCGGCGGCGGTGTCGCGCAGCTCGGCCTCGGTCGCCCGGCGTCCGGTGACGTCGCGCGAGTTGAACACCACGCCGCGCACGTCGGGGTCGGCCAGGCGGTTGCGACCCACGGACTCCAGCAGGCGCCAGCTCCCGTCGCGGTGCCGGAAGCGGCCCTCGCTGGCGGCGGCGTAGCCCTCGTCCGCCACCCGCCGGTCGAAGAGGCCGCGCAGCCGCTCGCGGTCGTCGGGGTGCACCGTCTCGAAGATGGAGCGCCCCACCAACTCGTGCGGCAGGAAGCCCAGCACCCGCTCGGCGGAGGGGCTCTCGTACACGATGGTGCCCTCGGCGTCCAGCACCGTGATCAGGTCCGAGGCCTGCTCGATGAGGGAGCGGAAGAGGCGCTCGCTGCGCAGCAGGGCGTCGGCGGCCCGGCCGCGCTCCAGCACGCGGGCCACCTGCGCGGCCACGTGGCCCAGCGCCACCTCCGTCTCGGGGTCGCGCTCCAGCGGCGCGGGCGCGTAGAACTCCAGCACCGCCGCCACCTCGCGGCCCAGCAGCACAGGCACGGCCACCCCGCCGCGCAGGCCCGCGGCCTCGGCCACGTCGCGGCGCAGGAGGCCGTCGTCGCCCGGCACCTCGTCCAGCCACGCGGCGGCCCCTTCCGCCACCGCGCGCCCGCGCAGCCCCGCGCCGGGCTCCGTCCGCAGCGACTCCGTGGCCCGGACGAAGGGGGCCCACGCCTGGCCCGGGGGAAGGCGCCACCATCCGGTGGGGCGCAGCACGCCGCCGCCGTCGACCAGGAAGGCGTGGCCCACGGGCCAGCCGGTCGCGGCCGACACGTGCTCCAGCGCCGCGCGCACGGCCTGCTCGGTGCCGACCGCTTCGTTGGCGGCGGCGGCCACGGCGCCCAGCATCTCCATCAGCGCGCCGCGGCGGCGCAGCTCCCGCTCCGCCCGGTGGCGCGCCGTCACGTCCCAGACCACCACCAGGCGCGCCGGGCGGCCGGCGAAGATGAGGGGGGTGCTCGCCATCTCCACCTCGATCTCCGCGCCGTCCCTGCGGCGCTGGCGCCACGACTCCAGCGGCATCGCCTCCTCGCCGCGGGCCCGCTCGCGCCGCGCCGCCAGCCGCGGCAGCTCGCCCGGCGCCAGCAGGTCGGGGACGGCCATCCGCAGCAGCTCGTCGCGCGCCCATCCGTAGACGGCCAGCGCGGCGTCGTTCACCGCCAGGAACGCCAGGGTCTCGCGATCGTGCACCCACGTGGGCTGCGGGCTGGCCCGAAGGATCTCCCAGAACGCGTCGTCGGACAAGCGGGAACCGGTGTGGTGGGAAGGCCCTTCGGGCGGCGGCGCGCCGGGCGTACGCTCAATGTGCCCCGAAGCGTCCCGGCGTCAAGCGTGCGGCGCGCTGTCCGTTCGTGGGACGGCCGCGTCCCGCCAGCGGACGGAGACGCCCGTCCGCGGCGGCGATCCGCGCGTGGAAGTCGTTTTCCCGTAATCTAATGCGTCCATGCGGGAAAAGGCACGTTCCTTGTCCTGCATGCTCCTCCGCTGCACCCCTCCCACGCAACCTTCCCCGAACCGCGCCCCGTCCATGATCCGCCTGAGCAGCGTCGAGAAGTCGTACTCCGCCGGCGGCAGCCGCACCTGGGTGCTGCGCGGCGTGGACGTGCAGGTGCGACCGGGCGAGTTCGTCTCGGTGATGGGTCCGTCGGGCGCGGGCAAGTCCACGCTGCTGGGCATTCTGGGCATGCTCGACCACGCCTGGCAGGGCGAGTACCACCTGCTGGGGCGGCCGGTGCACTCCTTGAACCCCAAGGAGCGCGCCGCGCTGGCCCGCGAGACCATCGGCTTCGTCTTCCAGCAGTACCACCTTCTGGACCACCTGACCGTGGCAGAGAACCTGGAGGTGCCGCTCTCGTACCGTGACGTGAAGAAGAAGGAGCGCGAGGCCCTGGTGGCCGACGCGCTGGACCGCTTCCACATGGTGGGCAAGAAGGATCTCTACCCGGCGCAGCTTTCCGGCGGGCAGCAGCAGCTGGTCGGCATCGCCCGCGCGCTCATCGCCAGCCCGAAGCTGCTGCTGGCCGACGAGCCCACGGGCAACCTGCACAGCGCGCAGGGCCGCGAGATCATGGAGCTGTTCGCGCGGCTGAACGCCGAGGGTACCACCATCGTGCAGGTCACCCACAGCGAAGTGAACGCCGCCTACGGCAGCCGCGTGATCGAGCTGGCCGACGGCTGGGTGGTGCGCCCCGACGCCCGCGCCGGTGCCGCGCGGGCGTGAAGGTCCACGGCCCGCGGCAGTCCCGCTTTCGCGGGGGATGAACCGCGTCCGCGGGTGGCCATGTGCGGCCCTCCGCCGCGGAAACCCGGCATCGCTCCGGCGCCGACGGCCGTCGAGCGGCGGGAAGCATCGGCGGACCGCGGGAGGCGAGCCACTGAAGGACCTGCGACCTGGAAGCTCGATCGGTGGGCCGGAGCCGGAGCCATCCGCTGTGAATCGTGCATCCGGTGACTTCCGGTGAGGTCTGGCGCACGCGTTCGGCGCGGATGCCGGACAGCGCGCGACGGGGTGGACGAGGGCCGTCCGCATCAGATCGGCGGCAGGACGCTGGACGGGGGCACGCCGCGCCGTACATTCATCCACGGCGCACGCCGCCGTCCTTCCCGAACCGCCGGATCCCGGCCCGTCATGCCCAGCACCGCCGCCGACGCCCCCCGCATCCTCATCGCCGACGACCAGCCCGACGTGCTGGAGGCGCTCCGCCTGCTGCTGAAGGGCGAAGGATTCCGCATCGAGACGGCCACCTCGCCGGCGGGCATCGTGGCGGCCGTGCGCGACAAGGACCTGGACGTGGTGCTGATGGACCTCAACTACGCCCGCGACACCACCTCGGGTCGCGAGGGGCTGGACCTTCTGCACCAGCTCGGCGCGGTGGACGCCACCCTGCCCGTCGTCGTGATGACGGCGTGGGGCAGCGTGGACGGCGCCGTGGAGGCCATGCGCCGCGGCGCCCGCGACTACGTGGAGAAGCCCTGGGACAACGCGCGCCTGGTGGCCACGCTGCGCTCGCAGGTGGAGTTGGGCCACGCCCTGCGCCGCACGCAGCGTCTGGAGCAGGAGAACCTGCGCCTGCGGCCGGACGGCCTGCCCCGGATGATCGCCGAGTCGCGCGCCATGCAGCCCGTGCTGCGCATGATGGAGCGCGTGGGCCCCTCCGACGCCGCCGTGCTCATCACGGGCGAGCACGGCACGGGCAAGGACGTGGTGGCGCGCTGGCTTCACGCCTCGTCCGCCCGCGCCGCGCGCCCGCTGGTGACGGTGAACGCGGGCGCCATCGCCGACGGCGTGTTCGAGAGCGAGCTGTTCGGCCACGTGAAGGGCGCCTTCACCGGCGCGGTCAGGCCGCGCCAGGGACTCTTCGAGGACGCCAAGGGCGGCACGTTCTTCTTCGACGAGATCGCCGAGACGACGCCGGCATTTCAAGCGAAACTGCTTCGCGTCATCCAAGAGCACGAGATCCGGCGAGTCGGCGACAACGCGTCCATCCGCGTCGACGTCCGCGTCATCGCCGCCACCAACCAGGACCTGCGCGCTGCCATCGCCGACCGGC
>JAQBQD010000163.1 GCA_028287185.1 Gemmatimonadota bacterium | reverse complement strand
GAAGCCGCCCGCCGTGACGCCCGCGCATCCGGCCGCCCGTCCGCCCGCCGCGGGCACGGCACGGCCGCCGGCGGCCGGGCGTCCGGCTCCGGCGAGACCGGCTGCGCCGAAACCCTGATCCCATCGTGATGCGGTATGGCTGACTCGCGCAGGCAGTGGATCTTCGTCGGCCTCTTCGCGGCCGTGCTCGCGGCGCTGGTGGGCGCGGGCTGGACGGTGCGCGAGAGGTTCCTGCCGATGGAGGTGGGCGCGCGCGCGCCGGACTTCACCGTGCGCGACCTGCGGGGCCGCAAGGTGTCGCTCTCGGACCTGCGAGGGCAGGTGGTGCTGCTGAACGTGTGGGCCACCTGGTGCGAGCCGTGCCGCCAGGAGATGCCGTCCATGGAGCGGCTGAACCGGAAGATGGCGCCGCAGGGCCTGCGCATCGTGGCCGTCAGCGTCGATGCGGCGCCCTCGCAGGCCGACGGCGGCGGCCACCGGGGCGGCGACGTGGGCGCGTTCGTCCGCGAGCTCGGCATCACCTTCCCCGTGTGGCTGAACCCGGAGGGAGACATCCAGCGCCTGTACCGCACCACCGGCGTGCCCGAGTCGTTCCTCCTGGACCGCGACGGGATCATCGTGAAGAAGGTGATCGGCGCCACCGAGTGGGACACGAAGGACAAGCTGGAGCTGGTCTCCCGGCTTCTGAAGGAGTGAAGGTTGCGCCGCTGGCATCGGCGGATCACCGCCAACTGGGGGCTCAAGCTCGCGGCGCTCGCGCTGGCCGTGCTGCTGTGGGTGGTGGTGAGCGCCGAGCAGGTCACCTCGCAGTGGCTGGAGGTGCCCGTGGCGGTGGTGCTCCGCGACGCGCGCCTGCGCCTGGACGGCGCCCCCGTTCCGGCGCGCGTCAGCGTGCGCTTCACGGGCAGCGGCCGCGACCTGTGGGAGCTGTCGTTCCGCCGCCCGGTCCTCTCCCTGCCCGTGCGTGAGGTGTCCGAGGCCGGCGTGTACGGCCTGGACCCGGGAATGGTGGGCGTGCCCGGGCGGCTGGCCGTGACCGCGCAGGACGTGCGTCCCGGGTGGGTGCGCCTCTCGCTGCGGCGCCTGGCCGTGCGCGAGGTGCCCGTGCGCGTGCGCTGGGCGGGCGGGGCGGGGGAGGGAGTGCGGGTGAGCCCCGCGCGCGTGGTGGTGATGGGCGACGCCGACCGCGTGGCGCGGCTCGACTCGCTCGTCACCCGGCCGGTGTCCGTCGCGTCGTCGGAGGGCGAGGTGGACCGCGACGTGGAGCTGGACCTGGCTCGGATTCCCGGTATCCACCCCGACGTGAGCCGCGTCCGCGTCACCGGCCGCGTGGTCCACGTGGCGGAGCGGGTGCTTCCCGCCGTGTCGGTGGATGCGCCGGCGGATGCGATCCCGACGCCGTCCACGGTCTCCGCTCGGCTGACGGGCTCCGCCGCCGCGCTCGCCTCCGTCGATCCCTCCCGGCTGCGCGCCCGCGTCTACGGCGTCCCGAGGCCGCTTCCCGCGTCGGGAGCCGAGGCGCCGCTCCGAATCGACGGGCTTCCGGACGGGGTGGCCGGCGTCGCGGTCCCATCGAGGACCCGGCTGACGCGCCGGCCCGGATCGACGGCCACCGGCGGCGCGCCCGCGGTGAATCCGTGAGCGCGCCGCTGGTGCTGGGGCTGGAAAGCTCCTGCGACGAAACGTCCGCCGCCGTGCTGCGGGGCGACGAGGTGCTGGGGCACGTGATCTTCACCCAGGACTTCCACCGGCTGTACGGCGGCGTGGTGCCGGAGCTGGCCTCCCGCGCGCACCTGCGCACGGTGGACGACGTGGTGGCGGGCGCGCTGCGGGAGGCGGGCGCATCGCTGGCGGACGTGGACGTGTTCGGGGTGACGGCGGGGCCGGGGCTGATCGGCGCGCTCCTCGTGGGCGTCGCGTGGGCGAAGGCGGCGGCGTGGGCGCTGGGGAAGCCCGTCGTGGGCGTGCACCACATGGAGGCGCACCTGTTCGCGGCCGCGCTGGAGCATCCCGGCGCGCAGCCGCCGTTCGTCGGCCTCCTGGTGAGCGGCGGCCACACGCTGCTGATGCACGTGCCGGCGTGGGGGGAGTATCGCCTGCTGGGGTCCACACGGGACGACGCGGCCGGCGAGGCGTTCGACAAGGCCGCGAAGATCCTGGGCCTTCCGTATCCCGGCGGGCCGGCGATCCAGAGCGCGGCGGCGGAGGCGGGGGAGGACGCGAAGCGCCACCGCTTCACCCGGCCGCTCCTCATCCGCAGCCAGCAGCCGGGCGAGGCGGACTACTACGACATGTCGTTCAGCGGGTTGAAGACGGGGCTGCGGATGAAGGTGCGCGAGCTGGAGCACGGCGGCGCGCAGCCGGGGGACGAGGTGGCGCCCCTGGCCGCCGCCTTCCAGGACGCGCTGGTGGACACGCTGGCCAGCAAGACCATGCGCGCGGTGAAGCAGACGGGCTGCCGCCGCGTGGTCCTGGGCGGCGGCGTCGCCAACAGCCGCGCCCTGCGCGAGGAGCTGGCGCGGCGCCTGGGCTCCGGCGGCGAGCTGTACGCCCCTTCACCGCGCCTGGCGACGGACAACGGCGCCATGATCGCCCGCGCGGCCCTGTTCCGCTACGAGCGCGGCGAGACGGCGGGGCTGGACCTGAACGCCCGCGCGGACCTGCCGTTTCCGGGCATGACGCGGGTGACGCCGGGCGGCGGGCCGAAGGGGCGGGGGTAGGAGAGGCCCTCACCCGGCGACCTGAGGGCCGCCACCCGCTCCGCAGGCGGGAGAGGGAAAGCACGGCGGACGTTCCGCGCGGAACCTCGATCCCGTGGTTGCTCCCGGGATTCTGCGCGGGCGCGATCGTAGCTCCAGCCAGGGGCTTCATGCCCCGGGTCCGTCGAGAGCGTCGCACGCCGCTCGGCAAGATGCATCCATGGGGACGGGCAGGGTTCGTGCAGTTGGCATCGACCGAGCGGCCGGGAACGGCCGGCGCACCTGTGAACGACCGGCGGACTTGACTTGATCACGCTTCTCCACGTCTCGGACGTACACTTCGGCCCGCCGTACCATCCCGAGGTGGGCGACGCGGTGCAGCGCTTCGCGGCGCGGCTGATGCCCACGGCGGTGGTGGCGTCGGGCGACTTCACGCAGCGGGCCAGGGAGGAGCAGTTCCGCGACGCGCGGGCGTTCCTGGACCGCTTTCCGCCCGTGCCGGTGGTGGTGACGCCCGGCAACCACGACGTGCCGCTGTACCGCGTGGCCGAGCGGGTGCTGTCGCCGTACGCGCTGTACAGGCGCTACATCAGCGAGGCGCTGGACACGGTGACCGACCTGCAGGGCGCGCGGATCGTGGCGCTCAACTCCACGGCGCCGCTTCGGCACACGGTGAACGGCCACATCGGGCGCGACCAGCTGGAGTACGCGCGCGCGGCGTTCGCCGGGATGCCCGACGAGGCCCTGCGCATCGTAGTGGCGCACCACCACTTCGCACCGCCGCCGGACTTCGAGGGCGGCGACGTGATGGGGGGCGCGAAGCGGGCGCTGGACGCGTTCACGGCCATGAAGGTGGACCTCATCATGGGCGGCCACCTGCACCGCGCCTACATCGGCAACTCGCTGGACGTGTACGCGGGCGAGGACCGGGAGCACGGCATCGTGATCGCCCAGAGCGGCACCAGCACCTCGCGCCGAGGGCGTGCGCGCGAGGTGGAGAAGAACACCTTCAACGTGGTGCGCCTGGACCGGCAGACCATCCAGGTCACCCACCACATGTACTTCGAGGACGTGGGCGACTTCGTGCCCACCAGCAGCCACCGCTTCTTCCGCCGTGGACGCCCGCCGCTGGGCGCGGACACCGCGGCGGCCGAGGCGATCCTGGCCGGCGCCCCCAACGAGAGGCCGAATGGCGACCTTCGACTATCGTCGTAAGCTGACCCTGAAGGAGACGCTGCCCGCCCTGGGCGCGGCGGTGGGCGCGGCCGCCGGGGTGTTCTACCTGGCGCGCATCGTCATGCAGCGCACGCCGCTCGTGCCCAGCCGCGAGATCGTGCCGGGCAGCGGCATTCCCCCGCAGCCGCAGCCGGCGCCCAAGGTGGGCCGGCCAAGGACGTAGGCGATGAACCGCCGCTCGCGGATGCTGCGGCTGGCCGCGTGGGCCGGCGGAGGCCTGCTGGCCGGCCTGGTGCTGGCGGTGGGCGCCGTGTACCTGCTGGCCAGCAGCGGGTGGGGCCACAAGAAGGTGCTGTCGCTCACCATGCACACGCTGGGGCCCAGCGTGCACGGCACCCTGTTCGTGCGCCGCATCGACGGAAACCTGCTGAGCGGCGCGCGCCTGCACGGCATCGCGCTGCGCGACGGCAAGGGCCGCCCCTTCGTGCTGGCCGACAGCGCGGACCTGACGTACGACGTGCGCAGCCTGCTGAGTCCCCGCATCGCCATCCGCAAGCTCGTCGTCTACAACCCCGAGATCCACATCCTGCGCTATCCCGGCGAGGCCATGTGGAACTACGAGGCCATCTTCGCCGACACCACCAACGCGCCGCCCGACTCCACCCGCGTGGACCGGGTGACCACGCTGGACAGCGTTCGCCTGGTGAACGCCCGCGCCCGCGTGGAGTTCCCGTGGCTGCCCACGCCCGGCCTGTCGCCGCGCGCCCGCCGCGCGCAGGTCGCCGAGGCGCTTTCGGACACGTCGTCGCTGCTGGTGCGGCGGGTGGAGGGCGGGATGATTCGGACGATGAACTTCAGCTCCATGCACGGGGGCCTGTCCGGCATCCGCTTCGCGCCTGGGACGAACGCGGGCTCGTACTTCCACGTGGACTCGCTGGCCGGGCGGGCGCAGATCTTCCGCGGGCTCACGGTCATCACGGGCATGACGGGCCGCATCGCCCAGCTTCCCGGGCGGGTGGAGTTCGACGCGCCGCGCCTGGACCTTCCCGGCTCGCATTTCTCCGCCGCCGGCGTGGTGTCGCTGCCGCCCAAGGGCGACCCGCGGTACGACGTGACGTTCGATGGAAAGCAGGTGCGCTTCCGCGACCTGCTGTGGCTGTACCCGCGCTTTCCGCGGGACGCGCACGGCAGGCTGGTGCTGAAGATGGAGACGCACCCGGACGGCCTGCTGTACCACGCCCGCAACGCCCTGGTGGTCGCCCGCGGCACGCGGATGAGCGGCAGCTTCGGCATGCTGGTGGGCGACACGGTGCGCTTCACCGACGTGGACATCAAGGCCGATCCGCTCCGCATCGCCACCGTCGAGGAGTTCCTGCCCACGAAGCTCCCCGTCGTCGGCCTGCACATCGGCTCCGCCGTCGTCCGCGGCAGCCGCACCGCCGCCGCCCGTCCGCGCGCCGCGACCGACACCGCGGACACCACCGGCGTCCGCAAGCTCCAGGACCGACGCGCCCGGTAGCCGCCGCCAGTGCCCGGTCCGGGCGACGACCGTGCATCTCGCCCGCCCGCCGCACCAAGAACGCAGAAGACGCCTGCCCGGAGAAATCCAGGCAGGCGTCTTCGTTCCTCCCGCGCACGATCAACGGCGTCCCACGCTCACCTCCGCCGACGCGGCCTCTCCGACAACCTACACCGCGGCATCGACCTTCGACCCCGCGATTACGCCGCCGCCGAGCCTCGCTCGCCCCGCGCTCCGAAGCCAGATGCCGCGAAGATGCCAGTCACCTGCGAACGCAGACTTCTCGTGCTTCGTGGGAGAATTCCGTCCGCCGCTACGCCGGGACTCGCCTTCGGAAGAAATCTCCGCGCAAGGACCTCGGCTACGGGAACTTGATCGGGCGCGGCTGCTGGTTGCCGGCCAGGATCGTCGTGGCCGGGGCCGTCGTGGTGCCCCCGGTGGCCGCGGCCGCGGTGGACGTCTGTGCGGGCGGGCGGTTCAGCGGGCAGTCGTTATTCACCCAGTTGGTGTACGTCTGGATCGCGTCGTCGCTGAGCGGCGGGTACGGCGGCGGCGGCATGCCCCCGCCGGGCTGGATCCGGCTCAGGATGAGGTTGGCGTTGGCGCGGACGTCCTCGTACACGCCCAGGTTGAGCCGCCACATCATCTGCTCCACGAAGGGGTTGAGCATCCCGAAGATGTCCTCTTCCCACCCGGGGTTCGCCACCACGTTGGAGCTCGCCATCGTCTGCGTCCTCACGGTTGGAGTCGGCGGAGCGGGTGCGGCCGCCGCGGCCGGAGCCGGCGCCGCGGCCGGGGTCGGAGCCGCGGCGGAAGGCGGCGTCGGAGCCGGCGGCGAGGAGGTCCCCGCTTCGGGCGTGCGCGGGGGCGCCGGGCTCTGCTTGGGCTTCCCCAGTCCAATCAGCCCCAGCAGCCAGTTCAGCAGCCCGCCGCCGTCATCGCTCATCTGCAAACCTCCTCCAGTCGTCGGTTCCGGTTGGTTGCCATCGGATACGGATTCGCGAGCGTCCTGCAATCTTCCATCGGCGAGGCCCCAGGCCGTTCGCGTCCTCCGCCGGCCGATCATCCCCGCGCCCGCCTTCCATCCGCCGGCGGCGTTCCCGATTCGACGACGCTCCACGACCATCTCGCGGAGCGTCGTCCTGGATTCGGCCTTCGATCCCGTCGGCGTCACGCGCCGTGCGTTGCGATGCGGAGCGCGGCTCGGAACGGCGTCTCAGGCGAAGGCGCGGGCCAGGTTCACCAGCGCCATCACCACCAGCACCGCGCCCGCCAGCACCTCCGCGCGGCCCGGCACCCAGCGGCCCAGCCACGCGCCGCAGAAGAGCCCGGTGAGGCACATCCCCCCGCTCACCACGCCGACGACGAGCGCGGAAACGAGGACGGGATAGCCGGCGCTTCCCAGGCCCACGCCCGCCACCAGGTTGTCGAAGCTGAGCGAGAGCGGCAGCGCGAAGAGCCATCCGCCGCCCAGGTCCACGGCCTCGTCGCCCTCGCGGAGCGCCTGCACCAGGATCCACACGCCGCACGCCAGCAGCACCAGCGGGCCGGCGGCGCTCAGGCCTGCGATCGAGCGGTGCAGCAGGCTTCCGGCGGCCAGCCCCACCAGCGGCATCCCGCCCTCGCACGCGGCGAACGCGGCGGCCAGCGCCAGCAGCCGGCGCCGGGGGAGTCCCGCCGCGCCCAGCGTGGCCGCGACGTGCAGATTGTCCAGCCCGGACAGGAATCCGAACAGCACCAGCCCCGCGACGCCGCTCATCCCGCGGCCGGCCCGCCCGACGATCCGCCGGCCGTCGATCCCGTCGATCCCGTCGAGCCATTCGACCTGGACGATCCAGACGAGCTGGACGAGCTGGACGAGCTGGACGAGCTGGATGAGCCGGACGGCAGGCCGTAGATCTTCAGCACGCCGCCGTCGCCGCCGTTCACCAGGCCGCCGGCGACCACGTAGTTCTGGTAGATCGCGGGGCCCAGGCAGTAGCCGTATCCCCCGTTCAGCCCCAGGGTCTGCATGCCGAGCTGGTCGCTCCACAGCAGCGTGCCGTCGCTCACCTTGAAGGCGTAGAGCGACACGAAGCTGGTGCCGCAGAACACCACGTCGTTCACCACCGCGGGCGATCCCAGGGCCGATTCGCCGGGGTTCTGGTACATGGCGGCGGCCGCGTTGGTGTACTGCTGCACCTGAACCGTGCCCTGCGGCAGGTTCACGCTCACGGGCTGCATGGGCCAGGCGTCGTCCAGCGTGTCCCAGGCCACCGCGCGCATGAAGGGCGTGGTCTGCATGTCCAGGCCGGGCGCGGGCTGGTGGTAGTTGGGCCCCCCCATCCCCACGAAGATCATCCCGTTCGCCACGTCCACCGCGGGGGTGCCGAACGGTCCGTGGAAGTTCTCGTTCTGGTTCTGGTCCGACTCGCAGTTGTCCGGCGTGGGCGGCGACAGCGCCTGGCTGATGGGGTGCGGATCGACGGAGGGGATGCGCTGGCCCGTGGTGTCGTACGGCAGGAGCTGGCGCGACGCCTTGAGCTGGAGCGTCCCGGCGTCCAGCAGGAAGAGCGAGCCGTTCTTGTTGGCGACCGTCACCACCTTCTCGCTGGCCCCGCCGCCCGTGTACGTGAACAGCGTGGGCGACCCGCCGAAGTCGATGTCCAGGTCGGACGGCCGGTAGCTGGTGTCCTGCGTGGGCTGGAAGCTGGCCAGCAGGCTTCCCGTTGCGGCGTCCAGCGCGATCACCGAGTAGGTGTACGGCGGCGCCACGCCGGGCGGCAGGCTCACCGTGCAGCCGGGCGCCGCGTGCGGGTCCGTCCACCCGGTGGGCGGCGGCGGCAGGCCGTTGTCGTTGGTCGCCGGGTTGCCGGTGGAGACGTACAGGCGCTTCGTGTCGGGGTCGTAGGCGATGCAGCTCCACACCGAGGCGCCGGTGGGGGGCGGGTTGGCGGGGTCCGGCTGCACCACGGTGAACATGGACGGCACCTGGCCGCGGGCGACGGCGGCGGGGATCTCGTTCGGCTGGTTGTCCTGCCCCGCCTGGAGCTTGCAGGTGCAGAACAACCAGTCCACGTCTCCCGTCGCCGCGTCCAGGCAGTACACGAAGCCGAACAGCGCCGGGTTCTCGCCCTCGCCCATCCCCACGTACACCTGGCCGCCGGCGACCACCGGGCTGGACCAGCCGGCGGCCACCGGGTCGCCGTCCGATCCCAGGTCGTTGTTCACGGGCTGGTTGTGCAGCGGGTCGCCATACCGCAGGTCGGTCACCCACTGCAGCGCCAGGGTGTCCGCGTCCAGGCAGTAGAACTTGCCGTTGAAGGCGCTGAAGAAGACCTGGCCCCCCGTGACGGCCGGGGTGCATCCCATGCCCGTGAAGCCGTGCGCGTCGCGCTCGCCCAGGGGGATGTCCCAGTCGAAGCGCGCCTCGACCTGTCCCGTCGCCAGCGAGACCTTGAGCAGCGCGCCCCCGTTGTTGCCGTACGCCGCGGCGCTGTTGGCGATGCCCACGTACACGAAGCCGTCCACCACCGCCGGCACGGACAGCACCGGGCCGCCGAGCTGCACGGTGAACAGCGTCTGCAGCGTGGACGCGTTCGACGAGTCGATGCCGGAGCTGGACACGTAGCCCGTGTGCTGCGGGTCGCCGTGGTACATCCACCATCCCTGCCCGCTGCCGTTCGCCATCCGGCCTCCTTGATCGATGAAGGGAGCGCGCCACCTCGGGTCCCCGTTCGCCCGCGTCGCCGCCGGCCGACACGCCGGATGGGGGACGATCGATGGGGAGCCGCGCTCGTCAGGTCGTTCTCTCGTCGGATCGCGCGAGCCGGCTCAGCTCGGCAGCGAGTAGATCTTCAGGATTCCGCCGTCCATGCCGTTCACCAGCGCCGCGGCCACCACGTAGGAGCCGTAGACGGCGGGGCCGAAGCAGAAGCCGTATCCCCCGTTCAGCCCCAACGTCTGCATCCCCAGCGAGTCGCTCCAGAGCAGGGCGCCGGTGGAGGCGTTGAAGGCGTACAGCGACACGTGCGTGGTGGCGCAGAGCACCACGTCGTTCACCACCACGGGCAGGCTCAGCGCGCACTCCGCCGGGTTGGTGTACATGGGCGGAGTCGAGCCCGTGTAGGCCATCACGGACACCGTCCCGTCCACCGTCGGGACCTGGATGGGGCTCATGGGCCACGCGTCCAGCAGCGTGTCGGAATGCATGGCGCGCATGAAGGGTGTGCTCTGCGAGTCGATGCCCGCCGCCACCAGGTTGTCGTTCGATCCGCCCAGGCCGATGAAGAGCAGGTTCAGCGTGGGATGCACGGCCGGCGTGCTGTACGTGCCGTAGAAGTTCTCCTGCTGCACCGCGTTGGACTGCGCGTTGGTGACCTGCGGGTTCAGGCTGGAGCTGCTGGACGGCACGTGCGCGTCCACCGTGGCGATCTGGTTTCCGCTGGTGTCGTACGGCAGGAGCTGGCGCCACGACGAAGCGGGCGTCTGCCCCGTGTTCGGGAAGGGCAGCAGCGTGGCGGCGTCCAGCACGAAGAAGCCGCCGTTCTTGCACCCCGCCGCCACCGCGCGCGTGCCGTCCGGCCGGTCGAAAAGCGTGGGCGAGCCGGCGAAGTCGATGTCGATGTCCGTGGTGCGGTAGCTGCTTTCCGGGGGAATCTGCCAGAAGCCGGCGAAGGTGCCCGTGGCGGCGTCGAGCGATAGGATCCCGTAGCAGTAGCCCGGCCGCGGCAGCGCCGGCAGCGGGTTGCCCTGGCCGTCGAAGAGTGGCTCGGGCATGGGGTTGCCGATGGTCGCGTACAGCTGCCCCAGCGTGGCGTCGTAGGCGATGGACGACCAGATGGAGCACCCGCGGCTCACCGGCTCGCCCGTGTACACCGTGAACCCGGCCGGCGGGGGGCCGGATAGCACGTCCGCCGGGAGCTGGTTGGGCAGGTTGGGCGTGGAGGCGTCGAACTGGCAGGTGCAGAAGATCCAGTCCACGTCGCCCGTGGCCGCGTCCAGGCAGTAGATGAAGCCGTACAGCTCGGGATTCTCTCCCTCGCCCATCCCCACGTAGACCTTGCCGCCGGCGACGACCGGAGAGGACCAGCCGGCCGCCACCGGATCGGCGTCGGATCCCAGGTTGTTGTTGACGGGCTGGTTGTGCAGCGGGTCGGCGTAGCGCAGGTCCGTGATCCACTGCGCCGTCAGGTCGTCGGCCGACAGGCAGTACAGCTTGCCGTTGAAGGCGCTGAAGAAGACCTGCCCACTCGTGACGGCGGGCGAGCACCCCATCCCCGTGAAGCCGTGCGAGTCGCGCTCGTCCAGGGGGATGTCCCAGGTGAACGTGGCGGCGACGGCGCCGGTCGCCAGCTCCACCTTGTAGAAGGCGCCGCCGTTGGAGCCGTACGAGAGGTGGCTGTTGGCGGTGCCCACATACGCGTAGCCGCCCACGACGGCCGGGACACCCAGGACCGGCCCGGCGAGCTGGACAGTGTGCAGCGCCGCCAGCGTGCCGACGGTGGTGCTGTCGATGGGGCTGGAGCCCGGCGCCACGCACCCGGAGTGCGCGGGGTCGCCGTGGTACATCCACCAGTCCTGCGGGACGGGGGCGGCCGGGGTCGCGGTGGACATGGCGGCGGCCCTAGTGCGCGCGCCGCAGCAGGCCCCAGGAGAAGTCCGCCTTCGACGCCCCCCAGTGGCACTGCATGCACGAGTTGCCACCCGCGGCGTACGCGTCCTGCTGGCTCTGGAAGTACGTCTCGGCCGTGGTGTTTGTGGCGCCGTTCACGGGGAACGGCTGCCCCGCCGCCGCGGGGTAGAGCCCGGAGCCGAAGGGCTGGAAGCTCTTGGCGTTGGTGGGCCACTGGGTGATGACGAGCTGGTAGTTCACCCACACGGTGGAGTCCAGCAGCGTGTGGTAGAGCTGGTTCACCCACTGCGTGGACGCCGACGCCGGCGTGCTGGGGATGGGGTTCAGCCGCGTGACCTGCGTGGGCACGCGCTGCGCCTTGGGCACCAGCGCGGTGGTCGCGGGGCGGTTCGCCCATCCGGTCGGCGTGCGGGGCAGCGAGTCGCCGTTGTTGAACGAGTACGGGGCGACGGAGCCCGGCCCCGGCACGTTGCTCACGTGCTCGAAGGTGGACCAGATCCACTCGGGGAACGCCTGCAGCTTCTGGCCGATGTGGAAGCCCACCAGGCCCATCGTCTGCGGCGAGCAGGTGCCGTCCTGGTTCAGCACCTGCGCGTGCACGATCAGGTAGCGCGTGCTGTCGTCGCTGGGCGTCATCTGGCGCCACGCCGCCTTCACCATCAGCGAGCCCGTGCGCCCGGCCGAGTCCGTCCACGGCATCTGCAGGGGCTCATGGTGCGCCAGGTTGGTGGCCATGTAGAGCCAGAGGGTGGAGTCGGCGTCGGGCCCGCGGATGGTGTCGTACTGGGCGCGGTTGTACCGCACCTCGTAGCGCACGTAGTTGCTGTCCTGGTCCACCAGCGGCAGCGAGAACGCCTCCGCCGACTCGTCCATGATGGAGTTCCCCTTGGACGTCATCACGAACACCTTCTGCCGCGGCTGCACGCCCCTGCACGGCGGCTGCGACACGGCCCACGAGTCGAAGGGCGTGGGGCGGCTGGTGCCCTGGCTGAACAGCTCGTAGCTCTCCTTGTACGTGCCCCACACGCGGGTCGCGGCGTTCGAGGCGTTGAGGAAGACGACGGACGAGTCCGGAAGGTACGGGTTGCCGCGCCCCGTGGTGTCCGCCGGCCAGTTGAGCGCGATCAGCGACTCCCACGAGAAGTTGTCGAACCACGGCCGCGCCATGGTGTCGTTGGTCACGGAGTCGGGCAGGGTGGGGATGAACGTGGGGATGGCCCCGGAGATGACGGGCGTGGGAAAGCCCGGCGGCAGCGCTGGCAGGGTCCCCGGCACGACGAGGCCCGCCGGCGACGCGGCCGCGCTGTAGGCCGTCTTCCGGGCGTCGGTGCCGCCGCACGCGGCGGCGGCGGCCAGCAGGGCGGGCGCCAGGGCGCGGCGCAGGGTGGAGCGGGCGGCCTGCATGATCTGCCTCCGGTTCGTGGTGAAACGGCCGGCGGAGCAGGACGGCGCGCGTCCGCGATCCGGGCGGGTCTGGCATCGGGAGGGTTGCGCCGCGGAGGGGCGCGACGCATCCTACGGGTGCGGCGGGTACTATTTCGTTCGGACAAAATATGTAACGCCGCGCGGGGATCCGGACAAGCAAACTTTTGATTATTCCTCCCCAGCGTCGCCTCCCCGGAGCGCCTCCCGCGCCGCGCCCGCGCCGTTCCTCGCCCACCACACACGCGTAACCGATGCGCCGATATTGGCTTCTGCTGGGCAGCCTGGCCTTTGGCTTCCTGGCCGTGTTCCTGCTCGCCGCCGCGCTGGGCCTTCCGGTGGACGACGCGCGGCCGTGGATGGGCGCCGGAGGTCCCGCCGCGGCATTCGCCGGCGTGGCGCTGCTGATCGCCGACGTCGTCCTGCCCGTGCCGTCCAGCGGCGTGATGCTGCTGAACGGGCTGCTTTTCGGCGTTTGGATCGGGGCGGCACTTTCGCTGGTGGGCTCCGTTGGGGCCGCCGCCCTGGGATTCTGGATGGGCCGCGCCGGCAACGGCTGGGTGCGCCGGATGGTGACGCCGGAGGAGCACGACCGCGCCGGGCGCCTGCTGGAGCGCTGGGGCGCGCTGGCCATCGTCGCGACGCGGCCCGTGCCGATCCTGGCCGAGACGGTGAGCATCCTGGCCGGCGCCTCGCGCATGCGCTGGAGCACCGCCCTCGCCGCCGCGTTCGTCGGCACGCTGCCCGCCGCGCTCGCCTACGCCGTCGCCGGGTCCGCGGCGGCGTCGCTCCAGGCCGGCACCCTCGTCTTCGCGGGCGTCGTCCTGCTGGGCGCGGGCTTCTGGTTTGCCGGCCGACGGCGGGAGTCGGCTGCGTCCGCGTCGGCGGCGGACGGACTCTCCGTGCCCCCCGCGTCCTGATCGCCGTTCCCAACCGCGCCTCGATCCGCATCGTTCGCCGGCTCCCACGGTCGAACGACGAGCGTCTTCCATCTCAATCACAAAACGAAGGAGTGCAGGAATGCCGCTCCCGCGCACCGCGCGCCTGTCCCGCTCCGCAATTCTCGCCGCCACCGCCGTCATCTCGGCCCTCCACGCACCGCTCCGGGCCCAGCAGTCGCCATCGCCAGAGCTTCCACGCCCGTCGGCGGATACGGCCAAGAGCTATGCGCTGACGCCGATGACCGTCACCGCCGGTCGCACGCGGGCGCCGCTCGCCACGGCCACGGCGGCGGTCTCCGTGATCGGGGGCGCGGAGCTGCGGCGGGCGCCGGTGCGGACCCTGGCGGACGCGCTGCACCGCGTGCCGGGGCTGGCCTTCCTGGACCTGGACGGGCTGGGGATGAACCCCGTGCCGACCGTGCGCGGCTTCTACGGCGGCGGCGAGGCGGAGTACGTGGTGGTGCTGCTGGACGGGAAGCCGGTGAACGCGCTGCAGAGCGGCGTCGTGCCGTGGGAGCTGATCCCGGTGTCCGCCATCGAGCGCGTGGAGGTGGTGCGGGGCGGGGCGTCGTCGCTGTTCGGCGACGCGGCGCTGGGCGGCGTGGTGAACGTCGTCACCCGTGGCGAGGGCGCCGGGCGGGCGCGGTGGAGCGTGTCCGGCGGCGAGCTGGCGTCGTGGCGCGGCTCCGCCAACGTGTCCGCCGCCCGCGGCAGCCTGTTCGGCGACGTGCAGCGAACGGACGGGTTCCGCGCCCACTCCGGCCGCACCGCGGCCGTGGCGGGAGGCTCGCTGCCCTTCGCGCTGGGGCGGCGGGGGACGCTCACGCTCTCGGCCGCGAGCACCTGGCGCGCGTTCGACGAGCCCGGCTCGCTCGCCGCCGCCCAGCTCGACGGCTCGCGCACGCAGTCGGACGCCTTCTACCGCTTCGACCACACGCGCGACCGGCTGCACCGCATCGGGATCGAAACGACGAACGGCTTCGGCTCGGCCGCATCCCTCACCGGCTACCTGGCGGGCGAGTACCGCCGGACGGACGCCGTGCGCACGAACGTGCTGGCGCCCGGCTTCGCGGACACGCAGGCGCGGGGCGTGCGCGCGATGCGGCTGCTGGGCTCCGCCCAGTCCGAGCTGCCGGGCTTCCTTGTCCCCGCCGGCCGGCTGCTGCTGGGGACGGACTTCTCCGCCGGCAGCGCACGCAGCGAGTATCGCTCGGTCGCCGGCGGCGGCACGGCGGAGTACGCGGCGGCGTCCGGCACGCCGGGCGCCGTGTACGCGCGGGGGACGGGCACCCGCGTCGCGGCCGCCGGCTTCGCACAGTACGAGCTTCGCCCGGTGGACGCCGTGCGGTTGTCGCTGGGCGGCCGGCTGGACTGGCTGCGCGACGCGTTCGATCCCGCCGTTCCCGACACGCTCGCCTCCACCCGCGTCCGGCACACGGCGTTCAGCCCGCGCGCGGGCGTGAACCTGCGCGTGCTGCGCGCGCCGGGGCAGGAGGGCCACGTCTACCTCACCGCGGGCCGGTCGTTCAAGGCGGCCACGCTGGACCAGCTCTATGACCAGCGCTCGTATCCCGTGCCGTTCCCGCCGTACGCGATCTCCACCTCGAACCCCCTGCTCGCCCCGCAGCGGGGAAGCAGCGTGGAGGCCGGGCTGTACCACCAGGCATCGCTGGGGCGGGGCGTCTTCACGGAGGCGTCGTTCGCCGCGTACCGCATGGAGATGCGCGACGAGCTGGACTTCGACGTGCAGAAGTTCCGCTACGTGAACCTGGGCCGCAGCCGCCACGCGGGCATCGAGTCCTCCGCCCGCGTGCGGACGGCGCCCGCGTCGTTCTTCGCCGCGTACACGCTGCAGGCCGTCACCTCGCGCGCCGGCGAGAACCGGGGCCGCGCCCTGAAGGCCATCCCCCGCCACTTCCTTTCCGCGGGCGCCGACGGCGCGCTGCTCCGCCGGCTGGACGCGGGCATCAGCGCCTCGCGCGCCTGGGGCATCTGGGTGGACGACGCCAACACCGTGCGCCTGCCCGCCTTCACCCGCGTGGACGGCCGCCTGGCCTACCCCGTCCGCGGGCTGCGCGTGACCGTGGACGCGTACAACCTGTTCGACCGCAAGTACAGCACGACGGGCTTCATGGACGCCGCCGGCAGCGGCACCGTCTACTACTTCCCGGCCTCCGGGCGCACCATCCAGGTCGGGATCTCGACGGCGTTCTGAGGGCCGATTCGCAGCCTCGCCTCACCCTACCGTAGAGGCGGGGCTGCGAATCGAGCCGGGGTCCGGACGGCCGATCCGCGGTCCCACGGCCACCCCGCGCCAGGACCCCGAGGCCGAGCCGCGGACCCATCCCGGGACGCGGATTCCCCCGAACCGCGGGGTTCGTGGACATCAGGCGAGGGGGATGACGATTCCCGCCAGGGAGCAGCAGGCTCGCGGGCACGTTCCCGCCCAGGGACGGACGCCTCCCGGGGCGTGGGCCGCGCTCACCGATGCCCCCGGGAGCCAACCGCATCCGGGCTACGTCCTGCGCCGCGCCCACGCGGCGCCGCGCGCGCTCACGCCCGGCGACGTGCTGCGGCTTCAGCGCACGCTGGGCAACCGCGCCGTGGGACGCCTGCTGGCGGGGAGGGGTGCGCCCGTCGGGGCGCTCCAGCGCGACATCACCCACACGGCGGCCGCCTGGTTCGAGGATGCGGCCGGGATCACCGCCCCCGTGGGCCCGGCGGCCGAGGCCAACGCGCAGACGCAGGTCAACAAGTACCTCGTCCAGTACCCCGTCGCCACGGGGGGCAGGACCTTCACCGCCGAGCTGAACCGGGTCAAGCCGTTCATCTCCAACGGCGACGCCACCGCGCTGGACAACGGCCTGAGCGCCATCCGGCTCAGCAACCTGAACGGCTGGCAGCGCGCCACCACGCTCGCTCGCATCGATGCCCTCGGGGCGCTGATCAACGCGGCGGCGGCCAAGATCACCCTGGCCGGCGGCGAGGTGGCGCATGCGAACTTCCGCACCACCTACGGCGGCACGGTCGACGACCTGAACGCCGCCCTCGCGCTGGCGGGCGACGCGGCGACCCTGCAGCAGAGCCTGGACGATGCGCAGGCCGAGCTCGTGACGGGGCGGGCCGAGCGGGTGAAGCGGGTGGACCAGCTCCTGCCCTTCGTGCGCAAGGCGCTGCAGGACCGCGCCAACGGGCCGACGGTACGCGGATGGGGGCACC
Organism: Gemmatimonadota bacterium; assembly: GCA_028287185.1. GTDB lineage: Bacteria > Gemmatimonadota > Gemmatimonadetes > Longimicrobiales > Longimicrobiaceae > JAQBQD01. Next base: position 2,691 of record JAQBQD010000163.1, on the reverse strand, counting down.
GGGCGAACGGGCCGGTCGTGGTGTTCTGGGTGAACGGGGTGGCGGGCTACTGGGACTTCGCCGAGGTGCACTGCCACGTCAACCGCGCGTTCGATGCCCATACCCGGGCGACCGCGGGGGACGGCAACGGGCACTACGTGGCCGAACGCTCCGTGCCGGGCGACCGGTACGTGCGCGCGGTGAACGTCCGCGTCCCCTACTCCGGTGTTGCCCAGGGCACCGACGTCGCGGTGAACGACCCGCTGGCGATCCTCTGCCTCCAGCACGGCGGCTACGACCCCGCCCGCTTCGACGAGGCCCAGGGCACCCTCGCCGACTTCTGAGCCGTTCCGCGGCCTTCGCAGGGAGGGGGAAGGTAGACGATCGGCCGGTGGCGAGCGTCCCCGCGGAAGACGCATCGTCCGCACCCTGTCTGGCGGCACCGAGTGGAGACATCGTCCGCGTCGATGGCGCGCATGCGGGTGCGCCGCCGGGAGGGCGCTGGGCGGCACGCCCATCACGATTCCGTCGCGTGGGTAGGCAGGAACTACAACTTCTCCGTACAAGGCGCCCGGGTGAGGGCCCACGCGGGCGACGGGCGCAAGACGGGGGTCCGGCCACACGGGCCGGACCCCCTCTTTCCCTCCCTCCACGAAGGCTGCCGAAACCTCCTCCGCAGCCCCCGGTCGGAGCCTGCGTCCAGCTACGGCGCCGGCGGAGCTCCGCCCGTCGTGCCGTTGGCCGGCCCGGCCGCCGCGGCCGAATCGACCGTCGCGTTGGCGGGGTTCCCCAGCGTGGTGCTGTCGATGGCGCCGGCCGCGGGCGCGGGCTGCGTCGCCACGGGGGCGGCGGTGGCCGGCGCGAACGACTGCCCGGGCACCGACGACTCCACCGTGGTGGCCTCCACCGGGTCCGTGGCCGCCGCGACCGCGATGTGCGGCGCGATCACCAGCGAGACGATGGACATCAGCTTGATCAGGATGTTCATCGACGGGCCGGAGGTGTCCTTGAAGGGATCGCCCACGGTGTCGCCGGTCACGGCCGCCTTGTGCGCGTCCGAGCCCTTGAACGTCATCTGGCCGTTGATCTCCACGCCCTTCTCGAAGCTCTTCTTGGCGTTGTCCCAGGCGCCGCCGGCGTTGCTCTGGAACATCGCCATCAGCACGCCGCTGACGGTGACGCCCGCCAGCAGGCCGCCCAGCACCTCGGGACCCATGGCGAAGCCCACGATCACGGGAACGATCAGGGCGATCGCGCCCGGCTTCACCATCTCGCGGATGGCGGCCTGGGTGGAGATGGCCACGCAGCGCTCGTACTCCGGCTGCCCCGTGCCTTCCAGGATGCCCGGGATCTCCCGGAACTGCCGCCGTACCTCGTGCACCATCGCCATGGCGGCGCGGCCCACGGCGCTGATGGCCAGCGACGAGAAGATGAACGGGATCATGGCGCCCACGAAGAGGCCCGCCAGCACCCGCGCGTTGCTGATGTCGATGACGTTGATGTTCGCCGTGCCCATGAAGGCCGCGAACAGCGCCAGCGAGGTGAGCGCCGCCGAGGCGATGGCGAAGCCCTTGCCGGTGGCCGCCGTGGTGTTGCCGACCGCGTCCAGGATGTCCGTGCGCCCGCGCACCTCCTTGGGCAGGCCGCTCATCTCGGCGATGCCGCCCGCGTTGTCGGCGATGGGGCCGAACGCGTCGATGGCGAGCTGCATGGCCGTGGTCGCCATCATGCCGGCCGCCGCGATCGCCACGCCGTACAGGCCGGCGGCCTGGTACGACAGGATGATGCCGGCGGCGAGGACCAGGATCGGCAGCATGGTGCTCTCCATCCCCATCGCCAGGCCGCCGATCACGTTCGTCGCGTGGCCGGTGGAGGACTGCTGCACGATGGACATCACCGGCCGGCGGCCCATCGCCGTGTAGTACTCGGTGATGATGCTCATCAGCGCGCCCACCACCAGGCCCACGATCACGGCCCAGAACACGTCCATCGAGGTGAAGGGCACCGATCCCGCGCGCCCGAGCCGCATGGTGCCCGCGGGCAGCATCGCCTTGATCACCCCGAACGCGCCCACCGCCGTCAGCGCCACCGAGATCCAGTTGCCGCGGTTGAGGGCGCCCTGCACGTCGCCGCCCTCCTTGACCCGCACGAACAGGATGCCGATCAGCGAGAACACGATGCCCATCCCCGCGATCACCATCGGCAGCAGGATGGGCGACATGCCGCCGAAGCGGTCGCCGTGCGCCGTCACCTCGCGCCCCAGCACCATCGTGGCCAGGATCGTCGCCACGTAGCTGCCGAACAGGTCCGCGCCCATGCCCGCCACGTCGCCCACGTTGTCGCCCACGTTGTCGGCGATGGTGGCGGGGTTACGCGGGTCGTCCTCGGGGATGCCGGCCTCGACCTTGCCGACCAGGTCCGCGCCGACATCGGCGGCCTTGGTGAAGATTCCGCCGCCGACGCGCATGAACATAGCCAGCAAAGCGCCGCCGAAGCCGAAGCCCTCGAGGACGGTGGGGGCGTGGTCGTTGAACAGCAGCAGCACGATCGTCGCGCCGAGCAGGCCCAGGCCGATCGTCAGCATGCCGACGGTGCCGCCGGTGCGGAACGCCAGGTGGAACCCGCGGTCCGGGGTGCCGCTGCGGGCCGCGGATGCGACACGCACATTCGCTCGGGTCGCCAGCGTCATGCCGATGTAGCCCACCGCAGACG
>JAQBQD010000149.1 GCA_028287185.1 Gemmatimonadota bacterium | reverse complement strand
AGGACCGGCGCGGCGGGGCGCCGGGCGGGCAGGGCGGACGGAGCCGGGGCGAGACGCCGCATGGGGGTCGGCTCCATCACAGGTCCAGGGAAAGCCCGACCAGCCCGCCGAGCCGCACCGTGCGGTCGGCCACGGGCCCGCCCGCGGCGGGAACCAGCAGCAGCGCGCCGGCCCCGATCCGCACCGCCCCGATGCGCACCCCCGCGCGGAGCTCGGGGATCACGTCCAGGCGGATGGTCTGCTCCGCCGGCTGGCCCACGGATCCGCTCACGCCCAGGCCGGCACCCGCCTGGAGGTAGATGTTGGGCCACTGGTAGCGCAGCCCCACGCCGCCGCCCACGCCCAGCCTGCTGCCGTCGGTCAGGTAGCTGACGTCGCCGCCCACGGTGAGCTGGAACGAGCCCCCGCGCCCCACCAGCACGCGCGAGTAGCGCACGTCGAAGTAGCCGCCCGAGCCCTGGAGCAGCGCCGCGCCGAAGCCCAGCTCGTTGGCCGGGTGGCGCAGCGCTTCCCGGCGGCGCGCGTCGGCCTCGTTCCATCCGCCCAGGCCCAGCATCTCCACCCGCCCCAGGAAGTACGCCGCCCGCAGGTTCTGCTCGTTGCCGCCCACGATGGCGATGATGCGATTGGCCGCGTCCACCCCCGGCTGGTACAGCCCGCCCGTGCGCTGCACGGCGATCGCCGGGTCCGTGGGGGCCGCCACCCCTTCGATGGAAGCCCGCAGCGCCGCGTCCGAGGCCGCGCGCGTGCGCAGGTCGTCGTGCACCTGGCGCGTGAAGTACTCGGCGAACCCCTCCACGGCGTCGGCCGAGCGCTCCAGGCCACGCACGCCGTCGCGGAAGCGCTCGTGCGCCACGTCGTGCAGCATCTCGTGCACGAGCGAGCCCAGCGCCTCCCACCGGCCCCGGCGGCGCGTGACGTCCGCCGTCTCGCCCTGGCGCTGCACGAGCTGCGACTGGATGAAGACGTCGCCCGGCCGCTCGAAGCTGGGGCCGTTCTGCACGATGGTGAGCACGTCCGCCCGGTCGGCGCACAGGATCTCGCCGTGCGCCCGGTCGAAGAGCGCCTGGTCGCGCTGGGCGCCCGGCTGGGCCACCGGCGCCGGCGCGGGGCACGGCAGCGGGCAGCGGTGCTTGGCGGCCTCGGAGCTGGCCAGCACGTTGTGGTTGGACAGCGCGCGGCCCCCCTGCACGGTCCCCATGCGCGACGCCACCCAGTTGCACGCCACGTCGTCGAACCCGCCCGGGAACTGCGACACCAGGTGCGTCTCGCCGCGAAGCTGGAGCGACGAGATGCGGGTCCGCTCCGCCGCGCTGCGGGTGGGCGCGGCGGCCTGCAGGTACGAGCCGAAGAAGCCCTGCACCCGCGCCTGGGCCACGTCGGCCAGGCCGTGCACCTCGGGCAGCGCCAGCGACACCGGCGAGGCCTGGCGGGCCTGGGCGGGCGGCAGCACGCGGTTCACGATGTAGTCGTGCATGTCGGCGGCGATGTCCTGGCGGAACTGCGTGGCGCTGTCCACCGCCGGCACGCTGCCCCCGGTGGCTGCCGCGGCCGCTTCCTGCGGGTTCAGCACGCCCTGGATCTGCCCGCGCTGGTCCACCGTGGGGTACGCCGCCGCCGCCGCAGGGTCGGGGTCGCGCATCACCCGCGGCACTCCGCCGCCCGCTCCGCCGCTCCACCGGCCGGCGTGCGGGACGGGCTGCGCGGACGCCACGCGCTCGGCCACGGCGCTCGCCTCGCGCTCCTCGGGCGCGTCCGTGGAGCCCACCTCCAGCGATCGGCTGAGGGTCGACGGGGATGCCGCCGACGCGGACTGCTGCACGACGTGCGCGAGCTCGTGGGCGATCAGCCGCCGGCCGTCCGCCGATCCAGGCGCGAAGATCCCGCTTCCGAAGACGACGCTCGATCCCACCACGTAGGCCCGCGCCCCGACGGATCGCGCGGACTCCGCCGCGGCGCCGTCCGCGTGGACGCGCACGTCCGCGAACGAATGCCCGAAGCGCGGCTCCATGAAGGCCCGCGTCCCCGCGTCCAGCGGCTGCCCGGGCGAGCGCAGCACGTCGTGCACCCCGGCCGGAGCGGTCTCCGGCCCGGCTCCCGCCGCCGATCGCTGCAGGCGCTTCTTCCGGCACTCCTCGCATTGCCCCGCCACGCCGCCGCCGCCGCACGCACACCTCCGCAGCACGCGCGCGGTCGCGCCGCCGGGGGGCCGGGGGCGGACGGGCGCGCCCTGGAGGCGCGGCAGCAGGACGGGGGAGGGGGCGCTCATTTCTTGTAGAAGTGCACCCAGGTGGCGCCCTTGGGCACGTCGCCGCCGCCCACGTTGAAGAAGCTGCCGTAGCTCTGCACGCGGGTGCTGCCGGGCACGCTGGGGTGCGAGGCGGGGGTGGTGGCGTCGTTGGACAGGTAGAACCACTTCACCTCCGCGACGGCGACCGTCGCGTCGACCGAGGGGAAGTTCTCCACGAAGTGGTACTTCTTGACGGACTGCGCGAACTTGTCGCCCGAGGGCGGCGAGCTGGACTTGGTCTTCTGGCCGCGGGTGGCCACCTCGTGCACGGCGGCGCGCATGCGCAGGATCTCGCACACCTTGGACGCGTCCCAGCTCCCCTGCTTGTAGACGTCGGCCTCCTTGGTGATGGGATACAGCCCGCCCGTCTCGCCCCACGACACCTTGCTGAGCGTGCCCGTGGCGGCCACGGGGCAGGCGGCCGCCGGGCCGGCGTCGGGCGCGCCTCCGTCCACCCCGCCGTCCTGCTGCGGGACGGGACCGGCGTCCACCGGGCCCGCATCCACCGGCGCGCCGCCGTCGTCCGTGCGAGACACGCGCAGGCCGCCCACGCCCGAGACCGCGGCCGCGCCTCCGCCCACCACCGCGTCGGCGGCCCGGTCCGCCTCGCGCTCCTCGGGCGCGTCGGACGGCCCGATCTCCAGCGACGCGTGGACGGTCGACGGGCCGCGCGGCGCGCCCGACTGCTGGACGACGTGGGCCAGCTCGTGGGCGATCAGCCGGCGTCCGTCCGGCGTTCCGGGCGCGTACCTCCCGCTTCCGAAGACGACGCTCGATCCCACCGCGTAGGCCCGCGCCCCGACGGCGCGGGCGGAGTCCGCGGCGGCCCCGTCGGCGTGCACGCGCACGTCCGCGAAGGAGTGGCCGAAGCGCGGCTCCATGTAGGCGCGCGTCCCCGCGTCCAGCGCCTGCCCGGGCGAGCGGAGGATGTCGTGCACCGCGGGCGGCGCCACCGCAGGCGCGGGGCCCGCCGCCGAGCGGCGGACGGCGCCCCGCCCGGCCTGGTCCCGCTCCACGTCCGGCCGCTCTCCGCAGAGACACCGGCGGAGCGCCGGCGCCGAGGGCAGGGCGGAACGGGCCGGTGCCGCTTCCGGCGTGCGGGACAGGTGGATGCGCGCGTTCACAGGCCCTCCTCCACGCTGCGGACCGTCTCGCGGTCGAAGTCGGCGCGGATGGGAAGGCCCGCGCCGACGCAGTCCACGAAGTGCCGCCAGGCGTCCGCGTTCTCGGGCGCCAGGCACTCCTGCTCGCAGCCGGCGTTGTCGCAGTACGCCTCGTTGCGCGGGTCGGCGGTGGCCACGCCCGCCACGTGGGCGCTCTCGTGGATGAGGGTGCCGGCCAGGCGGGCGCGCACGCGCGGGTTGAAGGAGCGCATGCAGACGTACACGGGCTGCTGTCCCGCGGCCTGCACGTAGGCCATCGTGCCACCCGAGTAGCACCCCTCGTCGTTGCACGCCGCGCCCTCCAGGCGCATCGCCGTGCCCTCCAGCAGCCCCTGCATGGTGGTGAGCGTCGCCAGCACCGACTCGTAGGCCGGCGGCCGGCCGGCGAAGCTCTTCCGCGCCTGCTGCACGATCAGCCCGCGCAGCGCCGGCGTGGGCGCGGTCATCCGCTGCACGGCGCGGCGCACGCGGGCCGCCGCCGCGGAGCGCGCCGTCGCCAGCACGTCCAGGTGCGTCTGCGACATGCGGCAGGTGACGGTGTGGTCTGCGCGGTCCGCCGTCAGGCAGAGCAGCGCCATCTCGTCGTCCGCCGGGGGGCAGGGCGCGGAGGCGTCCACCGCGGCGCCGCTGTGGGTGATGGCGCCGGTGGAGGGTCCCACCCGCCGGCCGGACTCGTCCACGCCGCCCTCCGGAAGCCCGTGCTCGCGCCGCCACCGGTCCGCCAGCGCCTCGTGCATCCGCTCCGTCCCGTACTGCGGGCTTCGGGCGATGCGCTGCGGCGACGCGAGCCCGAGATCAGGCGTCCGGTCCGAGATCACGGCCTCCGCGGCACGGTCCGCCTCGCGCTCCTGGGGCGCATCGGCCGGCCCCACCTCCAGCACGGGGCGGGTGGCGACGGGCGGTTCCGATGCGTGCACGCGGACGTCCGCGAACGAGTGGCCGAACGCCGGTCGGAAGGTTGCCTCCGCGGCGACTGCGGAGCCCGACGCGTCACGCCGCAGCCACACGCCGCGCGGAGCCTCGAGCTCCGCGGACGGCGTTCCACACGCGTACCGGCGCACCGCCACGGGGGCGGGCACGCGGCGCATGGGGAAGGGCAGGAAGGCGGGCGCGTTCAGCATCGGCTCGCTCGGCTCGTCGGACGGGTACGCGTCACGGCTGGCGGCCGCGGACGGCGGCGTACAGCTCGGACTCGGTGTGGTACTCCAGCGTGACCTTGGCCGCGGTGGCCAGGTCCTCCATCGTCTTCACGTCGTTCGCCACCTGCTTCACGTCCGCCGCGGTGGTGTCGTGGGCCAGGACGATGAACGAGGCCGACGCGCGCTTGCCGGCGGCGATCTGCGCCAGCACGGCGGGGAACTTCTCCACCGACTTCGCCTGCCGTGCCCCGGCGTCCAGCTTGGCGCCCTCGCCCAGCAGCGTGTCGGCCCTCGCCTTCACCCCGGACGACTCGGCCTCCCAGTCGTTGCCCGTCACCTCCGCCGCCGAGGCGCCGCCGCCCCACAGGTGCAGGCCGTTGTCCGCCAGCGTCTTCAGCAGCAGGTCGAAGTCGGCCTTCACGGGCACCGCCCGCGGATCGAGGCCCGTGGGTGCGCCTGGGGTTCCCTGCGCCGCCAGCATCGCGCGGAACGCCGTGTCCGCCTCGCCCTCGGTCATGCCCTTCGTCGCCAGGTACGCGGTCAGCTCGTCGTGCAGGCCCGTGGGCGGACGGACGAAGTGGATGGTCAGCCCCGCGTTCCGCAGCTCGGCGGTGAAGCCCGTCAGCGCCGCCATGGCGTCCGTCGTCGCGGCGTATCCGGCCGCGCACCCGTTGGTGGCCGCGGGGAACCAGCAGACGTGGCTTGTGGTGGGATGGAAGGAGTGCAGCGCCACCTCGTCCCCGGCCTTCTGCCGCTCCACCAGCTGGGCCAGCGACTGCTTCCGCGCGTCGCCGGTGCCGAGCTGGTTGCTCATGACGAACCACGTCGCCGGCCGCGCGCCGATGCTGCCCTGCATACCGGCCGTGAACGCCGTCGGGCCGTCGTCGAAGGTCCAGGCGATGCGGACCACGCCCTTCGCATCCTTTCCCGTGTATCCCCCCGTCCGCAGCAGCGTCCGCCCGGAGGCGGCATCCGCCTGCGGCCCCGCGTCGGTCGTCCCCGCGTCCGCGGCCGGCGCCGTGGTGGGCACTCCGCCGTCCACCGTGCCGCCGTCCAGCGGCACCACCGTCGGCAGGCCGCCGTCGGAGCGTGTCGTCCCCCCATCCACCGTCCCGCCGTCCACCGCCCCGCCGTCGGGCGCGCGCTGCACCCGGGCCGCGGACGCCGTATCGACCGACGCGGCTCCGCCCGAGATGGCCGCGGCCGCGGCAGCCTCAGCCTCCCGCTCCTCCGGCGCATCCACCGCCCCGATCTCGAGGCTCCTGCGAAGCGTCGGAACGGGCTCGGCAGACCGCGAACCGGTCGATGGACGGATGTCGTCCACGGGTCCAGTCGCGTCCTCCGCCCGGTCTACCGCGTGCACCCGGATCGCCGCGAACGAGTGGCCGAACGCCGGCGCGAGGCCCTCCACCGAGCGCGTCCCGGCCGGCGCACCCGCACCACGCGGCAGGTCGTGCGCGGGGAGGGGCGTCCGCGGGATGCGCTGGAGCAGCGCGCGGGGGACGCCGGACGCGTCGCGGCGAAGGGCTACTTGCACTTGCTGGCGTCTCCCTTGCCGTACCCGAAGCACGACGCCTCGCACGCATCCGCCAGGATGCCGTGGCCGAACAGGCGCCACTCCGTCAGGTGCACCACCTCGTGGAGGATCGTGCTTTCCAGCGGGCCGCACGACGCGGGCGCCATGGCCTTGGGATAGATGTTGATCGTCTCCGTGAAGTAGCGGTGCGCCATGCCGCAGGGGCTGTCCTTGTCGCCCTGCTCGCAGTCGATGTCCAGATCGTTGAACTCGTTGAGGATCTCGTCGCGCAGGCTGTCGCTGTGCACGCAGGTGCTGCCGAGCACCTTGTCGTACGCCGCGCGCGCCGCGGTGCGCACCGCCGCCTCGTCGAAGGGCGCCGCGGCGCAGCCGTTCAGCTTGATCTTGAACGGATAGGTCTTGCCGGTGGACGCCGCCACGGGCGCGCCTCCTCCTCCGCCCACGCCGCCGGACGCCGTGCTCGCGTCCACCACCCCGGCGTCCGCCGTCCCTGCGTCGTCCCTGGCCAGCGACGGCGCCGCGAAGCGCAGCTCCACGGAGGGCCGCCGCCCCGCGGTGGCGTCCCCCGCCGCGCGGTCCGCCTCGCGCTCGGCCGGGTCGTGCGCCCCGCCGACGGCGAGCGAGCGCTGGAGCGCGGCCGGCGCGCCCCCCTGCTGCACCACGTGCGCGAGCTCGTGCGCCAGCAGCCGGTCTCCGCCGGGGGTGCCGGGCGCGTACCGCCCCGCGCCGAACACCACCTGGCTGCCCACCGTGTACGCGTTGGCCCCCACCGCCGCGGCCGAGCGCGCGGCGCGCGCGTCGTCGTGCACGCGGACGCCGGCGAAGCTGTGGCCGAAGCGGGGCTCCATCGAAGCCCGCGCGCCGGCGTCCAGGGGCCGGCCGCCGGACGACAGCACGTCGTGCACGATGGGGGGCGCCACGGCGGGGCCCGCGCCCGCCGCCTGCCGCTGGAGCGCGCGCTGGCGGCAGCGGTCGCACATGCCGTCCGCGCCGATGGCTCCGCCGCAGGCGCAGCGCCCGCCCGCCGCGGGGGAGCGGCGCAGCACGGGCGTGGACGGCCGGCGCTCGCGGGCGCGCTCGGCGCAGGAGGAGCAGCTCATCGGTCCTCCTCGCAAAGGAAGGGACGAGAGGTGACGGTGGGCTCGATCAGGCCGTCCACCACGTCGGCGACGGCGGCGATGTTGAAGACCCACACGAGGTTGTAGCCGCACGCCTCCGCCACGGCGACCTGGTTGGCGGACTGCGCCTGGAAGCGCGCGATGGTGGCCTGGCGCAGCGGCTCGGTGCCGACGTTGCGGCCCAGCAGGTGGCGGTAGCCCGTCTTGATCTCGAAGACGGTGCGGCCCGCGCCCAGCGCGTCGAAGTCGGCGGACAGCCCGCGGGGCGTGGTGATTCGCACCTCGCGACCCACGCCGCTCACCTGCCGCGCGAAGGCGTCGTGGCACGAGTTGCCGCCCGCCTGCCCGATCACCTGGGTGCGGCACCGCCGCTCGTTCTCGTCGTCGTCCGTGTCCACGTCCACGTCGGGCCCGGGCCCGGGACGCGGGCGGGGCTCCTCCTCGGGCTGCGGACGGGGACGCGGCCTGGGACGAGGCGCGGGCGCCGGTCCGGGGGGCCGGGGCGCCGGAGCGGGAGGCCTCGGAGCGGGTGCCGGCGGTCGAGGAGCCGGGGCCGGCGCGGGACCTGGACCCGGAGCCGGCGCGGGCGGATCCGCCGGCACCGGCGCCGGAGCGGGCGGCCGGGTGCGTCCCCGCGCGACGGCCTCGCGGAGCAGGCGGATGGCGCGCTGCACGGCCTGCACGGCGGCGCGCACGGCGGCCGCGATCTGGTCGGCCGAGGACGCGACCACGTACGCGGCGATCCCCAGCCCGATCGCGGCGACCACCACGAAGGGGATGGCCACGTCGTCCGCCACGCCGATTCCCGTCACGTCGTCCGCGGCCAGGCCGATGGCGGTGGCGGTGGCGCCTTCCGCCCCCGCGGCCAGCGTGGTGCCCGCCGCCGCGACCTCCGCCGCCGCCACGATCGCCGTCTCCGCCTCGGCGACGGCCGCGGTCACCGCCGCCGTCTCCTCCGCCGCGATCGCGCCGCTCTCCACCAGGCTCTGGTACGTGGTGAACAACGTGCGGAACTCCTGGACGAGCGTGGGATCGACCACGGGCCCCGCGAGCCTGCGGACCGCGGGCGCTCCCCCGCTCAGCGCGCCGTCCGCGAGAGGCGCCGGGCCGGACACCACGCGATCCGCGGCGGCCTCGGCCTCGCGCTCCTCCGGCGCGTCGGCGCGCCCGACCGCGAGCGACCGCCTCACGTCCGCCGATCCCCCGCCGCCCGACTGCTGGACCACGTGCGCCAGCTCGTGGGCGATCAGCCGCCGCCCGCCGTGCGTCGACGGGGAGAAGCGACCGGGGCCGAACACGACGTGCGGCCCCGCGGCGTACGCGTGCGCCCCGACGGCGGTGGCGGAGGCCGCGGCGCGGGAGTCGTCGTGCACGCGAACGTCCGCGAACGAATGGCCGAAGCGCGGCTCCATGAAGGCCCGCGTCCCCCCGTCCAGCGGCCGTCCGGGCGAGGCGAGCACGCTGCCCACGGAGGGCGGCGGGGTCGAACGAGAACGCGCTGCGCTGCGCCGGAGGACGGCGGGCGAGGCGGGGCCGCGGCCGGGCGACGGGGTGGGGAGGGCGGCCGCGTTCATCGCCCGCCTCCGCGCGCGTCCGCCGACGGCGCGGAAAGGCCGCCCGCCACCGCGTGCGCGATCCTCCGGCCCAGGTCGGCCGGGGCGAGGCCGGGGGGTAAGGTCAGGCTGCCGCCGTCCAGCCGGCGCGCGCCGCCGCCCGCGAGGAGGGCGGACGCGAGGCCGCGGCGGGCGATCAGGATCGCCAGCTCGGCGCGCATGGCCTCCGCGACGGCTTCGTGGTGGGCGGGATCCACGCCCTCCATCACCAGCTCCTCCACGTTCAGCTCCAGGTCCCACGGCGTCACACCCATCCCGCCACCTCCGCCGCGCTCACCGGCTTCTCCAGCTTGGCCATCTCGCCCCGCGCGGCGCTGAGCAGGTGCTCCATGCGCACGGGCGTGCCCGCGTCCGCGGCCAGGAAGGCGGCGCCCAGCGCGATGTTGCGGATGTTGCCGCCCGCCACGTTCAGCCGCGCCAGCTTGCCCGCGTCCAGCCCGTCCGTGGGCGTGCCGGCGGGAAACGCGCGCCGCCAGATGTCCGCGCGCTGGGCGGCGTCGGGGAAGGGAAAGGCGACCACGAAGCGGATGCGGCGCAGGAAGGCCTGGTCGATGGACGACTTGAGGTTCGTCGTCAGCACCGCCAGCCCGCGGTACGACTCCATGCGCTGCAGCAGGTAGCTCACCTCGATGTTGGCGTAGCGGTCGTGCGAGTCCTTCACCTCGCTGCGCTTTCCGAACAGGGCGTCCGCCTCGTCGAAGAGAAGCACCGCGCCCCCCTCCTCGGCGGCGTCGAACACGCGGCGCAGGTTCTTCTCCGTCTCGCCGATGTACTTGCTCACCACCTGGCTCAGGTCGATGCGGTACAGGTCCAGCTCCAGGCTGTTGGCCACCACCTCGGCCGCCAGCGTCTTGCCCGTGCCGCTGGGGCCGGCGAACAGGGCGCTGATGCCCAGCCCGCGCGCGCCCTTCCGCGCGAACCCCCACTCCTCGTAGACCTGCGCCCGGTGGCGCACGTGCGCCACCACCTCGCGCAGCGTGCGCGCCTGCGGCTCGGGCAGCACCAGGTCGTCCCACGCGCCGTCGCCGTCGATGCGCTGCGCCAGGTCGTCCAGCCGGGGCCGGGCCTGGCGGCGGCACGCCTCCCACAGCAGCTCGCCCGGGTCGCCGCCCAGGGAAAGCGCGTCCGTGCCGGCCAGCCGGATCTCCCGCGCGCCCAGGTGGAACTGCGCCACCAGCGGCTCCAGGCGCCCGTTCAGCGCGGCGCCCGCCGGCCCCAGCGCCTCGCGCCACAGCGCGCGCTGCTCCGCCGGGCCGGGCTTCTCCACGTCCAGCCGCAGCCAGGGCCGCAGCCCCGCCCGCAGCGGCTCGCGCGAGGCGACCAGGACGGGGGAGCGCAGGCGCTCCACGAAGGCGGTGGCCGCGCGTTGCGCCTCGGGCCCGTCGGCGTCGTCCACCTCCACCAGCAGGGCGCCGGCGGCCAGCACGCCCTCGCGCTCCCACAGGCGCGCCATGGTCTCGCGCTCGGCGGGGCCGGCGGGCACGTCGGCGGCGCGCATGCAGTGCAGGCGCAGGCCCAGCGACCCGCACGCGGCGGCGGCCACGGCGCGCTTGCCCCAGCGCTCTGGCCCGCAGAGCAGCACCAGGGGCGGCGCCGCGCCCGGCGTGGCCCAGGCTTGGGCGATGCGGTCCGCCAGCGCGTGGTGGCTGGGCGGCATCTCGTCCGCGGCCGGGACGGGCTCCACCAGCCCCGCCAGCCGCTCGTCCAGCCCGCCCGTGCCCGCCAGGTAGTGGAGCACGCGCTCGTCGATGCGCAGCGGGCCGGCCGCCAGCGAGTCGCCGGCGGCGGGCTCCACCAGGCGCCAGTAGCGCAGCGGGGCGCTGGGGGAAAGCGCGCTCCAGTGCGCGTCCGGCAGCGCCGCCAGCGCCATCCCGAACGTGGGCAGGCCGCGGCCGCCGGCGTCCAGCGCCCGGCAGGCGGCGGCGAAGGCGGCGTCCAGCTCCACGCCCGCGCACAACAGCAGCACGCGCCGCTCGAAGCCGGAAAGGCCGAACGCCTCGGCCACCCGGTCCAGCGCGGGCGCGAAGCCGTCGGGCGCCTCGGGCTCGGCCGGCTCCTCCTCGGGGCGCGCCTGGCCTGCGTGCGCCTCCAGCATGCGCCGGGTGCGCGCCAGCTCGGCGGCCAGGTGCCGCTGGTTCAGCTCGGCCCACGACGCGGCGGCGGTCACGGGACCTCCACCTTCGGGCGCACGAAGGCGCCGCCGGCGTCCGACTCCAGCATGCTCTCGGCGCCGTCCACGTGGATCCGCGCCAGGTACGTTCCCGGCGCGATGCCGGGCACGGCGAAGACGACCGTGTCCGAGTCGGCGGGGCGGTGCAGGGGGCCGGGAAAGCGGTAGGCGCCCGCGCGGGGATCGGCGGCGTCGTTCAGCAGCAGCTCCACCCGCTGCCCGCGCCCGACCGCCGGCCACACCTTCACCGTCAGCGTCGGCGGCGCGTCCGGGCCGGCGACGGCCGTGTAGAGGATGGCGTCGTCCGGCGAGTCGGGGTCGTCCGCGTCGCGCCGGATGGTGGGGCGCAGGACGAAGGGCGCCACGTTCGACTCCTCGCCGCGATGGGGCACCGGGGGTGTGCCCAGGTTGCGCATGTGTACCACCTGCGCGCCCTGCACGCCCGCGCGCAGCCGGTCGGCCGGCACGGTGCGCAGGGGCAGCAGCACCTGCTGCGCGGTCACGGCGACGGGGTCGGCCTCCAGCCCGCCGGTGCCGATGCGCACCTTCGTCACGTCGCCGTTCAGCCCGCGGCCGCGCAGGCGCAGCGTGGACGCGTACGTCACCGGCAGCCCGCGCCCGTCGGCGTTCTCCACGGCCTCCACCTCGGCGAACGAGAAGGGCACGGCGTACACGTTGCGGGCGCGCACGGGGAGCGGTGTGGCGGCCGCGTCGTCCGTCTCGATCAGCACCACGCTGGCCTGGTAGGCGGCGGACAGGGCGTACGGCGTCTGGAAGAGCACGGACCAGAGCTTGGAGAGCTCCTCCAGGTTCAGCAGCACGGGGGTGAAGCGCACCGCCTCGGCCGCCTCGGACACGTCGCTGCCGGCCAGCCAGGTGAAGGCGCCCGCCACGTCGCGCAGCACCTGGCGCGACAGCGTGGGCGCGGCGTGCAGCGCCCGCACCACGCTCCCCATCATCCGCTGCGTCTCCAGCTCCTTGTCGTCGCCGTAGAACGAGATCAGGTAGTGCAGGTCCAGCGCGGCCTGCGGGCGCTGCACGAGCTGGCCGTCGGCACGCCGCGTGGCCAGGTCGGCGTTGCGCCACGAGGGGTTGGGGGTGACGCCGTAGAGGAAGACGTTCACGCCCGTCGTCGGCGTCTGCACGGGCTCGCCGCCGGGCCGCACGTGCGACACCTCCGCGCCCGCCACCACGTGCACGATGGCGTCGCTGATCACCTGCCGCAGCGCCGCGGAGACGGTGGCGATGGCCAGGTGGTTGCTCATGGCCCCGCACCGCGCTTCAGGTACTGGTCCAGAGACAGCACGGGCACCTTCCACCCCGCGGCCAGGGGCGCGTACACGGGCGGCGGAGGCGGCGCGGGCGCCATGGTGCGCACCTCGATCCGCCCGATGGTCACCCGCACCACCGGCCGCTCGCCGTCCGCGGACCGCTCGCGCCGCCGGCCCTCGTCGCGCTCCCGCGATGCGGGCTCGATTCGCGTCCCCACCTCCACCCCGCGCGTCCGCTGCGGCGCGGTCGGCGCACCGGGGGACTCGCTTCCAGAGGGTACGAGCTCATCCGCCGGAAGGATCGAAGCCGAGCCGCGGTCTCCCGTGTGCGGTCGGCTTTCCGTCCGAGGGTCTGCGGCGTGGCCGCGGCGCCCGGTGGTCGGCGTCGAAGCGGATCGCCTGCCGGATACGGGACCGCTGTCGTCGGCAGGGCTGCCGGTCGATTCCGGCCCAGTCGCGGTGGCCGTTCCGCCGAGCGCCGTCGGCCGCGTCCCGGTCACGGCCCCACGCTCCACCTCCTCGTGGACCTCGACCAGAGTCGGGTTCGAACCCGCGGCATCGTTCGCCGGGATCGACCCACCGACGCTCGCGCCCGCTCGCGGCATCAGCAGTCCGTCGACTCCTCGATCCTCCGCTCGACGGATGACTTCGCGAGCGATGGAGGCGGTGGATTCGGCTGATTCGTTCGAACCTGCGGCTGATTTGGCCGATGCGACGGAGCCGCGCGGTCCCGCTGCAGCCGCGCGATCTCCAGCATGGCGAGCGGCGCTGCCGGTTTCCGCGATTGATCCGGCACCGGACGCGGCAGTGCGTGTGGTGGACTCCGCAGCGCCGCGCATGGTTCCCAGCCCTACACGGGCGGCAGGCGAGTCCGCGGAGGTCGTCGTCGTCGCGGCGGCCGCATCGGGCGACGGGGTTCCGCCGACGGGACGCGTTCCGGGCTTCGGAGACGCGCGTGGACCGGTAGCCTCGCTGGTCGTGGGACCGCGCTCCACCTCCTCGACGATCTCCGCCGGAAAACCGTCGGACGCGCGGATCGCCGCCGACGGCATCGGCGACACGGCGGTCGGATCGGCGGAGGCGGGCGGGGAAAGCGGTGCGTGGTCGCGCTCGCCGGGCGACACGTCCACCGAAGCCGAAGTCGGAGAAAGCGTTGGCGTCGCGCCGGCGCTGATCGGCATCAGCAGCCCGTCGCCGCCGGACGCATCCAACGGCGACGGTGTCGATTCCACGGAGTTGATGGCCGTCGCGGGATGCACGCGCGCGAGTGTGAAGGATGGTGCGGTTTCGGATTCCGCCGGGGCGGTAGCCAAACGGGCGGCCCGGCTGTCCGCGGGCGGGCGGGCTGCGGCGCTGGTTTCGACCTCCACCCCCACCTCGACGGGAGATTCGTCCGTCTCCGCGCGCGACGTGGCAGGCGCGTTCGATGAGGTCATCGGATGAATCGCTTCGGCCATCAGCAGCGAGTCTTCCACGCGCGACTCGCCCGTGGAGGCCGCGGCCGATCCGCTCGCGCTGGCGGACTCCGACGCGCGCCCCACCGGTCGATCCTCCAGTGATCGAGCCGACGGATTCGGCCCGCCGGTGCCGGCGTTGGAGCCCTCGTCCGACTTGCTGACCGCAGCGCCCGTCTCCACGGAGGCTCCGTGCCCCGAATCCGAGGGCGGCACCGGCGCCGGCAACGCGGACGCCGGCGAGCCGGAGGTCGCGGGAGGCGCCGCGGAGCTGGCGTACCGCCGGAGAACCGGCCCCTCCGAACGCGCGAGCGAGGGCCTCGATTGCGAACTCGCATCCACGGGCACTGCGCCGGAAGCTCGCGAGTCCGCGGCGGTGCCGGAACGTGCGCGCGGGATGCCTTCCGCCAACACCTCCTCCGCCACTTCGTCCAGACCGTCCGCCGGCTGACCCTCCGGCGGTTCGGGAGACGTCCGCGCGACGTGCCCGAGAAGCAGACCGTCGCTCGCGCGCAAGGCAGCATCACCGGCTTCGACAACGCTTGCGGCTCCGACCCGGCCTCCGGCCTCCGGCGAGACGCCCGCGGCATCCGCTCGGCGAGGCTGCGCAGGCGGAGCCCCGGGAGCCTCCGATACCGCGGCGGAGGGAGCGGGTGGGTCCGGTGCCGGGTTCAGGCTCCCGACCTCATCCGCCGGCCGACGTGCCGGGCTGCCGGATGCGCCGGCCGCCGCGGGCAGGGACCTGCGCGCGGCCACGGGTGCCGCCGCCGGATCGGACGCGGAGGGTGGGGGCGACGCGGACGGGGGTCCGGACTCCCGCTCCACGCTCTCCTCGGTGAAGCCGTCCGCGGACACGCTCTCGCCCCAGCGCGAGCCGATCAGCGGCTGCACCGTGGGCGCGACGCCGAGGGCGCGCGCGGCCAGGCGAGACAGGAAGTCCGTCATCCCTCCGCCATCTCCAGGTAGGCGCGCCGGCGCCCGGGCGAGAGCGCCAGGATCTCGGCCTCGCTCCAGTGGTAGGCGCGCGCCAGCACGTGCACGTCCTGCATCACCCGCCGGGCGCGGGCGGAAAGCTCGGTCCAGAAGAAGTCCGCCACGTCCAGCAGCGACTCCCACGCCCCGCCGCACGCCGGGCACCCCAGCGACAGCGACACCTCCGCCTCGGGCGCCACCTCGCCCATCGCCGCTGCGAGCGCCGTCAGCGCATCCTCGGACAGGGCCCCCGCATCCACCGGCCCCGCGTCGTTCCACGCGGCCAGCACGCACCGCGCGCCCAGCACCCGGCGCGCGGCATCGACGCTTCCCGACCGGGCCGCCGCCGCCAGGTCGCGGCTGTCCGGCAGGCGGAAGCGCAACGACACCCCGCCGGCCGCCGTCTCCCACGGGCCGTCCGCCGCGCGGGAGCCCGCCGTCAGCTCGTCCGTGCGCAGGGTGAACTCCAGCCGCTCGCCGCAGCGCGGGCAGGCGGCAAAGGCGGACAGCGTGGGGCCGAGCATGGCCGCGCGCATCCGCAGCAGGCGCGCGTCGCGCTCGGCCACGGACAGCGCCGCCAGCTCGGCCCGCGCCGCGCGGGGCTCCGCGGCGGAAAGGAGGGTGAGGGCACGGTCCAGCGGGTGCTGGTCGGCACCCGCTTCCCACACCCGCAGCACCTCCCCCGCCGAGAGCGCCCGCGGCACGCGCTACGCCGGCTCGGTGAACGAGGGCTCGGTGGGCTCGCTCACGTCGTAGTCGCGCTCCCACCCCTCGTTCTCCAGCTTGATGTGCTGGATGGCGACGGCGTTGGCGTTCGCGTCCAGGTCGGGCTGCGCCTGCCACTCCGACACCCAGCAGCGGAACACCTTGTAGGCGATGGCGAGCTGCCCCGCCTCGTTGTAGAACTCGATGATGATGTCCTTGCGGAAGTCCTTGAGGCTGACCTCGACCCCCAGGCCCGAGCCGTAGTTCCACACCTTGTTGGCCCAGCGCTCGAACTCCGCGTCGTGCGTCACGCCGCGCTCCAGCGTGATCGCGTCGTACTCCGTGCGCCCCGGCGACTTGCGGCTGCTGCTGGGATCGCCGCCCTCGCGGTGCTTCACCACCTCGGTGGTGCGCTTCAGCGAGCTCACCTTGCTGACGCCCGCCACCGCCCGGCCGTCCCACTTGACCCGGAACTTGAAGTTCTTGTAGGGATCGAAGCGGGCGGCGTTTACGCTGAACTGTGCCATGGTTGCGTCTCCTTAGGCGGCGACCTGGCCGGCTTTCTGCTGCAGCCGGATGATGACGAACTCGGCGGGCTTCAAGGGGGCGAAGCCCACCAGGATGTTGACCACGCCGAGGTCGATGTCGTTCTGCGTGGTGGTCTCGCTGTCGCACTTGACGATGTACGCCTGCGCGGGACTCTTCCCCTGGAAGGCGCCCTGCCGGAACAGGTTGTTCATGAAGCCGCCCACGTTCAGCCGCACCTGCGCCCACAGCGGCTCGTCGTTGGGCTCGAACACCACCCACTGCGTGCCGCGGTAGAGGCTCTCCTCGATGTACAGCGCCAGGCGCCGCACGGGCACGTACTTGTACTCGTCCGCGTCCTGGTTGGCGCCCTTGCGGGTGCGCGCGCCCCACACCACCCGGCCGTACACCGGGAAGGTGCGCAGGCAGTTCACGCCCACCGGGTTCAGGGTGCCGCACTCCAGGTCCGTCAGGTTGTACGCCAGCGCCTGCGTGCCGCGGAGCGTGGCGTCCGTGCCCGCCGGCGCCTTCCAGATGCCGCGCTCCGTGTCGGTGCGCGCGAACACGCCCGCCACGGCGCCCGAGGCGGGCATCTCGCGCAGGCGGAAGCCGTCCAGCGGGTCGGCGGCCACGATGCGGGGGAAGTACACGGCCGAGTTGCGGCTCTTGAAGCTGTCCGCCCACCCGCCCACGTCCGCCAGCGTGCGGTTGGCCGGGGGGTCGATGATGAGGAACGCCCGCCGCCGGTCGCACAGCGCCATGGCTTCCTGGATCACCGCCGTGGCCGCCGAGTCGGCCAGCCGGGGCGTGCCGGGGATGCTCATCAGCGTGAACAGGTCGGTGTCCAGAAGGGCGTACATGCCCGTCTTCGCCGCCTCCGAGCCCGTGTAGTCGGCCGCGTCCGGCGCCGTACCGTCCGATCCCGGCGCGCCCGCCACCTGCGACGCCACCGTGGGGCCCACGCCCAGCGCGTAGCGGCTCACGTTGGTGCCGGGGTCGGCGGCCGCGGGCATGGAGAGCGCCGTGCCCACCGCGCCGCCCAGCACGATGGTCGCGCCCGAGTACGCCTCGGGAAGCACCAGCCGCAGCGTCGTCCCCACGACCTGCACGCTCACCAGCTTGGCCACCGAGTTGCCGGGGATGGCGCGGATCAGCTCCTGCAGCGCCGTGGCCAGCGCGGGGCCCACGGTTGCCGGGGCGGCGAGGGTCACGGCCGTGCTGGGCAGCACGGGGTCCGCCCCGGCCAGCGTGTTGTTGACGATGGTGACGGTGGCGGCGCCGCTCACGGGGGTGCCCAGGAGGGCGCGCACGTCCGCCGTGGTGCCGGTGGGCTGCGGGCGCCGGGCGGCCGAGCCGTCGAACTCGCGGCCTCCGCTGGACAGCCCCAGCTTGAGCGTGGCCGCCGCGTCGCTCGAGGCGGCGGGCGACACGATCACGGACTGGAACTCGGGCGCGGTGGTGGGGTCGGTCGGCACGTTCTTGGCGCGCAGGGCCACGAAGGTGGCGCCCGCGGCCGTCGAGGCCGTCCCCGTGGCGTCGGTGCGCAGCGCCTCCAGCCGGTCGGTCAGCCCCGCGCCCGCGATGGCGGTGGTGAGCACGTTCTTGACCTTGGTCGCCGAGTCTGCGTCGGCGGCCACCGTCAGGTTCAGGTCCTGCGGGGGCCCGCCGTTCAGCGACACCGTCAGCTTGTACGAGCCCGCGAGCAGCGTCACGCCGGTCAGGTCGCCCGAAAGGCTCAGGGCGCGGCCGTCGACGAACGTCAGGGGCGAGGTGCGCGACAGGCGCACCAGCCGCGAGGCGGCGTTCACCACGTTCACCGCGTAGTTGGCCGCGCCGCTGTTCATGCTCAGGTTCAGGTACCGCTCGGGGTCGCCCGCCGCCCCGGTGGCGGGGTCGTAGGTGGAGACGGAGAGGTTGAAGGTGCCGTCGGGGTTGGCGGTGGCGTAGTCCACGTCCACGCGCACGTTGTTGCCCCACGCGCCGGCGTTGACCGCCGAGGCCGTGAGCGTCCGCGCGCCGCCCGCGTCGTCCAGCCCCACGCTGGCCGCGGCGGCGCCCTTGGCGACCCGCACCACGTAGGCGTCCGAGCCGCCGTTCAGGTAGTACTGCTGCACCGCGTATCCCACGTCGCTGTCGCGGCTCAGCCCGCCGAAGGCGCGCTCGAAGTCGGCGAAGCTGAGCAGGCGCACCGCGGTGTTCAGCGGCCCCTTGGCCGTGTATCCCACGAACGCCGCGATGGAGGTGCCGACCCCGGATATGGTCCGCACTCCACTGGGTACCTCTTCCACGTAAACGCCTGGGTAGCTGAGCACGGACGGCATCGGGCTCCTCCGGTTTGAGGATGGTGGGCTTCCCCCTACCCGGCGAGCCGACGCCACCGGGCCGAACCACGGGACCTGCTTCTCGGGAACTGCGGACCTGCTGGAGACGTCTCCGGAGGGCGGATGCCGCCGCTTCCGGGGAGCTGCGGGTGCTGCGGACTACGGACTGCGCCTGCGGGTGCTGCGGACGAAGGGGCGGCGTGCCATGGGGGCGGATCTTCCCCGCCCGGAGGCAGCGCGTACGCGCCGTGCGGGCGTCCCCGCCGCGGCTCGCCAGGAGCCGCGGCGGAGGCCGCACGGACACGGAGAGCCGGCACGCGTCCGGCCGCCGGGCCGGTCCGCGCAGCCCGTCGAAATTGCAACACTCGGACCATTTGATGGCGCGATAGGTCTGTCGTTTGTTCTCAACCGCTTACGTCAGGATCACGGTCCTCCCGTCCCGGGACCTTCTTTCCAGACGAGACAAATCTTCCCCGTTTTGTGGGGCGCCGATGCCCCGATGTGGACGGTCGTCCCGATGGGTGGGAAGGCACGGCGTTTCGACGCGCGTCGTTCATGGGTGGACCGGATGGCGACGCCTTGCGTCCGTCCCGAATGCGCGCTTTACTTTCAGCCACACCCATCTCGGCTCCGTTCGGCCTCCCTCTCCGTCGCATCCATCCCCACCGTGATCCGCATCGAGGTGCTGGGCGATCCCGTCCTGCGGCGCCCGGAAGGGCCCGTCACGGGCCGCGCGGCCTACCGCCGGCGCGTGGCCCTGCTCGCCATCCTG
This sequence comes from Gemmatimonadota bacterium, assembly GCA_028287185.1. Classification (GTDB taxonomy): domain Bacteria; phylum Gemmatimonadota; class Gemmatimonadetes; order Longimicrobiales; family Longimicrobiaceae; genus JAQBQD01. The sequence continues at coordinate 17,325 of JAQBQD010000149.1, read as the reverse complement.
GCGGCGGCGCGCGGGCGCCCGGTGGGCCGCGAGCGGCTGATCGGGCTGCTCTGGCCCGAGCAGCCCGCCGACTCGGCCCGCCACGCGCTGTCCGAGGCGCTGTACGTGCTTCGGAAGGAGCTGGGGGACGACACCTTCGTGGCCGTGGGGGACGAGGTGGCGCTGTCGGCGCGGCGGGTGGCCACCGACCTGGACGAGTTCGAGCGCGGGCTGGAGGAGGGGCGCGCGGGCGAGGTGGTGCGGCTGTACCGGGGGCCGTTCCTGGACGGCTTCTACGTCTCCGACGCTCCGGACTTCGAGCGCTGGGTGGATGCCGAGCGCGACCGGCTGGCGCGTGTGTGGGCCCGGGCCGTGGAGGGGCTGGCCGAGGCGGCCGAGGCCGCGGGCGAGCCCGTGGCGGCGGCGGACTGGTGGCGCGAGCTGGCCGCGCGCGACCCCTTCAGCTCGCGCGTGGCGCTGCGGCTCATGCGCGCGCTCCTGGCGGCCGGCGAGCACACAGCGGCCCTGCGCCACGGGGCCGCGCACACCGGCCTGCTGCACGACGAGCTGGGCGTGGGGCCGGAGCCTGAGCTGTGTGCCTTCGTGGAGCAGCTACGGGCCCGTGCGGTGCCCCTGCCTCCACCGCGCCCGGTCCCGCCGCGCGAGGCGCTGCTGCCGGCCGCCGAGCACGTGCCGCCGATCGAGGCCGATCCGGAGCCCGGGTCGGAGGAAGGGCCCGGTGCGGAGACGGAGCCCGGCGCGAGATCCCCGGGCTCCGTCGAACCGCAGCCATTCGCGCTCGCTCCCGCCGAGCCTTCCACGGAGGGCGCCGCGGCGACGAAGCCGTCCGCGACGGCGCCGAAGCCCGCGGACCGGCGGCGGCGGGCGCTCGTGTACGGCGCGGCACTCCTGGTCGTCGCGGCGGGGGTGGCGATCCCGATCGCCGGCGCGCGCAGGCGGGCCCCGCCTCCGGTTGCCGCGGCGCCGCGGTACGATCCCCGGCGCATCGCGGTGCTGTACTTCGACGACGACAGCCGCGGCGGCGAGCTGGGGTACCTGGCCCGCGGGCTCACCGAGATGCTGATCCACGACCTGAGCCAGGTGCCGGCGCTGGACGTGGTCTCGCGCAACGGCGTGAAGCCCTACCGCGAGGGCAACCTGCCGCTGGACAGCGTGGCGGCGCGCCTGCGGGCGGGCAGCGTGGTGGAGGGCAGCGTGCAGGGGGCGGGCGACAGCGTGCGGGTGACGGTGCAGCTCATCGACGCAAACGCGCAGTCGCACCTGGAAAGCCGCGTGATCGTGCGGCCCCTGGGCAACGTGCTGGCGCTGGAGAGCGCGCTGGCCGACGAGGTGAGCGGGTTCCTGCGCCGCCGCCTGGGGCGCGAGGTGCGGCTGCGGCAGGCGGCGGCCGAGACGGAAAGCCCCGAGGCGCGCGAGCTGGTGCTGCGGGCCGAGCAGGCGCGCGCCGACGCGCTGGGGATGGCCGGCCAGCGCCACGCGCTGGACCAGCGCTCGGCCGCCGGCCTTCTGGAGCGGGCCGACTCGCTGCTGCGGCGGGCCGAGGCGGCGGACCCCGCCTGGGCGCGGCCCAGCGTGCTGCGCGGCGAGGTGGCGCTGGCGCTGGCCGGCCGGGCCGGGCTCGCGCGGTCGCCGGCGCTGCTGGCACGGGCCGTGGGCACGGCCGACCGGGTGCTGGCGCGCCATCCCCGCTACGCGCCCGCGCTGGCGCTGCGGGGGCTGGCCCTGTGGCGGCGGGTGACGGAATCGGCGGACACGGCGGGCCAGCGGGATCGGCTGGACCGTGCCGAGCGCGACCTGCGCGCCGCCGTGGACGCCGACTCGTCGCTGGCCTCGGCGTGGGCTACGCTCAGCCAGGTGCTGCGCCTGCGCGGCGCCTTCGCCGAGAGCGACCTGGCCGCCCGGCATGCGCTGGCCCAGGACGCCTACCTGGACGAAGCGCCCGACATCCTGCAGCGGCTCTACTTCGGGGCCATGGCGCAGGGCGACTATGCGGAAGCGGGGCGGCTGTGCGACCGCGGCCGCGCGCAGCTTCCCGACGACTGGCGCTTCGTGGAGTGCCGGCTCACGCTGCTGCGCGAGGATCCCGCGCTGCCGCCGGACCCGGCGCTGGCGTGGCGGCTGGTGGCCGAGCTGGAGCGGCTGGACCCGGCCCCGCGCGCGCGGGGCGCCGGACGCAGCTACAGCCCGCTCTACCGCCGGGCGTCCGCCGCGGCCGTCCTGGCCCGGGCGGGGCACAAGGACAGCGCCCGGGCCGTGCTGGCCCGGGCGCGGAGCGATGCCGCGGGAGACCCCGACCTGCGGGTCTCCTTCTGGCTGGACGACGCGTACGTGCGGGTGCTGCTGGGGGAGCGGGACGAGGCCCGCCGCCTCCTGGACGCCTACCTGAAGGTGCGGCCCACCTTCGCCGACTACGCGCGCCGCGACGTGGCCTTCCGGGGCCTGTTCGCGGCGCCCGCCGCTCCGGCGCGCGGCCGCTAGCTCCGCGCGCCCCGAGCGCGGCTCACTGCAGGGGAGCGCCGGGCGCGCGGCCCACCCGGTCGGCCATGAAGCGCTGCCCGTCGTAGCGCAGCATGTACGTGCGGTCCTCCAGCAGCAGCGACGCGGACCGGGAGACCGATCCTCCGCCCCCGGAGTCCTCCTCGGGCACGTACTCCGAGCGCGGCAGGTGCGCCACGGCGAACACCTGCGAGCTGAAGGGCGTGTCCGCCGGCGGCGCGCTGTCCAGCACCGTCTGGAGCACCTGGACGGCCTGCTCCTCGCCGCCGGGACCCGTGGGGGGGATGATGCCGTCCCACTTGCCCAGCAGCCGGGGGACGGAGAAGGGCGAGCTGCGCCCCGTCACCGAGGCGTAGTAGGGCACCATCAGCTTCTCCACCGCACCGGCCGTCCAGAACAGGGCGTCGGGTGCCACCGAGGTGAGCGGGTCGGAGAAGCCCACCATCGGCGCGATCTCGCCGTTCACCACCGCGCTCAGCGCCTCCACGGCGGGGCGGTCCGGGCGCCGCCGCTGGGTCAGGCACCCGAACGCCTCGCCCACCACGCCGCACGGGTCGGGGCCCGGGCAGGCCACCACCTGCATCTCGCCGCCGGCGGGCACGAACGACAGGTACTGGTCGCGGATGCCGCTGGCGAACTCGGCCAGCTCGCGGCACGGGATGCTGCCCAGGTCGCCCGCCGCCCAGGCCGGCCGGGACCGCAGCGCCACGCTGCCGAGCACGCCCGGAACCCGTTCCGCCGGCGCTGCGGGGGGGCCCCGCTCCGGTCCGACGAAGCCCGGCTGGTCCAGGAACTCGCTGAGGGCGCGCATCCGCAGCGTGCCCAGCCCGCCCGGCTCCACCGGCGCGAACACCACGTTCACCAGGTCGGCCATGGTCACCACCCCCGGCTCCACGCCGGGGCCGCAGGCCAGCGCCAGCGCCACCACCTGCACCCGGTCGGCCGAGTAGCCGTACCACGCCTTGAGCAGCGCGTGGATCAGGAACGCGCCCGAGTCCCACGCGGCCACGGAGGCCATGTACGGGAGCAGGAACTTCTCCACCGCGCTTTCGCTCCAGAACAGCGCGCACTGGCGGTCGGCGCCGATGACGAGCGGCTCCTCCTGCCCGGCCACCGTAAGGCTCAGCGCGTCCAGGCGGTAGGGCCGGTGCGCGTCCGCCGAGGTCCGGACGGGCCCGAAGGCGGTCGTGGTGGGCGGCTCCAGCGCCACGCCCAGCCAGCCGTCGTACGAGAACCACAGGGGAACCGCGCGCACCCCGCTGGCCCACTCGGCCGCCAGCCGCAGCGTGCGCGAGTTGGGCAGCGGCGCGCGGGGACGGGGAGGAGCCGGCGGTCGGGGCAGCCCGGGAGCGTCGGGCCGCGGGCCGGCGGAGGGGGCGAGGTCCGCGGCGGCGGAGGTGGTGCGGGTGCCGGGGCTGGCCAGCGTGGGGGTCATGGCCGTTCTCCTGCGCAGGGGTGGGGTGCGAAGCGGGAAGGGTGCCCGCCGGACGGGGCAGTGGTGCCGGCGTCCGCGCATCAAGAAAACGCCGGGGCCTCACATCCCTTTCCGCGTTGCTCTCAATGCCCTTCCGGAGACGGGTTTTCGGGAGGATGGGAGGGGGAGGGAAGGACCGCCGGTCCCGCTTGAAACCCTTGAACATCCGGCGGCCCGCCGCTACTCTCCGAAGGACAGCACCGCCGCAACGCCTGACCCGCTCGCCCGGCCCCTTCCCGGGCGAGCCGGCCCGACGCCGCCCGATCTTCCGGAGGCGTGCCGAATGGTCCCCACCGACGTCACCGATCCCGCCTACTACCACCGCGTGGTGGACTGCCAGTGGGCGTGCCCCGCGCACACCGACGTTCCCGAGTACATCCGCCTGGTCGCGCAGGGCCGCCACACCGAGGCGTACCTGCTGAACCGCGAATCCAACGTCTTTCCCGGCATCCTGGGGCGTACCTGCGACCGGCCGTGCGAGCCCGCCTGCCGCCGCACCCGCGTGGACGGAAAGCCCGTCGCCATCTGCCGCCTCAAGCGCGTCGCGGCCGACCACCGCGGCGACGTCTCCGCCCACCTCCCCACCGCTCCCTCCCTCTCCAACGGCCGCCGCATCGCGCTCGTCGGCGCCGGCCCCGCGTCGCTCACGGTGTGCAACGACCTGGCGCCGCTGGGCTACGCGTGCGTGGTGTTCGAGAAGCTGGACCGGCCGGGCGGCCTCATGCGCACCAACATCCCCGCCTTCCGCCTGCCGCCGCGCGTGCTGGACGAGGAGATCGCCATGATCACGGGCATGGGTGTGGAGATGCGCTATTCCACGCCCGTGGACAGCATGCGTGGGCTGCTGGACGAGGGGTGGGACGCCGTCTTCGTGGGCAGCGGCGCGCCGAAGGGCAAGGAGCTGGATCTGCCCGGCCGGTGGGATGCGCCGGACCGCGTGCACGTGGGCATCCAGTGGCTGGAGTCGGTGCACTTCGGCCACGTGGACGCGGTCGGCCCGCGGGTGCTCATCATCGGCGTGGGCAACACGGCCATGGACTGCTGCCGCACGGCCAAGCGGCTGGGCGCAACGGAGGTGCGGGTGATGGCCCGCCGCTCGCGCCCGCACTTCAAGGCCAGCGCCTGGGAGCTGGACGACGCCCAGGAGGAGGGCGTGGAGATCGTGGAGAACCACGCCCCGCGCCGCTTCGTGCTGGACGGCGGGCGGCTGGTGGGGATGGAGTTCGACCGGCTGGCGTGGAGCGAGGGGCCGGACGGGCGGGCGCGGAGCGAGGTGGTGGAGACCGTCCTCCTCCCCTGCGACGACGTGGTGCTCGCCATCGGGCAGGACAACGCGTTCCCCTGGATCGAGCGCGACGTCGGCATCGAGTTCGGCGAGTGGGACATGCCCGTGGTCGATCGGACGACGTTCCAGAGCTCGCGCCCCGGCGTCTTCTTCGGCGGCGACGCGGCGTGGGGGCCGGAGAACATCATCTGGGCCGTGGAGCACGGGCACCAGGCCGCCATCTCCATCCACAACCACTGCCGGGGCCTGCCTCTCGCCGAGCGGCCGGCGTGGGGGATGAACCTGGGCAGCGCGCGGCTGGGGATGCACGCCTGGGAGTACAGCAACGACTACGAGCCCGCGCCGCGCACCAGGATGAACCACGTGGACCTCGTGGCCCGCTTCGAGGCGCTGGACACCGAGGTGGAGCTGGGCTTCACCCCCGAGCAGACGGCGCGCGAGGTGGAGCGCTGCCTGAACTGCGACATCGAGACGCACTTCGGCGCCGAGCTCTGCATCGAGTGCGACGCCTGCATCGACGTGTGCCCCGCGAGCTGCCTCACCATCACCCAGGACGTGGAGAGCGAGGACGCGCTCCGGGCCCGGCTCACGGCGCCCGCCGTCAACCTGCAGCAGCCGATGTACGTGTCCGCGCCGCTCCCGCAGACCCTGCGTGTGATGGTGAAGGACGAGGACATCTGCATCCACTGCGGCCTGTGCGCCGAGCGCTGCCCCACCGCCGCGTGGGACATGCAGAAGTTCCAGCTTCTCATCTCCTACGCCGGACGGCCCGCGTGTCCAAGCCACGCCAGCGTGTAGAGCGCATCTTCCCGCCGCCGGGCCCTTCGGCCGAGGCCCCGTCGGTCGACACGGGAGGCGCGTCCGCCGTCGAGCCTCGATCGGGCGCGGACGGATCTCCGTCGGCGGGCGGCTTCGATTCGGTCGATGCCATCTCCTTTGCGGAAGACGGTTTGCGGACGGCGACGGACGACGGGGCGCGGGTGAACGACTTCGCGTTCAAGGTGGGGACGGTGAACGGCACGGGGTCGGCCAGCGCGAACAGCCTGCTGCTGCAGGCCATCTTCCGCATGGGCATCCCCGTCAGCGGCAAGAACGTCTTCCCCAGCAACATCCAGGGGCTTCCCACCTGGTACGAGATCCGGGTGAACGGCGCCGGCTACACGGCGCGCACGCCGGACTTCGACCTGGTGGTGGCGATGAACCCCTCCACCTTCGCGCGCGACGTGGCCGAGGTGCGCCCCGGCGGCTGGGTGCTGCACGACTCGTCGTGGCCCTTCGACGAGGCGCTGCGGCGGGAGGACGTCGCCTTCGTGGGCATCCCGCTGGGGCGCATGTGCGTGAACGCGTTCGCCGGCAGCCGCGAGCGCACGCTGATGAAGAACATCGCCTACGCCGGCGCCCTGGCCGCGCTGCTGGACCTGGACCTGGGCGAGATGGGCCGCATCATCCGCGACGACTTCGCCAGGAAGCCGAAGCTGATCGACAGCAACTTCACGGCGCTGCACCTGGGATACGACTACGCCCGCGAGCACTTCGCCTGCCCGCTTCCCATCCGCCTGCGCCGCATGGACGCGACCCGCGGGTGCGTGATGATGGACGGCAACACCGCCGCCGCGCTGGGGTGCGTCTACGCCGGCGCCACGGTGGGAGCCTGGTACCCCATCACCCCCTCCACCTCGCTGATGGACGCGTTCGGCGCCTTCTGCGCGCGCTTCCGCACGGACGCGGCGACGGGGGCCAGGCGCTACGCCATCGTGCAGGCCGAGGACGAGCTGTCCGCCGCCGGCATCGCGATCGGCGCCGGGTGGGCGGGGGCGCGCGCCTTCACGCCCACGTCGGGCCCCGGCATCTCGCTGATGGGCGAGTTCATCGGCCTGGCCTACTATGCCGAGATCCCCGCCGTCTTCTTCGACGTGCAGCGCACGGGCCCGTCCACCGGCATGCCCACGCGCACCCAGCAGGGCGACCTGATGGCGCTGGCCTACGCCTCGCACGGCGACACCAAGCACCTCGTGCTCTTCCCGTCCGATCCCGCCGAGTGCTTCCACATGGCCGTGCAGGCCTTCGACCTGGCCGAGCGCTTCCAGACGCCCGTCTTCGTCGCGTCGGACCTGGACATCGGGATGAACGACTGGATGATCCCGCGCCTGGCGTGGGACGACGCGTACCGCCCCGACCGCGGCAAGGTGCTGTCCGCGGACGAGCTGGAGGGGATCGCGAAGTTCAGCCGCTACGCCGACGGGGACGGCGACGGGATCGCCGCGCGTTCGCTGCCGGGCGTTCACCCGGCCGGCGCATACTTCACCCGCGGCTCGGGCCACGACCGCGACGCCGCGTACACCGAGGACGCGGCCGCGTACCAGGAGGTGGTGGACCGCATCGCCCGCAAGCTGCGCGGCGCCGCGTCCGCCGTCCCCGCGCCGGAGATCCGCCGCGCGCCGGGCGCCGAGCTGGGCATCGTCGCCGTCGGCAGCGGCCACGGGGCGGTGCGCGAGGCGGTCGATCGGCTGGCCGAGCGCGGGGTGCCGCTGGACTACCTGCGCGTCCGCGGCTTTCCCTTCGACGCGTCCGTCCACGCCTTCCTCGAGGAGCGCGAGACCACGTTCGTGGTGGAGCAGAACCGCGACGGGCAGCTCCGCGCGCTGCTGCTGCTGGAGACGGGCATCGCCGGCGCGCGGCTGGCCTCCATCCGCGACTACGGCGGCGTTCCGCTCAGCGCCCGCCGCGTCGTGGACGGCGTGCTGTCACACCTGTCCATGGTGGAAGCATGACCTCCATCGCCAAGCCGCCCATCCGCCATCCGGGCCTGGAGCGCAACGCCCTGGGCCTCACGCGCCGCGACTACGAGGGCGCCATGTCCACCCTCTGCGCCGGGTGCGGGCACGACTCGGTGACGGCGGCGCTGGTGCAGGCGCTGTTCGAGATGTCCGTCACCCCGCACCGCGTGGCGAAGCTGAGCGGCATCGGGTGCTCGTCCAAGACCACCGCCTACTTTCTCAGGCAGGCGCACGGGTTCAACTCCGTGCACGGGCGCATGCCCTCCATCGCCACGGGGGTGGGCGCCGCCAACCGCGCGCTCACGCTGGTGGGCGTCTCGGGCGACGGCGACTCGCTGTCCATCGGCCTGGGCCAGCTCTGCCACGCCATCCGCCGCAACGTGGACATGCTGTACGTGCTGGAGAACAACGGCGTCTACGGGCTGACGAAGGGCCAGTTCTCCGCCTCCGCCGACGTGGGGTCGAAGGCCAAGCGCGGCGAGGCCAACCTCCAGCAGCCCATGGACCCCGTGCTGCTCGCGCTCACCCTGGGCGCCACCTTCGTGGCCCGCGGCTTCTCGGGCGACAAGGAGCAGCTCGTCCCTCTGCTCAAGGCCGGCCTGGCGCACCGCGGCTTCGCGCTGGTGGACGTGGTGTCGCCCTGCGTCACCTTCAACGACCACGAGGGATCCACCAAGTCGTACCTTTCCACCCGCAAGCGGCACCGCGACGTGGCGCCGGTGGACTTCGTCCCGCTGGGGCGCGAGATCACCGCCAGCTACGGCGCGGGCGAGGCGCTTTCCGTCACCATGCACGACGGCAGCCGCGTCCGCTTCCGCAAGCTGGCGGACGACTACGACCCCACCGACCGCGAGGCCGCCTACCGCCACGTCTCGCGCGCGCAGGCCAAGGGCGAGGTGGTCACCGGCCTTCTCTACGTGCAGCCCGGCGCCCCGGAGATGCACGCGCTGGCGGGCACGGTGGACGAACCGCTCGTGGACCTGCCGTTCGAGGCGCTGTGCCCGGGAAGCGCGGCGCTGGACGAGCTGATGGCGGAGCTCGGGTAGGTACTTCGGGCTCAGTGGAGCGCCTCTGCGCACCTTTCCGGGAGCCTCCGGCCGGCGGCGGGAAGGCAGAAGACGGTGGGGGGGCCGCACCCGGTGGAAAGGTGCGGCCCCGCTTCATCGTGCCGTTGTGCCTGGACCGTCGGCCCACCGTCCGTCGACCTCCCCGGCTACCTCGTCGGGATGGAGAACACGATCGGGATGCCGGACCGGCCGCGGTTGGGGATCAGGTTGCGGTTGACGGCGTTGTCGCGGTGGATGTGGTTGTAGCGCACCACGGCCAGGCCGGTGATGGTGCCCACCGCGGCGCCGCCCAGCACGTCGCTGGCCCAGTGGTAGTTGTTGTACACGCGCGACACGCCGGTGAGGGTCGCCAGCGTGTACGTCACCCCGGCCACGATCCACCTGTCCTTGGGCCGCCACTCGCTCGCCTCGGCCGTGAGCGCGGTGGCGGCGGCGAACGCGGTGGAGGTGTGCCCGCTGGGGAACGACTGGTAGGCGTCGCTCTGCAGCCCGCGCAGCAGCTTGAAACTGTGCGGGTTGCTGGTGTCCACGTAGGGCCGGGCGCGGCCTGCCGTCATCTTGAGCGCCGTGGTCACCACGCCGGTGACGGCGACGGCCTCGAAGGTGTGCAGCGACACGTCCGACATGGCGTCGTCGTGGCGCGCGCGGCCCAGGCCGTAGAATGCCGCGGTGCCGATCAGCGAGCCGGGCACCGCGAGTATGCGTACGGTCGTGGCGCCCCGCCCCAGGATGGGGCTGTTCTGCAGCGTCGGCGACTGCAGCCGCTTGGTGGCCCACGTGTCCAGCGGTCGCGCCGCCACCGTGGCGAGCGCGAACCCGCCCAGCAGGTACGCGTCCGTGGGCGCGAACACGTGCTTGAAGCGCGTGGTGTCGTTGTCCTGGGCGGCAGCCGGCACGGCGCCCGCCGCGAGCACGACCGCTCCCGCCATTCCCGCCACCCACGCGCGCACGTGCCGCCGCGCGGCCCCCACCCCTGCGGATCCGATCATCCCCGTCCCGTCCGGAATCGATGTGAAGAGGTTCGGCGCCCGGGGCGAGTCCGACGTCGCCACGCCCGGCGCACATGCCGCGCACCCATAGCAGAAAGTACGCCGCATCGCCCACATCCGCACGCGGAGTCGCCATCCGCCGCATGCCGGGCGCCGTCCGCGGGGCTGTTCCCAGGCGCGCCCGCGTCGGCAGTGACCGGGGACTCGGGGGGGAATCCATCGGCGGCATCTCGGTCTTCGGTCGAAAGGAAGCGGGGTCGCCCCCGGATGGAGCGGCCCCGCTTCTCTACTACCGTCCTGAGTCCCCGTCGTGCTCAGGCGCCGGCGGGCGACACCTCGATCACGGTGAAGCTGCCGGGCACGATGGTGCGGCGGGGGCGCGGGTTCTCGGTCGTGGGCGCCGGCGCGGGGCCGAACTCGGCCGAGACGGTGTAGACGCGGCCGTTGCGCGGGTCCACGGCCATCGTCCGGGCGCCGCGGCGGGTGGGCACGGTCTGCACGGCGGCGTAGTGGCCCGGGCTGGTCTCGCGGACCACGGTGAGCGTGCCGTCGCCGCCGTTGCTGCTGAACGCGGTGCGGCTGCGCTCGTCGTACCCCGCGCCGTCCGTGCCCTCGCCGATGGGCACGGTGGCGATCACCCGGCCGGTCGCCGCGTCCGAGACGGCCATCACCTTGTTCTCGCAGACGGAGAACAGGCGCCCGTCCGCGGCGTCGAACGCCAGCCCGGACGGCGCCTCGCACCCGGTGAGCGCGAAGTGCCGCACGACCCGCATGGCGCGCGTGTCCACCACGGCGATCGCGGAGCTGTCCTCCAGGTTCACGTACAGGGTGCCGCGCCCGTCCACCACGGCGAACTCCGGGCGGCCGCCCAGCGGGATGGTGCCGGCGACGGACATGCCCCGCGCATCCACCGCCGTGGCCGTGCCGCTGCCTGCGTTCATGGTGAAGGCGCGCCCCGACGCGCGGTCGTAGACGATGGCGTCGGGGTTGCGGCCGCCCAGGTGCACGGTGCCGACGGTGGCCAGCGTGCGCACGTCGAACACGGTGGAGGTGGAGTCGCGGCCGTTGCTGGTGAAGGCGCGGCCGTCGGCGCCGTCCAGCGTGATGCCGTGCACGCCCGTGGTGCCCGGCACGTCGCCCACCACCGCCAGGCGCGCCAGGTCCACCACCATCACGTGCGTGCCGCGCGACAGGAAGAGCCGGTTGCCGGCCGTGTCCACCGTCAGGTAGTCCCAGCCTCCGTCGCCGCCCACGGCGACGGAGCGGGTCACGTGGTAGCCGGGGTCGCCCGCGGCCTGCGCGCGCAGGGCGGGGGCGGCGGCCAGCAGCAGGGCCAGGGCGAGCTTGGAGGTGCGGTGCATCGTGGGCTCCAGGGTGCGGTCGGGAGAAGCGAACGGTGGATGGACGTCCGCCGGCGGTTCGGCCGGCGGGTTGGGGACGGGTGTGTGGTCCGGTGCGTGCCCGTCGACGGATCGGTCGACGGGCCTCGATGTCCGCGTCTCGATCGGTGCCGGCCCGATCGAGGTGCTCCCTCGAAGTGCCCGATCGACGCCGGCCCGGTCGGTGTGGATCTGCCGATGCCTGCTCCGCGACCTACCGCGGGCGGCAGGGCGCGCGGCCGGAGTCGGTGAAGGTGCCGCCGGCCACGGGCACGAACTCCCACGTGTAGCCCGTCGGCAGCAGGCGCATGTGCAGCACGCCGTGGGTGCCGCTGTTGACGACCTCGGCGTTCTGGCCGCCGGCGACCACGCGGTACAGCCCCGCGCCGCCGGTGCCCACCACGAACTGCCGGATGCCGCGCGCCGGGTCCAGGTGCCCGGCCGAGGTCATCGGGGCGAAGCGCTCGTACATGTGGTCGTGGCCCGAGAGGACGACGGCGGCGCCGGCCCCGTACAGCACGTCCCAGATGGCCGCCATGCGCAGGCGGCTGCCGTGCGGGCCCAGGCTGAACCGCGGGGTGTGCCAGTAGGCCAGCACGCAGCGCCCGGGGTGCGCCGCCAGGTCGTCGCGCAGCCACGCCACCTGCGCCGAGCCCGGGCCCACGTCGATGCCGCTGTTGAGCGCCACCACGTGCCAGGCGCCCAGCTCGTAGCTGTACCACCCCTCGCCCGGCTTTCCCGCCCGCCGCCCGAAGTAGCGGTAGTACGGCGCCGCGCCGGGCGTGACGTACTCGTGGTTGCCGGGCACGGGCCGCGTGCGGTTGATCAACCGGCCCCACGACGGGGCGTAGCAGCCGGCGAACGCGCGCTCCGATCCGTCGGGATACGCCTCGTCGCCCAGCGCGGCGATGGTGCCGGGAAGCCGCTCCAGCAGCCGCGCCGTGGCCTCCGCGTCGCCGCCCGGGCACTCCGCGATGTCGCCCGCCGCCAGCAGGTCCGCCCCGCGCTGCGCCTCGGCCGCGCCGAACGCCGGCCGCTCCGGCGCGAAGCGCACGATCGCTACCCCGATCGCCACCGCCGCCAGCACCCCCGCCGCCACCAGCCGCCGCACGAACGGACCTGCCCGCTCCCCGCTCGCGCTCCACCCCATCGAATGCCCTGCATCCACTCCCATCCAATGGCTCCATCAAACGAGACAGCTTCAGGCCGGACGATGCTTGATGTCCGAATCGTCACATCTCCGATCAACCAATCACGGGTCTCCAGCGCACGAATCGGCCCTCCGTCGCACGCTCGGCATCTCCAGACCTCCAGGCTCACGACTCGCTGCACAGTCCCGCGCCGGCGCGTCGAGGTTTCCGCATCTCCGATTCCACGAACCCTCGGAACGCCAATCTCTGCCGAGCCCTGGAGCCTACGCGACGGCCGTGTGCTCGGCCGGCGGCTCGCCGCCTTCCCGCGGCAGGCGCCAGTTGCGGCCGCGGACGGCGACGACGATGGCGGGCACCACGAACAGGGTGATGGGCGTGGAGAGCGCCAGGCCGCCGATCACCGCCAGCGCCAGCGGCCGCTGCAACTCCGCCCCGGCGCCCAGCCCCAGCGCCAGCGGCAGCAGGCCGAACAGGGTGCAGAGCGTGGTCATCAGGATCGGCCGCAGGCGCGTGCGGGCGGCCACCTGGATGGCCTCCTCCAGCGTCTCGCCCTCGAAGCGCATGCGGTGCCGGGTGAAGTCCAGGAGGATGATCCCGTTCTTCACGATCAGGCCGACGAGCAGGACGAGCCCCATCAGCGACGACACGTTGAGCGGCGTGCCCGTGAGCAGCAGCAGGGCGACGGCGCCGACGAAGGAGAGGGGAGCGGCCAGGGTGATGATGAGCGGCTCCACGAACGACTCGAACTGGATGACCATCACGCCGATGACGGACAGGGCCGCCAACGCCAGCACCGCCAGCAGCGACTTGAACGCCGCCTGCTGGCCCGCGTACTGCCCGCCGATCTCCACGCTGATGCCCGCGGGCGGCTTGTGGGCGGCCAGGATCGACTTCACGTCGTTCATCACCGCGCCCAGCGAGCGCCCCTCCACGCCGCCGGTCACGGCGATCATCTGGCGCTGGTTCTCGCGCCGAAGCTCCGCGCGCGAGTCCTGCTCGCGCATGGTGGCCACCGTGCCCAGGGGCGCCTCCTGGTGCGTGGTGGGGCTGAACACGGGCAGCGTGGAAAGGCGCAGCGCATCGTAGCGCACGGCGTCCGGCGCGTGCACCCGCACGCCCACGATGCGGTCCTCGGCGCGCACCTCGCCGGCGGGAATGCCCAGCAGCGCCGCCCCCACCTGGGCGTTCACGTCGTCGCCGGTGATGCCGAGCTGGCCGGCGCGGGCCGCGTCCACCCGCAGGATCAGCTCGGGCGCCGGCTCGCTCACGCCGTTGAACAGGTCCACCAGCCCGTCCACCTTCTCCAGCGGCTTGGAGATCGTCTGCGCGTACGCCTCCATGCGGTCCAGCTGGTCGCCGAAGATCTTGATCTCCACCGGGTTGGCGCTTCCGGCCAGGTCGTTGATCACGTCCGACAGGATCTGCACGAACTCGATGTGCACGCGCGGCACCGCCTTCGTCACCTGCCCGCGCACGTCCTCGATGACCTGGAAGATGGTGCGGTCGCGCTGGCCCTGCGGCTTCAGGCGCACCACCATGTCGCCCACGTTCTGCTCCGTGGCGAACAGGCCCAGCTCCGCGCCCGTGCGGCGGGAGGTGGCCTCCACCTCGGGCACCTTCCGCAGGATACCCTCGATGACGTGCACCTCGCGGTCCGTCTCGGCCAGCGCTGTCCCACCGGGCGTGAAGTAGTCCAGCACGAAGGCGCCCTCGTCCATCTCGGGCAGGAACCCCGTGCCCACGAAGCGCTGCGCGAAGTAGCCGGCCACCACGAGGAGGACGGCGGCGACGGCGACCAGGCGCGTGCGGTGCAGCACCGCGTCCAGCGCGCGCCCGTAGCGCTCCGTCAGCCCGTGCAGCGCGCGAGAGATGCGCGGCGAGACCGACCGCCACCCGCGCGGCAGCGGCGCCCGCGGATCGAACTCCGGCTCGCCCCCGTGCACGAACTGCTCGGACAGCAGCGGGATGAGCGTGAGCGCCAGGAAGAGCGAGAAGAGGACGGCCAGCGAGAGCGTGATGCTGAGCGCCTTGAAGAACTGGCCCACCACCCCCTCCAGCAGCCCCAGCGGCACGAAGACGACGACGGTCGTGATCGTGGACGTGACGACGGGCCACACCAGCTCCTGCACCGCGTCGCGGATGGCCGCCTTCCGGTCCGGCGTGAACGACAGGTGCCGCGCGATGTTCTCCGTCACCACCACCGAGTCGTCGATCACCAGGCCGATGGCGATGGCCATCCCGCCCAGGCTCATGAGGTTGAACGTCTGCCCCAGCAGCCACATGGCGAACACGCTCATGGCCATGGTGATGGGGATGGACGCCGCGCTGATGGCGGTGATGCGGCCGTGCTGCAGGAAGACGAGGAGGATGACGACGGCCAGCACCGCGCCGATGATCATGGCGTCGCGCACCGAGGCGACGGCGTCGCGCACCAGCAGCGCCTGGTCGTAGACCGGCGCCAGCGTCACGCCGCGGGGCAGGGTGCGGCGCAGCTCGGCCATGGTGATGGCCACGCTGTCCGCGATGGCCACCGTGTTCCCGCCCACCTGGCGGGTGATGTTGATGATGGCGGCGGGCTGGCCGTTGCCGGCCACCAGGCGCACGTGGTCCTCGGTGCCCAGCTCCACCGTCGCCACGTCGCGCACGCGGGTGCCGGGGCGCACGATGACGTTCGCCACGTCTTCGGCCGTGTGCGCCTCCTGGTCCGTCACCACCAGGAGCTGCTTGTAGTCCTGCGTCACCCGGCCCACGGCCGCGGTGGACATCTGGCCCTGGATGGCCTTCGCCAGGTCGTCGTAGCTCATCCCCAGCGTGGTCAGCCGCTCGGGATCGGCCACCACCTCCACCTCGCGCACGTCGCTGCTCTGCACGTCCACCCGCCCGACGCCGCCGATGCGCGACACCACGGGGCGGATCTGGTACTGCGCCAGGTCGTACAGCTCCGCGGGGCTGGCGCCGAGCAGGTTGTAGGAGAGGATGGGGAAGACGGAGGGCGTCAGCCGCTCCACCTGCACGTCCAGCCCGGGCGGAAGCGTGCCCTGCACCTGCGTGACCCGCGCCTGCACCTGCTGCAGCGCCTGCGCCATGTCCGTGCGCGGCAGGAAGTCCACCGAAACCTCCACGCTGCCGCGAATGGAGCGCGAGCGCACCCGCTGCACCCCGGGCACCACGCTCACCGCCTCCTCGATGGGCCGGGTGATGCCGAAAAGCACCTGCCGCGCCCCCAGCGCCGAGCCCTGCACCACCACGCCCACGCGCGGGAAGGTGAGCTCCGGGTAGATGGCCGACGGCATGCGCATGGCCGCCCACACCCCGGCCCCGCTCAGCAGCGCCACCAGCAGGTAGACGAACCGGCGCTGCCGGCTCATGGTGTCCGAAAGGCTCACGGCGCACCGCGCCGGATGCGGCTGCCGTCCTGCACCCCGTAGGCGCCCTTCGCCACCACCGTCTCGCCCCCCTTCAGCCCGCTCGCCACCTCCACGGCGTCCTCGTGGCGCGCGCCCACCGTCACGGGCGTGGCGTGGGCGATGCCCTTGGCGTCCACCACGAACACCTGCAGGCCGCCGCCCTCCGCCGGCACCAGCGCCTCGGGCGGCACCGTCACCGCGCCGGGGTGCTGGGCCACCTCGATGCTGCCGAACACGTCCTGGCCGATGAACAGCGCCCCCGCCGTGCGTGGCACCGCGGCGCGCACCTGCACGCTGCCGCTGGCCGTGTCGATGGCCGCGCCGACGCCCGCCACCGTGCCGCGGCCCAGCAGCGCCCCGGTGGCGTCGCGCCCCGCCGTGATCTGCACCGGCAGCCCCATGCGCACCGTGGACGCCTGCGCGGGCGGCACGGAAAGGAGGACCTCCAGCCCGTTGGGATCCACCACCTCCACCAGCGTCTGTGCGGGGTCCGCCGGCGAGTTGAGCCGTGCGTTCACCCGCGACACCACCCCCGCGATGGGCGAGCGCAGCGTGGCCTGGGCGCTCAGGTGGGCCGCCTGCACCAGCGCCGCGTTGGCCGCGGCGAGGGCGGACGCCGCCGTCTCGGCGTCCTTGCGCGGCAGGATGCCCGCCGCCGCCAGCCGCGAAGCGCGGTCGTAGTCGCGCTGGGCCGCCGTGCGCTGCACCTGTGCCTTGCGCGCGTCCGCCTGCCAGTTCGTGGGGTCCAGCTCCACCAGCGGCTGCCCGCGCCCCACGCGCTGGCCCACGGCGATGAAGACGCGGAGGACGCGCGAGGCGGCGGGCGCGGCGAGCTGGGCCATGTGGCCGGGCCCGGCCTCGACGGTGCCCAGCGCGCCCACCGTCACGGGGAACGTGCGGACCTCCGCCACCGCCGTCTGCGCCGTCACCACCGCGGTGTCCGCCGGCGGGGCGCCGCCCGCGTCGGCCGCCGCCTTGCCCTTGCAGCCCGCGATCGCCAGAGCGGCGGGAAGCAAGGCCAGCCCGAGCGCCCGGAGCGCCCTCACGGGGGGCCTCCCACGCTGCGGGCCAGCGCGGCGGCCGACTGCGCGCGGCGCAGCGCCGCCAGGTCCTGCACGTAGGCGCGGAACGCGTCGCGCGCGCTCCGCTGGGCTTCCAGCACGGTGGTCAACGGGAAGGCTCCTTCGCGGTATCCGCGGGTGGACATGGCGACCACGCGCTCGGCGTGCGCCAGCACCTGGCGGTCGCGCTCGGCGCGCACGCGGGCTGCGGCCTGGTCGCGCTCGGCGGCCGCCAGCGC
>JAQBQD010000108.1 GCA_028287185.1 Gemmatimonadota bacterium | reverse complement strand
CCGTCGCGGCGCCCAGCCCGGCGTCCGCCGGCGCGCACTCGCGGGCGCTGTCCGCGCGCACGCACGTGGCGGGCACGCCCGAGCAGGCCGCCACGCGCGACTACGTGATCGCCCGCATGCGCGAGTGGGGGCTGCAGACGGAGGTGCGCTCGTACACCGTCTGGCTGCCGCACGCCACCGAGGTGCGCGTTTGGCGCGTGTCCCCGGACGAGAAGGAGCTGCCCACGGCCGAGCCCGCCGTTCCCGGCGACAGCGCCAGCGCGCTCCCGCAGTATCCCCCCGCCAACGGAAGCAGCGCCGCCGGCGACGTGCGCGCCGAGGTGGTGTACGTCAACTACGGGCTGGTGCAGGACTTCGCGCGGCTGGACTCGCTGGGCGTCTCCGTGAAGGGGAAGATCGCGGTCGCGCGCTACGGCCGGTCGTTCCGCGGCATCAAGGCGCGCGAGGCCGAGCGGTACGGCGCGGTGGGGCTCATCATCTACAGCGACCCCGCCGACGACGGCTACGCGCAGGGCGACGTCTATCCGGCGGGCCCCATGCGCCCGGAGTTCGGGGTGCAGCGCGGCAGCGTGTTCAACGGCGCGGGCGACCCGTCCACGCCCGGCTACCCGTCGAAGGCGGGCGCGCGGCGCATCCCGCAGGCCAGCATGGAGGTGCCGCACATCCCCGTGGTCGCCCTGTCGTACGGCAACGCGGCCGAGCTGCTGCGCGGGCTGCGGGGCACGGACGTGCCGGCGGGGTGGCAGGGCGGGCTTCCCTTCCGCTACCACGTGGGCGCCGGCCCCGTGCAGGCGCGCATCGTGGTGCGCACGGACTCGGCGACGGGCGCGTACAAGGAGATCTGGGACACCTTCGGCACCATTCGCGGCAGCGAGCTGCCCGACCAGATGGTGGTGATCGGCGCGCACCGCGACGCGTGGGGCCCGGGCGCCGCCGACAACGTGAGCGGCGTGGCGAGCGTGCTGGAGGCGGCCCGCGCCGTGGCCGAGGCCGCCCGCGCGGGCAACCGGCCGAAGCGCACCGTCGTGTTCGCCACGTGGGACGCGGAGGAGTGGGGCCTGGTGGGCTCCACCGAGTACGTGGAGGAGGACTCCGCCCGCCTGCACGACGGAGCGGTGGCGTACTTCAATCAGGACGTCACGGCCAACGGCGCCCACTTCGGCGGCGACGGCTCGCCCTCCATGCGGGCGCTGGTGCGCGACGTCGCGGGCATCGTGCCCAGCCCCGACGGCCCGGGCAGCGTCTACGACGCATGGCGGAAAGGCGTGGCGGAGGGCGCGGAGCCGGCGATGGGCGACCCGGGCGGCGGCTCGGACTTCGCCGGCTTCTACAACCACCTGGGCATCCCACTGGCCGACTGGGGCTTCGGCGGCGGGGGCGGCGTGTACCACTCGCAGTACGACGACCAGGGGTGGATGACGCGTTTCGGCGACCCCGGCTACAAGCGCCAGACGGCCTCCGCGCGCATCGGCGCCGCGCTGGTGCTGCGGATGGCGAACGCCGACCTGCTGCCCTACGACTACGTGGAGTTCGCGCGCACCCTCCGCGGCTACCTGCCGGCGCTGGACTCGTCGATGGCGGCCAAGCGCTGGTCCACCAACGCGGACGCCCTGCGCGGCGCGCTGGACCGCATGGGGCGCGCGGCCGCCGAGTGGGCGACGGCGCGAGACGCCGCCCTCGCATCGTCCCTGCCTCGCGACCGCCGCGACCGCGCCAACCGCGCGCTGATGCGGGTAGAGCGCGAGCTGGCGCGGCCCACGGGGCTCAAGAGCCGTCCCTGGTACCGCAACCTGGTCTACGCCTCGGACATCGACAATGGCTACTCGACGATGGTCTTTCCCGGCGTGGGCGAGGCCGTGCGCGGGGGCGACCGGCGCCAGGCGGAGCTGGAGATCGGCGACCTGGCGGCCCGCGTGAACGCGGCGGCGCAGGCGCTGGTGGCCGCGGCGGAGGCGCTGTCGGCGCCCTGAGGGGACGGACGGGGCTCGCCGGACGCACGCCGGGCCCCGTCCTCAGATCGACCACGGATCGACTTCAGATGCTGGAACGTTCGTATGGGAGCCGAGGTAATGGACGGCGTCCCTCCACCGGAACCCGACAACCGGACCGACCACCGATGAGCCACACCGCAACCCGCCTGGCCACGGCCGCGGCGATGCTGGCGCTGGGCGCGGGCACGCTGGCGGCGCAGAACGCCGCCGCCGCCGCGCCTCCGGCCGCGCACGCCGACACCGCCTGCGCCGCGTGCACCGACTTCTACCGCTTCGCCAACCAGAAGTGGCTGGACAGCACCACCATCCCCGCCGCGTACCCGTCGTGGGGAAGCTTCTACGAGCTGTACGAGCGCAACCAGGGCGTGCTGCGCACCATCCTGGACGCGGCCTCGGCCAACCACGCCGCCGCGCCGGGCAGCACCGACGCCAAGCTGGGCGCCTTCTACGGCACCTGCATGGACTCCACCGCCGCCGAGACGGCGGGCGCGGCGCCCATCCGCCCCTGGCTGGACCGTATCGCCGCCGCCAGCACGCCGTCGCAGGTGCAGGCCGTGGCCGCCTCCATGCGCCACGACGGGATGACGGCGCTCTGGAGCCTGGGCTCCACGCAGGACGACAAGGCCAGCACCCGGGTGGTGGCGTCCATCTCGCAGGGCGGCCTGGGCCTTCCCGACCGCGACTACTACCTGAAGACCGACTCCGCCTCCGTCGCGCTGCGGAAGGACTACGTGGACCACGTGTCGCGCGTGTTCCAGCTCCTGGGCGAGACGCCCGCCGCCGCCGGCGCCCACGCCGCGCGCGTGCTGGCGATCGAGACGGCGATGGCCGGCGCGCAGATGACGCGCGTGCAGCAGCGCGACCCCAACGCCATCTACCACAAGCTGTCGATGGCCGAGCTGCGGGCGCTGGCGCCCAACGTGGAGTGGGCCACGTGGATGCGCGAGCTGCGCGTGCCCGCGGTGGACAGCGTGATCGTGCGCCAGCCCGAGTTCGTGCGCGTGGCGGGCGGGTTGCTGCGCACCGTGCCGGTGGCGGACTGGAAGGCGTACCTGCGCTGGCACGCGGCCGACGAGGCGGCGCCGTACCTCAGCAAGGCGTGGGTGAACGAGAACTTCCGCTTCAACAGCAAGCTGAACGGCGCCAAGGAGCTGCTGCCCCGCTGGAAGCGCTGCCTGGAAAGCACGGACGGCAGCCTGGGCGAGCTGCTGGGCCAGGCCTACGTGCAGCGCACCTTCACCCCCGAGGCCAAGGCCCGCGCGCTGAACATCGTGCGCAACCTGCAGGCGGCGCTGCACGACCGGCTGGGCGCGCTGTCATGGATGTCCGACTCCACCAAGCGGCAGGCCATCGGCAAGCTCGACGCCTTCATGCAGAAGATCGGCTACCCGGACCGCTGGCGCGACTATTCCGGCCTGCCGGTGCAGCGCCGCGCCTTCGTGCTGAACGTGCTGGCGGCGCAACGCTTCGAGCGCGACCGGCAGATCTCCAAGATCGGGCAGCCGGTGGACCGCGCCGAGTGGGGGATGAGCCCGCCCACCGTGAACGCCTACTACAACCCGGCGCTCAACGAGATCGTCTTCCCCGCCGGCATCCTGCAGCAGCCCTTCTTCGACCCGGCGGCGGACGACGCCACCAACTACGGGGGCATGGGCGCCGTCATCGGCCACGAGATGACGCACGGCTTCGACGACGAGGGCCGCCAGTACGACGCCCAGGGCAACCTGCGCGACTGGTGGACGGCCGAGGACGCGCGCCTGTACAACGCCCAGGCCGAGCGCATCCGCAGCCAGTTCGCCGGCTACACCGCCGTCGACACGCTGCACCTGAACGGCCAGCTCACGTCCGGCGAGAACATCGCGGACCTGGGCGGGCTGACCATCGCCTACGCCGCGCTGCAGAAGAGCATGGAGGGCAAGCCGCACGAGGTCATCAACGGCTACACGCCCGAGCAGCGCTTCTTCCTGTCGTGGGCGCACATCTGGCGCGAGCAGAGCCGCCCGGAGTACGCGCGCTACCTGGTGACGGTGGACCCGCACTCGCCCGGCCGCTGGCGCGTGAACGGCCCGCTGGCCAACATGCCCGAGTTCGCGCAGGCCTTCCAGTGCAAGGCCGGCGACCCCATGGTGCGCGCCGACGCCGACCGCGTGCGCATCTGGTAGCCTCGCGGCACCCGTAGTTCCGCACGAAGGGCGGCCCTCCTCCGGGATTCCGGGGGAGGGCCGCTCGCGTTTGTCCGTCCTCCGGCCGTCCATCCGCCTCTACGGCGGTCAACGGATCTGTCGATGCACGGCGTTCCGCGTCCAGCACACACATCGTGGTGAGAGGCGGTCGATGATTCGAATCGTCCGATTACGGGACCCTGGATCGTTGATGAGCGTCCGATACGCACGAAGACGTAGATCCGGCTCGATCCTTCG
Organism: Gemmatimonadota bacterium; assembly: GCA_028287185.1. GTDB lineage: Bacteria > Gemmatimonadota > Gemmatimonadetes > Longimicrobiales > Longimicrobiaceae > JAQBQD01. The sequence goes on along the minus strand of JAQBQD010000108.1, from coordinate 22,560 downwards.
ATTCCTTTTTCCGATTCGCGCGACCCGAGGGACGCCGTCGGCCGGCGTCGGATCGGCGGGATCGCATCGACACGAACGTCGTCGGCGGGGACGGGGGATGGTCGATGGATGAGGCTCGGACCGGCGCGGGACCCATCGTTGACCCCGTCGTTGGACGCGGCGGGAGAGCCGGGACGTTACGGGACGATCAGGGACCCTTTGCTGCCGTATGGCGGTAATTCACGCGGGACGGTAGATTTGCGCGCCAATCCACATCCCGCCGCGCCGCCCACGCCCCCCGCCCCTGTGCCGGGAGCGGCCCGGTCCCTTTCCGTTCGCCGGCCGCGTTCCCCGCGGCCGCGGCCAACATCCATCCCACGCGAAACATGATCAACGATCCCACCCCGCAGCTCGGGAACCAGTCGGGGACCGTGGCGGTCGACCTGCCGCCGCGCCTGCCCAGCGACGACACGGCCTTCTTCGGCCACCCGCGCGGCCTGTCGACGCTGTTCTTCACCGAGATGTGGGAGCGCTTCTCGTACTACGGCATCCGGCCGCTGCTGGTGCTGTACATGACGGCGGCGCTGGTGGACGGCGGCTTCGGGTTCGATCCCAAGACGGCGGGCGCCATCGTGGGCATCTACGCCTCCAGCGTGTACCTGGCGTCGCTGCCGGGCGGCTGGATCGCGGACCGGCTGCTGGGGCTGCGTCGCTCCATCCGGCTGGGGGCCATCCTCATCGCCCTGGGGCACATCGCCATCGGGTTGTCGGCGATGCTCTCGCGGCCGGCCTTCTTCGCGGGGCTGGCGCTGATCGTGATGGGCACGGGCCTGCTGAAGCCCAACATCTCGGCCATCGTGGGCGACCTGTACCCCGAGGGCGGCGCCCGGCGCGACGCAGGCTTCTCCATCTTCTACATGGGCATCAACACCGGCGCCCTCATCGCCCCCATCATCACCGGCCTGCTGGGCGAGAAGGTGGGCTGGCACTGGGGCTTCGGCGCCGCCGGCGCGGGGATGATCGTGGGCGTGATCGTGTTCAGCCTGCGGCAGAACAAGACGCTGGGCAACCTGGGCCTGGAGCCGTCGCGGCACCCCGACCCGGTGGTGCAGGAGCGCCAGCAGCGCAGCATCAAGACGGGCCTGGCCATGTTCGTGGGCGCGCTGGTGCTGCTCGTGGCGCTGGCGGTGTCCGGCGTCATCCAGATCGACCCGGTGCGCGTCGCCGAGTCCATGCGCATCGTGATGCTGGGCATCGCGGTGCTGTACTTCGCCTACCTGTTCGTGCTGGGCGGCCTCACCGGCGACGAGAAGAAGCGCGTGGCGGTGATCCTGGTGCTCTTCGTGTTCGCCACGATCTTCTGGTCGGCGTTCGAGCAGGCGCCCACCTCGCTCAACCTGTTCGCCCGCGACTACACGGACCGCGTGGTCTTCGGCTGGGAGATGCCGGCCACCTTCCTGCAGGCGTTCAACTCGCTGTTCGTGATCCTGCTGGCGCCCGTGTTCGCCTGGCTGTGGATCACCCTGTCGCGCCGCGGCGGCGACCTGTCCAGCCCCGCCAAGTTCGGCCTGGGCCTGCTCTTCGCGTCGCTGGGCTTCTTCCTGATGGTGGCGGCCAGCAAGCTGGTCATCGGCGGCCACGGCATCCGCGTGTCGCCCTGGTGGCTCATCCTCAGCTACCTGCTGCAGACCTTCGGCGAGCTTTCGCTCAGCCCCGTGGGCCTCAGCTCCATGACCAAGCTCGCCCCGCGCAAGTTCGCCGGGCAGATGATGGGCGTGTGGTTCCTGGCCGCCGCGCTGGGCAACCTCATCGCCGGCCTGGTGGGCGGCGACGTGGACCCCAACAAGCTGGAGCAGATGCCCGCGCTCTTCCAGCAGACGGCCATCTCGCTGCTCATCGCCGCGGTCGTGATCTTCGCCCTGGTCGTCCCCATCCGCCGGATGATGGCCGAGGCGAAGTAGACGGGACGCGCCGCGCCCCGCCGCCCATCGTCCGCCGTTCACAGCGACGATCGGGTGAACGGACGGGGTTCGGCGGATGACACGACGGGGAGCTCGGCAATCGGCCGGGCTCCCCGTCGCGCGTCCAGCGGCCCTCGACGCCGGGCCGGCTCTTCCAGCGGTCGACGGATCGCCCGGCGTCCGTCCATCCCCCGACCATCCCGCTCCGCCCGTCGACCGACCGCTGCGTCCGAACCTCCCGCGGGCTACGGAATCGCCGCGAATGGGCGCCGTTCCGCAGACGGCGACCGATCCGGCGGAGTGCGGTGTGTCCCGCCTGCGCACCCGCCCTCACGCGGCGCGGCGAGGGCGAGCCGGCAAGCGGAGGCGGGTCGTACAGCAGCAGGCATCCAAGACGAGGGAGGGGACCCGCGCGAGTGCGCGAGTCCCCTCCCTCGTCATCCGATCCACCTTTCCCGACGGCCGCGCCGGGGACGCGCCCCGGTGGACGCGGCGGCCCTGACACGCGGCGGCCGCGTCGGACGGGCATCACCCCGCCGTGATGCGGTCCAGGTAGGCGGCCACATCGAAGCCCACGGGGTTCAGCTCGTAGTACCGGCCGCGCGAGAAGCGTCCCGTGGTGGGAAAGTACGGCGGGGGGGCCACGCGGGCGCAGGCGTCGTACGAGTAGCGCTTGAGGAAGCCGTGGCCGTCCGCCTGGCCCACGGCGCCGCGCGTGCCCTGGATGACGCCGCCGGCCATGTACAGGCAGCCGCGCCCCCACGGGGTGCCCTCGCAGCTCTCGGAGGCCGTGGCGCCCTGGTTGTAGCTCTCGGCCGAGAAGCTTCCCAGGGTGAGCAGCACCCCGTGGATGGTGACCGAGTTCTTGCTGTCGTCGTAGTCCCAGTAGGGATTGTTGCCGCCCTGGGGGATGGTGGGGCTGTTGAGCGTGTTGTCCGCCACCAGCAGGTCGCCGCCGCTGAACAGGCCCAGCATGTCGATCTCGCTGCAGTTGCCCACGCCGGGCGCGTTGGCGTAGGTGATGTCGTCCAGGATGAAGATGTCGTCCGTGGACGCCAGCGTCACGCGCCCGCGCACCACCCCGCTCACCCCCACGCGCCCCGTGACGTGGATGACGCCCTTGAAGTTGGGGTTGTAGGTGTGGCTGAGCGGGTACAGGTACGCCGCATCGGCGCGTGCGGCGATGGCCGGCGGCATGTTGGCCCAGGCGAAGGGCCGCGCCACCCACTGGCCCGTGCCGTCGTTGGCCTGGAAGCCGCCGTTCAGGTCGTCCGAGCCGCCCAGAAGGCAGCGGCGCGTGGGGCTCTGCAGCGCGGCCAGCCTCGCCGCGTTGGTCACGTACGACGAAGCCGGGAGGAAGACGCCCCCCGCGTTGTAGTTGCCGCAGTAGTTCGAGGCGGTGAGGGTCGCCGTCCCCGACGGCTTCTGGGCCATCAGCCAGGCGGCGTTGTTGCTCTGGTAGACCTTGAAGAAGCCCTCGTCCGCTCCCGTCACGCGCCCGTCGCCGTTCACGTCGACGGCGACGAACTCGATGCGCATGCGCGTGTCGTTGGGGTTGCCGCCGGTCGGCGCCGTGAACGCCGTGCCCCCGCGGGTGGCGTAGGTGCGCAGCTTGGTGAGGTCCGCCGTCGTCGGCATGGCGATCGCCGCCACCCGCTCCGTGTATCCCTCGTAGAAGCGGCCGTTGCCCACACCCGAGATGGTCTGCGCCGTGGTCACGCCGCCGGGGCCGCGGAAGGTGGCCCCCGTGCTGTGGATGGTGATCACGTCGTTGCTGTGGACGGGCCCCTGGATCTGGTCGCCGCCGCCGAACACGATGTTGCTCTCGTCGTTGGTGAAGTAGGCGAACTTGGCGAAGCTCTCCTGGGCGATGTCGCCGCGGCGGATCACCCGGTGCCTCGACGCGTCCTGCGACACCACGACGATGCTGCCGAACACGCCGTACTGGCCCGTCGCCACGCCGGTGGGCCCCGCGTAGGTGGTGCGCGTGACCCCCGGGATCACGGCCCCCGACGCGTCGCGCACCTGCACCGCGCTCTCCAGCGTGCGGTAGCCCGAGTCGGGGTAGATGGTGGGGTCGCCGTTGATGCGCGCCCGCGTCTCCTCCAGCCCCGCGTCGGCGGCGGACTCCAGAAGCGCCTGCTGCTTCTCGTAGCCGCCCATCATCTGCGAGCTGCCGATGAGCATGGCCGAGCCCATGGCCACCAGGCCCACGGCCAGCAGGATGAACAGCACCAGCATGAGGGCGAAGCCCTCGTCGCCGCGGCGGTCCGCGGCGGTCGGCGTCCGGGTCATGGCGCGCTCGGTCATGGAGGGGTCGTCACGACGGGGCTGCCGGCGATGCCGGACAGCGCGGGGGTGCAGTCCTGCGCGGCCACGCCGTAGGTATAGGAGGTCGCGCGCTGGACGGTCACGTCGGTGTAGGTGTAGCCGGCGCTTCCCGCCGACACGCTGCCCAGCGGATCGCCCCACTCCGCGGCGGCGGCCGGCTTGCGCCACACCACGTAGCGCAGCACGTCGTGCTCGCCCGAGGTCTCGTCCACCGACGGGGTCCAGGTGACGGTCACCTGCGGCGGCCCGCCCGCCGGCCCGCTGTTGACGACCACGGGCCCGCTCCCCGCCTGGGGCACCTCGCCGCACGTCTGCATCTCGGCCATCCCGGCGTTGGGCAGGCGGAACAGGCGCGACACCGCCCGGCTCTGCTGGCGCGCGTTGGTCTGGCCGCTCGTGACGGTGAAGCTCACCCGGATGGCGCGGATCTGGTCGATGCGGCTGGCGGGAAGGCTGTCCCCCTGTGCGGGGATGCCGTGCAGCTTGGCCGAGTGCGCCAGCGGCAGCAGCGTGGGATCCAGCGAGCTGATGTAGCTGGCCCCGGTGGCCGGCGTCACCAGCTCCTGGTACTCGAAGAACGGCGTGGTCCCGGTGCGCAGGACGTTGCGCGCCACCACCGCCGCCGGACGGTCGTTCACCTGCCGCATCAGCACGAAGTCGTCGGTGCGCGGCGTCGAGGCGTCGGCCGTGAAGTAGAAGATGATGGTTTCGGACGGGCTGTTGCCGCTGCCCGACCGGTACGTGGTGTCGGGGTAGCCGAACGTCGTGCCCGGGATGGTGATGCGCCGCGCGGGCACCAGCGCGTCCACCTCCTCGGGGATGCTGGCGGTGTCCACGTACACGGCGAAGGGATCCGCCGGGTCGCGGGTGGCGTAGTCGGCGTTGAAAGCCACCACGCTGGGCCCCGCGTACACCAGCGGGGGCTGCACCCCCGGCAGGGGGATCCCCGAGCCCGCCGTGCGCAGGTCGCGCTCCAGAGTGGAGAGCGCGAAGCGGTGGTTCTGCGTCAGCATCATGCGCGAGGCGCCCATGGCGTACGCGTCCGACTGCTGGCGCATGAAGGTGAAGGCGGGCGCCAGGATCAGCCCCGTCAGCACCAGCGCCACCAGCAGCTCGGTGAGGGTCATGCCGCGGCGGTCGCGGAGCGCGCGGGGCATGGTCATGGCGCGGCCACCGTCTTGGTGAGGGCCACCGCGGTGCGCAGGGCGGGGTGCGTCACCGTCACCGTCACCCGCTCGTAGTCGATGGTGCCGTGCGACGGCACCACCGTCTGCACGTGCTGGAACGTGGTCACCCGGGTGAACCTCGGGAAGCCCGCGATGGCGGTCTCGGTGCCCGCGTAGCGCGTCTCGAGCGCGGTGTACACGGGATCGAGCTGCACCGTCTGCAGGCGGTCGGCGGCGAGCTGCGTGGCCACCGACTGGCGGTCCATCCCGCCCATGTCCATCACCAGCCGCTCCGTCATGAGCGCCTGGGCGCCCACCAGGGCGATGCCCAGCAGCACCAGCGAGAACAGCACCTCCACCAGCGTGAAGCCGGCGTCCCGGGGCGTGCCCGGCGGGCTCAGAATTCCGTCTTCCATGATCCCGAAGCGTAGGAGAGCCAGGAGGGACGGCCCGTCGCGCGGGCCACGGTCACCAGCCGTGCGTCGCGGGGCCGCCCGCCCGCGGTCACGGCGCGCCGGGAGGTGAGGTACACGCCCCCCTCCTCGCCCGCCGAGCCGTTGCGCAGAAAGGTGACGGCGGGCCAGGACGTCTGCCGCTTGGTGAAGGTCACGGGCCCCGCGCCCACCGCCGCTGCCGGGGCGCTGCCCTGCCCGAACACCATCCCGTCGTCCAGCGGCTCCCAGCGGATGCCCTCGCCGGCGTCGATGGCGCCGTTGTCGTTCAGGTCGTCGTGCACGCGGATGCGGCGGCCGGTGACGTCGAACGCCACCACCACGGCGTGCTGCTTCATTACCGCGGCGCGCTGGGCCGACAGCAGCAGCGTGCCCACCGAGTGCAGGGCGGCGTCGCTGCGGTAGCCCGTGACGTCCAGCCGGGGCAGGGCCAGCGTGGCCAGGATGCCCAGCAGCACGAGCACGGTGATCATCTCCATGAACGTGTAGCCGGCGTCGCGGGAGCGGCGCCGCGCACGGACGCGGAGGGGGGGCGGGTGGGGCATGGGGGTTCCTGGCGCAGAAGCGCAAGAAGGCCGCGGCACGCATTCGCCGGCCCGTCCCGGGCGGGGACGGCCATCCACGCGGAACCGGCGGGCGGAAGCCCGGGGCGCGGGGAGGAAAGCCTCTCTTGTGGTCGAGTAGTCGGGACTACGGTGATCACATCGTGTGCCACCGGGCCGCAATCCGCCGTTCCGTCGTCGAAGGCGCCCGTTTGACGCTCTTTCGCGCGCCAGCGCCAGTTCCCCGACGGGTCCGTCACGGGTACGAACGCTCCGACATCCCGGCGCGCCGCCCGTTCCCAAGCTTGGTCAACCGAAACGCCCGGAACGAGTTGCGGCGCCTATCGACGCTTTCCCCTCGCCGAAGAACCGGCGTTGCGACGAGCTTTTCGCTCCTCTCCGACCCCCGTGCACTTCGCCGGACGGTGCCGAAAAGTGCAGTGCCATGCCCGGCACAAAGTTCCCGAACGGGAACTAAGGTCCGCACATGGGAACATCCGTCCGTTTCATCCGGGCGCCTGGGTCCCCGGGCCCGTCCACCGAGGGCTGGGCAGGCGCGGGGAACCTCCGTTGCTGCGTATTCCCATTCGTCGGACCGGCAGGCGCCGTCCGAGTCGGCGGACCCGAGTCGCAGGCGACGGTGACGGTTGTCGACGAAGCTCGTCCACCGCGCAGTCCCGGTCCGCGCGCGGCATTCGTATCCCCGGTGGTGGAATCACTGGATCGAACGTGGATCAGCTAGCATCCATGTCGACTCTGCCCTGTTCCGATGACCGTCCGTATCCGCCGATTCCGTATCACCTCCTGTCCCGCTCCCGTTTCCAGAGCCGAGACCTACCCTCCGGCGCACGCATCTGCACTGCTGCGAACGCGGCGAGGCGCCGGACGGATGCTCCGCCGACGCCGGGCCTCGCCGCGGCGGAGGTGGGCGCGTGTGTCGATCGGTAATGGGCGCCGCACGCGATCGGAAGAGGGCGCACTTTCGGAGGAAGGAGCGAGGAGCCGAACCGCGAGGGAAATCCAAGCCACCGAGAATCCCGGAATCCATGGCCGCGGTCGCGGACGGGACTCCGGTCGATTCCGGCGAGGCGTCAGCGGTAGACCAGGTTGTGGCCGAACTTGAGGTACTCGTCCACGTACGTGAGCAGGCCGGCCTCGGTGCGCCACCAGCCGCGTTCGGGGACGCCGGGGGCGGGCACAGGGTGCATCACCAGCTCCACGCCTGTGCCGGCCAGCGCCCGGCGCAGGAGCCAGCGCGCGCGGCGGCTGTGGAATCCGTTGGTGACCACGATCACCCGCCGCGCGTGGTTCGCGCGAACCCAGGCCGCGAGCAGAGCCGCGTCCTGCGCCGTGCTGGTGCTTCCGCCCCCGCGCGGGAGCACCACCACGCTCGACGCCGGCACGCCCAGCCGCGACAGCACGCCCGCCGCCACGCGCGTCCCGGAGGGCACCAGCCCCAGGCGCACCAGCGTGTCCTCCTCCACGGCCGGCAGCAGCACGCGCGGAGCCCAGCCGGCGCGGTAGAGCGCGGCGGCGGCCCCGGGGCGTGAATCGTTGCCGCCGCCCAGCACGTAGACGGCGTCGGCGCGGCAAAGCGGGTCCTGCACGCGCAGGAAGCGGGCGGCGGCGTCCAGCACCGGCGCGTGCAGCGCCCACGCCAGCAGCGCGAGCGCGAACGGGGCGCACAGGAGCGCGAGCAGGCGGACGCGGCGGCGGGTCACGGAACGGCCGGTGGACGGGGGCGCGGGGACGGCGGCGTTGCGCGCGGGGAGCGGGACGGCGCATGTTACGGGGATGGAGCCCCTTCCGGCAACCGGAGCCGCATGCTGCAAGTAGACCTGGCCGACCCCACGCCCGTGCCCGCCCAGATCGAGCGCTCGCTGCGCGCGGCCGTGGCGGACGGCGTGCTGCAGCCGGGCGACGCCCTGCCCACCACGCGCCAGCTCTCCGTGCAGCTGCGCGTGAACGCCAACCTCATCGCGCAGGCGTACCGCGACCTGGAGCGCGCGGGGCTGGTGGAGCTTCGCCCCGGCATGGGCGTGTACGTGCGTGACGCCGGCCCCGCCGCGCTGCACGGCGCCGAGCGCGAGGCGCGGCTGGCCGAGGCCGAGGACCGCCTCCTGTCCGAGGCGGCGTCGCTGGGCTTCTCGCTGGACGAGGTCATCATCCACCTGGACAGCCGCAGAGGCTGAGGAGACGTTCCCATGGCAGGGGGATTCGACATGGTACCCGCACGGTCGACCGCCGTCACCACCGGCGCGCGCACCAACTTCCTTTCCACCTTCGCCTTCCTGGTGCCGGCGGGCGCGGGGCTGCTGGCCACGGCCGCCACGGCGAGCCCGCTGGGGGTGGTGGCGGGGCTGGCGCTGGGCGTCGTCGCGGCCATGTCGCCCAAGATCGCGCGGCAGTGGGAGCGCGCGGTGGTGCTGCGGATGGGGCGCTACGTGGGGCTCAAGGGCCCCGGCCCCTTCTTCGTCATCCCCTTCGTGGACAACGTGTCGGCCTGGGTGGACCAGCGCACGGTGACCACCCCCTTCGCGGCCGAGGAGACGCTGACCTCCGACACGGTGCCCGTGAACGTGGACGCGGTGCTGTTCTGGACGGTGTACGACGCCGAGAAGGCGGCGCTGGAGGTGCAGGACTACGCCGCCGCCGTGACCTGGGCCGCGCAGACGGCGCTCCGCGACATCATCGGCCGCACCTCGCTTTCCGAGCTGCTGCGCGGCCGCGAGCGCATCGAGAAGGAGCTGCAGGCGCTGATCGACGAGCGCTCGACGCCCTGGGGGGTGTCGGTGCACTCGGTGGAGATGCGCGACGTGGTGATCCCCACCGCCCTGCAGGACGCCATGAGCCGCGAGGCGCAGGCCACCCGCGAGAAGGCCGCCCGCATCATCCTGGGCGAGGCCGAGCGCGAGATCGCCACGCTGTTCAACCAGGCGGCGGAGATGTACCGCGACAACCCCACCGCCCTGCAGCTCCGCGCGATGAACATCCTGTACGAGGGCCTGAAGCAGAAGGGCGGCGCGCTGATGATGGTGCCCAGCAGCATCGTCGACTCCGTGGGCGGCGCCAGCAACCTGCTGGGCGCCGCCGCCCTGGCGCAGCAGCGCATCGGCGGGCGCCCCGACCAGGACGCCCCGCCCGCCCTGCCGCTGCCCGGCGAGCCCCCGCGCATCCTGCCCTGACGACGTCCGCCGCCCGGGGGCACGTCGGACGGGGGTCGGCAGGCAGGTGGGATGCGCGGATCGGTGGATCGGCGGAGCCGTGGATCGGAGCGTCGGGAGATCGCGGCTCGATGCGAAGGAATCGGGAAGACGACGGGGTCCCGCCACCGAGCGCGGGACCCCGTCGTTCATCCATCCCCCGACGGCACGTCAGCCGGGCGCACAGGGCGGGATGTGCTCCTCGCCGCGGACGGTGTCGCCGGGCAGGGGGTGCTCGCGGGCGGGAAGGATGCGCAGGAGCCGCGCGTTCGGCAGCGCGAGGCCGGGCAGCACGCAGAACGCGTGGGGCCGCGCGCGGAGGATGGGATGCAGGTACAGCGGCGACAGGTCGATGATCTGGTCGTCCACCACGTACCCGGCACCCGCCTGCCGCGCGGCGCGGAAGAAGGAGTCGGGCACGGCGCTGAACGGGTACACGCGCGACCGGTAGCCGGACAGCATGAACCACAGCGTCGGCTTTCGGCTGATGACGGCGGCCCCGCGGGGAAGCCGGCCCCGCGCACGGTCCGCCAGCGCGAAGTAGTCGTGCCAGGCCGGCGAGACGCAGGGAAACCGCTCGCCCGCGCGGTAGACGGCCGTGCATGCGCGTCCCGTCCGCACCTCGCGGACGGCGCCGGGCGCGGCCGCCAGCGCCACGCCGGCCAGCGCACACGCGAGCGCCGCGGTCCGCGACGCCGCCCGTCGCCTCGCCGGGATCCGCCGTACGACCGGCGCGAGCAGCATTCCCGCCGCCTCCGCCGCGCACAGCAGCATCACCGGCAGGGCGGGCAGGATCAGCCGCTCGCCCGACCAGTTCTGCGGCCAGGTAAGGATGAGGCCCAGGTAGAGCGGCAGCCACGCCTCGGCCACGCCGCCCCGCCGCCGCAGCCGCACGATCCACCCCGCGAACGCCAGCGCGGTGACGAGCGCGCCGGCGGCCATCGCGGCGTGCCCGTCCGACCGGCCCAGCAGCAGCGTGGGGACGTGATGCCCGCCGTACTCCGCCAGGTTGTCCCAGATGCGGCGCAGGAAGCCGAGCGCGTTCACGTTGCCCAGCTCGGGGCGATACGGATCCACCGCCCACGGGAACGACGGATGCCCGCCCCCCGGCGCCCCGCCCCCGCCTCCACCGCTTCCCCGCAGGTTCCACCCCAGCAGCACCGGCCCCAGGATGGCTGCGTACAGCGCCAGCGCACGCCACCGCCGCCGCACCACGAGCCACACGGCCGCCGCCACTACCAGCGGAAGCCCCGCCGACCGCGTCATCTCCGCCGCCAGCGTCCCCAGCGCCGCCACCGCGACCCACGCCAGCGCGAATGCCGGCGGGCGGTCGCCGTCCGCGTCCGCCGTGGACGCGATGCCGTCGGCGTTGCGGGCGGAGTGCGATGATCGTCTGGAGCCCCCCGCCTCACTACCGGTCGATGATCGCGGCTCGGACGTCGCAGGTTCGAACGCCATCGCGTCCGCCGCGCGGGTCCAGGCCCAGAGCGCGAGGGCCGTGAGCGACCAGAACGGCACGTCCGAGAGCACCCAGTGCCCCAGGTCGACCACGCCGGCGCCGAGGGCCAGCCAGAGGCCGGCGACCAGCGCGGCGCCGCGCCCGCCCGCGCGCCGCATCCACAGGTACGACGCGAGCGCGCCCAGGCCCGCGAAGGCGGCGACCACGTACTTGAGCGTGACGTACGTGCGCAGCCCCGCCATCATTCCCAGCGCCAGCACGGCCGGGAACAGGGGCGGATACAGGGCCTGCGGACGCAGCGCCGGGTCCCACAGCTCCACGAAGTCGCCGCGCTCCAGCAGCGAGCGGGCGAGCGCGAGATACGTCGCGTTGTCGCCGCCCAGGTTGGGCGCGGGATTGTACGCCGCCAGCACCAGCGCCAGGTGCAGCGCCAGCAGTGCGGCGGGAACGGCGAGCGCGGGCAGCCTGCGCCCGGCGCGGGAGCGTGGCGCGGAGGACAACGGCGGTGCGGCGGAGTGCGCGTGAGGTGCGGAGGCTGGCGAGCGGGGAAGGTACGCGGCGGGCGGGACGGCGGGAAGGGTGTGCGGAAGGGACGGCGGCAACGCGGGGGACGGGCCGGAGCGGTGGAAGCGTCCCTGGCGCTGGCGGATCATCGACCCCGATTCGCCGCCCCCGGTGGCACGTGGTCCGCGGAACGAAGGTCAGCCCGTCGCGGTGCCTTCGTCCGGCACGAACCGCCGCCACTCGTCCGACTCCGCGATCCGTTTGATGGTCTCGCAGCGGTCCTGAAGAAAGCGGCGCATGTAGCGGGTCAGGAACAGCCGCTCGGCCAGCGTGCCCAGCACCCCCAGCGGCGCGTCGTAGTCGAAGCGCTCGCGCATGAGGGTGCCGCCGTCGCATGCCTCGAAGTCGTGGTCGTGGTCGAAGCGCGCGAATGCGCCCCGCACCATCCGGTCGCGGAAGTGCGTGGGGCGGTCGTACTCCACGATGCGGCTGGTGAGGTGCTGCGTGACGCCCAGGTGCCGCGCGCGCCACGTCACCTGCTGCCCCGGGCCCAGCATCCCGCGCGTCACGCCGCCCACCGCCTTCTCCCCCGTCGCCGCCGACGAGTGCAGGTGCAGCTCTACGCTGCGCGACAGGTCGAAGCACCGCTCCGCCGGCGCGCGCACGCAGGTCTCGAGGAGGATGACGGGCATGGGATTGGTGAGAGGGTGGGTTTCATCAAGGAGACGAGGTTTGAATCTTCCTGCCTATCGTACTGAACATTCCGGAAGACAAACGCAGGCTGCACCAGGGTGCTCTCCGAGCAGCGCGGGGAAAACCTGGAGATGGTACTGGACCACACCCGACGTCCGCCCGCAGTCGGTTGCAACGAAATCTTCGAGAAACCTGAGCTACGGTGCGAAGGCGCGCTCGTGATCCCATGCTGCCGCGAGGAGCGCTGCACGCCGTCGTCAGCGTCTACGTTCCGTTGGGCGGCTCCGTGTCGGGCGACGCAACCGCACGCCGCTCAGCCGGCATCCGGGCGCCCGCCGAAGGAGACGATGTACCCATCGGGGTCCTCGACGTAGAAGTCCTTCGTGCCCCACGACGTCTCCGTAAGCGGCTTGATGATCGTTGCGCCGTTCGCGGTGCACTGCGCATAGAACGCCTCGATGCCGTCCACACCGGCCGCCGCGTCGAGATGCTCGTTCGCACGCCGGTGTCGGCGCTCTTCGGCATTCTTGGGTGATTCCTTCAGGTGGAGCTCCAGCCCGTCCACCTGACCAATCGCGTAGAACCCGTCCCACGGCTCGCCGAACGTGAAACCGAGCTTCTTGTAGTAGGCGATCGAGCGCTCAAGATCGTCGACCAGGAACTGCGGAGCGAGGGATGTCACCCTCGGCTTCGTCTTGCCGGCAGCCATGTGTGTCCCGGGTTCAGAATGCGATGCCGCCTATGGAGTTCGGCGAACTGCACGACTCGGTTCTCAGCATCCTGCTGCGTGCTGGCAAAGGCGCTGCCGTCCGACCGGCGCCCCGATGAGCAGAAGCGGGCGAAGGATTCCGCCTCCCTCTTCGAGATCATCCGGGACGGGACGATGCGGGAGGCCGTGGTCGCGGAGATGCCCGCCCTGGCCTCGCGGTATCCGACGGAGTGTGCGAGCTGGCGCCGAACGCTCGCCCCGGCCGTGGCGGACGCCCCTGTGGAGCGGATCGGAGCAGCTTCTGGAGCAGGTCCGGGCGACCGGCTCGTCCGCCGAGGTCGCCAGGCACGTGGGCGAGTACCTTCGGCGGCTGCTGGGGAAACCCCGGCGTAGGGCGGGAGATACGGGTGGGGTACCGGGCCGCCGCGCGATTCGGTCGGAACGGCGGCAGCAAGATCAGGTGCGCCGAGGCTGCGGGGGCCGTCCCGCCTCAGCAGAACAGCGGCTGCAGGGCCGAGGGCAGCTCCGCGCCGGCATCGTGGATCAGCTTGAGCGGGGTGTCGGGGCCGTCGGAGCGGCGGGGGTTCATCCAGTTCTGCACGTAGCGCACGCCGTCGATCACCCGGTCGTCCGCCAGGTGCGTGTGTCCGAAGACGTGGACGCGCGAGCCCACCGCCCGGAGCTGCTGGTCGATGCGCAGCGAGCCCGCCACCTTGGGCAGGCCTTTGAACGACAGGTAGCGCACCGGGGGCACCAGCTCGGGCCGCGGCACGAAGTGCGAGAAGGTGACGACCGGCGCGTCGTACGCGCGCAGCGAGCGCTCGTTGAGCGTGGCGAAGTAGGCGCTGGGGGAGCCGACGTCGGGCGGCCAGCGGCAGAAGTAGTTGTCCGACCACGCCTCCAGGTCGGCCTGCACGCCCTCGCCGCGCACGTCGAAGGCAGCGTCGTACCACGAGAACAGGGGCACGATCCAGTGGCCGGCGGCGCGCCCGGGGGCGGTGCGCACGCCCACCTCGGCGCAGGCGGCCAGCACCGCGTGGAATTTCTGCACCGAGTCGCGCGGGTCGTTGCGCACCCAAAGCTCGTGGTTGCCCGGCACGAACCACACGTCCGCGAACAGGCCGCGCAGAAAGCCCAGCGTCTCGCGCACGGTCTCCAGGCGGTCGGCCACGTCGCCGGCCACGATCAGCGCGTCGCCGCGATAGTCGCGCTCCGCCAGCCGCTGGATGAGCCGGCGGTTCTCGCGGAAGTCGGTGTGCAGGTCGGAAAGGGCGAAGATGCGCATTCGGATGGGACGCCGTGCGGAAGGTCCGCCGCATCGTGCGGCGGCGGGCGCCCGGAAGATACTCGATCCCGCCGTTTTGTGGAACGCGGCCGCCCATCCCTCCGCATCTAAGACGAAGGCCGCGTCTCCGTCCGCGGAAACCGGCCGCGTCAGCCGCCGCCGGGGAAGAGCAGGTTGCAGGCGACCGCCTCGCCGCGGGCCACGACCTCCACCGCGGGGTGGCGGACGGCTTCCACCGAGCCGTCGGGGTGGCAGACGACGGCGCCGCCGCGCGGGATGCCGATGCCGCGCAGGGCCCCCGCGCGCAGGCCCACCAGGCTGCGCAGCGTGCTCCACTCCTCGGCCTCGGCGTGGGCGTCCACCGCGAAGGGCACCAGGCCGAAGGTGGGAAAGCTGCGCTCCGGGCGCGGGTCGCGCTCCGGCCATCCCAGCAGGCCGAGCTGCACGGCGCCGGCGGACACTCCCACCAGCACGGCACCCTCGCGGTGCCGCCGCGCCACCGCCTGCCGCAGGCCGCCCGCCTCGAACGCGCGCCAGCCGCGCTCCACGTCACCGCCGGCCAGCAGGACGAGGTCGGCCGTGTCCAGGAACGCCAGGTCCTCGGGCGAGGGACGCGCGGGCACCATCCGGCAGCGGCCGATTCCCAGGCCCTCCATGGCCGCGGCGAACACGCCGTACAGGTCGGGATGGTCGCCGTTGGAGGCGCCCACGTAGGCGGCGCGCGGGCGTTCGCGGGGCAGCCGCGCGCGCAGGCCGTCCAGGAAGCCGTCGCCGGGGTCGCGGCGGAACAGGGGCTGGCTGTCGGCCAGCAGGTAGACGGGCTGGAGAAGCGTTGTGCGGCGCATGCGGGGCCGCGGGGTGGGAAAGACGCGAAGGTTGCCGGCGTAGATGGTGTCCGTCATCGGTTGCCTGCCTCCGGTGCGCATCGTCCGCGTCCGCCCTTCCCCACAGGCAAGCCGCGCGCCCGTGGACGGCGTCCACGTGTGGCGGAGGCGAGCGGTGCGGTTCGGGAGGGGAGCGATGCAGGGCGCGTGTGGAATGCCCGCGGTGTGTGCGTCCACGATGCCTCCCGCGCGCCGCCCCCGCCAGTCCCCTGGTACGAACCGCGTCCGTCGCGGCACGAAACCCTTCCGGCCGCCTGCGAAGCGCGCGCTTTCGCGCGAAGGCCCGTCAGCGGGCCGCCGGCCGGGGCGGAGAGGCGGGCTCCGGCGAAGGCGCAGACGCCGGGCGCGCGGCCTCGGCGCGCAGCACGGGCTCCAGCGTCCGCCACACGTTCGCGGCGACGATGCGCTCGCCCGTCTCGTTAGGGTGCATTCCGTCGGGCTGGTTCAGCGCCGGATCTCCGCCCACGCCGTCCAGCAGGAACGGGATCAGGACGAGCGAGTCCTTCCGGGCGAGGCCGGCGTACATCGCCCGGAACTGCTCGCCGTAGCGCCGACCGAGGTTGGGCAGCGCCATCATCCCCGCCAGCACGATGGGCGCGTGCGGGCGCACGGCGCGCAGGGTGTCCACGATGGCCTGGATGGCGGCGCGCGTGCTGTCCACGGGCTGCCCGCGCAGCATGTCGTTCGATCCCGTCTCCAGCACCACCACGTCGAAGGGCTGGCGGATCAGCCAGCTCTCTACCCGGCGCCGCGCCCCGGCCGCCGTTTCGCCACTCAGCCCCGCGTTCACGGCGGTGAAGGGCAGGCCGGCGGAGTCGATCCTGGCCTGGATCAGCGCGGGAAAGGCCTGCTCCGGCTCCAGCCCCAGCCCCGCGGTCAGGCTGGTGCCGATGAACAGCACGGTCCGGCGCGGCCCGTCCGCCCCCTTCGGCGCCGCCGCTTCGGTGGACGCCTGGCCGCGTGCGGAGCCGGGGGACGCGGACGCGCCGGCCGATTTGCTTTCGGCCCGCCCGCATCCGATCATCAGGGCGGGGATCAGCAGCAGCGTCCATGCAAGCCGCGCACACGAAGATCGCATCATGCTCATCGTTCAGGACCTCAGGAAGACGTACCCCAGCGGGGGACGGGAGTTGGCCGCGCTGTGCGGCGTGAGCTTCGGGATCGGGCCGGGCGAGTTCGTGGCCATCGTGGGCCCCTCGGGCAGCGGAAAGACCACGCTGCTGGGGCTGCTGGCCGGCCTGGACAGCCCCAGCGGCGGGTCCGTGCGGCTGGACGACGCGGAGCTGGGATCGCTGTCCGAGGACGCACGGGCGCGGCTGCGGCGCGAGCGCATCGGCTTCGTCTTCCAGTCGTTCCAACTCATCCCCACGCTCACCGCGAGAGAGAACGTGCAGGTGCCGATGGAGCTGGCCGGCGCGCCCGGCGCCCCGGAGCGCGCCCGCGAGCTGCTGGCGCGCGTGGGGCTGGAGGGGCGTGAGCACCACTACCCCGCACAGCTCTCCGGCGGCGAGCAGCAGCGCGTGGCCATCGCCCGCGCCTTCGTGCACTCCCCGTCCATCCTCTTCGCCGACGAGCCCACGGGCAACCTGGATGCCGCGACGGGCCAGCGGGTGATCGCGCTGCTGGAGGAGCTGAACCGCGAGCGGGGCACCACGCTGGTGCTGGTGACGCACGATCCCGACCTGGCCGCCCGCGCCCGCCGCGTGATCCGCCTGGCGGACGGCGCCGTGGTCTCGGACGGGGCGCCTTCGTGAGGGGCACGGGCGCGCTGCTGCGGCTGGCCTGGCGCGAGAGCCGCTTCGCCCGCCGGCGCCTGCTGCTCTTCCTCTCCGCCATCTCACTGGGCGTGGCCGCGCTGGTCGCCACGCAGTCGTTCGCGGCCAACCTGTCCGCCGGCGTGCGCGAGCAGAGCAAGGCGCTGCTGGGCGCGGACGCGTCGCTTTCCAGCAACCGGCCGTTTCCGCCGAGGACGGACGCGTTCCTGGCCGGGCTCGCCCGGGCCAGGGTGCCCGTCTCGCGCGTGGTGACCTTCGCGTCGATGGCGCAGGCACCCGCCACGGGCGCCGCGCGGCTTGCGCAGGTGCGCGCGATCGACGGCGGATTTCCCTATTACGGGGAGATCGTCACCCGGCCCGCGGGGCAGTGGCCGGCGCTGGCGCGGGGCGCGGAGGCGCTGGTCGATCCCTCGCTTCTCGCCTCCCTGGGCGTGCGCGTGGGCGATTCCATCGCGCTGGGCGAGCGGCGCTTCCGCGTGGCCGGGGCGCTGGAGAAGGTGCCGGGCGAGGTGGGAATCGGCAACCTCTTCGCCCCCCGCATCTACATCCCCGGCCGCTACGTCGCGCAGACGCAGCTCGTGCGCTTCGGCAGCCGCGCGCAGTACGAAGCGTACCTGCGCATGCCCGACACGGCCGCCGTGAAGGCGCTCCTGGCCGCGCACGCCTCCGCCTTCCGTGCCGAGCGCGTGCGCACGCAGACGGCGCAGCAGCAGCAGGAGCAGCTGGACCGGGCGCTGGAGCGCCTCGGTTCGTACTTGGGGCTGGTGGGCACCTTCGCGCTGCTGCTGGGCGGCATCGGCGTCGCCAGCGCGATGGGCGCCTACATGGCGCAGAAGCGCGAGACCGTCGCCACCCTGCGCTGCCTGGGGGCGACCTCCGCCCAGGTGCTCGCCGTCTACCTCGCGCAGGCGGGGGCGATGGGGCTCGCCGGCGCGACGCTGGGCGCCGCCGCGGGGGCCGCCGTGCAGTGGGTGCTGCCGCGGCTGCTGGCCGACCTGCTGCCCGTGCAGGTTGTGAGCGCGGTGGATGGCCGGGCGGTGCTCACCGGCATCGGCGTGGGCGTGTGGGTGGCGCTGGCCTTCGCGCTGCTGCCGCTTCTCGCGACCCGGCGCGTGTCGCCGCTGGAGGCGCTGCGCCGCCGGCTGGACGCCGCGCCGCTGCCCGCCGTGCGCGACGCGTGGTCGTGGGGCGCGCGCCTGCTGCTTGCGGCCAGCGTGGTGCTTCTGGTGACGGTGCAGCTCGGCAACGCCCGCCAGGGCGCGGCCGTGGCGGCGGGGATCGGCGCCACGCTCGCGGCGCTGTGGGCCGTCGCCTGGCTCGTCTCCGCCCTGCTGCGTCGCGCGCGGACGGGGGTGCTGCCGTATCCCGCGCGGCAGGGGCTGGCGAACCTGCACCGTCCCGGGAGCCTGACGCGCACGGTGGTGCTGGCGCTGGGCTTCGGCGTCTTCCTTCTCGCCACGCTGTATCTCCTTCAGGACAACCTGCTGCGCCCCCTGCGGCCGGTGGAGTCGGGCACGCGCGCCAACCTGGTGCTCTTCGACGTGCAGCCCGACCAGGAGGCGGGCATCCGCGCGCTGCTCGCCACCGAGGGCGTGCGCGTGCTGGACCGCGTGCCCATCGTGCCCATGCGCGTCGCGTCGATCAACGGGCGGACGGTGTCGCAGATCGCGCCGCCGGACAGCGAGGAGAATCGCCGTCGAGGCGAGGACGCCGGGCGCGGCGGCGCGTCCCGCGGCGGGGGCGGCCGGCGGTCGCCGGAGGGATGGGCGCTGCGGCGCGAGTACCGCTCCACCTTCCGCGACACGCTGGTGCGGTCCGAGAAGATGGTGCAGGGCCGCTTCTGGCGCGCGCGCGCTTCGACCGCCTCGACCGCCTCGGCCGGGAAGGCGCCGCCGAACGAGGTGTCGCTGGAGAAGAGCATCGCGGACGAATTGAACGTGCACCTGGGCGACGCCATCGTGTGGGACGTGCAGGGCGTGCGCATCCCCACGCGCGTGACCTCCGTGCGCGAGGTGGACTGGCGGCGACTGGAGCCCAACTTCTTCGCCGTCTTCCCCACGCGCGTGCTGGCCGGGGCGCCCGCCACCTGGGTGGAGCTGGGCCACGCACCCGCCGAGTCCACGCGCGTCCGGGCGCAGCGCGACGTGGTGGCCCGCTACAGCAACGTGTCCGTGATCGACCTCACGCAGGTGCAGGCGGCGCTGGACCAGGTGCTGGGCCGCGTGGCGCTGGTCATCCGCTTCCTGGCCGCGTTCAGCGTCGCCACGGGATTCGTGGTCCTCCTGGGCGCCGTGCTCACCTCCCGCCTGCAGCGGCTGCGCGAAAGCGTGCTGCTGCGCACCCTGGGCGCCACCCGCGGCCAGGTCGCCGCCATCCTGCTCAGCGAGTACCTGGCGCTGGGCCTGGCCGCCGCCGTCGCGGGGATCGCGCTCTCCGTGGGCGCCGGGTGGGCGCTGTGCAGGTGGATCTTCGAGATGGACTTCGGCGTGCCCGTGCTGCCGCTGCTGGCGCTGGCCGCAGCCACCGCCCTTCTCGCCGGGGCCGTCGGCGTGCTCGGCAGCCGCGAGGTGTTCCGCCACACGCCCTTGGAGGCGCTGCGCGAGGAGTAGCGGCACCCCGCCGGCCGACGGCTGGCCGGCGCCCGCATCTCATCCACGAGCGGGTCCTGGCACCCGGCGGTCCCGGACGTGCGTCGCCCCGACGACGCCGCGCGGAGCCGGTCGCACCGCGCATCCACCCCCATCCTCCAGCATTCCCGCTCATGCCCGACGACGCCACCTCTCCCACACACCCCCCCATCGAGCAGGCCTTCCAGCGCGCCCGCGAAGAGCTGGGCATCCGGCAGGGCTTCCCGCCGGACGTGTTGGCCGAGGCGGATGCGGCGGCGAGGCGCGTGCCCCCGGCACAGGGGCGCGTGGACCGCACGGGGGTGCCGTTCGTGACGGTGGATCCGCCGGGCAGCAAGGACCTGGACCAGGCGCTCTTCCTGGAGCGCGCGGGAGACGGCTATCGCGTGTGGTACGCCATCGCGGACGTCGGCTTCTTCGTGGACCGGGGCGGCGCAGTGGAGCGCGAGGCGTGGCTGCGCGGCGTGACCTTCTACGCGCCGGACGAGCGCGAGCCGCTGTACCCGCCCGTCCTCGGCACCGGCGCCGCCAGCCTGCTTCCCGACGGCCTGCGTCCCGCCATCGTCTTCGCCTTCGACCTGGACGCGCGCGCCGAGATCGTGTCGTCCACGGTGGAGAAGGCGCTGGTGCGGAGCCGCGCGCAGCTCACCTACGAGCAGGTGGCGCGGCACGTGGAAGGCGGCGGAACGGAGCTGGCCGGGCAGCCGTGGTCGGACGCGCCGGCGCTGCTGAAGGAGTTCGGCGAGAAGCGGCGGGAGCGCGAGAGCGAGCGCGGGGGCGTGTCGCTGCCCATCCTGGACCAGCACGTGGAGCGCACGGCCGCGGCCACGCTGGGATACGCGCTGGGCTACGAGGCGCCGAACGCGGCGGAGGACTGGAACGCGCAGCTTTCCCTGCTCACCGGCCACGCGGCCGCGCTGCGGATGCTGGAGGCGAAGGTGGGCGTCCTCCGGGTGATGCCCCCGGGCGACCCCGCGGCGGTGGAGCGCTTCCGGGCGGCGGCGCCGGCGCTCGGCTTCGCGTGGCCGCAGGGGATGAGCTACCCCGACTTCATCCACACGGTCGATCCGAGGGCCCCCAACGCGCCGACGCTGCTGTGGCAGGCCCGCCGCACCGCCCGCGGCGCCGACTACGCCGCCTTCGACGGCGAGCTGCCCGCGGAGCCCAAGCACTCCGCGCTGGCGATGGAGTACGCGCACTGCACCGCGCCGCTTCGCCGCCTGGCCGACCGCTACGTGCTGGACCTGCTCGTCGCGCTCCAGGCCGGCCGCCCCCCGACGCCCGCCGAGGTGGAGACGCTCGCCAGGCTGCCGCCGGTGATGAACGCCGCCGAAACCCGGGACGCCAAGATGGAGCGCCGCGTGGTGGACCTGGCGGAGGCGTGGACGCTCAAGGGCCGTGAGGGCGAGACCTTTCCCGCCGTGGTCCTGGGCGCCCGCGACGGCGAGGTGGAGGTGCAGATGCAGGATCCCCCCGTGCGGGCCGGCGCCCGAAAGCAGCCCGGCGCCCCCAAGCTGGACCTGGGCGCACAGGTGTCCGTCCGCCTCGTCTCCGTCGATGGGGACACCGGAAAGACGGTGTTCGAGATCGCGGGCTGAGTCGACGGGTTCTGGATCGATCGGCGGACGTCTCTCGGAGGTGGTGGATTGGAAGCCGTCCGGCGGTCGATCGGCGTGTCGTCCGCGGAGGCTCGGCGCATCGCCCATCGACCGGTTTGGAACTGGAAGCGGTCGATGGAAGACGGCATCTGCCTTCACTGTGGACCGTGGACCGTGGGTGTCCGGCGCCTTCGCGTGGAGGCGCTATCGCTCGGGGATGCGGATGCTCTGGTCGATCTCGCCCTGGAGGGCGGCGTCGGTGGGGAGCCAGAGGGAGAAGCACGAGCCGCCGGCGGCCCCGCTGCGCAGGGTGAGGTCGCCGCCCATGAGGCGGGCGAGCTGGCGGCTGATGGTGAGGCCCAGGCCCGTGCCTCCGCGGGTGCGCGTGCGGCCCGACTCCACCTGCACGAAGGGCTGGAAGACGCGCCGTGCGTGCTCCGCGTCGATGCCGATCCCCGTGTCCTCCACCCGCAGGAAGGTCCAGGGGCCCGCGCCCGACAGGTGCGCCTCGGGGTCCGGGCGTGCCGTGATGCCGCAGTGCACCGTCACCGTGCCTCCGGGCTCGGTGAACTTCAGCGCGTTGGAGAGCAGGTTGAGCAGGATCTGCCGCACCCGGTCGCGGTCGCCCACGTAGGGCACGTCGCGCCCGCCGCACCCGCCCCCCAGCGCGATGCCACGCTCGGCGTACTGCGCCTCCACCAGGCGCATCGCCTCGTCCGCCGCCTCCCTCGCGCTGTCGCGCCGGTGCTCCACGCTGAGCTGGCCCGCCTCCACCTTGGCCAGGTCCAGGATGTCGTTCACCAGGCTGAGCAGGTGCCGGCTGCTGGTGCGGATGCGCTCCAGGTGCTCGCGCTGGGCGGGAAGGATGGGCCCCGCCAGCTCCATCTCCAGCAGCTCGCCGTAGCCCAGGATGGCGTTGATGGGGGTCCGCAGCTCGTGGCTCATGGTGGCCAGGAAATCGGACTTGGCGCGGTTGGCGGCGTCCGCGGCCTCGCGGGCGCCCTGGGCCTCCTGCACGCTGGCGGAAAGCTCGGTGTTCAGCATCTCGAGCTCGGTGGCCTGCTCCTCCAGCACCTGCGCCTGCACCTGCAGCTCGGCCGCCAGCTCCTCGGCGTGCTCGGCGCGCTCGCGGGCGTGGTTGCGGGCGGCCTGCGCGTCGCGCAGCGCGCCCTCCAGGCGCCCCCGCATCTGCTGCAGCGCCTCCGTCAGCACCCGGGCGCGGGCCGCCGCGTCGTCGGCCGCGCGCGCCTGCACCCGTGCCCCGTCCACGCCGCGCTCGGCACGGAACAGGGCCGCCAGCAGGGGCAGCGCGCCGCCCAGCTCCGCCAGGTCGGCGCCGTGGGCCCTTGGGCCGGTGAGCACGGCCACGGCGCCGCCCCGCGCGCAGCCGGC
>JAQBQD010000097.1 GCA_028287185.1 Gemmatimonadota bacterium | reverse complement strand
GGCGGATGGTGGCCGCCGCCGTCGCCGCGCGCGCGGGCCAGGCCGACAGCGCCCGCGCCGCCATCGCCTGGGCCCGCCGCCAGGTGGGCGGCGACCGCGAGCAAGGGCTGTCGCTGGACTACGACGAGGCGGCCGTCCGCATGCTGCTCGGCGAACGGGAAGTGGCCCGGCGGCTGCTGGCCCGCTACGCCGCCGGGCGCCCCGCCCTACGCGCCTTCCTGGCGCGCGACCCCCTGTTCCGGGACCTGGGCCGAATCTAGCAGCCGCGCGAACTCCGCCAGCGTCACGCCCACCACCTCCCCCGGCGCGCCCTCCACGCCGGGGCGCTGCACCAGCACGCCCACGCCACCGCCCTCGTCCACGGCGCTGTACTCCGAGTTGGGCAGGTGCACCAGCCCCAGCACGTCGCCCACCGCGGCGGAAACGGCCGCGTCCG
Organism: Gemmatimonadota bacterium; assembly: GCA_028287185.1. Lineage (GTDB taxonomy): Bacteria > Gemmatimonadota > Gemmatimonadetes > Longimicrobiales > Longimicrobiaceae > JAQBQD01. Next base: position 18,430 of record JAQBQD010000097.1, on the reverse strand, counting down.
GCGCCTTCATCGCGCGCAGCAGCACGTCCAGGTGCTTCAGCACGTCGCCGTGCGCGCTCAGCTTGGACGCGTAGTACGGCAGCAGGAACTTCTGCACGGCCGACTCGGACCAGAACAGGGCGTCGGGAAAGTCGTCGAAGGCGTCCTTCAGCCGCTTCACGCCCGGGCCCGTGGCCGAGGGATACACCACGTCCACGTCCGTCAGGTCCGGCCGGCCGGGCACCTGCGGCGGCGCCACGGGAATGCACACGTTCTCGGGATCGTCGTCGGGCCGCTCCTTCAGCTCGATGGGCCGGAACCCGCCCGACCCCACCGGCGAAGGCTTCACCACCAGGTAGCGCACGGTGTTCGCGCGGATCGAATGGCTCCACTCCGCCACGCGCCGCAGGGTGGTCGCGTCCAGGGGCTCGGGTGTCGGCATCTGTCCCTCAGGGTGAGCGGTGGATGGTCGCGCAGGGCGGCGCGCCGGCGTGTGCGCCGAAGGCGGCGCCGGGGCGGAACGGACCCGGCCGGGCGGCGCCCTCCGGGGAGGTCCAGAAGTTTGTTCTTTGATGGATGGGCAGGGATGGGTATCATGGGGTGTGTCCCCTTCTTCGCGGTACGTTCCCTCCCAAACCTGCCGAACGGAGGCCTCATGAACAGAATCCTCCTCACCGCCGCCGCGCTCGTGCTGGCGACCTCGCCCGTCGCGGGCCAGGCACGCTACAGCTACACGGGCGCCACGGGCCCCACTCACTGGGGCAGCCTCTCGCCGGAGTACTCGGCGTGCGACACGGGCCACTCGCAGTCGCCGGTGAATTACCCGTTGCCGCCGCTCCCGGTTTCCACCGACTCGGTGGCCGGCACGTATCGCTCCACCACGGGACGGATGTTCAACGACGGCCATACGGTGCAGGTGAACGTGGACACCGGCTCCTTCATCCTGATCAGGGGAAAGCGCTACGACCTGGTGCAGTTCCACTTCCACTACCCCGCCGAGCACACGGTGCGCAACACCCCGGCCGGGGAGGTAGAGGTTCACCTCGTCCATCAGGATTCGGTGGGGAGATTGGCCGTGCTCGCTATCTTTCTCCGGGACCGAGGCGACACTCTCCGCGGCCGCCTCTTCAAGCCACTGCTCGACAGCCTGCCGCACCAGCAGGGCGACACCGTCGGCGTAACGCTCAATCTCCCCGCCCTCTTCCGCCTGGGAAACCTGCGGAGGCAGGGGATCCGCCAGTACAACGGCTCGCTCACCACGCCGCCGTGCACGGAGGGCGTGTCGTGGGGTGATACGCATCCAAGCCATCGAGCTCACCACGTCGCAGATCGACCAGATCAGGGCCGCCTTCAGTACGAACGCCCGTCCGGTGCAGCCGCTGGGTTCCCGCATCGTAACCCAGCGCCTCTCGCAACCCATCCCCGATTGACGCTCCGGCCCTGCGGCGCCCCTTCGGCTTCACACGCTTCGCGATGGGCCGCCGCGAACGTTCCCGCCGCACCCCCACGGTTCCGTGGCGTGCGGGTGGCCCGCCCCCGAGAGGGACGCGACGAGAGGCGCCCGAAACCCCGGGCGCCTCTCGTCGTTCCTGCGTCCTCCCGTCCCTGACCGTCGGTCGCGTCGATCACTTGGATCGTCCGGACCGCCGGCCCCGAAGCTACTGCTGCGGCTGCGCTGCCGCCGGCTGCGGGTACGCCCGCGTGGCGTCGTTCAGGTGCAGGTAGCGGTCGCGCAGCTGGGTCTCGCGGCTCACCATGGGCACCTCGCGCCCGTGGATCACCACGTGCTCCACCGGGGTCAGCAGCTCCAGCGGGTCGCCGCCCCAGACGACGACGTTCGCCACCTTCCCCACCTCCAGCGAGCCGTAGCGGTCGGCCACGCCCCATATCTGCGCCGGGTAGAGCGTGACGGCCCGCAGCGCCTCGTCGTACGGAAGCCCGTTGGCGACGGCGTTGCCCGCCTCCTGCTTGATGTTGCGCGCGTTGTGGGTGTCGTTGCTGGTGATGGCCACCTTCACCCCCGCGCGCCGCAGCAGGGCCGCGTTGTCGTAGCGCTCGCCCAGCTGCTCGAAGGTCTCGGGCAGGTCCTGCAGCACCTTCACGATCACCGGCACGTTGGCGCGGGCCAGCTCGTCCGCCACCATCCACGCCTCGGCCCCGCCCGAGATCACCAGCTTCAGCCCGTACTCCTTCGCGATCGCCAGCGCCGTCCGGATGTCGCTGGCGCGGTTCACGTCGACGACGAGGGGAAGGCGGCCTGCGAGCACGGGCTGCAGCGCCTCCAGGTCCAGGCGGCTGGCCGACAGGCGGCGCATCTGCCCGCGGTCGAAGGCGGCGCGGTCGCGGGCGTAGGTGCGCGCGTCGTCCAGCACCTCGCGCAGGAGCTGCGTGGCGCCCGCGCGTGCACCCCCGCCGGCGCGGTGCACACCCTCGCCCAGGGTGGCGTACATGCCCACGGGCGAGCGCACCAGCATGCTGTCCACGTTCACGCCCGTCAGGTCCACGATCACGCTCTGCCCCGCGATCAGCCCGCCGTCGGGCCGCGACACCGCGGTGGTGACGCCGCCGATGCGGGTGACGGGGATGACGATGGAAGCGGGGTTGAGCCCGTCGCGCACGTTGAAGGCGGCGGACACGTGGTCCGAGTCGCTCACCGCGTGGTCGTTGGTGACGTCCACCGCGCCCACCTCCACCAGGCCCATCTGCGTGGACGACTCGAAGAAGCCCGGCGTCACCACCTTGCCCCGCGCGTCGATGGTGCGCGCGCCGGCGGGCACCGCGATGCCCACGCCCACCGCCACGATCCGCCCGTCGCGGATGATCACCGTGCCGTTCTCGATGGCGGGACCCGCCATCGTCTGCACCTTGCCGCCCACGATGGCCAGCGTGCCCTGCGCGGCGGCGGGGGCCGCGGCCAGGGCCAGCGCCGCCAGCGCGGCGGCGAGCGAACGCTTTCTCATCGGGTGGCCTCCGCCGGAAGGAGCCCCGTCTCGAAGTCGGAGGTGGGCTGCAGGTTGGGGTTGTTGCGGTCGTACAGGAGCGCGCCGTCGATGAACACCTTCTCGGGGCGCGAGTAGACGCTGAACGGGCTGCCGGACCAGATCACCACGTCCGCCTGCTTGCCCACCTCCAGCGTGCCCACCTTGTCCTCGATGCCCAGCGCCCACGCGGGGTTGGCCGTCAGCCAGCGAAGCGCGTCGTTGTCGCTGATCTGGATGCCCGCCACGCGCCCCGCCAGCATGGCCTTGGCGGCCTCCTGGTTCAGCCGCTGGATGCCGCCCGGGTCGTCCGAGTGCACGATGGCGCGGACGCCCGCCTGCGACACCATCGCCAGGTTGGCGTTCGTCTCGTCCATCGCCTCCATCTTGAAGCCCCACCAGTCGGCCCACAGCGACGCGCCGATTCCCTCGCGGGCCAGCAGGTCGCGCACCTTGTACGCCTCCACGCCGTGGTGGAACGAGCGGATGTGGTAGCCGAACTCGTGCGAGATGTCGATCATCTGCGCCATCTCGTCGGCGCGGTAGCAGTGGTTCTGCACCAGGATGTTGCCGCGGAGCACCTCGGCCAGCGTCTCCAGGCCCAGGTCGCGGGTGGGCATGTCGGCCGGCTTGCGGCCCGCGGCGTCCCAGTCGTCCCACTTCCTCCGGTAGGCGGCGGCCTCGATCCAGGCGGTGCGGTAGCCCGCCACGTTGCCCATGCGCGTGCTGGGGCCGCGGCTGGCGTACACCCGCTTGGGATTCTCGCCGCAGGCCATCTTCAGCCCGTACGGCGCGCCGGGAAACTTCATCCCCTGCACCGTGCGCGAGGGCACGTTCTTGAGCACCACGCTGCGCCCGCCGATCAGGTTGGCCGAACCGGGCAGGATCTCCATGCTCGTGATGCCGCCGTTGGCCAGCGCCCGCCCGAAGCCGGGGTCCTGCGGCCACACCGAGTGCTCGGCCCACACGTTGGCCGTCACTGGGCTGGTGGCCTCGTTGCCGTCCGCGTTGGCGTCCACGCCGGGGCTTGCGTACACGCCCAGGTGCGAGTGCACGTCGATGATGCCGGGCGTCACGAACTTGCCGGTGCCGTCCACCACCCGCACGCCGGCCGGCGCCGTCACCTGCTGGCCCACGGCGGCGATCTTCCCGTCCACCATCAGCACCTCGCCGCCGGGAAAGATCTGCCCGGCCGCGGTCATCACCGTGGCGCCGCGGATGAGGGTGGGAACGGACGGGAAGGGCCTGTAGGTGGACGGGAACGGCGCCGGCACGGCGGGCACGGGCGCCTGCGCGGGGCTGGGCTGCGACGCGGGCTTGGCACCCGCGTGCGCGCACCCTGCGGCCGCGAGCAGCAGCGCGGACAACGCACGCTTCATGGGATGGGGCTCCGGGAGCGGGGAACCGGGATTGACGGCGCGCGGCGCAGAAAAGGCCGCACACGGCCGGCGCAGGGAGCGCCGGTTGTCGATTGTATATGGAGCCCGCATTGTAGGCCGCGCCCCGTACCCCGGCAAGTGCGACCCGCCGCGCGTCGGCTTGTCGAAATCGCCCGCTTTCGCCTCCTCCATCGGAGTCCGCGGGCGGCCCCAACTCCACGCAAGCCACTGCGGCTTCTCGGGATGGACGGTCCGCCTCCCTCCCGCTCGCCGGTCGGCACGAACGGCGGTGGATCGGATCGCGCGGCGGCCGGATTGTTCGGGTTTCGTCAGGGCGGCGGCGGCGCGACGACGATCGCTCGGCAGCCCTCGGATGAGCGACCCTCGAAACCGATGCGAGCGCCGATGCCGTACGCGCCGATCACCGGGCACCGAGCCTCCTCCACCGCAGGAGATGCCGACGACGAATCCGCGGACCTGGACGACGGACTGCAGGCGTGGACGCGGAGGGGATGGGCGGCGGCTGTCCTCCGGAGGTGAACGGCGCGTCCGGCGGAGGGGACACGAAACCCGACCTCGCCGGCGGCGCGGGATCGGGGAATGCTGGAAACGGGCGAAAATGCTGGGATGCCGGCCCCTGGCCCCGGCCTTGCGCGTTCCCGGGCAGAATTCCCACCGACAGACCCCGAGCAGGAGACCGTGGATGAAGCCCAGAGCGACCCTTTACCTGCCGATGATGCTCGCCCTGGCGGCGGCGCTCGCGGCCTCGCCGGCGGCGGCCCAGCGCGGACGCGGGCATGGCGACGACCATGGCCGCGGCCGCGTGGAGCGCAAGGACCAGGACGACGACCGCCGCGACAGCCAGGGTAACCGTGGCGACGCGCGCTACGACCGCCGCGACGACCGCCACGAGCGCAAGGACGACGGGAACCACCGCGGCTGGTGCCAGGGCAGCGGCAACCCGCACAACACCGCGTCCAACTGTGGATCCAACGGCAACAACCGCGACGCCCGCTACCGGCGTGACGACCGGTACAGCCGCGACGATCGCTACAACCGCAACAGCGGGTACGACCGCTACGGCCGCCCCACCGGAACGTACGGGAACGGCACGTACGGGAACGGCACGTACGGGAACGGCGGGTACGGCAGCGGCGTCTACGGCGGCAACGGCTCGTACGACCGCGCCAGCTACGACCGCGCACACCAGGCGTTCCACCAGCAGCAGGACCGCCAGTGCCGCGCCCAGGCGCAGCGCCGCCCGACCGACCTGCAGTACCAGCTTCGCGTGCGCAGCCAGTGCCGCACCCTGCACGACCAGTGGCATCGCCGCTACGACGCCGGCCGCCGCTAGCCGCGCGCAAGCTCGAAGCCGACGCGGAGCATCGACGCTCCGCGAACGCGTGAGAAGAGGCCGGGACGCCCGCGTGGCGTCCCGGCCTCTTTTCCCTATCGACGTGCCGCTTCGACTGCCGAGGAGATCGGGGAATGCCCGACGTCAGGCGCCTTGCTGCGCCAGCCGGTCGGCGGCGCGCTCCCACTCGCGCGCGGTGAGTCGCGCCAGCTCGCCGAGCAGGCGGCGCGCCACCTTCAGCTCCTGCTCCACGTGGGTCCGGTGGTACGGCGCGTCCCACACGTAGTCGGCTGCGTTGCGGGACTTGGAAAGCTGGTTGAGGTCGCGCGCCAGGCGGTGGCCGTCGGGAACGGCGCGGATGGCATCCACGAACCGGCGGTGCACCTGGTGCCGTGGAAACGTCTGGGACGCGCGAAGCCACTCGTCCCGCAGGGGAAGCACGCCGTACTTGATCTCCAGGAACACCGCGTAGTAGGCCCGGCTGATGGCGGCACGATAGCGTGCGTTGGCGCAGGCCTCCCACTCCGCCACCTCCGCCGGCGAGCCGTCCAGCTCGTCCAGCAGGGCGTCCGCGACGTGGAAGAAGTTGTCCGCCTCAGTGGGCCGCACGGTAGCGCACCGAAACCAGGAGCCTGCTCCAGTCCACGCCCGGGTGCACCGCCTCCACCGCATCCAGGTACTCGTCGCGCCGCGCCAGGAACGATTCGGGATCGACGGCCACGCCGACCTCCACCTCGAGCGACTGCGAATCCGGGCCCTCAGGGTGCAGCGTTTCCGTGATTCCCGTCAGCGCGCTTCCGAAGTGGCGGGCGGCCAGCTCGCGCGCGCCGCGGACGGCGTCCGCGAGGCCCGCGCGGTCGATGAAGGCCTGGGGCGTGGGGGCAGCCGGGTCGGGGATGCGCGGAACTTGGGCCGCGGGCCGGACGAGCCGAAGCCTGCGTGCCGCAAACCGGTGACGTTGTGCTCCGCCTTCGCCATCGTGAGTGTCGTCGCGGGGAATCCGGGTGTGCCGATGCGCTCGGTGCGCGCGAACGCTGTAGAGAGATACGTGCCGAACGGCGCCCGTGTCAACCCGAATGCGCCATCGGCTGATTTATGGACCACTTCGCGCGGTAGGCCCTGGACTTCTCCGAGGAGCCGGGCGCGGAGTGGACGCTCGACGAAACGCAGGCGGAGCGAGACTCCCCGGCGGTTTGGGGAGGCTCGCTCCGGGCCGGGGAGACCCCGGACGGAGGGCGCCGGCGGTATCGCGCCCGGAGGAGGAGGCTCGCCGGCCCCGCGGAGGAGACCGGCGGGGCGGTTTCCGCCGGGCTCCGGAGCGGCCCCGCCAACGCACGGAACCGCTCCGCAAGCATCCGCCGAACCCGGATCGGCCGCCTCCGTCTGAGATTCCTTGCAGCCCGGCAGATCGCCGAGCTTCCGCCACGGCTCCGGAAGACGTTCTCCGGAAGCGGCTTACCGGATGGACTGCAGCTCGATGACGACGGGCTGGCCGGCGAGCGCCTGCTTCACCGCGACGTGCGGCGCGTCCTTACGGACCCAGAGGGTGTACGGGGTCTCGCCGCCCGTAACCTGCACCTTCCAAGTGTCGAACGTGCCCGCGGGCACGGTGACGGACTCGCTGCCCACGACCTCGGCGGTCACGTTCGCCACCGCGTTGGTGGTGGCGGAGAAGGAGGGCAGCGTGATCCTGCGCCCCTGGGCCAGGTCGGCCGTCATCACCACCAGCGTCTCCATGCCGGACGCGATGGTGCCCGCCGGGATCGCGGCGTCGATCGTTTTGTCGCCGCCCATCTGCGCAGGCAGCCTGGCGGGGCCCCTCACATGCCCGGGCGAGTAGATGAGCTGCACGTCCAGGCCCGCCGCGGGCGCGGCCTGCCTGACGGTGAGCGGAGCGAAGTCGTTGGTGAACCGCCACTCGCTGCTCACGCCCGGCAGGGAGTCGATGGCAATCCACCCCTGCCCGTCGCGCGCGATGATGCTGGTCGTGGCACCGACCGCGTTGCCGTTGAACGTGATGCCGTAGATGAAGGTGCCCACCGGCAGCCGCGACGCATCCCGCCGCGTCGTGTCGGCGCGCGTCGGGAGCGGGACCGCATTGACGAGGCGGCCTTCCACCACGAGCGGCGTCGCGGTCAGCACCGGGGCCTCTGCACCCAGCAGGCCGAGCGCAAGCAGGGAACCTCTCAGGAATCGAGTCACGTGATCCTCCATGGTGTGTGGCCGGAGCCGCGGCGGCCCCGGCGCTGTGTCGAACGGCCACGCCGTTCCGGCTCGCGTGGCCAGGAACTCCCTCGCCGCGGCTGATCTTCGTCCATCCCGATCCATCACCATCACCCGCCCTCTCCCCTCCCGCACTGCCCGCCGATCCGACCGGACGACAACGAGATTGGTCGATGCGACTCCCGATTGACGTCAAATGTTTATCAGCATCGACGATCGGCGGTCGACCTTTGCCGTCAGCCCCCTACGCACTCGATCGGAGAATCGATCGAGCCTGGTCGATCCGAGCATCTGCGGCTGGGGAGCGTGCCTCGCCGCTTGACCGTCCGTCGCCTGGACGGTGGATTCGAGGATCGCTCGCTCGCCCGTCGCACTAGCCGAGTCGGCGCCTTTGATCCGCAGTGCCCGTCGCTCCCGCCCGCTTCGGCGCGGGGAGACCGCGGTGCTACCCGCGCGTGCCGTTCACGCGGCGGGTGAGCACCACGGCGCCGACACCCAGGCCGGTGGCCAGGCCCGCCAACAGCGCCTGCTGCTTGGCCAGCGCCGGGACCACGCCGGCCGCCCCCAGCCCCGCCGCCGTGGCGGCGCATACGGCGAGGGCGAACATCACCCGCCGCTTCCACGGCTCCACGGGGGTGCGGATGGCGAGCACGGGCACCTCGTCGTCGTCGTCCAGCATCGAGTCCGCCGCGGTCCACCCCAGCACCGTCACGGGCAGCGCTCCGAACGCGATCCCCACCGCGAGCAGGGAGGACACGGCCGCGCGTGGAGTGGAAGGGAGCCACAGGACGCCCAGGTTGTCGGCCAGGATCGCGTAGATCAGCAGCAGCAGCATGGCCCGGCTGCTCACGCGGAAGGCCGTGTAGTACGCCGCGTCGCGCTCGGCCCGCTCGCGCTCGTCCAGCGGCCGGTCCAGCGGCCCGCGGGTCAGGTTCAGCGACCCGGCCAGCAGGGCAAAGGCGCAACCGCCCACCAGGAGGAACACGCTGGCGGCGATCTTCGCCGCGTCGGTGGCCGAGGCCGCGCGGATGCACAGCACGGCGAGTCCGGGGGCCCAGACCGCCACGACGAGCATACGGCGGCCCCTGCGGCGGGCGGCGAAGCGGGAAAGGGCGAGCGGGACCATGATGCTGCTCCGGTGATGGGGGAAGGCGCACCGCGGGTGGCGTTGCGGGACAACGTGGACCGTAAGGATCTGGATTGGAGACCGTCGGCGGGGGCGCGTCAGGACTCAGGCGGGCGCGGCCGTCGCACCGCCAACGCCGCCGCCCTGGCACCGTGCCGCGACCGCCGGCTCATGCGCCGCCCCCGGAAGGCGCGGCCGCACGGCGACCGTACACCTGCTCGCTGAGCGGGGGGAAGGGCTCGCGGGAGAAGATCGCCTCGATGGGCAGCCCGAATACCTCGCCGATGCGGAAGGCGAGCTCCAGGCTGGGGTTGTAGTCCCCGCGCTCCAGATAGCCGATGGTCTGGTAGTTCACGCCCACGGCGGCGGCCAGGTCCTGCCGGCTCATCCCGCGCTCCGCCCGCAGCACGGGAATCCGGCTGTGGATGGTGCCGCCGCTGGCGGAACGCGTGCTCTGGCTACGATTGCGATCGTTCATGGGATAATTGATAGTATAAATACAACATCTTGTCAACAAGCGCATTCCATCTGCCTGTTCGATCAACGGACGGGGGCCGGTTCCGGGGCACCTGAGCGAGCCGGCTTCGCCGACGCGTCGCAGGTTTTCCCTGGTTCGATCGACGGCAGAAGAAGCGGAGCCCCTGAAGACGACCTTCCCTTCGGAGGAAGATCATCTTCCGTCGAGCGGCCGATCGGCAGCCGGGCTGGGAGCCGGACGACATCCGTCCGCCGATCGTGGGGATACGCGACGAGGCCGCCCCGGCTTCGGGACGGCCTCGATCCGCATCGGTCGTGCGTGGGCCGGCTCAGGACACGGCCGCCGGCTCCGTCACCGCCAGCATGGGCGCCAGCCAGCGTCCCGTCAGGCTCTCCGCCACCAGGGCCACCTCCTCCGGGCGGCCCATGGCCACCACGCGGCCGCCGTCGGGGCCGGCGCCGGGGCCCAGGTCCACCACCCAGTCCACCGTCTTGATGACGTCCAGGTTGTGCTCGATGAGCAGTACCGTGTGGCCCGCGTCCACCAGGTCGCCCAGCACGCGCAGCAGCTTGCGGATGTCGTCCAGGTGCAGGCCCGTGGTGGGCTCGTCCAGGATGTACAGCTTCTTGCCGCCGCGCCTGGCGCCCATCGCCAGCTCGCGGGCGATCTTGATGCGCTGCGCCTCGCCGCCCGAGAGCGTGGGCGCGGGCTGGCCCAGGCGCAGGTATCCAAGCCCCACCTGCTGCAGGTGCCAGAGCGTCTGGCCCAGCTTGTCCTCGTGCAGGAAGAAGCGGATGGCCTCGTCCACCGTCAGCTCCAGCACCTGCGCCACGTTGCGCCCGCGGTAGCGCACCTCCAGCACGGCGGGCTTGAAGCGCGCGCCGCCACACACCTCGCAGGGCACGAAGACGTCGGCCATGAACACCATCTCCACCTGCACCTGCCCCTCGCCCTTGCACGCCTCGCAACGCCCGCCCTCCACGTTGAACGAGAAGGCGCCCGGCCCCAGCCCCCGCGCGGCCGCGTCCGGAAGCTGCGCGAAGACGCGCCGCACCTCGTCCCACGCCTTGATGTAGGTGACCGGGTTCGACCGCGGCGTGCGGCCGATGGGGGACTGGTCCACCAGGACCACCTCCTTCAGCCCCGCCGTGCCGGACAGCCGGTCGTAGCGCCCCACCGTCTCGCCCAGGTGGCGCTTGGCGCTCGTCTCGCCGCCCGACAGCTCGCGCTCCACCGCGCGGTACAGGACGTCGTGCACCAGCGTGGACTTGCCCGACCCGGAGACGCCCGTCACCGCCGTCATCGCACCCAGAGGGATCTCCACCGGGTCACCCAGCAGGTTGTGCTCGCGTGCGCCCTCCAGCTTGATGCGCGGCCCCTTGAGCGCCCGCCGCCGCGCGGGCACGGCGATCTCCTCGCGGCCGGAGAGGAATCGGCCCGTCAGCGTGTCCGCCTCCAGCAGCTCGGCCAGCGTGCCCGAGAAGACCAGGTGGCCGCCCAGCTCGCCGCTGCCGGGGCCCAGCTCCACCAGCCAGTCGGCGATGCGCATGGCCTCGGGGTCGTGCTCCACCACCAGCACCGTGTTGCCGCCGTCGCGCAGGCGCGTGAGCAGGCGCAGCAGGCGGTCGTTGTCCGCGGGATGGAGCCCGATGGTGGGCTCGTCCAGCACGTAGAGCGTGTCCACCAGGCGGCTGCCCAGGGCGTTGGAGAGGGTGATGCGCTGCGCCTCGCCCCCGGACAGCGTCCGCGTCTGCCGGTCCAGCGTCAGGTATCCCAGCCCCACGTCGTCCAGAAAGCCGACGCGCGCGTCCAGCTCCTTGAGGATGGTGGCGGCGATCTCGCGCTCCTGCGCCGTCAGCGGCCCTCCCTCCGCCGGCGCAAGCTCCGCCAGCCATCCGCGCACCCGGGTGAGCGGCATCTCCGACACCTCGGCCACCGTGCGCCCGTCCAGCCGCACGCGCAGTGCCTCGGGGCGCAGCTTGGCGCCTGCGCACGCGGGGCACGTCACCGCCGCCTGGTACTGCCGCAGGAAGACGCGGATGTACTGCTTGTAGCGCTTCTCCTCCAGCCCCACGAGGAATGGCAGGACCCCCTCGAACCCCCGCGCGCCGTGCAGCACTTCGGCCCGGAAGGCATCCGGCAGCTCGCGCCAGGGCGTGTCCATCGACACGCCCTGCCTGCGCGCGAAGTCCGCCAGCTTTGCGCGGCGGGCCTCGTAGCGCGGCTTGCTCCACGGGTCCACGGCGCCCTCGGCCAGCGAGCGCGCGGCGTTGGGCACGATGAGCGACTCGTCGTAGCGCAGCACGGCGCCGAAGCCGGTGCACTCCGGGCACGAGCCGTACGGGTTGTTGAACGAGAAGAGCTGCGGCGTGGGCGACGCGAACTCCATCGCCGGGTGCTGCGGGCAGCGGAAGCGCTCCGTGAAGCGCAGCGGCGGCGCACCCACGGGCACCACCACGGCCTCGCCCTCGCCCTCCCCGAACGCCGTCTGCAGCGAGTCCGCCAGCCGGCCGCGCTCGTCCGCGTCCACGCGAAGCCGGTCGACGACGACGAGCAGCTCGCCCGCGCGCACCACGTCGGCGCCCTCGGGAAGCTCGTCCAGGTGGATCTCGGCGCCTTCGGACAGCACGCGCAAGAAGCCGAGCGCGCGCAGGTTCTCCACCACCAGCGCGTGCGTCACGCGGGCGGAGAGCGGCAGCGGAAAGCACACCATCACGCGCGCGCCCTCCGGCAGGGCCAGCGTGGCGTCGGTCGCCGTCTGCACGGTGTCGGGGCGAACCTCGCGGCCGCAGGGGTGCTCGGGCGTGCCCGGGCAGAAGGTGCGGCCCACGCGCGCCCACAGCAGGCGCAGGTAGTCGTGCACCTCCGTCGCCGTGCCCACGGTGCTGCGCGAGGTCTTGGTGGGGTTGCGCTGCTCGATGGCCACCGCGGGCGAGATGCCCTCCACGCGGTCCACGTCCGGCTTTTCCATCCGGTCGAGGAACTGCTTGGCGTAGGTGGACATCGACTCCACGTAGCGCCGCTGCCCCTCGGCATAGATGGTGTCGAACGCCAGCGACGACTTGCCCGACCCGGAAGGCCCCGTGACCACCACCACGGCCCGGCGGGGGATGTCCAGGTCCAGGTTCTTCAGGTTGTGCTGGCGGGCCCCCCGTACCACGATGCGATCTTTCATGGACCCGAACTTACACCGAAGCGAGAGGCGCTGTAAAGTCGTTGCGGGATCGCCACGTACGGTCCGGTGTCGACGCTCCCGCCGCCGCCCCGCGCGTTGCCCGCTCCCTGCGCGACAACCGTGCCCGTTCGGGCCGGCGGGGGCGCGCGGCCGTGTGCGAAGCCGGGGAACAAACGGCTTCATTGCTTCGCCTATGATCGGTCACTATCTATACCTTTCAGGACGCATTGCGCGCCGCCATTGCATCGAGCCCGCGCCGTTGTCCCGTTTGCAGTCGCCCGCGGAACGGCGGACCGGGGGTCCGGAGACGCCGGTCCGTGCATCCGCATCACGACAACCTCTCCGGGCACGCCGGCCGGCGGTGAGCTTCCGCGAGGCCTGACCGGCCCTGGTTCGATCGGGGCCGAGACGGACGCGCGCGGGAGAGTTGGACGTCCGCGAGTGAGCACGTTCCCTGCCGGGGGGGCTCGGGCCGCGTCCCTGCCGGCGACCCTCTTCACACGCATCAGCGGAGAACGAGATGAGCAGCACGAAGCGCACGGAATGCGGAATGGCGGAGGGAGAGGCCTGCGGCTTCGCGCCCCTGCCGCCGGAGCAGGCGTCGCGCGTGATCGGCGGCGGACGCATCCGCATCCCCATCGGCTACACGCCGGAAGGGGAGATCATCTGGGACTGGATCGACGTGCCGGACTGACGCGGCGGCCGACATGGGCTCCCGCGTGACCTGATCGATGCCGGCGTGACCCGATGCTCGACGAGGCCGTGGGTGGAGCTGATCGGCAGCGCCGTGGCGACGTTTCCCGCCGGCGCGGGGCGTGGGCCGAGCTCCGTGCCGGCTTTCTCGGCGACCCCAAATCAACGGAGAGCATGATGACCACGAAGCAGCGCACGCAGTGCAGCCCGGCGGAGGTCGAGGACTTCGGCTTCCAGCCCCTCTCCCCCCAGCAGGCCACGCGCGTGATCGGAGGCGGGCGGCTGCACATTCCCACCGGTTCCCCCGTTCCGGATCCCGATCCGCAGAACCCCGATCCGCCTTCTACCGACCCTGCGTTACCCTGATCTGTGCGTCTCAGCCGGGGTTTGGACCCCGACGATCCTGCGTTCGACGCCGCGCTTCCACGGACGCGATCAACTCGAATGGCACAGCCGACGCAGGACGACAGCGCGGGCGGCACCGAACGGCGCCCCGCTCGCGATGGTCGTGAGGTCCCTGCCGAGCTCCGGGCTCCGCACTTTGTGCGGTTGCCCGCCCCGCCGCCGCCCGGCTAGCTTGCCGCCATGAACATCCTGGAAAGCCTCTACGCCGGTGCCGTCACCGCGCTGCACCCCGCCCTGCCGCTTCTGGCGCGCGGCGAGGGGAAGCTCGCGCGCGGCATCCGCGGCCGGCGCGGCGTGGTGGAGCGCATGGAGGCGTGGGCGCGGGCAGAGCGCGACCCGGCGCGGCCGCTGGCGTGGTTCCACGCGCCCAGCGTGGGCGAGGGATTGCAGGCGCGCGCGGTTGTGGAGGCCTTCCGCGAACGCATGCCCGACGCGCAGGTGGCGTACACCTACTTCTCGCCCTCCGCCGAGCGCTTCGGGGCTACGGTGCCGGCGGACTTCGCGGACTACCTGCCGTTCGACGCGCCGGGCGACGTGCGCCGCGCGCTGCAGGCGCTGCGGCCGGGCGTGATCGCGTTCTCCAAATACGACGTGTGGCCCGTGCTGACGCGCGAGGCGAAGGCGCGCGGCACCCGCCTGGCGCTGCTCTCCGCCACGCTGCCCTCCTCGTCCGGCCGGCTGTCTGGCCTCGCGCGCATGCTGCTGGCCCCGGCGTACGCACGCCTGGACGCCGTCGCCGCCATCTCCGCAAACGACGCGGAGCGCTTCGGGCGGCTGGGCGTGCCCGCCGCGCGCCGCACGGTGATGGGCGATGCGCGCTTCGACCAGGTGTGGGCCCGCGCCGCCTCGGTGGACGACGCGTCGCCGCTGCTGGCGCCGCTGCTGAACTTCGAGGGCCTGACCGTCGTCGCCGGCTCCACCTGGGGGCACGACGAGGAGCGCCTGCTGCCCGCCTTCGCCGCCGCGCGCGAGCTGGTGGGGGACGTGCGCCTGGTGCTGGTGCCGCACGAGCCCACGCCTGCGCACCTGCACGCCGCGGAAGCGCGCCTGCGCGCCCTGGGCCTGCGCCACACGCGCCTGGCCGACGTGCTGGACGGCGCCACAGTCCAGGAGGTGCTGGTGGTGGACCGCGTTGGCGTGCTCGGCGAGCTGTACGCGGTGGCGGACGTGGCCTACGTGGGCGGTGGATACGGCACGGCGGGGCTGCATTCCGTGCTGGAGCCCGCCGCCTTCGGGACGCCCGTGCTCTTCGGCCCGCGCCACGCTAACGCCCGCGAGGCCGCGGAGCTGCTGGCCGCCGGCGCCGCCACCGAGGCGGCGGACGAGCCCGCCCTGCGCGACGCCCTGCTCCACCTGCTCTCCGACCCCGCCGCCCGCGCCCGCCGCGGCGCCGCAGCCCGCGCCTACGTGCAGAGCGGCACCGGCGCCGCCGAACGTGGCGCCGACGTGGTGGAGGATCTACTGGGCAGGGTTTGATCGGGTTCGGGGGGATCCCCCGCGAAGCCCACAAGGGTCAAGGGTGCGCGCGCAAGGCGGTCGTCGGCCGAAAGAATGGACGGCCCCGCATCCCCTGCAGCCATTGTTAGGCCGCACCCAGATTCTGCCAGTCGCCCAAGTTCACGTTTGGAACTCCGCCTCCAAATTGCGCACGCTTCGTGAGCGCTGCAAACAACGCTCCTCGGTCAAACTCGTCAAGTTTGAGCCGCGCAAGAAGCGCACGGATGCGGTGGAGATTCTGTCGTTCGTGCTCGGTATCAGTCTTTGAGGAAGCTAGAAGGAAGACAGCTTGGTTTACGAGGACGCCGCGCCACGTAGGATGTAGGGCTTTGTTCTTCCAATTACCTTCGATAACTGATAGTCCGATGCTTCGTTTTTGCGTTTCCCCCTCGAACCATTTCAGCGCATCATACAGATGACCTTCTCGTGCAGAACGCACAGAACGCTCCGTGCTGAAAGCAGCAGCTGCAAAGCCGGCTGCTGCGGCGACGAGGCCTACGAGAATCGGGCCCCACACCTCCGCCACGGGCTTTTTCGTGTGTTGCAAGCTATCAACGCTTGCCCTGACGCGATCAAGGCTCTCTCGCGTGCGCTGTGATTCGGCTCTGAAGAGGGAGTCGACCGATGGAAGGTCACGCGGTGTGGGCTGAGATAAACGAGACTGCGCCATCGAGGGTGTAGTGCCCAAAATCAGCAGTACCGCGTAAGCTACTACTCGCATGATATACACCTCGGGAGCAGAAAGTGGATCTCGTCAATTTATGTTGCGGCCTAACGCCCCAAGGGTCAGGGGTGCGGGGCCGGCGCGCAAGACCTTCGGTCGACCCCGACCATGGACGGCCCCGCATCCCCTGCAGCCGATTGTTAGGCCGCAGCTGCACTTGAGTCAAGAAGGCTGTGCGCATGCTGCCCATGAGCCGAGTCACGGCGCGCGTCTTCGATGGACTGCGAACTTCCTGGCTTGGGCCTGTCGGACGCCTTCAATCTCAAGTACCGAGTTCCATGGAACTGCGAACACAAGCCGCTCGCCTTTTTCCGGATCGCTGATGCAGTACACCATGTCGTCCGTAACGAAGAGAAGATATAAGGTACGGGTTGGGCCAGTTGCACGTACAAATGGGGGCTTATTCACTCCGGGAGAGCTCCGATTGAAGCCGGCAGAAAAGCCTGAGGCAAGAGGCAATACTACGACTGCGAAAAACACACCAAGCCCGATTCGCATTAGCATGGAGTGCCCTTCATTTCGACGCCACGCTTCGGAAGCCAGCTTGCCACAAGCCGCGGCTGCCATCACGGCGAAAAACCAGATTGCACCGAAAACGCCTTCACGAACGTGATCAAGAAGACGATCACCGATAAAAAGATCAAGCACTACCAGAATGAAAACAATCACGCTCAAGAGGTAGACAAGCCTTAAAAGGGACTTCTCTGTTGTGTCGCCTTTGTGTTCGTTGACCTTAATGTGATCGATGATGAAAGCGAAGAGAATGGCACATAGAAGAACGACATTCGCACTACTGAAGAGCGCCGCACTCGGCGGGACCTGACCAAGAAGAAACGTGGCGCCGAACACATCAAGGTAAGCCCACCAGTACGCGTACCCCAGAAGATACGCCAGGGAGAGATAGCCCCCGAACGCAAGAAGTACGCTGACGACGCTCGCACGCGGAAGACGATGTTCCACTTGTTTCGGCAACGTATCCGGCACCTTGGGGGATAATTTGCCGCGCCCTTTATCGGTGGCCTCGCTCATGGGAAGCACTCCCCAAATAGGTACGAACGAGCAGGCGCTGCTTCGCCTACGGAGAACGAGCTTGGATGCGGGCTAACGGCACAAACGGTCAGAAGTGCGGAGCAGGGGAAGCCCACGCGACGGGCTCGCGGCCTGAAATAGGCCCCGCATCCCCTGCAGCCGATTGTTAGGCCGCGTACGGAGTTACACCGGTGACAGACCAATTAGCCTCGGGACTCTTGACGGCCCGGGTCAAGAGGATCGGAGCCACGATGTCTGACAAACCCGAAAGACCTCGCCCCCGCCGCCGCGGAGCCCGCCAGTAGACCACTCGGCCACCCGAGGTGCTGCTCGCGGTCGGTGCACATGCGCAAAGGTCGTGCGCTCCGGAGTAGAGCGGCAGACCCAGGACGGCGTGAGCAGCATGTGCATCTTCCTCACACGCGAACCGCCCTCCAAGACCCCTTGTACTCGGGATTCAAGTCGTCGTGGGCGAAACCATCGACAATCTGATGTTCCACCACCACCCCGGCATAGTGACCGATGGCGCGCGTGCCATCATTCTTGGGTGGCCAGTTCACCCGTATCTCCAGTCTGTTGCCATGCAGCCGGCCCTCGATTGGGCCCGTTGGGCCGCTGTAGTTTCCACGGGCCTGGTCAGCGGACGACAGCGTCCCCGCACCTCTCACTGTTCCCCCATGCTCTTCGAGGGCGAACACTGGTCGGTAGCCGTTGCTCTGCTCCACCTGCCATGTGCCCGATACGTGACATTCGCTTGTCATGGTCGTCTACTCCCTTCAGGGAATTTGTTGACCCGCCGGCCTCCGCATTTCAGGCTCGCTCGCTTCATTGGAGCCGAACCTGGTGCCAAGTCGACGGAATCCCGGCCAGCAGCACAGCTGGAGCACATGGCCGAACTTGCCCCAATCCAGATAGTACGCCGTTCTCCGAACGTCAAGTGCCAGTAATTCAATTAGCGCAACGCATCAACAGAACCGCCCCTGCGGCATCTCGCCGTAGGGCCGGTCGTGTACCAGCAATCCGCCTTTCCGCTGCCGAGATGCCTGTCCCAGCGGCCTAACGACACAAGGGTCAGGGGTGCAGGGCCGGCCGCGCAAGCCTGCCCTCGCCCCAAAGCATGCAAGGCCCAGCATCCCCTGCAGCCGATTGTTAGGCCGCGCCGAGCTGCACAGTTCGCACGTTGGCAGCTTTCCTCTGCAACAATGGTGTTAGGTCTTGGCGGGGGTCGATTCATTGAGGTGCCGCTCGGTGAGGCCGATTGCGTCTAGTAGTCAGTCACGCAGGAGGTGACGGGTAGAGGCGGTGCATCCGGCGTCTCGCGTCGGAGGTGGTGAATCGCCACCGGATCGTTGCTCGCGCGTTGTTGCGACTCGCTTCCCAGGCGTTCACC
>JAQBQD010000090.1 GCA_028287185.1 Gemmatimonadota bacterium | reverse complement strand
GCCCGGGCGCCGCGCCGTCCCGCCCGCCCACCGTCGCCGCCGGACCCGCGACGCCCACGCTGGGCCCGGCCGACCTGGGGACGCTGGGCTGGCCCGTGGGCGGACGCGTGGTGTACCGCTTCGGACGCGCGGTGCAGCCCAACGGCACGGTCATCCGCTGGAACGGCATCGGCATCGGTGCGGCGGCGGGCACGCCGGTGCGGGCGGTTGAGGCCGGTACCGTCGTCCTCGCCGCGCCGTTCGAGGGCTACGGGCCCACGGTGGTCGTGAGCCACGGCGGCGGATACTACTCGCTCTACCTGTACCTCCGCGACGTGGCCGTGCGCGAGGGGCAGAGCGTGACGAAGGGGCAGACGGTGGGCGCCGTGGGCGGCGAGAGCACGCCGGAGGGGGCGCACATCGAGTTCCAGATCCGCACGCCCGGCGGGCAGGCGGTGGACCCGCTGGGCTGGCTGCGGAGCGGCCGGTGAGCGGCACGGCGCTTCCGCCCGTCCACGGGCACGCGGACGTCCGCGCGACGCTCGCCTCGGCCGCGGTGGCGGGCAGCCTGGCGCAGTCGATCCTTCTCCACGGCCCCGCGGGCATCGGCAAGGAGCGGCTGGCGCTGTGGATCGCGCAGCTCGTGGTGTGCCAGGCGCCGACCGCGGCGGGGGGATGCGGGGAGTGCCAGCCCTGCCGCATGGCGCTGAAGCTGGAGCACCCCGACGTGCACTGGTTCTTCCCCCTGCCCCGCCCCGACGCGTCGCAGCCGGAGAAGCTGCGCGAGAAGCTGGAGGAGGCCCGATACGCCGAGCTTTCGGCCCGCCGCACGGACCCCTTCCACGTGCCGGCGTACGAGAAGCCGCCCGCCTACTTCCTGGGGACGATCCAGAACCTCCAGAAGCTCGCTGGGATGCGGCCCGCGATGGGCAGCCGCAAGGTGTTCGTGGTGGGCGACGCGGAGCTGATGGTGCCGCAGGAGAGCAGCCAGGAGGCCGCCAACGCCTTCCTGAAGCTGCTGGAGGAGCCCCCGGCGGACACCACGCTGGTGCTCACCGCCTCCAGCCCCGGCGCGTTGCTGCCCACCATCCGCTCGCGCGTGCTTCCCGTCCGCCTGCTCCCGCTCGCGGCGGACGACGTGCAGGCGTTTCTGGTGAACGAGCGCGGCATGGCGGCGGACGAGGCCCGTGCGCTGGCCGGCATCTCGCGCGGCGCCATCGGCCGGGCGCTGCGGCTGGCGCCCCAGGGCGGCGGCGCGGGCGTGCTGGCGAAGCGGCGCGAGGCCGGCAAGTCGCTGCTCTTCGCCGCGCTTGCCGAGTCGCCGTCGATGCGCTTCGCGGCCGCCCACGGCGTGCCCCCGGCGGGCGCCCGGGGCGAGTTCACGGACAACCTGGAGGCGCTGGCCGAGTGGCTGCGCGACCTGCTGGCCGTGGCCGCCGGCGCGCCCGACCAGGTGGCCTACACCGGCGAGGCGCGCCTGCTGGAGAAGATGCTGGAGCGCCGCCCCGTGCGCCCCGAGGGCGTCGCGCGCTCCATCATGCGCGTGCAGGAGGCGCAGGAGCTGGCCGCCGGCAACGTGAACCCGCAGCTCATCGTCTCCACGCTGCTGCGGGGGATTCGAACGGATCTCGTCGGGTAGAGCCCCGACCGCTACCTCTCGGTTGTGCAAGCGCCGGGTGGCTTCACGGCGGCGCCGGCCGCGGATCGGCGGGGCGACGCGCCGGAGTCGGCCTCGACCGATCCTTCGATCGATCCGACGATCTCCGCCGCCGCATCTTCCCATCCGCCCGCCTGACGCGCTGAGCGTCTCCCCACGAGGAGGCAGCCCGCGCAGGCGGGCGGATTGCCGTCGCAGCCCCGGGTTTCAACCCGAGGCTGGCGGGGCGATACTCGGCATCCCACGGTCTCGCCATTCCGCCTTCCCCGTCGACCATCAGCCCCTACGCCCTCTCCGTGGAGCGGCCCGGACACCCCTCCGCGCGAGCCACCGCCTCGCATCGACTCGCCGGAAGCACCTCTCGCGGCTCCCCAGATCGCGAACGGGCCGGTTTCACCCGCCGCGCGCGCATCGCATCCGCCAAGCCGTTTCCCCCGTTCGACATACGCGCAGAATGGTGCCGCGTCGCACGTCCGGTGCCCGATCACGCCTCTGTCCCGATGGGCCCCCGCGAGGGTAAATTGGAGTGCAGGCGGCGGTGGACGGAGCGTGGCTCCGGACCTCCGCGCGGGATTCACCAG
This sequence comes from Gemmatimonadota bacterium, assembly GCA_028287185.1. Taxonomy (GTDB): domain Bacteria; phylum Gemmatimonadota; class Gemmatimonadetes; order Longimicrobiales; family Longimicrobiaceae; genus JAQBQD01. The sequence continues at coordinate 11,715 of JAQBQD010000090.1, read as the reverse complement.
CTCGGGAGGACGATCTGGGCGAGACGACGTTTACGCACCTGGACGAGCGCGGAAGGCCGCGCATGGTGGACGTGGGGGGCAAGGCCGTGACCCGGCGGGTGGCCGTGGCGGAAGGACACATCCGCACCTCCGCCGACACGGTGCAGGCCATCGCGGGGGGCACCGCGCCCAAGGGAGACGTGCTGACGGTGGCGCGGCTGGCGGGCATCATGGGTGCCAAGCGCACGGCGGACCTGATCCCCCTGTGCCACGCGCTTCCGCTGGACGCGGTGGAGGTGGAGCTGGAGACGGACGCGGCGCTCCCCGGCGTGCGCGCGCGCGCCACGGCCCGCGTCGAAGCGAAGACGGGCGTGGAGATGGAGGCGCTGACGGCGGTGAGCTGCGCGCTGCTCACGGTGTACGACATGTGCAAGGCGCGCGACCGCGGGATGGTGATCGGCGGGATCCGCCTGGTGCGCAAGGAAGGCGGGCGCAGCGGCACCTGGGAGGCCACCAGCCATGAGTAGCCAGCCGGCATACCCCTTGCTTCAAGCAGCGGCCGACCCCCTACCCGGAGGCCGTATGCAGACCCTGCTGCTGAAGCTGCAGGCAGACGTAGAATCCAGAAAGCAGCAGCGCCCCGAGCTTGCCGCCACCTTCCGCAGCGCCGTCATCGGGTGCTTGCTTTTCTCGGCGGCGTACTACCTGGGCGCGCGCTCCACGGCGGTGGGACAGGAGTGGGACGCATCGCCCTCGTGGGTGGCGGGGCTGACCCGCATGCCCGGCGACGCGGACTACAAGCAGATGCAGATCGACCGGCTGGACCGCATCTACCGCAACTCCGCCCGGTACCACATTCCCGCCGACCTGGCCGCCGCCATCGAGGACGTGGCGCTGGCCGAGAAGATCAAGCCGGACCTGGCGTTCCAGCTCGTGAGGACGGAGAGCGAGTTCAATGCGCGGGCCGTGAGCCCCGTGGGCGCCGTGGGATACACGCAGCTCATGCCCGCCACGGCGCGCCTGATGGAGCCCGGCATCACGCGAGAGCGCCTGTTCGACCGCGACACCAACCTGCGGCTGGGCTTCCGCTTCCTGCGCGGGCTGCTGGTGAAGTACGACGGCGACATGCACATGGCGCTGCTGGCCTACAACCGGGGCCCCGACCTGGTGGACTCGCTGGTCCGCAACGGGCGCGACCCCAACAACGGCTATCCCCAGCTCGTCCTCCGCGACCGGTAGCCTGGCCCCGCGATGGTGGAGGAGGATACGAAGAGGGGCCGCACCCGTCCGGTGCGGCCCCTCTTCTCTCGCGTGTCTCCCCGTCGATCCGCCGACGTTCCCACGGACCGCCGGAACCCTCCGGAGAGCCCGCGGCTACTCGTTGAGGTTCGCCAGGTAGTTGCCGAGGAAGCGGTTGGTGGAGTTCAGCACCGCCAGCGACGCGGCGCGGAACGGCATCCCGGCGGAAAGCGACGCGCCCACGAGCGACGGGTCGGGAAGCTGGTCGGCGCGCAACATGGCGACGGCCATGTCCTCGTCGAAGGCGCGGACCACCTTGATGCCCACGAGCTGGAAGGTGAGCGTGCCGCGCATCACCGACTCCAGGGCGCGGATGGTGGCGAGCGCCACCAGGCGCAGCTCCATCGCGGGCCCGCCCTCGCCCTCCATCGACTCCGAGAACAGCACCCCGCCCCATTCCAGCTCCACCACCGCCTTCGCGCGCCCCACGCGGGGCATCTCCACCCGCGCGTCCACGAAGCGCACGCGGCGGCGGGCCTGGGGGCTGGGCGCGTAGGCCACCTGCATCTCCACGTCCTGCGTGCGAAGCCCGTGCTGCGCCAGCACGGCGCGCGCGGCCATCTCGGCGGGCACGCCCTCGGTGGCGTCGCAGACCAGCAGCACGGTGAGGGGCGAGCCGTCCACGACGGCGCGGCGCACGCCGTCCAGCGCCTCCAGCGCGGCGCGGATGCGGTCGCGGGTGTCGGCGTCCAGCGGGGCGCGGGGCCGCCCGGCGCCGGAGGGGGCGGACTGGATGGGGCGAACGGCGGGGGTGCCCGGGCGGGCGTCGTCGGTGGGGCCCTGGTCGGATCCGTCGGCACGGGCGAGCATGGCGGGACGAGGCATGGCTGTGGCGCGGAAAGGCCGTGGTGGGGGCGCGGCACGTGAGGGTCGCGTCGTCCCGGTGCGGACGGCGCGGCACCGGAGCGTGGCGGCACCGGGGGTCGCGGGATGCGCCGGAAGGGCGAAGGTCCGCCGCTGCCGCGCGTCGCGAAGCCACCCGTTTCCGAGAACGGCGCTCCGATGCTCTTCATACAGTTGGGATGAATCAACTTAAACCGGACTGTCCGATTCCGGAAGGGGTTCGTGCACCGGCGTCCACCGCGTCCGCGTCCGGCAAGCGGAGAGGCCCCGTCCGGCGATGCGGACGGGGCCTCTCCTCGTTCTTCCAGCCGGCGGAACGCCTGTAGTCTAGAAGCGCAGCAAAGCGGCGGCGCCCTTCAGGTCCTCCACGTCGCCCGGTTCGGCGAAGGCGATGGGCACGCCCTGGCCCTCGGCCATGCGCACCATCTCCTCCACGACCTCCACCTCCTCCAGCGTGGTGGAGCCGTCGTAGGGGCAGGTGGCCAGGCCGCGCGCGAAGACGAAGCCGCACTGGCCGCAGCGGCATCCGTCGCGGCGCTGGTTGGCGGCCAGCACCAGCGTGTCCACCTTGCCCTCCTGCAGCGCGGTGAGCGTGCCCTGCAGACCGGCGATGGCCAGGTAGTCGTGGGCCACGCGGTCGCGCACCTGCTCGAGCACCCCGCGCCCCGCGCGCTCCTGCGCCGCGCGAAGGTGGGGCTCCAGGCGCGCCAGCACCTCGCTCGTGGAGCCGTCCACGGGCATGGGGCCGGTGTGGATCACGCGCTTCAGGATGGCCTCGGGCAGGAACTCGCGGAACTTGGCCACGTTCTCGTCGGTGCCCAGCATCACCAGGTCCTCGGGCTGGAAGCGCGCCGCAAAGTCCTCCACCTCGCGGGCGAACTCCTTGAAGAAGTGGCGCATCTCCTCGGCCTTGCGGCGCTGGAAGCGGGTCTGCGAATAGCCGCCGGCCTGCACGTGGCTGGGGGTGGGGATGGGGTCGCCGCGCACCGTCACCTCGTCCAGCACGGTGCCCAGGTACACGCTCAGCAGGCGCACGTGCTCGCGGTCCAGCAGGATCACGCCGTAGTGCCGGTAGCCTTCGATGACCTGCGCCAGCGGGCCGATGACGGGCCGGTCGGACACCACCAGCCGGTTCTGCACCGGCACCGGGAACTGGAGCGCGTGGAACCACCCGCCGCCGATCTCGGCGTACACCACCACGCCGTGGTTCGCCTCGTCGAAGCCCTCGTCCAGCCACGCCTGCACGCGCGCCAGCACCTCCTCCACCTGGGCGTCGCTCACCCGCGCGGCTTCGTGGCCCAGCTCCTCGAACTGGGCCCGCTGCTGGCTGAGGAAGACGCGGTGGGTGCGCTTGTTGTTCTCGTTGACGGACATGTCGAGGAAGAGGGAGAGCACGGGGTTGCCGTTGCTCGCGCGGCCGATGAGGCTTTCGAGATCGTGTTTGGTGATCATGCTCGCCATGGTTGCAGGTGATGCGCCGAACCGGGCCATTCCCTTCCCCGGCAGCGGGTTGCAAGAGGCGAGCCCGCCGTGCCTCCACGTCCGCGCCGCGAGGCCCCTGTCCCCGCCGCCCGGACGGCGCTGCACTTGACCGCGCTGGTATGTTCTTCCGGGGCCGCCGTGCGTACCCGACCGCTCGGGAGAGGGCTCCCGCGGGACACTTTCTGAGGCGACGCGAGAGGATGAGATGACGGAGCCGGACTACCGCGGATCCTGGGACGCGGCGTTCTCCTGGGGCGACTACCTGGGCCGCGAGGTGGTGAAGCACCCGGAGCTGTGGAACGGCGTCTGGCAGCGCTCCCGGGTGCCGCAGTGGGCACTGGACGAGGCGGTAGACACCGGCGGGCCGTGGAGGCTGCTGGTGATCTCGGAGGACTGGTGCGGCGACGCGTCCAACACCGTGCCCGTGCTCGCCCGGCTGGCCGAGGCGCTGCCGGGCCTGGAGATGCGGGTGGTGAAGCGCGACGAGAACCTGCCGCTGATGGACCGCTGGCTCACCGGCACCGCGCGCTCCATCCCCCTCGCGGTGCTGCTGGACGCGGACTTCCGGCCCGTGGGACGCTGGGGCCCGCGGCCCGCGGAGCTGCAGGCGCGCGTGCTGCGCGAAAAGGCGGAGGGAGAGCGGGCGGCGGCCGACATCTACCGCGACGTGCGCCAGTGGTATGCCCGCGACCGCGGCGAAACCACCATCCGCGAGGTGCTGGCACTGATGCGCGGGGCGGCGGCGGGCGGATGACCGCCGTGCTCGCCCAGCGCCAGGCGCGGCCTGAGACTCGGAGGTTTCCCGCCCGCGGGGGAGGTGGCGCGACGGGGCCGGGTTGCACGCTTCGGCGGCAATGTGGCGACGGTGAATCCGGGAGCAGCGTAAACGAAAAGCTTGTCTTTTCCAGACGCCGCTCATACTTTACGTCACAATCCACTCAGCGGAGCCCCGCGGTCGCGGCGGCGGGAGGACGGCGCGGTACACGCGACCCTCCCGGCGGCCCGGCAGACGCTCGCCCACGGTCTCCGCAGGATGAAAGGAACGGCCCCGCCGCGAGCGTCGCGGCGGGGCCGTTCCTGCTTGCCGCACAAAGGTTTCCTCCCCTCCGCCGCGCATCGCGCCTATCTTGCGACCCGGTCCTTTACCCGGAGGCGAAGATGCGCGCATTGTCCATCCTACGGCTGCTGTGCCCCGCCGCCGCCCTGCTCGCCGCCGGGTGCGGCGCCGCGGGCGCGACGGATGCCCGCACCCTCACGCCCGCGGAGGTGGCGGGCGACTACCGGCTGTGCGCCCTGCGCTTCACGCCCAGCCAGGGCGGGCTGCCGGCGGTGGACCTGCTCGCCCGCGTGATCGACCCCGCGCCGCCCGCCGGAAAACCCGATCCAGTGCTCCACCTGAGCGGCACCGCGCCCCGCTTCGACCTGGCCTACACGCGCCGCGCGGACGGCTTCGCGCAACGCGCCGAGGGCGGCGTGGAGTTCGGCGGGAGCTCCGTCTTCCTCTATCTCACCTCCGACGTGCCCACCTCCATCCAGACCGAGTCGCTGCTGCCGCAAGGCCACCTGGACCTTGTCTTTCACCCCGCGACGAGGCGGCTCACGGCCGGCGACGAGGTGAGCGTCTACTGGGTGCGCCGCTCCGACTACACCGCCGCGTCCGGCTTTCCCGCGGAGGCGCTGCAGGACCGCATCTACGGCCACGTCACCGCCTCGTTCGACGCGGGCGCCTGCCCCGCAGGGTAGGTCCCGCGTCCGGCGGGATACCGGCAGGGTCGTCAGGGTGTGGATCGATCGGATCGTGATGCGGGACAGCCATTCGCACTCACTGACGGCCGGACTCGACGGATGACGGGCGGTGGATCGGACGACGTCGACGGCGCGGAGCGACATCTGCGCATCAACGGAGTCACCGACCGGGCGAATCGGGCGGATCGGAAGACATCTGCGGATCGACGGCGTCGACACATCCACACCTCCACCGAGCGCGTCGGCTTCGCGGGTCGGCCGACACGGTGGTGAGGAGGTCCGGCGGTTTCGAACGATTCAGCCTGCGGCGGAAGTTGCGGCCGGGGTACGGGGGATGACGGCGCGGTCGATGAGGAAGCGGGCGAGAAGGTCGGCGGTGGTGGCGGCGCCGCGGACGTTGAAGTGCACGTCGTCGTAGAAGTAGTCCATCGACTTCGGGACGGTGCGGGCGAGGTCGAGCACGGGTGCGCCCTGCTCGGCCGCGACCCGGCGCATGGCGGCGTTGTAGAGGCTCATGGCGGAGTCGAGCGCCGTCTCGCGGTATCGCACGCTGTCGCTGCCCATCCAGTGCCACGGCGCGGCGCGCGGGTCGGGCGAGCTCCACGTGGTCTGCTGCGTCATGAAGACGATGCGGGCGCCGTTCGCGCGGGCGGTGCCGGCCAGCGAGCGCAGGTTCTCCGCGTACGGCACCACGTCCGTGCGCGGCGCGCGGCGCGTGAGAGGCAGCGCCCTCAGGTGGGCGGCGTTCTTCCGGTAGTCGCTGACGATGGTGACGGTCTGCGGGTCGTAGCCGGTGAGCGCGCGGTGCACCAGCCGCGGAAGCTGCAGCTCGGTGGCGAGAAGCTTCAGCCCGCCGAGGTGGCCCAGGGGCGGGGCGTCGCCTGGGTCGTCGCGCATCAGGTAGTCGCGGCGGCGGATGGCGGCCAGCACGTCGTTGATGCCCGCGAAGACCACGATCACGTCCGGCTGCAGGTGCGCGATTCGGTGCGCCACCATCGCCACGTGGTCGAAGCTCCGGTCGCCGGACTTGCCGGCGCCGTACACGCGCACGTCCACCCCCGGCGCCAGCGCGCGCAGCCGGGCCTGGAGCACGGCCGTGAGCGCCTCGGCGTCGGCCAGGTACAGGCACTCGGTGGTGCTGCCGCCCACCACGAATACGCGCAGCTCGCCCGTGGGCTTCGGCACGGCGAGCGGGTCGCCGCGGTAGCCCAGGCCGTTCACCGAGAAGCGCCGCGGCCGCCCGTCGATGCCCGGCAGCCCCGGCTCGGCGCGGACGTCCATCGCGAAGTGCGGGGGATACGCGGAGGGCACGTACCGGCTGTGGGTGAACCGCGGGCTTCCGGGGGTTCCCTTGAGCGCCGCGTACGGGTCCGGCAGCGGATGGAAGATCCACATCCCCGCCTCCAGCACCGCCAGCGTGGCGAGCACGGAGCCGAGCGCGAGCCGCACCCCCGTCCATCGAGACCGTCCGAGGGAAACGGCGTCCGCCTTCGGCTCCATCGCCGCGTCCCCAGCGCGCTCAGCCATCCTTGCGCACCAGCACGTTGCCGAACGCCAGCAGGTCCAGCCCGCTGCGCGCGAAGGTGGAAAGGGCATCCGCGGGCGACGAGACGATGGGCTCGCCGCGCAGGTTGAAGCTGGTGTTCATCAGAACGGGCACTCCCGTCGCCTGGCCGAAGCGGTCCAGCACCGCGTGGAAGCGGGGGTTCCACTCGGCGCGCACGGTCTGCAGCCGGCCGGTGCCTCCATGGCTCACGGCCGGCGCGCGCTCCGCCGCCTCGGGCTTCCACGGCATCACGGCCAGCATGAAGCGTGCGGGCCAGCAGCGCGCGGGGTCGGGCATGTGGAACATCTCGCTGGCCAGCTCTTCCGGCACCGCAGGCGCGAACGGGCGGAACGGCTCGCGGAACTTGATGCGCTCGTTCACCACCTCCTTCATCGCCGCCGTACGCGGGTCGGCCAGGATGCTTCGGTTGCCCAGCGCGCGCGGGCCCCACTCGAAGCGCCCCTGGGCCCAGCCCACCACCTGCCCCGCCGCGAGCGACTCCGCCACCTCGTCCGTCAGCACGCCGTCGTCCACCACCCGCGGCTTCAGGCCCGCGGCGCGGAAGGCGTCCACCGCCTCGCCGTCGCCGTACGCCTCGCCCAGGTAGGCGTGCTCCATCACGTAGCGCCGCGGCTGGCCCAGGAGGACGTGGTAGGCGTACAGCGCCGCACCCACCGCCCCGCCCGCGTCTCCCGCCGCCGGCTGCACGTACACCTCCTCGAACGGCGACTCGCGCAGGATGCGGCCGTTCGCCACCGCGTTCAGCGCCACACCGCCGGCCATGCAGAGCTGCGTGAGCCCCGTCCGGCGGTGCAGGTCGCGCACCGTCTTCAGCAGCGCGTCCTCGGTGACGCGCTGGATGCTGGCGGCCACGTCCGCGTAGTGCTGGTTCCGCGCGGCGGCGGCCGCGTCCAGCCGCTGCCCGGGATGCGTGGCGGCGGTGAAGAAGGGCGCGGCCGGGTCGCGCGCGGGGCCGAACAATCCTTCGAAGGCGCGGCTGAAGGTGCGGTCGGCGGAGTGCGGGAAGTCGAAGTAGCGCAGGTCCAGCGCGAAGCCCCCGTCGTCCTCCACGCGCACCACCTTCCGCACCAGGTGCTCCAGCCGCGGCTCTCCGTACGCAGCCATGCCCATCACCTTGTACTCGCCCTCGTTGACCTCGAAGCCCAGGAACGCGGTGAAGGCGGAGTACAGCAGCCCCAGCGAGTGGGGAAAGCGCGCCTCGCGGTCCAGGCGGATCTCGCTCGCTCCGCCGCCGTCCCAGTCCGCCGTGCCGGTGCCCTGCGCGGTGGTGGTCCACTCGCCCACGCCGTCCACGGTGAGGATGGCGGCGCGGCGGAACGGGGAGCAGAAGAAGGCGCTGGCCGCGTGCGCCACGTGGTGCTCGGTGAAGAGGATGCGTTCCGCGGGGATGCCCAGCGCCTCCTGGATCTCGGCGCGCACCCACAGCTTCTCTTCCATCCATCCCAGCGCGAACTCGCCGAAGCTGCGCCATGAGCGCGGAAAGGTGCGCAGCGAGGTGAGCAGGATGCGCTCGAACTTGAGCAGCGGCTTCTCGTAGAAGACCACGAAGTCCAGGTCCCCCGCCTCCAATCCCGCACGCCGCAGGCAGAACTCGATGGCGTTCCGCGGAAAGCGGGCGTCGTGCTTCACGCGCGAGAAGCGCTCCTCGTCGGCCGCGGCGACCAGCAGGCCGTCGCTGACCAGGGCGGCGGCCGCGTCGTGGTAGTGGCACGAGATGCCCAGCACGTGCATCAGGACTGCCGCCGCGCGCCGTCCATTCCCTTCTCGGCGGAGTCCGCGCTCCGCGCCAGCCACAGCGTGCCGCCGTCCGCCCCGGGCGCCGCGAGCGGATCGGGACGGAAGCGGGCCGCCAGCGCGAACGGGGCCACCAGCACGAAGTAGAGCAGTCCCAGGATCATCCGCCCCTGGAAGTTCCCCATCCGCCGCGAGAAGCGCTTCCACGCGCCCATCCCACCCGCCGGCTCCGGCGCGGGCCGCCGCCCCAGGTCGCCGCGGGCACGCACGGGGTCCGCCGCGGCCGCCACGATCGCTCCGACGACGAGTGCCGCGCCGAGGCCCGGCAGCCGGCCGACGCGGACCGCCACGGCGCACGCGGCGGCGGCGCACATCAGCGCGAGGGCCAGGTCCGGCAGGCCCGGCACGGTGGGCCGCCCGCGGGCGGCGAGCACGGCGCCCGCCGAGTACGCGGCCAGCGCCACCATCGCGATGCCCAGCAGGGTGAGCAGGTGCAAGCGGCGGGAGGGGTTAGAACAGGCTGTAGAGGAAGGGCGCCGCGGCCGAGCCCTGCGCCAGGACGAGGAGCAGGCCGAAGGTGAGCAGCACGCCCACCATGGGCAGCAGCCACCACAGGCGCCGCGCGCGCAGGAAGGCGGCGAGCTCGCGCAGCACCTGCAGGCGCGAGACGAAGCGGGAGGAAGCGGACATGGGCGTGGCGTAGGGGGTGGGCAGGCCGAGCGTCGGATGATACGGAGCGCGCGGCGGGTGCGCCAGCGGGCCGGACGATTCGTCCAGCGTTTCGACGCCAGGGAACGCGGCACCCGGGCGACGGAGAGTTCGAGCCGCGGGATGCAGGCGCCGCACGCTCGACGGCGGCCGTCGATCAGACGAGCGCGAGCGGGACTGGCGGGACACCACGGTGTCCGGCACACATTCACGATTCGGCGCCCGAGAGCAGCCGAGAATCGTGGCGTGGCCTGACGAGTGAACGGGATCGACGGTCCGCCGGGCGATCGGCCGGCGAGACGAACGTGTTGCAGATGTTCACCCCTTGCACTTATGTTATCCTTATCGGACGATAAACGTCGGACAAAATTCTCCAGGAGCATGCGCCCCCTGGAACGTCCAGGCGTGAAGGCGCAGGCCGACGGGCGGGCCTCGGCCCGTGCCACAGGGCTCGCCGCCCGGAGCGCGCGGGGTCGCGTCCCCTGCCTCGGCCGCCGTCCCCCGGTGCCGCCCACCCGGGCGCTCCGGCAGCCACCGCCCTGAACGGCGGTACCGCGGGCCCCGTGCCCGCACCCTTCCCACCCCCGAGAGGTGCTTCATGCAACGCAGAGCCGTGATGGTCGGAGTGTGTACCCTGCTCGCGCTGGCCGCGTGCGAGGGTGCTCGAACCAGTAGTCCCGCCGTCCCCGCCGCGCCACGGGCCGGGCTTGGCGTTCCGGATCTGGTCGGAATGCCGGACCTGGTGGTGGACGCCCCCAAGCTGGCCAGCTCGTGGGTGATCAGCACCGAGACCCTGGCGCCCAACCTGTGCAGCGTGGTGGAGGGCGACGTGCCCCCCGGAACGCACCAGCTCCTGCGCTTCACGGTGACCACGCCCAACATCGGCGACGCGGACGTGGCGATCGGCGACCCGCGGGCCCACATCGACCCCAACGGCGACGGCAACTACAACGACAGCGACGGCCTGTACGAGCTGGCCACCTGCCACCACCACTTCCACTTCCGCAACTACGCGCGCTACGAGATGCTGCCGGTGCTGCCCAACGGCTCGCTGGGCGCCTCGGTCAAGTCCCGCAAGCGCGGCTTCTGCATGATCGACACGACGCCGTACAACGAGACGGCCCCTCCCAAGGAGCGCGTGTACGTGAGCTGCGGCACCCCCGAGATCGCCGGCAACCAGGGCGTCTCGGTGGGCTATGCGGACACCTACGTGAAGGCGCTCGCCGGGCAGTACTTCGTGCTTGACGATCCGGCGGAGCCGGTGCCGCCCGGCCAGTACGTGCTGCGCATCACCGTGAACCCGCCGTTCGCGCAGGTGGCGGGCCAGCCCTGTCCCGTCAAGGACGGCGCCGGCTTCTGCCACAACTTCGCCGAGGCCAACTACAACAACAACGTGGGCCAGATCACCATCACGGTGCCTACCCACAACGGCAAGACGGGCGGCTCCATCAAGACCGCCACCGACTTCAGCGACGACGAGAACCGTCCGACCACCTGATCCAGGTCCGGCCGGGCAGGTCGAAGGGGGCGGGGAGCAGAGGCTCCCCGCCCCCTTCGTTCGACGCGGCGCGCCGTCCCGGCGCTCCTCCCGGAGGGGCGTCGGTCCGGGCGACTCTCCCGCCCGATCCAGGGCCGGATATCGCACGAAAAAAAGGCCGGCGCCCGCGTTCGAACGCGGGCGCCGGCCTTTTTTCGTGGGGACGGTGGGGCCTACCGCGCCGAGGCCAGCGAGCGGACGGCGCCCGCCAGCGACCGCACCTTCGCGGCGTCGGCCGAGGCGGCCGCGTACCCGCCGACCTGCGTGGCGAGCCGCGTCAGCGCGGTGCGCCGGGCGGCGCCGGAGGCGGACTCGGCGCGGGAGAGCGCCGTACGCACCGTCGCCAGGCGCGCGGCGGACAGGCCGTTCGAGCGCGCGAGCTGGTCCGTATACGCGCGCGCCAGGGCGAAGCTGGCGGGCCAGGCGAAGTGCGGCTGGCCCTGCGTGTTCAGGTAGTCCAGGTGCACCGTCTTCGCCGCGTCGATCTCATTCTGGGAGATGTACTGGCTGGGTGTCAGCTCGAAGATGTCCAGACCACGCGCGATCTCGGAGCTTACCATGACACCGTTGTACCAGTAGACCGACCAGGAACCGCCCATGGTGAAGTGCGTCGAGTCCACGGGTCCGCGGTCGAAGAACGCGATCTCCTTCGCGTGGGCCGGATCGGTCCAGTCGAACACCGAGACGCCACCTTGATACCACGCCTGCACCATGACATCACGGCCAGGAATGGGGATCAGCGAACCATTGTGCGCGACGCAATTCTCCATCGCGGTCTGTGCCGCGGGCATCTTGTAGTAGCCCTTGAACTTCATCTTGC
>JAQBQD010000059.1 GCA_028287185.1 Gemmatimonadota bacterium | reverse complement strand
CGCACGTACGCCGCGGGCACCATGTGCTCCGGCAGCGTCTGGCCCAGGTGCGCGCGCAGCACCTCCGCGCCCGCCGTCTCGCCGCCCACCACGTAGGCCACCAGCCGCGTCTGCCCCGGCGCGTCCTGCCGTGCCAGCACCACGCACTCGCGCACGGCGGCGTGCTCCCGCAGCCGCGCCTCGATCTCGCCCAGCTCAATGCGGAAGCCGCGGACCTTGACCTGGTGGTCCATGCGGCCCAGGTACTCGATGGTGCCGTCCGGCCGCCACCGCGCCAGGTCGCCGGTCCGATAGATCCGCGCGCCCGCCTGGCCGGAGAACGCGTCGGCAACAAAGCGTTCCGCCGTGAACTCCGCACGCCCCAGGTAGCCGCGCGCCACTCCGGCGCCCCCGATGTGCAGCTCGCCCGCCACCCCCACCGGCACGGGCTCGCCCGCACGGTCCACGATGTAGACGCGCGTGTTCTGCAGCGGCGTGCCGATGTGCGGCGCGAACCCGTCCGCGCGCCGCATGGCGACGCCCGTGGAATACGTCGTGGTCTCCGACGGTCCGTACAGGTTGCACACCCGCTCCACGCCCGTCTCGGCGAAGATGCGCTGGACCAGGCTTTCCGGGAGCGGTTCACCGGCCAGGTTCACCGTCCGCACGCTGGACGGCAGGGCGCCCGCGTCCAGCAGCGCGCACATCGCGGAGGGAACCGTGTTGACCAGCGTGACGTCGGCGGGCGAGCGCAGCAGGGCCACGGCATCGTCCACCAGCCACGCCGCCGCGCCGCGGGCCAGCGGGGCGAAGAGCTCGAAGATCGACAGGTCGAAGTTCAGCGAGGTGGAGAACAGCGTGCGCTCCAGCTCGCCGTCCCCGAAGGCCGACCCGGCCCAGCCGAGCAGGTTGACGGCGTTGCGATGCTCGATCGCCACGCCCTTGGGCCGCCCGGTGGACCCCGACGTGTAGATCAGGTACGCCAGGTGGTGGGACCGCAGCTCCTCCACGCCCGGGTTCGTGGACGGCATCGACGCCCATGCGGGTACGTCGGCGTCCAGCTCCAGCACGGGGACGCCCGCGTGCTCCACCCGGTCCCGAAGGCGCGCCTGCGTGAGCACCACGGCGGGCGCGCTGTCGGCCAGCATGTACGCCAGCCGCTCCGCCGGGTAGCCCGGGTCCAGCGGCACGTACGCGCCGCCCGCCTTGAGCACCGCCAGGACACCGGCCACCATCGCGGGGCCGCGGTCCAGGCAGATCCCCACGCGCACGTCCGGCCCCACGCCCAGGGAGCGGAGGTGGTGCGCCAGGCGGTTGGCCCGGGCGTTCAGCTCCGCGTACGTGAGAAGCTCCCCTTCGAACACCAGCGCCGTCGCCTCCGGCGTGCGCTCCACCTGCCGTTCGATCAGCTCGTGCAGGCAGGCGTCGGCCGGATACGGCGCATCCGTCCCGTTCCACTCGTCCAGCACCCGCGACCGCTCGTCGGCGGACAGCAGTGCCAGCCGCTCCACGGGCCGGCCCTCGTCCGCGGCCATCTGCTCCAGCATGCGACGGAGGTAGCCGAGCCACCGCTCCACCGTCTCGCGCTCGAAGAGCGAGGTGGCGTACGTGATGCTGCCCACGATGCGGTCGCCCGCCTGGCGCAGGTTGAGCGACAGGTCGAACTTGGCCTGCACGTCCGCCGGCGCCGCGCCCACGCGGCCCACCTCCAGCCCGGGAAGGGCCAGGCCGCCGTCCCGCGTCATCTCCTGCCAGGCGAACATCACCTGGAAAAGCGGCCCGTGCGACAGGCTGCGCGCCGGGGCGACCCGCTCCACCACCTGCTCGAACGGGATGTCCTGGTGGTGCTGGGCGCCCAGCGTGCGCTCCTTCACCCGGCCCAGCAGCTCCGCCACCGTCGGACCGTCGGCCAGGTCCACCCGAACGGCCAGCGTGTTGACGAAGAAGCCGATCAGCCCCTCGACCTCCCGCCGCCCACGGCCCGCGGTGGGCGAGCCGATCACCACGTCGTCCTGCCCCGAGAGCCGGCCGAGCACGGCCGCCCAGCCGGCCAGGAGCGTCATGTACAGCGTGGTGCCGTGCCGCCGGCCGAGCGCCTTCAACCCGCCGGTCAGCTCCTCGTCCAGCTCCACCCGGAGCATCGCGCCCGCGTGGTCCGTCCGCGCCGGGCGCGGGTGGTCGGTGGGAAGGGCCAGCAGTTCCGGAGCGCCACCCAGGGTGCGGGTCCAGTAGTCGGCCTGCTCGCGCAGCACCTCGCCCTCCACCCAGCGCCGCTGCCAGGCCGCGAAGTCCGCGTACTGGACCTCCAGCGCGGGGAGCGGGTCGGGAGCGCCGCGGCGGAATGCGCCGTAGAGCGCGCCCAGCTCCTGCGTGAGCACCCCCATCGACCACCCGTCGCTGACGATGTGGTGCATCGTCAGCAGCAGCACGTGGTCGTCCGCCGCCAGCCGGATCAGGCGGCCGCGGATCAGAGGCCCGTGCTCCAGGTCGAAGGGCGCGCGCGCCTCCTCCGCCATGATGGAGCCGAGCTCCGCGTCGGCGTCCGCCCGCTCGCGCAGATCGTGTTCGGCGAGGTGGAATCCAACGTCCGCCGGCGCGATCTGCTGCTCGGCGGCTCCGTCCACCTGCGCGAACGTGGTGCGCAGCGCTTCGTGCCGCGCGACGATCCGGTCCAGCGCGCGCACCAGCGCGTCCCGGTCCAGCTCGCCGCGCAGGCGCATGGAGGTGGGGATGTGGTACGTGCTGCCCAGGCCCCCCATCTGCTCCAGGAACCACAGCCGGGTCTGCGCGAACGACAGCGGGAGCG
>JAQBQD010000057.1 GCA_028287185.1 Gemmatimonadota bacterium | reverse complement strand
GCAGCCCACGCCGCCGTCACCGCAACCCACGCCGCCGCCGGACGCGCCGCGGGACACCGTGCACGTCGGCGCGCCGCCGTCGCCCGCGCCGCGGGACACGCTGCGGATCGGCTCACCCGCGCCGCCGCCACCCACCACCAGCCCGCCGCCGCCCGCGCCGACGACTCCACCCCCGTCGCGAAGCTGAGTCCCGACGTCGGATCGACGGCGGTCAGCGAGCGCATCGGCCGACAGCGCGGTTTCGAGGTCCTGCGTCGGCGGCGAGCACCATCTGATCGACTGCCCGTCCGCGGAAGGCGCATCGACCGACGCTCCGGAAGCATCCATCCGCCGGCCCTGCCCTTGTGGCGCGGGGCCGGCGGCTTCATCATGGGGCGGATTCGCACCCTTCCGGAGCCCCGTGCCGAACGTCGCCGTCCACTTCGTCCTCGCCCGCCGCGCGCTGCTCCGCTGGAGCGAGCGCCCATCGCTCGCACCCTTTCGCGCCGCCGATCCCGCGGCGGCGGAGGCGTTCCTGTACGGCGCGGTGGCTCCCGACGCGGGCTACTGGCCGGGCGGCGACCGCCTTTTCAGCGAGCTGGCGCACCTGTGGCGCACGGGCGACCTGGCGCGCGTGCTGGGCCAGTCCGCCGGCGACGGCGTGGGGCGAGCCTACGCCTGGGGATGGGCGTCGCACGTGCTGGCGGACCTGGAGGTGCACCCGCTGATCAACCAGGCACACGGCGAGCGTGTCCACGGCTCGCGCGGCCGGCCGGTTTCGTCCACCGAGGACGTGGAGAACCACATGCGGCTGGAGTACGGGCTGGACGTGGCCGCCGCCGCCCGCCACCCGTGGGTGGAGCGCGTCCGCCTGCGTCACGCGTTGCCGGACGGCGTGCTGACGTCGCTCGACGATGCCCTGCGGGCGACGTGGGGATGGGCGCCGCCGCCGGCGCAGCTCGCCGCGTCGCACCGCACCGCCGCGGTCGCCGTTCGCCTGGGCGCGTGGAGCAACCGCGTGCAGGGCGCGGCGTGGGACCGCCGCCCGCTCTCCGCCGCACTCCGGGCCGTGGGCGCCGCGTTCGCACCGCCGCGCCGATGGATGCCGCGCGCGTGGAACGCGTCCGCCGCCGCCGTGGCCGTTCTGGCGCCGCTTCCGCCGCCCGCCTGGCTGCTGGACGAGATGGATGCCGTCGCCGAGCGCTTCGCCGCGACGCTGGACGCGCACCGCGACGGCGACGTGCCCGCACTGCCGAACCACGACCTCATCACCGGCGACGCGCACCGCCCGGACGCCCTGCCCGCGCGGACGACCGATGCGCTGCGCCAGCTTGCCGCCCGCGGAGGCTTCCGCGCATCCACCCATTCGGGACAGCTGGAGGATTCGGTCGATCGGACGAGTTCGGTGCGATCGGGCGGTCCCGGCGCCGCACTCGCTTCACCCGCTTCACCCGCTTCGGCCGATCCGGTCGGGGCGAGCTGAGGCGGCGGGTAATCCGGCGCCGCGGTCGATCCTCGATCCATTGAACACCCGTCCTTCGACGCTCCCGCAGCGGCACCGTCTTCCTCGCCTCCGCGTACGTGGACGCGTGGACCTCCGGCGGCGGTACGGGGGTTGCCTGCGTCGTCCCCGACCCCAGCCGTGGAGGCGAGATGCAGGAGATGGAGAGTCGTGAGGCAGTGGACGCGTGGGTGTGCGGCGACGTGGCGGTGGTGTTCAAGCACAACACCACGTGTCCCATCAGCGCCCGTGCGCACCGCGAGATGGAGCGCCTGGAGGCTGGCAGGCCGGGCACGGCGGTGTTTCGCGTGGACGTGCTGGCGCACCGGGACGTGTCGGACTACGTGGCCGAGCGCGCCGGCATCGAGCACCAGTCTCCGCAGGTGATCGTCTTCCGCGGCGGAAAGCGCGTGTACGACGCCGCGCTCTTCCAGATCGATGCAGGCGAGGTGGCGTCGCACGTGGAGGCCGGCCGCGGACGGGACCTCTCGTAGACCGCCGGCGGGGCCGGATTCGGCCCGACGACCTGCGGACGGACGGTGGCCGCGGGCGGTGGAACGGTCGCTGGGAGGATGGACGAGGGGCCCCGCGCACGGTGCGCGGGGCCCCTCGCCGTTCATCGGCCGGACGTGCCGGTCAGTGCGACAGCCACCAGCTCGCCTTGATGACGAAGACGTTGTCGGGGTGCGAGCGGAACACGGCGCCGCTGTCGCGGCGGAAGTCGAAGTCGCCCACCAGCGCCTCCTCGCCGCTGCGCTGCTGCTGCCACACGAAGAAGAGGGTGGAGCCGGGGCGGTACTCCCAGCGCAGCACCGCGTTGCCCCGCAGCGAGCGCACGTTGAAGTCCGGGTTGTCGAAGGTGAGCGCGGCCGTGGCCGGGTCGCGGTCGGCGTCCAGCACGTACACGCTGTCGCGACCGCCGGCGCCCGCAACGGCGTGGATCTGCCCCGCGTCGAAGTCGCGCTTGGCCAGGTCGCGCGGGCGCACGAACTCCTTGAAGCGCGAGTAGTCGCCCGAAGAGACGAAGGGCTGCGCGAAGAGCTGCAGCGTGAGGTCGGGCGTGAAGGTGACGGACAGGCGGGTGTCCATCGCCAGCGTGTTCTGCCGCAGCGCCGCCACCACCGAGCGCCGGCCGGCGAACGCGGTGGCCGTGGGGTCGGCATAGCTCAGCACGTACTCGCCCGAGCTCTCGTCGTGGCTGAACGACGGGGACAGCGACACCTGCACGCGCGCGCTGGGCTTGAGGGTGACGTCCAGGTTGGTGGAGTACCAGGAGTGCCCCTCGGTGCTGCGCCCGTAGCTGGGGTTGGTGCCCAGCACCACGTTCTTCCGGTCGTCGGTGCTCACGTTCAGGAAGTAGTTGGTGCTTCCCGCGTGGCGCACGGCCGGCCCGCCCCGCAGCAGCGCGTTGTCGAACACCGACGGCTTGAAGATGACGAACGAGCTCAGGTTCCACAGGTTGGGAAGCTGGATCTCGCCGTACAGGTGGAACTGCCGGTCGGTGAGGGTGCGGCCGTAGTCGAACTGCTGCTGCGACCCGGCCAGCAGCGCGGCGCTGCGGTACCAAGTCGTGGGCTTGTTCCACCCGCGGATCACGTTGGCGTTCATCCACACGTAGTCCGCGCGGGTGAGGAACGCCATGTCGTTCACCTCGAACCCGGGGCTGCGATAGTTCAGCATCCCCTCCCACTCCCAGGCGCCCGCGTCCTTGGCCAGCCGCGCGTAGCCGCCGTAGCCCCGCATGCTGGTGAGGCCCGGATCGTAGGTGCCGGTGAAGAAGCCGTTGCCGCCGTAGTCGCGGTCGGGGCGCTGGAAGTAGCGCGCGGGCGCCCGCTGCAGGCGCTGGATGGCCGCCGT
This sequence comes from Gemmatimonadota bacterium, assembly GCA_028287185.1. Classification (GTDB taxonomy): domain Bacteria; phylum Gemmatimonadota; class Gemmatimonadetes; order Longimicrobiales; family Longimicrobiaceae; genus JAQBQD01. The sequence goes on along the minus strand of JAQBQD010000057.1, from coordinate 2,068 downwards.
GTCGCCGCTCACCTGCGACAGCGCGAAGTTGCCGATCAGTGAGTAGGTCTGCTGCTTCCACTTGAGGCTCCAGTCCACGCCGGCGGCCTCGGCGTGGGCCGTCAGCAGGTCGCGCAGGCCGGGCTCGGTGATGCGCCGGCCCACGGAGGTGGCGATGGCGCCCACCGTGAGGTTGCCCGCCATCGCGTTGCGCTTGACACGCGCCAGGAAGTAGTTGGTGAGCGGTTCCACCTCACGCTGGAACTGGTCGGTGCCCGTCACCACGTCGCCCTGCTCGGCGCGGGTCACGGCGTCCAGCATGCCCACCTGCCATCCGCCCGCCAGGCGCCCCGTGACCTTGGCCGCGCCCAGGATGGTGGTGCTTTCCGGCACCCGCGTGAAGTCCGCGTCCCCGGGCAGCCGCCCCTGCGGGTGGCGTCCGATGCGCCGCGAGTAGAACAGCGACATGCCCGACACGTTGCTGCAGAAGTGGCAGTTGAAGTTCCCGAACCCCAGCAGCCCGCCGCCCTCCACGAAGAAGGGGCGCTTCTCGGGGAAGAAGGTCTCGTACGCGCTCAGGTTCACCACCGCCGGGTCCACCTCCACCTGCCCGAAGTCGGGGTTCACGGTGGCGTCCAGCGTCAGGCTGGAGCCCAGCAGCGCCTTCACGTCGCCCCCCACGCGCATGTCGTAGGCGTGCGGCTGCTCGAAGGGGCTGTGCGCCTGCAGGGGGCGCACGTAGCTGGCCCGCGTCAGCGCGTAGGGAAGGAGCTCCACGCTGCGGGCGCGCGACGGCAGACGTAGCGCCTCCAGGTGGCCGAAGCGCGGCGGGCCCCCCGTGTCCTGCTTGCCCCAGAACGCCCACATGCTGGTCTCGTTCAGCCGCTCCTCGTAGCGCCACACCTGCAGGCCCCAGGTCTGCTCGGGGCTCTGCGCGTAGCGGATCTGCGACAGCGGGATGCGCATCTCGGCCGTCCAGCCCAGCGAGTCCACGCGGGTGGCGGCCCTCCACACGGGGTCCCACGACTCGTCGGCGTCGGGCGCCGCCTGGCCCGCGTCGTAGCGCACCCCGGAGGGGTTCACGCGGAAGATGGTGCGCCCCGTGTGGTCGTGGAAGGTGTCCAGCACCAGCATCACGTTGTCGCCGCCGTTGTCCTGGTCGCGGCGTGCCAGCAGGGTGTGCACCCCGCACGCGCCCTCGGTGTCGAACATGCGGGCGGCCACGTACAGCGCCTGGTCGTCGTACGCGAAGCGCACCTCCGTCCGCTGGGTGGCGGCCTTGCCCTCCTGCGGGTCCTGCTGGGTGAAGTCCGTCGCCGGCTGGGCCGTGCGCCACACCTCCTCGTCCAGCGCGCCGTCCACCACGATGGCGCCCTGGCGGGCCACGGCGGCGATGTGGGGGCGGGCCTCGGTGTGCCCCGCGGGCGCGTTGGACACCGCGTGCACGGGCGCCGTCTGCGCGGCGGCGCGGGCGGCGAGCAGGGGAAGGGCAAGGGCAAGGGCAAGGGCGAGCAGTCGTCGGGACATCGGCCGGCAGGGCAGGGGGTGGGCGCTGCGAACGCGGATGAGATGCACGGGATGGACGGATGGTTGGGAGCGGGCGCGGCGGCGCTCCCGTTCCGCCACCGCGTCCTCGCGTTCAGTCGATCTCAGTCGATCTCAGTCGATCACTGTCGATCACTGTCGATCACGTTCATACGGTCGATACGGTTCAAACGATTCATACGGTTGATACGGTGGATTCGGTCGATGGAGCCGCGCTCAGCGGCGGGCGCCCAGGCCGGCCAGGAAGGCGTCCACGGCGGGGTCGTCGATGCGGGCCAGCGCGCGCACGGCTTGGGCGCGCACCCGGGGGTCGCCGTCGCCGCGCGCCATCTCCATCAGCCCCGGTACCCCGTCGCGCCCTTTCCGGGCGAGCTCCTGGACGCGGGCGTCGACGGCGGAGGCGGAGGCAGCGCGGAGCTCCGCCTGGGTGCGCTCGCGCTCCGCGGCCCCGGCGGCCACCCGGGCTGACGCGTCGGCCGGAGCCGTGCGCACGCGTTCCTTCTCGGCGGCGCGGAGGGCGGCGCGCGCCGCCGGGCCACCATCG
>JAQBQD010000053.1 GCA_028287185.1 Gemmatimonadota bacterium | reverse complement strand
GATCCACCGATCCACCGATCCACCGATCCACCGATCCACCGATCCACCGATCCACCGATCCACCGATCCACCGATCCACCGATCCACCGATCCACCGATCCACCGATCCACCCGATTCCACTGATCCGGCGGAACGGACGGCCGCGTCACCGGCGGCGGCCGTTGGACGAGGGCGCCCCGGGCAGCCCGGCCACCGTCTCTTCCTGTGCGGGCGAGTGTCCGTAGCCGTAGTAGCTCTGCGACACGCTGATGTCGTTCAGGATCAGGCCCGCCACCCGCGCGTCTACCTGGTGCAGGTGCGTGGCCGCCTGCTGCAGCGCGTGCTTGTCGGTGAAGTTGGCGCGCGTCACCAGAACGCAGCTGTCCACGCGGCGGGCCAGGATGGCGGCGTCCGTGACCAGGTTCAGCGGCGGCGCGTCGAAGATCACCATCTCGTAGCGGCCGCGCAGCTCCTCCAGCACGCGCCCGAACTCGGCCGAGCCCAGCAGCTCGGCGGGGTTGGGGGCCAGGATGCCCGCGGCGATGAAGTGCAGCGGGGCCTCGGCGCTGCCCACCGGCACCTCCTGCACCACCTGGTCCAGCGTCTGCCGGCGCAGCAGCAGGTGGGTGAGGCCCGGGTCGCGTCCCACGCCCATCAGGCGGTGCAGGGTGCCGCGGCGCAGGTCGGCGTCCACCAGCACCGTCTTCACCCCCTGCTGGGCGAGCGTGATGGCCAGGTTGGCCGAGCTGGTGCTCTTGCCCTCGCCCGGCATGGCGCTGGTGAAGACCAGCGTCTGCGGCGCGCCCTCCACCCCCATGAAGGTCAGGTTGGTGCGCAGCGCCCGGTACGCCTCGGCCGCGGGGCTCCACGGGTCGTCGCGGGTGGCCAGCGCACGGGGCAGCTCGCCGGGCTCCAGCATCCCGCGAAGACGCCCGCCGCCGTTGGTGGCGGGAGCGGCCGCCTGCATCCGCGGGATGGACGCGATGATGGAGATGCCGCCCGAGGCGTCCACCGCGTCCTCGCGGCTGCGCACCTTGGTGTCCATCGCCTGCCGCCCGAACGCGGCGCCCACCCCCAGCACCAGGCCCAGGATGGCCGCCAGCACCAGGTTCTGCAGCGGCTTCGGCGACACGGGCCGCTGCGGCACCAGCGCCTCGTCGATCACCCGCACGTCCGCCGGCTCCGACGCCTGGCGGATCTCCGCCTCCTTCAAGCGCGTCTGGAGCAGGGTGTAGATGTCGGCCAGCAGCCCCTGCCGCCGCGACAGCCGCGCGAAGTCGATCTCGCGCTCGGGGATGGTCTGGAGCTGCGCCCCGAAGGTGGCCAGCGACTGCTCGGCCGCGCGGATCTGCGTGCTCAGCCCCTCCAGGTAGTTCTGCGACAGCTGGTAGAGCTGCAGCTCGATCTCCTGGACGCGCTGGTTGATGCCGCGGACGTCAGCGTTCTCCTCGGTGCGGCGGATGAGCAGGTCGGCGCGCTCGTTCTCCAGCGTCGTGAGCGACTGGAGCATGTCCTGCACGGCGCGGTTGGAGAGGAACACGGGAAACGACGCCAGCTGCCGGTAGGGCGAGGGCCCGTCCGCGCCGCGCGGGGCCGAGCGCACCCGCGCCAGCAGCCGCGACAGCGCGGTGTGCTCGGCCACCAGCTGCTCGTGGTCGGCCTGGAGCTTCGCCAGGCGCTGCACCTGCTCCGTGGCCTCGTCCTTCAGGCTGATCACCTGGCGCGACTCGCGGAAGGCGCGCAGCTGCTGCTCCGAAGCCTCCAGGTCGCGGTCGTAGTTGGCCACCTGCTGGCGCAGGAACTCCACCGCGCTGTGCGACTCCGAGCGCGCGATCCCCTGCTTGTAGTCCACGAAGGTGTGGCTCACCGCGTTGGGCACCGCCGCCGCGAGGCGGGCGTCCGTGCTGCGGAAGGCGATGTTCAGCACGTCCGCCTTCTGGTCGGGCCGGGACACCTCCAGCGCCCGCTGCAGGTCGCCCACCGCCGAAAGGAAGGGCGCCATCGAGAAGCGGACCTCGGCCGGGGGCGACGCCCCCAGCGCGGGGGCGAGCGCCAGCACCGCGCGGCCCACCTGGAAGGGCACGCCCACCTGCACGCGGGGGGGAAGCTTCACCCCTTTCGGCCGCGGCTCCTCCGCCTCCAGCGAGAACGACCCGCCCCCCTTGCTGCGCAGCACGAAGACGCCGGCCGGCGCGTCCCGCGGCGCGGACAGCACGCGCAGCACCGAGTCGCGGGGGGCGTGCGGCTCCAGCAGCTGCACCGCCAGCGCCAGCGAGTCCGCCACCGTCTCGGCGATGCGGCGGCTGCGCAGCACCAGCATCTCCGTCTCCAGGCTGCTGCCCTGTCCCAGGCCGCCCATGGGCGCCAGCGAGCCCAGCAGGCTCTTCTGGCTGCCCGCCTGGTCGTCGATGCGGATGGTGGCGGCGCTGGCGTAGAGCGGCCGGCGCGTGTGCGTGTACAGCGCCGCCGCGACCATCGTCGCGGCGGCGACCCCCAGCACCAGGAAGCGGTTGCGCGCCAGCGTGCCCCACAGCTGGCGGAGCGACGGGTCGTCGCCCTTGCCGCCGGGCAGCCGGCGGGCGTGCGTCGAGATCATGCTAGTTGCGCCGGGAGATGATGATGGAGGTGATGATGGAGGTCACCGACAGCAGCCCGCTCACCAGGAACGTGCTGTTGCGGTTGAACCAGCTGCGCTGGTCCACGATCACCTGGTCGCCCGAGTGGATGTCCGCGGAGGTGATGGTCTCCGCCAGCCCCACGCCCTTCCGGATCTCGCGCCCGTCGCGGATGATGCGGACGCGGCGCAGGTCTCCGTTGGGGGTGGTGCCCGAGGCCAGCGCGATGGCCCCCGCCAGGCTCACCGTGGGGTCGATGGGATACAGCCCCGGCTTCTGCACCTCGCCCAGGATGTGGATGCGCCGCAGCGGGGTGATGTCGATGGAGGGGTTGCGGAGCTGCGCGCGGTACGCCTCCACCAGGCGCGTGCGCAGGTCGCGGATGGATACGCCCGTCACCCGCTGCTCGCCGATCAGGGGCAGCACCACCACGCCGTCGTTGCGCACCAGGAAGTCGCCGTCCAGGTCCTTCTCGCGGTAGATCTTCACCCGCACCAGGTCGCCCGGCTGCAGCGAGAGCGACTCCGGGTCGGGGTCGGACGCCTGCGCGCGGACGGGCGCGTAGGGGAGCGCGAGCAGCAGGAGGAGCAGCCAGGCGACGGTTCTCTTCATCGGCGTTCCGCGGGGTGGAGAAAACGGTTGCAGCCGTGGATAATACCACCGGCCGTGGGGGGACTCAAGGGCGCCAGGATTGCGTTCGCCCGTGGCCGCCGTTATTGTCGGGCCTTGCCCGCGGCCGGACCCTTGCGTCCGGCCGCGGCGCGTCCGAACGGCCCCGCGCCCGGCCCACTGCAAGGGCCGGGCGCGGGCACCCTGCCCACATCGGCCACGAGAGCCTCGGAGATATGCGCATTGCGGTTGTCGGAACGGGGTACGTGGGTCTCGTCGCGGGCGCGTGCCTGGCCGAGACCGGCAACGATGTCGCCTGCGCCGACATCGACGCGGTCAAGATCGGACGCCTGAACGCCGGCGAGATCCCCATCTACGAGCCGGGCCTGGAGCCCCTGGTGGAGCGCAACCTCCGCGAGGGGCGCCTGTCGTTCACCACCGACGTGGCCGCCGCCGTGCGCGAGGCCGAGGTGGTGTTCATCGCCGTCGGCACGCCCCCGGGCGAGGACGGCTCCGCCGACCTGCAGCACGTGCTGGCCGTGGCCGAGACGGTGGGCCGCAACATGCCGGCGGAGGGCCCGGAGAAGATCGTCATCACCAAGAGCACCGTGCCCGTGGGGACGGCGGCCAGGGTGCGCCAGGCCATCGCGCGCCACACCGGCCGCCCCTTCCACGTCTGCTCCAACCCCGAGTTCCTGAAGGAAGGGGCCGCGGTGCAGGACTTCATGAAGCCCGACCGCGTGGTGGTGGGCGTGGACTCGGCCTTCGCGCGCGACCGGCTGGGAGAGCTGTACGCCCCCTTCGTGCGCTCGGGCAACCCCATCCTGTTCATGGACATCGCCAGTGCCGAGATCACCAAGTACGCGGCCAACGCCATGCTGGCCACCCGCATCTCGTTCATGAACACGGTGGCGTCGCTCTGCGAGGCGGTGGGCGCCGACGTGAACCACGTGCGCAAGGGGATCGGCACCGACGCCCGCATCGGGCCGGGCTTCCTCTTCGCCGGCATCGGCTACGGCGGGAGCTGCTTTCCCAAGGACGTGAAGGCGCTGGTGCACACGCTCCGCGCGGTGGGCGTGGACCCCGCCATCCTGGACGGCGTGGAGTCGGTGAACCGCGCGCAGAAGGGGCTGCTGGTGCGCCGCGTGGCCGAGCGCTACGGCGAGGACCTGGCCGGCCGCACCTTCGCGGTCTGGGGGCTCTCGTTCAAGCCCGAGACGGACGACATGCGCGAGGCGCCCTCGCTCACCATCGTGCGCGGCCTTTGCGAGCGGGGCGCCCGGGTGCGGGCGCACGATCCGGAGGCGCGCCACGAGGCCGAGCGCTACCTGGCCGACCTGCTGGCGGACGGCTCGGTGGAGCTGTGCGAGCGCAGCTACGACTGCCTGGACGGCGCCGACGCGCTGCTGGTGCTCACCGAGTGGCAGCCCTACCGGGTGCCCGACTTCGAGCGGATCCGCCTGGCGCTGCGCGAGCCGGTGCTCTTCGACGGGCGCAACCTGTGGGAGCCCGAGCGGATGGCGGCGCTGGGCTTCGCGTACGTGTCGGTGGGCCGGCCGGCGGTGGGCGCCGCCGAGCCGGCGGCCGCGTCGGCGGGCTGAGGGGGCCGGCGTGCGGGTCCTCATCACCGGCGCGGCGGGCTTCCTGGGAAGCCACCTCTGCGAGAAGTTCTTGGAGGGCGGGTACCAGGTGGTGGGGATGGACAACTTCATCACCGGCCGTCCCGAGAACATCGTGCACCTGCTGGGGCGGAAGGACTTCCGCTTCGTGGAGCACAACGTCACCGAGTACACCTACGTCGAGGGCCCGCTGGAGGGCGTGCTGCACTTCGCCTCGCCCGCCAGCCCCATCGACTACCTGGAGATGCCCATCCCCACCCTGAAGGTGGGCAGCCTGGGCACCCACAAGGCGCTGGGCCTGGCGCTCGCCAAGGGCGCGCGCTTCCTGCTGGCCTCCACCAGCGAGGTGTACGGCGACCCGCAGGTGCATCCGCAGCCCGAGACGTACTGGGGCCACGTGAACCCGGTGGGCCCGCGCGGCGTGTACGACGAGGCCAAGCGCTTCGCCGAGGCCATGACCATGGCCTACCACCGGGCGCACGGGGTGGACACGCGCATCGTGCGCATCTTCAACACCTACGGCCCCCGCATGCGCGCCAGCGACGGCCGGGTGGTGAGCAACTTCATCGTCCAGGCGCTGCGCGGCGAGCCCCTGTCCGTCTACGGCGACGGGGGCCAGACCCGCTCCTTCACCTACGTGGACGACCTGGTGGAGGGCATCTGGCGCCTCTTCCACTCCGACCGGGTGGACCCCACCAACGTGGGCAACCCCGGCGAGTTCACGGTGCGGCAGCTCGCCGACCAGGTGATCGCCAAGACGGGAAGCGCCAGCACGATCGCCTTCCATCCCCTCCCCGAGGACGATCCCAAGGTACGCCAGCCGGACATCACCGTGGCGCGCGCGGTGCTGGGGTGGGAGCCCACGGTGAGCCTGGACGAAGGGCTGGACCGCACCATCCCCTACTTCCGCGAGCTGCTGCAAGGGGTTCCGGCCTGCACGGCGTAGGGCGGCAAAGACGCAATCGCGACGGGGGGATCGGTTTTCCGGTCCCCCCTGCCGCTTGCCCGCCGCCCGCTTTGCGCCTCGCTCCGGGTTCGGCAGCTTCCGGTGGATCGGTGGATCGGTGGATCGGTGGATCGGTGGATCGGTGGATCGGTGGATCGGTGGATCAGTGGATCAGTGGATCGGTGGATCGGTGGATCGGTGGATCGGTGGATCGGTTAAGCTTCGTCCGCGTCACTCCGCCGGGCCGGGAGGACGGCCGCCGGCTGCGTGCCGGGCGACGAGCTGCCCGTTGACCGTCGCGCGGAGCCCGATCGCGGACGAGCTGACGGGTCGGGCAAGAAGCGGCTGCGTGCTGAGGTGTGGGCAGGAGGCGCCGCCGGAAAGACGGGACGGACGGAGGCCCGCGGCCCGCATCGGACCGGGACCTTGCGTCCGCTCCGGGGTACTCCGGCGTCGGTGCGCCCGAGTGCAGGAGCGGAATGCGGGGGGAGCGGATCGTCCGACGGGCGGTGCGGCGTTCGGGCGATGCGGAAGGGCGGGGAGGCGCGCGGCGCGAGGCCGGCGCGGCAACGAGGGGATCGAACGGAGATGATCGACTTCCATAGTCACCTGGTGCCGGGGGTGGACGACGGCGCCGCCGACCTGGACCAGTCGCGCGAGGCGCTGGCGGCCATGCGCGCGCAGGGCGTCACGGCGCTGGTCACCACGCCCCACGTGCGCGGCTCGCAGACGGAGCGCCCGGACGAGCTGGGCGCCTTCCTGGCCCAAGTGGACGCGGGCTTCGAGGCGCTGCGCGGCATGGCGGCGGACGAGTTTCCCGGGCTGCGCGTGGAGCGGGGGCACGAGGTGATGCTGGACACCCCCCGGCCCGACCTGTCCGACCCGCGCCTGCGGCTGGCGGGGACGAGCTTCGTGCTGGTGGAGTTTCCCTTCATGGCCGTGCCGCCGCACGCCTCGCAGGTGATCTTCGATCTCAAGATGCAGGGGTGGCAGCCGGTGATCGCGCACCCGGAGCGCTACTCCAACGTGGATCCCACGCTCGCGGAGGCCGCCGAGTGGCGCCGCGTGGGCGCGTACCTGCAGGTCAACGGCGGCTCGCTGCTGGGGCGCTACGGGAAGGGCGCGGGCGAGGTGGCGTGGGACCTGTTACGATCCGGGATGGTCGACTATCTTTCAAGCGACTACCACGCGCGGGGCAGCCTCTGGATCGCCGAGGCCGTCGCCGCCCTGGTCGCCGAGGGAGGCGCGGAGCAGGCCCGGCTGCTGACCGAGGTCAACCCCGCGCGAATGCTGGACGGCCAGCCGCCGGAGCCGGTTCCCGCGCTCCAGCGGCCGCCGTCGTTCTGGCGCCGCCTGCTGCGGCGCCCCTGAGGGCCCGCCGCGGCCCCGTGCCTCCACACAGCCCAGCCGGTGTGATGCAACCGACGCCCAACTCCGTGCCCCTCGTGGCGCCCACGGTGGTGCCCAAGCCCTGGGGCCGCGAGATCTGGTACGCCCACGAGGAGCGCTACGCCGGCAAGGTGCTCGAGATCACGCGGGGGCACGCCCTGTCGCTCCAGAAGCACGAGCGCAAGCAGGAGACGATGTACCTGCAGTCCGGCCGCCTCCTGTACCACTTCAACGGCGTGGACTTCGAGATGGAGCCGGGCCAGTGCATCACCGTCCGTCCCGGCGACGTGCACCGCATGGAGGCGCTGGAGGACGCGGTGATCCTCGAGGTCAGCACCCCCGAGCTGGACGACGTGGTGCGGCTCGAGGACCGCTACGGACGCACGTGAAGGCAGGCTAAGTCTTGCTCCGGTCGCGTGCTGGCGCTATTCTCATAGGTCTGCGCGCCACCCTCCTCCGGGTCGTTCCATCTCCCTCGCCGATCGAAATGAACACACGCCTTCGTGCACTCGCGGCGTTCGTCCTTCTCTTTGCCTGCCGGGCCGCCGGCCTTCACGCGCAGGCCGTGCCGGCCGACCCGCCCGCGGCGCTGAGCCCGGGCGACGCCGTCCGCATCACCGTGTGGCGCAGCCCCGAGCTGAGCGGCGAGTTCGACATCGGCGCGGACGGGAGCATCATGCATCCCCTCTTTCGCGACGTGACGGCCGCCGGCGTGCCCTTCCGGGAGCTGGAGTCGCGCATCCGCGTGAAGCTCGAGCGCTACTCCACCGACCCGCAGTTCGTGGTGGCGCCGCTCTTCCGCGTCTCCGTGGGCGGCGAGGTGCGCAGCCCCATGCTGCTCACGCTGGGGCCCGAGGTCACCATCACCCAGGCCATCGCGCGTGCCGGCGGGGCCACGGAGCAGGGCCGCCTGCGCGCGGTTCGGCTGATCCGCGGCGGTGTGGAGCGTCCCCTGGACCTCACCCGGCCCGAGGGCGGCGCGATGACCATGACGGTGCGCTCGGGCGACCAGATCGTGGTCCCGCGCCGCACCTCGATCTTCCGTGAGTACATCGCCCCCGGCGGCAGCGTGGTCGCGGCCGCGGGCGTTCTGCTGAACATCCTCCTGAAGAAGTGATCCGATGTCTCTCGTCCGCCCCACATCAGCACCGGCGGTGAGCTACGACTCGCCCATGACTGCCGTGGCCCCTCCCTCCTCGGAGGTGCCGCGCGACGACTCGATCGATCTTCGCGAGGTCGCCGGCCTGGTCCGCCGCAAGGCCGGGTTCATCGCGGCGATCACGCTGCTCGGCACCGCGGTGATGGCGGTGACCACGTACCTCCAGGCGCCCCGCTACGAGGCCAACGCGGCCATCCGCCTGCAGGACACGCGGCGCCAGATGACGGGCGGCATCGAGGACGTAGCCATGGCCCGGATCCTCGGCCCGCAGACCGACCCGGTCCTCTCGCAGATCGAGATCCTCCGCAGCCGGACGGTCATCGGACGGGTGGTGGACGCGGCGGGCATGCGCGCCAACATCCCGTACAGCATGGTCCGGGCGCTGCGCCTGTCCGGCCTGAAGGTGCGGCAGGATGCCCCTTCGGGCCTGATCCGGCTCCGGTACGGCCCCACGTCCGTGACCGCCACCGAGAACGCCGAGCGCGTCACCGCGAAGTACGGCCAGCCCCTGCAGGTCGGGGGCATCTCCTTCGTGGTCGGGCGGCGGCCCTCGGCCGAGGAGGGGGAGGTCCGCGTGATCTCGCGCGAGAAGGCGATCGCGGCGACGCTCAAGGGGCTGAAGACCCGCCCGCGCGAGAAGACGGACGTGATCGACCTCAGCTACCAGTCCACCAACCCCCGGATGGCCCAGGAGGTGGTGAACGGGGTGGTCGCCCAGTTCCAGCGGCTGAACGTGCAGCAGGCGCAGCAGCAGTCGCGCCGCCGCCGCATCTTCGTGCAGCAGCAGCTCCAGCACACGGACTCGTCGCTGGACGTGGCGCAGCTCGCCCTGGCCGACTTCCGCCGCCGCCAGCAGCTCTACAGCTCGCGCGAGAAGTTCGCCGCCGAGCAGGCGGGGCTGCTGCAGCTGGACGCGAAGCGCGCCGAGCTCGAGGCGGAGCGCAGCACCTCGGAGGCCATGCTGAGCGAGGTGGCCCACAGCCGGAACAGCGAAAGCCTGCGGGCCTTCGCCTCGGCCCCGGGCGCCGTGCAGAACCCGGTGGTGACGGAGCTGTTCCAGCAGTTCGTGCGGCTGCAGGTGTCGCGGGACTCCCTCCTGTCGGGCACGCAGAGCAACGCGCCGACGAACCCCGACATCATCCGGCTGAACCGCATGATCGCGTCGACCCAGGCGCGCATCACCGACGCGGTGCGCAGCCAGGTGTCCTCCATCAGCGCCCGCATCGCCGCGCTGGACGCGCAGAAGACGCGCAACCAGGGGCAGATCCAGATGCTGCCGGCGGTCGAGTCCGAGGAGGTGCGCCTGGTGCAGCAGGTCGAGATCACCAAGGGCGTGGCCGACCGGCTTCGCGAGGAGTACCAGAAGGCGCGCATCGCGGAGGAGGTGGAGGCGGGCCAGGTGGAGGTCATCGACCTGGCCGACCAGCCCGCCGAGCCCGTCCCGGCCCACCAGGCCTTCCGCATCTCGCTCGGGCTGCTGCTGGGCCTAGTCCTGGGCGGAGGCGGCGCCTTCGTGCTGGAGCACATGAACAACGCGGTCGTGCGCCGCGAGGACGTGCAGACCCTCCTCCAGATCCCGAGCCTCACGGTGGTGCCCCCCATCGCCCAGGGCGGTGCCCGCGCCGCGCTCAGCTCGGGCCTGGAGAACGGCAACGGGAAGTCCGGGGGGGCGAGCGCGTCGCTGGTCACCATCTCGCGCTTCCTTTCGCCGCAGGCGGAAGCCTACCGCACGCTGCGCACCAACCTGCTCTTCTCGCAGCTGCGCCAGAACCTGCAGACGCTGCTGGTGACGAGCGCGGGTCCCGGCGAGGGCAAGACCACCACCGCCAGCAACCTGGCCGTGACCTACGCCCAGCAGGGCGTGCGGGTGCTCCTCATCGACTGCGACCTTCGCCGTCCCCGGCAGCACGAGCTGTTCAACACCCCGCGCGAGCCGGGCCTGACGCAGCTCGTGCTGGGCCGCGCCGAGCCCGAGGCGGTGATCCACCCCACGCCCGTGGAGGGGCTGTTCCTGCTGCCGGCGGGCGCGCTGCCTCCCAACCCCGCGGAGCTGCTGGGAAGCGAGCGGATGTCGCGCACGCTCGCCATGCTGAAGGAGCGCTTCGACGTGGTGATCGTGGACAGCCCACCCGTGCTTCTGGCCGCGGACGCCTCCATCATCGCGGCGCAGACGGACGGGGTGCTGCTGGTGCTGCGCGCGGGCAAGACCGAGCGGCCCGCGGCCCGGCAGGCGGTGTCCCAGCTCTCCACCGTGGGCGCCAACGTGCTGGGCGCGGTGCTGAACGACCCCGACGACATGGTGCGGCGCTACGCAGGGTACTACAGCTACGGCTACGGGTACGGATACGGATACGGCAGCGGGGGCTACGGCACCACGCATCCGGAGCCGGCCGAGCGCGGCGTCGGCGTGTGAGCCGCTCGGGCGGCCGCATCGAGGCCATGGATCGGCACGCGCTGGAGGACGGGGCCGCGCGCGCGCTCGTGGGCGGTGTGATCGGGCTGGGGTACGTGGGGCTTCCGCTGGCCGTGGAGCTGGCCCGCAGCGGGTACCGCACGCTGGGCTTCGACCTGAAAGAGGAGGTCGTGGACCTGGTGAACGGCGGCCGGAGCCACATCCAGGACGTGGGCTCGGACGTCGTGGGCGCCTTCGTGGGCGAGGGTCTGCTCTCGGCCACCTCGGACCTGGGGCGCCTGGGCGAGTGCGACGCGATCTCCATCTGCGTCCCCACGCCCCTCAACAAGACCAAGGACCCCGATCTGTCGTACGTGGTGAGCGCCTCGCACGCGGTGCTGCACTCGCTTCGCCCGGGCCAGCTGGTGATCCTGGAGAGCACCACGTACCCGGGCACCACGCGCGAGGTGGTGCTGCCGATCCTGGAGGAGAGCGGGCTGAGGGTGGGGAAGGACTTCTTCCTCTGCTTCTCGCCCGAGCGGGTGGACCCGGGGAACCCCACCTGGCACACGCGCAACACGCCGAAGGTGCTGGGAGGGGTGACCGCCGCCTGCCTGGAGGCGGGCAGCGACTTCTACGGGCGGGTGTTCGACACGCTGGTGCCGGTGCAGAGCGCGGAGGCGGCGGAGCTGGTGAAGGTGTACGAGAACACGTTCCGGATGATCAACATCGCGCTGGCGAACGAGCTTGCGCAGGCGTGCGAGAAGCT
>JAQBQD010000036.1 GCA_028287185.1 Gemmatimonadota bacterium | reverse complement strand
AATCGGGTGGATCGGTGGATCGGTGGATCGGTGGATCGGTGGATCGGTGGATCGGTGGATCGGTGGATCGGTGGATCGGTGGATCGGTGGATCGGTGGATCGGTGGATCGGTGGATCGGTGGATCGGTGGATCGGAATGGAACGCACGGGCATCCACGCTGGCCACGGCTGATCCACGAAGCATCCCCGACGATCGGATATCGACGAAACGAAGGGGGGCGGGCGCCGGTGTGGCGCCCGCCCCCCTTCGTCCGTCCCCTGCCCCGCAGGATCCTTCGAATCGGTGGCCAAAGGGTCGTCGGAGCTTCCGGACGACCTCCGGGCCAGCCGGGCCCGTCCGCGGAACCGGATGGAACCGCCGGGCACCCGGCGGAGATGGCTGCGGCCGAACCCTGCCGACCCGCCGTTCCCCGGTCGCCTGCGTCCCGGCTCTCATCCGACGACGATCGGTCAGCGCACGGCGGCGACCCCGCTGAAGGCGACCTCCTGCACGGCCTCCACCACGCGCTCCAGGTCGTCGCGGGTGAGGTTGGAGCCGGAGGGAAGGCAAAGGCCGCGTTCGAACAGCTCCTCGCCCACGCTGCCGCCCACGCACTCCGCTCCCTGGAAGACGGGCTGCAGGTGCATGGGCTTCCACACCGGCCGCGCCTCGATGTTGCGGTCCTCGAGCGCCAGGCGCACCGCCTCGCGGTCGGCGCCGAAGGCGGCGGGGTCCACGGTGATGCAGGTGAGCCAGCGGGTGTGCCTGCCCCACGGCGCCTCGGGCATGAAGCCGATGCCGGGCAGCTCGCCCAGGGTGGACTCGTAGTAGGCGAAGTTGGCGCGCCGCCGGGCGATGCGGTCGTCCAGCACGCGCAGCTGGCCCCGGCCGATGGCGGCCAGCACGTTGCTCATCCGGTAGTTGTAGCCGATCTCCGTGTGCTCGTAGTGCGGCGCCTCCTCGCGGGCCTGGGTGGCGAGCTTGCGGGCGCGCTCGGCCAGCCGGCGGTCGGGCGAGACCAGCATCCCCCCGCCCGAGGTGGTGATGATCTTGTTGCCGTTGAACGAGTAGGCGCCGATGGTGCCGAAGGTGCCCGGCGACTGGTCGCGGTAGGTGGTGCCCACCGCCTCGGCCGCGTCCTCGATCAGCGCCACGCCGTAGCGCTCGCACAGGTCCAGGATGGGGTCGATGTCGGCGCTCTGGCCGTACAGGTGCACCAGGATGAGCGCCTTGGGCACCCGCCCGGCCGCGGCGCGCCTGGCCAGGAAGCGGCCCAGCAGGTCGGGGTCCAGGGTCCACGAGCCGGGCTCGCTGTCCACCAGGATGGGCCGCGCGCCCAGGTAGACGATGGGGTTGACGCTGGCCGAGAAGGTGAGGTCGCTGACCAGCACCTCGTCGCCGGGGCCGACGCCCACCAGGATGAGGCCCAGGTGCAGCGCGGCCGTGCCCGAGCTGAGCGCGACGGCGTGGGGAGTGCCCACGACGTCGGCGAACTCGGCCTCGAAGCCGTCCACGTGGGGCCCCAGGGGGGCGACCCAGTTGGTCGCGAAGGCATCGCCCACCAGCCGCCGCTCCAGCTCGCCCAGGTGGGGCGTGGAGAGATAGATCCGGGGCGGTAGATGATCGGTCATGCGCACCTCGTGAATGGCGTACCTCATGACCGGCGGCCCTGGCGCCTCCGATCGCGGCCCTCCCTCCCGCCCGCGTCCGGAGGGCATCCCCCGGCGGGCCTCCCTTCACGCCGCATTCACGGGCGGGCTACGCCTTCCCGTAGACCTTCCGCATCCAGTCCGCCGTGAGGCGGAGCCCTTCCTCCAGGCTGTACGAGTTCCGGTGGTCCAGGTCGCGCACGGACTTGGAGACGTCCACGACCTTATCCCTGGTCGTGAGGATCTCGGACTCCCGGTGTTCGACGAGCGCAGGATCGGCTCCGGTGACCTGCAAGATCAGTTCCGAGAGCTCCTCGATGCTGTGCAGGTCGCGCCCGCCGATGTTGTATGTCTCGCCGGGCTTGAAGTTGTCGCTGATGTTGGCGACCGTGCGCACCGTGTCGGCCAGGTAGGTGGAGGTGCGCGAGTGGCCGCGGAACACCGTCCAGGGATGCCCGTGGAGCGCGCAGTACAGGAAGCGGCAGTTCACCGAGCGGTACGGGCTGTAGTGCTCGCCGGGGCCATAGGTGTTGAAGAGGCGCACGACCACACTTTCGGTGCCGAACTGCAGGGCCGAGTTGCGGATCTGCATCTCGTTGACCCACTTGGTCATGGCGTAGTCGTTGAGCTGCTTGATCTCGTGCTCGTCCATCACCGGCTCGACCATGATGCCGGGCCAGTCGCCGTACACCTCCGACGACGAGAAGTGGACCAGCCGGAAGCCCAGCCGCTCCTGGAGGCGGATGAGGTTCTTGGTGCCGATGGCGTTGGACTGCCAGAGGGTCTCGTAGAAGTCCTCGCCGTTCCACCGCCCGAACTCGGCGGCGCAGTGATACACGTACTCGAAGGGCCCCATCACCTGGAACACGCGCTCCAGCTGCCGGAACTGGCCCACGTCGCAGCGCGCGTACATGGGATCCGTGACGTCGGGCTTGAGCGTGAAGCCCACCTCGTCCGGCTGGTGGGCCAGGTCGAGGGAGACCACCGCATGCCCGCGCGAGCGCAGCTCCCCCACCAGCCCCCTGCCCACCGTGCCCAGGCCGCCCGTCACCAGAATCCGCATTCGTGTGGCTCCGTTCAGAAGTATTTGCCGCCCCGCCCAGCGGGGCTTCCGGTCGGGTGCCGATCCACCCGCAAAAAAAGCGCGGCCTCGATAAGGACGGGCCGCGACCCTTCGCCCCTGGCCCGCGGCGGTCACGGGGCCAGGTGCCAGCCGGGCTCGCGCTGCTTGATGAGCTTCGCCGGCACGCCGACCGCGGTGCAGTCCGCCGGGAGGTCGCGGGTGACGACTGCGCCGGCGCCGACCACGCTCCAGTCCCCGATCCGCACCCCCTGGAGGACGGCGCCGCCCGTGCCCAGGTCGCATCCGGTGCCGACCGTCACGCTGCCCGACACGTTGACCCCCGGCGCCACCGTGGCGTAGTCCCCGATCACGCAGTCGTGCCCCACGGTGCAGGCCAGGTTCAGCGTCGCGAAGTCGCCCACCTGGATGTCCACCGTCAGGATGTTGCCCGCGGTGACGACCGCGCCGCGCCCCAGCCGCACCGAGGAGGAAACGACGGCGTTGGGATGCACGAGGGTGGGGAAGCCGGCCACGCGCCCCCGAAGCGCCGCCTCCATGCGCAGCTTCGCGGCGGGGCTGCCCACGCCCAGCACCGCGTGGGGCGGGGCGGCCAGCGCCGACAGCGCGTCCACGCCGCCGAGCACCGGCAGGCCGGCCACCGACGCGCCCCGCCGCCCGGGCGCGTCGTCCAGGAAGCCGAGGACGTCCCACGTCGGGTCGGCGGCGGCGCGGTTCACGTCGCGCAGCAGCGCCAGGACCTCGCGCGCGAACCCGCCCGCTCCGTAGATGACGATGGGCGCTGCGCTCATCTTCCGTCCTCGCCGCCCGTGAAGCGCGGCATGGTGGCCTCGCCGTGGTGGCGGATCCCGTCGCGGCAGAAGACCTGCCGCACCGTCCTCGCCAGGACCCGCAGGTCGAGCAGGAATCCCCGGTTCTCCACGTACCACACGTCCAGCCGGAACTTCTCGTCCCAGGTCAGGGCGTTGCGGCCGTTCACCTGCGCCCACCCCGTGATGCCGGGGCGCACCTCGTGCCGGCGGGCCTGCTCCGGCGTGTAGAGGGGCAGGTACTCCATCAGCAGCGGCCGGGGGCCCACCAGGCTCATCTCGCCGCGCAGCACGTTGAGCAGCTCGGGCAGCTCGTCCACGCTGGTGCTGCGCAGGAAGCGGCCGACGGGCCCCAGCCGCCGCGCGTCGGGCAGGAGCCGGCCTTCGGGGTCCCGCGCCTCGGTCATCGTGCGGAACTTGTACATGCGGAACGGCCGCCCGGCAAGCCCGGGACGCACCTGCCGGAACAGGACGGGGGAGCCCAGCGCGACCCGCACCGCGACGGCCGCGGCCAGCAGCAGCGGCGACGTGAGCGCCAGCAGGGCGAGGGCGGCCGCCAGGTCGAACGCGCGCTTTGCAAGGTCAGGGCCGCGCATCACGCCTTCCCGCGGCGGGCCACCCGCGCGAGGAGCGCTTCGTACCGGCCGATCGCGCCCTCCTGCGAGTAGAGGGCGAGGTAGGCCGCTCGCCCCGCCGCGCCCATCGCCTCGCGCCGGAGGGACGGCATCGCGTGCAGGGTGCGCACGGCTTCGGCGAGCGCGGCGGGGTCCTCGGACGGGCAGGCCACGCCCGCGCCCGCGCCCAGCACCGCCTCCGCGGCGTCGCCGGGGACCGCGCACAGGACCGGGCGGCCGCAGGCAAGGTACGCCAGGGTCTTGGACGGGATGGTGATCTCGAAGAGCGGGTCGCGCCGCAGGTGCAGCAGCAGCGCGTCCGCCAGCGCGTAGAGCGCCGGCATGGCCTCGGGCGGCTGGCGCGGAAGGAAGCGCACGTTCGTGAGGCCGCGCTCCGCCGCGGAGCGCTCCAGCCCTTCACGGTCCACGCCCTCGCCCACCAGCACGAGCTGCACGTCGGGCAGCCCGCGCAGCCGGTCGGCGGCGTCCAGCACCGTGCCCAGGCCCTGCGCGGGGCCCAGGTTGCCCCCGAACATCACGTTGAAGCGGCCCTCCAGGCCCCACCTGCGCGCCAGCGCGGGATCGGGCGCCACGGGGCGGTAGACCTCCTCGTCGGCCCAGTTGGGGATGACGTGGACCTTGTCCGCGGGCACGCCCTTGGCGGCCAGGTTGCGCTTGAACCCCTCCGAGATCACCACCAGGGCGGACGCCCGGCGGTAGAGCGCCATGGCCGCGCGCCCCACCGCGCCCAGCAGCCGGGGGCTGCCCACCATGCCGGTGGCGGCCAGCGTCTCGGGCCACAGGTCCTGGATCTCGAGGACGAAGGGCACCCGGCGCAGGCGGCTGATGGCCAGCGCGGGTCCGGCGACGGTGAGCGGGGGATGGTAGACCCACATCACGTCCTGGGGCCCGCAGAGCGCGGGCCCCAGGGTGGACGCGCTCGCCGCGAAGGTGCCGTAGGTGAGGGCCCGCCGCACGGCGGAGCGCGTGTGGTCGGGATACATGGGCAGGCGCAGCACGCGCACGCCCCGGCGCCGCTCCCACTGCCACGGCCGCTGCCGGTAGCCCTCGTAGGTGCGCCCCAGCGGGTAGTTGGGGAACCCCGTGACGGCCGTCACCCGGTGCCCGCGGCGCACCAGCCCGCCGCCCAGCGCGTCGCCCTTGAACGGCTCGGGATCGTAGTACTGCGAGAGCAGCAGGATGCGCAGGCTCACGCGCGCGCTCCCGCGGCCGTGTCCAGGAAGAGCCGCAGCGTGCGCTCCTCGTCCACCCGGCCGGCGGCGGCGCCGGCGGCCAGCCTCAGCGCCCCCGCCGACCAGCGGCTCCAGGTCTCCTGGTCCATCTCCACGCACTCCTGCATGATCCGGGTGAACTCCGCCGGCCGCTCCAGCGGCACGTCCCATCCCGCCTCCCGTTCCGCCAGGCCCCGCCACGGCGTGCGGTCGCTCACCAGCACCGGGCACCCCGCCGCCAGGGCGTCCGCGATTGCGTGGCCGAAGTTCTCGCTGAGCGTGGGAAGCAGGAAGAGGTGGTACCCCGCCAGGAGGGGCCCCACCGCGGCGTGCTCGACGGGCCCGCGAAACTCCACACGGACGTTCCCGGGCAGGCCGCCGGCGAGGGCGCGGCAGCGCGCCAGGAAGGCCGCGTCCTCGTGCGGCCCCCATACGTCGAGGACGACGCTGCCCCGAACGCCGGCGACCATGGCGAGCGCGCCGTCCAGGTTCTTGATGGGCGAGACGCGCGACAGGAAGGCGATCCGGAGCTCGCCCGGCCGCTTGGCGGTGCGCCCGCTCCCCGCCGCCGTCGCCGCGCCGGCGGGCGGGCCCAGGTTCCCGGCGCGCACCACGTCCGCCCCCCGCCCGAACCAGCGCCGCACCTGTTCCGCCTCCTCGTCCGTGGTGGCCTGCCAGCGCAGGCCCGAGTACAGCCCCCCCAACCGCGCCAGGGCCAGGAACGCCCGCTTCTTCGCGCGCTTCTGGGCCAGGGCGCCGGGATACAGCTGGCCCCGCGGCGCCATCACCACCGGCCGGCGGGGAAGGCGCCCCAGCCGGCGCAGCAGCAGCGGCCGCAGCGAGAACGCGGGCGAGAACAGGCTGTTGAGGTAGAGCACGTCGTACGCTTCGCGTGCCAGCAGGGCCGCGAGGCCCCGCCCCGGCGACGACGGATCGGAGAGGTACGTCACCTCGGCCCGTCCCCGCGCCTGCCACGCATCGGGCACGATGCCCGGAAGCGGCTCCGTGCCGCCCAGGTCGAACGGGGTCGCGACGATGCGGAAGCGGATGCGGTCGCCCAGGCGCTCCACCAGGTTCGCCAGGCTGCGCACGGGCCCGCCCACCCGGTAGGCGGGCAGGTAGAACTCAGTGAGCACGAGCACCGTGGGCCGGGGATCCGCGCTCACCGGCCCCGCTCCACGGGTCGGACGGAACGGAGCGGTTCTCCCGAATCCCCCGAATCCCCCGAATCCCCCGAATCCCCCGAATTCCCCGAATTCCCCGAATTCCCCGAATTCCCCGAATCTCCCGATTCTCCCGATTCCATCCACGCCGGGGACACCACGCCGCCCACCTCGTCGCGGCGCCCGGCCCGGAGCAGGCGGTACACCCGCTCGTACAGCTCCGCCACGGCTGCGATGGAGAAGACCTCCACGGCGCGCGCGCGCATCGCCCGCCCCGCCTCCGCCCGCGTCGCGGCGTCGGACGCAAGCGCCACCAGTGCGGCGCCCAGGCCGTCGCGGTCGCCGGGCCGGACGAGCCAGCGGCGGCCGGGCGGGCCCACGAGAAGGGGCGTGCCGCCGGCGAAGGTGCTGACCACGGGGAGCCCCGCCGCCATCGCTTCCAGCACCGCGTTGGAGTTGCCCTCGGCGTACGAGGGGAGCACGAACACGTCCCCGCCCGCGAGCACGGCCGCCACGTCCGCCGCGTGCCCCTCCAGCCGCACGCTCGACCACACGCCCAGCCGCTCGATGCCCGCCGCCAGCTCGGCGCGCATGGGCCCATCCCCGAAGATGCGGAGCACGGCCCCGGGAACCGCGGCCACCACGGCGGGCCACACCTCCAGCAGGTCGGCGAGCCCCTTGGCGGGATCCAGCCGCCCCGTGAACACCACCTCCAGCCGGTCCCCGGGCGCAGTCGGGCCGGGGCGGAAGCGCTCCGTCCGCACGCCGTTGGTGACGCGCAGGACCCGGCCGGCGGGGTAGGAGACGGCGTCCAGCTCGGCCAGGCTCTCGTTGGAAAGCGCCACCACGGCGTCGGAGCGGCGGAACGCGGCCAGCCAGACTCGGCCCATGCGGCGGGAAACCTGCCCGGGGATGCCCCAGGCGCCAAAGTTGGGAAGCTTGGACAGCACCGGCTTGCCCAGCATCTTGCCGGCCGCGATGACGGGCACGGCGAACCAGCTCACGTTGTGCAGGTGCACCACGTCGTAGCCGCCGCGCAGGCGCACCATCGCGGCGGCGAGCGCGAACGGGCGGGCCGCGCCGATGCGCACCACGCGGACGCCGTCCACGCGCTCGTCCCCGGCCTGGCCGTCGGCGAATCGCTTCGTCAGCACCGTCACCTCCACGCCGCGCGCGGCCAGCGCGGATGCCAGCTCCCGCGCCTGGCGCTCCAGCCCGCCCACCACCGGCGGCGGGTACTCGGGCACGGCGAAGAGGACGCGCACGGGCCTCCGGTCCGCGTCCTCGCCCCCGACCGCCGCATCCGGGGCGGTCGGCGCGGACGCGCGCGCCGGGTCCACGCCTCGATTCGCGAGGCCGGCATCGCGCGTCGGCGCGCCGGCCCCGGCGGACGGCTCCTCCCGAAACGTCGCGCCCACCATCATCCGAACTCCGAGAGGGAGGCCGAGCGCGGAAGGGAGCGGTCCACCGTGATGCGCGCCCACAGCTCCAGCCAGAGCACCAGCCACAGGCGGGTCGCATGGTCGCGCGCGCCGCGCACGTGCTCGTCCAGCGCGGCGCGGACGGGGGCGGCCTCGATCCACCCGTGGCGCACGGCGCTGCTGTCCGCCATCAGCGTGGTCAGCACCCGCGGCAGGCGCCCGCGCCACCACGCCGCCATCGGCAGCGCGAAGCCCTGCTTGGGGCGGTAGATCACGTCGCGCGGCACGTGGCGCGCGGCGATGCGCTTCAGCAGCCACTTCCGCCGGCCCCGGCGCAGCTTCATGGCGTCGGGCAGGCGCCAGGCCGCCTCCAGGAACGGATGCCCCAGGAAGGGCGCGCGCACCTCCAGCGAGGCGGCCATGCTGGCGACGTCCACCTTGGTGAGGTACGCGGCGGGCAGGAGCACCTGGAAGTCGTCGTACAGCACCTGCTGCAGCAGCGAAGCCGACCCGGCCTCCCACGCGCGCCCGGTGCGGCAGGCCACGGGGTCGTGCCCGGCGGCCGCCGCGCGCGCGGCGGGGGGCATCACCCGGTCCAGCGCGTCCAGCCACGACTCGGAGTTGGTGTATCCCGCCCCCGGCCGGGCCAGCGACAGCTCGTTGAGCGCGGAGACCCGCGCGCCGACGCCACCCAGCCCCACCGACGCCAGGGCGCCCGCCGCCCGGGGCACCACGTGGCGCCGGATGCCGGTGGGCAGCGCGCGTCCGTAGATGCCGGCGTACCACCCCGCCGCCGCCCGCCAGTAGCCCGCGAACGACTCGTCTCCGCCGTCGCCGCTGAGCGCCACCTTCACGCTGCCGCGGGTGAAGCGCGACAGCAGGTGCGTGGGGATGGCGGACGAGTCGCCGAAGGGCTGCCCGTACTGCCACACCAGCTCCGGCACGGCGTCCAGCAGGTCCGCCTCGCGCACGATCACCTCGTGGTGCGCGGTGCCCACCGCCTTCGCCACCCGGCGGGCGTAGGGAAGCTCGCTGTGCTCCCGTTCGTCGAAGCCCAGGGCGAAGGTGGACAGCCCCGGCGCGTGCCGCGCGGCCAGGGCCACCACCAGGGACGAGTCCACGCCCCCGCTCAGGAAGGCGCCCACCGGCACGTCCGCCGCCAGCCGCGCCCGCACGCTCCCGTCCAGCGCCTCCTCCACCGCGCGCTCCGCCTGCGCCACCCCCATGCGCGCGGGCCGCTCGGCGGGAAAGTCCCAGTAGCGCTCGACGGAGAATCGCCCCGTCGCGCGCTCGAAGGCCGCCAGGTGCGCGGGGGGCAGCGCGGACACCCCGCGCCACGCCGTGTGCGGCCCGGGGATGAAGGAGTGCGCCAGGTAGCACTGGATGGCGGCGGGGTTCACCTCGCGGTCCGCCCCCAGCGCCTCGGCCACGGCGTTCAGCGACGACGCGAAGGCCACGCGGTCCGGGGACGCCGCGTAGTACAGCGGCTTCTCGCCGGCGCGGTCGCGGGCCAGGAGAAGGCGCTCGCGGGCCGCGTCCCAGACGGCCAGGGCGAACATCCCGTCCAGCTCGCGCACCAGGCCGTCGCCCCACTCCTCGTAGCCGTGCACCAGCACCTCGGTGTCGGCGTGCGAGCGGAAGCGGTGGCCGCGGGCCAGCAGGCGCTCGCGGAGCTGCCGGTGGTTGTAGATCTCGCCGTTGAAGGTGACCTGCACGCTGCCGTCCTCGTTCGGCATGGGGCAGCGCCCGGCGGGGCTCAGGTCCACGATGCTGAGCCGCCGGTGCACCAGCCCCACGCCCGGCGCCAGCCAGCGGCCGTGGTCGTCGGGGCCGCGCTCGCGCATGGCCCCGGACATGGCGTCGAGCGCCGCGGCGTCCACGCCGCGGGGCCCGCGCTGCACGATGCCGCCGATACCGCACATTCGCTTCCGGGGGGTTCGGGTCGGGCGCGCGGCTACGCGCCGAGGTACACGCGCTCCACGGCCGCCGCGACCCGGTCGACGGCAAGCTCGCGGACGATGAGATTTCGCGCCGCCGCGCCGCACGCGGCCCGGCGGCCGGGGTCGGCCAGCATGCGCTCCAGGGCGCCGGCCAGCGCGGCCGGGTCGCGGGGCGGCACCAGCTCGCCCAGGTCGGCCCGCGCGAACAGGTCCACGGCACCCGAGACGCGGGTGGAGACCACCGGGAGTCCGCACGCCGCCGCCTCCAGCAGCGAGTTGGACAGCCCCTCGTGCCGCGACGGAAGCGCGAACAGGTCGGCCGCCCGGTACCAGGCGGCCGGCTCGGCGCTGCCGCCCGCCAGTCGCACGCGGGGCGCGCGCAGCTCCTCGACGCGCGCGCGGAGGCGCGCCTCGTCCGGCCCCTCGCCGACGTAGACGAGCTCGGCGTCCGGATGCGCGCCGGCGACCGCGCTCCATGCATCCAGCAGGTTCACCGGGTCCTTCTCGGCGGACAGGCGGCCCAGGTACAGCACGACGGGGCCGGCGCCCAGGCCCAGCCGTGCTCGCAGCGCCGCCTTCTCCGCGGAGTCCACGGGGGAGAAGGCGTCCACGTCCACGCCGTTCGGCACCAGGTGCACGCGCTCCGCGGGGATGCCGAACGCCACCGCCTCGGCCACGGCGGCGGCGCTGGGGGCCACGCACGCGTCCACGCCGCGGTGCAGGC